>JANREK010000034.1 GCA_030726065.1 Sediminibacterium sp. | reverse complement strand
CCGGCCACCCCGACCTTGGCAAGGTCGTGCTCTACCAAATGAGCTACTTTCGCTTTTGTAAGAACTATTTTTAGGAGTGCAAAAATAAGGATTCAGCGCTCTAAAACAAATTTTTTTTACTACTTGTACTCAGGCTTGTATTGAGAGCTTGTATTCACTTCAGGTGTCGTTTTCTTAAACCCACTCGTGAATAATTTGGTACAATTGCCTAATACCAATGCTAACAAAGCAAAAACTGATACATAAAAAATAAATCTAGAAGAAGTCACCCAATTAGTGGCGATATCTTTTTGTGCTCCTGTTTCTTGTAAATCTTGTGACATATTGATTAATTACGGAAGCAAAAATAACAACAAGTTCTTAATAATGAAAGGGTTTCGTTACAATTTTGTCAAAATGATGCTTATTTTTTATAAAGTACTGCCAAACCACAGATCCCCCATATACACCTTGAAGCGATTTCATTGGTTTTGTATTTTCAGTCCTTTTTATCTCTCCTGACATCAAATAACCGAAGAAAGAGAAATGCGCCTTGGCAATAGCCATAAAAAAGGACAAATCTCCACTTAAAAGCCCTTTATAAGCGGATATAGCATCCAACCCAAGCCTCATTGGTATTTTCCATACTAATTCACTTGTGGGCAAATTTTTAGCTAGCATGATCAAATTATTCCTAAAATTCAAAAACACCTTTCTTCCACCTCTTGGTAAGGTACCTCCACCCACATGATACACCACCGAACTTGGGCAAGCAAATAATTGATAGCCACTTAACTGCATTCGCCAACAAAGGTCAATTTCCTCTTGATGTGCGAAAAACTGCGCATCAAAACCTTTTAATTCATGGAATAAGGATGATCTGATCATCATACAAGCGCCAGTCGCCCAAAAGATAGGAGCAATGGAATCATATTGCTGCTGATCTATTTCACAGGTATCAAAAACGCGACCTCTGGAAAATGGATAACCTAATATATCAATCCATCCGCCAGCTGCACCCGCATATTCAAAAGTGGTTGGATGATCCTTTGCTAAAATTTTAGGTTGACAAGCCCCGATGTTTGGATTAGATTCTAATAAATCAACCATTGGTTGTATCCAATTGGGAGCCACTTGCACATCTGAATTTAGAAGCACATAATAGTCGCTTATCACTTGCTTCAATGCCCAATTATATCCACCAGCAAAACCTTCGTTTTTATTATTCATTATTACTTTAACAGAGGGAAACTGTTCTGTTAATACTTCCAATGAATTATCTGTGGATCCATTATCAGCAACAATAATTTCAAATGCATCATACTGGGTAGCTATTACAGACGGTAAAAACTCCTTTAGGTATTTTACACCATTAAAATTTAAAATAACGATTGAAACAGTTGGATGCAAAGGGAAATGTTTTAGCGAATGTACCACCAAATCTTTGGAATTTGCACTAAAAAAACTAATTTGCATACATGAACAAAGGCCTTTTTTTATATGCTAATTTAGATTTTCTAAATCATCCCTTGGGGTTAGTTTAACCTCCCCTATATTTTTGTTCAAACATCCCAATTTCTATTTGAATGTAGCTTTTTTCTTTTTTTACTTTTAATCGTTTCATTATGAATCACACGAATGCATTAAGTGATGCTGCTTTAAAATATTTAGCACTTGAAGATCAGTTTGGTGCACACAACTACCACCCCATACCCGTTGTCATTGAAAAAGGCG
Source organism: Sediminibacterium sp. (assembly GCA_030726065.1). GTDB lineage: Bacteria > Bacteroidota > Bacteroidia > Chitinophagales > Chitinophagaceae > Sediminibacterium. The sequence goes on along the minus strand of JANREK010000034.1, from coordinate 65,672 downwards.
AAGGTGTGTTTTTATATGATGTGGATGGGAAAAAATATTACGATTTTTTAAGTGGCTACTCCGCAGTAAATCAAGGTCATTGTCACCCAGCAATTATTAAAACTTTGCAAGAACAAGCAAGTAAGTTGACTTTAACCTCTCGTGCTTTTCATAATAATTTATTAGGCGAATATGAAAAGTATATCACTTCCTATTTTGGTTATGATAAAGTATTGCCAATGAATACCGGAGTAGAAGGTGGTGAAACAGCAATTAAATTAGCAAGACGATGGGGTTATAATATAAAAGGCATTCCAGAAAATCAAGCAAAAATTGTTTTTGCGGAAGGTAATTTTTGGGGACGCACATTGGCTGCAATTTCATCTTCAACTGACCCAAGTAGCTATCAAGGATTCGGTCCATATATGCCCGGCTTTGGTTTAGTCCCATATGATGATTTAATCGCGCTTGAAAAAGCATTTCAAGATAATACAGTTGCTGCATTTATGGTTGAACCCATTCAAGGCGAAGCTGGTGTTGTAATCCCAGCGGATGGTTATTTAAAAGGAGTGCGTGACTTATGTAATCATTATAATGTTTTATTTATTGCAGATGAAATACAAACAGGTTTGGCGCGCACTGGAAAAATGTTAGCATGTGATCATGAAAATGTTCGCCCAGATATTTTAATATTAGGAAAAGCATTGAGTGGAGGCACACTTCCCATTTCAGCAGTATTGGCCGACAATGAAATAATGATGCAAATTAAAGCTGGCGAACATGGATCCACCTATGGAGGTAATCCATTAGCCTGTGCTGTTGCAATGAAATCCTTAGAAATTTTAAAGTCGGAAAAAATGGCTGAGAATGCAGAAGCCATGGGAAAATTATTACGAAGTGAATTAGCAAAATTAAATTCCCCCTTAATAAAACTAATACGTGGTCGTGGTTTGTTAAATGCTATTTTGATTAATCATAAAGATCCAGAAGTATCCTGGGAACTTTGTTTGCATTTACGTGACCAAGGACTTTTAGCCAAACCAACGCATGGCGATAAAATAAGATTCGCTCCTCCATTAACTATTAATGAAGCTCAAATTTTGGAATCAGTAAAAATGATTGATGCCGCTTTAAAGAAATTATCCGTGTAATTCGGATACGCTTTTTATATAACTAGCTGACTTTTATTTTGGGTAAAAATGTCATTAATAAAATTAGCCCTGATAAAATAATACATCCATACAATGCCCATTGCTTTTGTGGACACTCCCCCATTTGACAGGTAGATAGAATTAAATAATTACGGAATGACCAGGCAAACAGGAATGCGCCAAAAACCATATTGAACCTTTTTGCCCAAATAAAAGGTAAAGCAAAAAACAAGGCACCCAAGGCAGCAAAAAAGCATAAAAATTTTCCAGATTGACCAAAGAAACTTCCTACAGGATTCCAACCGGTAATTACCCAATTTCTACTTTCAATAATTATAAATGGTTGGGTAGTTGTGTAAATCAATGCTAAGCAAAGTAGTATACCGATGGTTTGAGAGTGCTTCATAATGTAAAAGTAGATAAAGACGTTGAAAGGACAAATTGGAAGAACAATATCCCTCCAACTTTCGAAAGCAAGATTCTGCCGCTGCTTGAAATGAAAAAAGCCTCCTCCGATAATCGGAGGAGGCTTTGTATCGAGGTCCCGAGCGGATTCGAACCGCTGTGGGAGCTTTTGCAGAGCTCTGCCTAGCCACTCGGCCACAGGACCTTTTCTAGGACGCGAAAATAACACAAAGAAGTTAATTATAAAAGAATTTTACCACTAATACGATTTAAACGACATTTGTGACATAAAATTGAAATATGCAACCCATTGGCGCATCTGAAATGATTATTAATGAAAGAGGGGCAATTTATCACCTTAATGTAAGGCCAGATCAAATTGCGGATACGATTATTACTGTTGGTGATCCTGACCGAGTGGCCGAAGTGAGCAAGTATTTTGATCGCGTGGAGCATGTTTGTGCACATAGAGAATTTATTACACATACTGGATATGTGGGTAATAAGCGAATTTCAGTTTTATCTACCGGTATCGGACCTGATAATATTGATATTGCCTTAAATGAAGTAGACGCGCTGGTGAATATTGATTTTGAAACTAAGACGATTAAAGAACAAAAAAAGTCAGTCGCCATTATAAGAATGGGTACTTGTGGATCACTACAAGGTGAGGTGGGCGTTGATCAATTGGTCGCAGGAACACATGGCTTAGGCATTGACAACTTATTGCATTTCTATAATTTGCAAAACAACGAGGAAGAAAAAGCAATTTTATCTGCCTTTGAATCACACACGCAAATAAATTCACACAGAGTGTTTCCATATATCGCTTCTGCAAGCGCGGGATTAATTAAACACTTCACGCAAGGATATAACCATGGCATCACCGTTACTTGCCCAGGATTTTATGGCCCACAAGGGCGTATATTAAGAATGCCTTTGGCTATGCCTAATTTGGTGGACCAGATGACGAGTTTTAAATATGGCAATCATCATATCGCCAACTTTGAAATGGAAACCAGCGCTATTTATGGCTTGTGTAATATATTAGGACACCAATGCTTAAGCATTAATGTGATTGTTGCCAACCGTGTTAAAAAAGAATACAGTAAGGATATGGGTCAGGCTGTAAATAATATGATTCAAAAATCATTAGCCATCATCGAAAAAATTTAAAATAAATTTCAATAACCGATTTTAAAATGAAAATTAATTTTTCAAAATACCAAGGCACTGGCAATGATTTTGTTATCATCGATAACAGACAAAATAATTTTGTACTAACCAGGGAACAAATTGCTTTTATCTGTGATCGCAAAAAAGGTATTGGCGCAGACGGGCTTATTTTACTAGGCAATAAAGAAGGTTACGATTTTGAGATGACTTATTATAATGCAAATGGATTAGAAGGATCCATGTGTGGGAATGGCGGAAGATGTTTAACACAATTTGCTTTTGATATCGGTTTGAATAAAAAACAATTTAACTTCATTGCAATTGATGGACCACATGAAGCAACAATCAATGAAGATGGATGGGTGTATTTAAAAATGAGTGACGTAAACGCAGTTGAGAAAAATATTGATGGCGATACTCCATTTTTTGTCTTGAATACCGGATCCCCCCATTATATTGAAATGGTAGATAGCATTAACAGTATGGATGTGTTTGGTTTGGGTCAAATGATCAGATTTAATGATCGGTTCAAATCAGAAGGCATTAATGTAAACTTTGTAGAACAACAAGATGATAAAATTTTTGTACGCACCTATGAACGTGGTGTAGAAAATGAAACCTTAAGTTGTGGCACTGGTGTCACCGCTGCTGCTTTAATTTCAGGTATTGAAAAATTAGGCGAGCAAACCATACAAATTGAAACCTTGGGCGGAAAATTAGCGGTTCGCTTCAATAATAAAGGCGACCAAGTATTTGAAAATATCTGGCTAATGGGCCCTGGCACATTTGTATTCAGCGGAAGTATTACTGTTTAATTAAAATTAGAAAAATGCCCTTATTTAATGTTAGAGTATATGGCGTATTGCTAGATAAAGCCAATAGATTACTCGTGAGTGATGAATTTATCAGAGGAAGTTATTTCACCAAGCTTCCAGGTGGGGGATTAGAATTTGGCGAGGGCACGCGCGAATGTGTTGCAAGAGAATTTATGGAGGAAACTGGATTAACAGTAACCGTTGGTGAACATTTATATACCACTGATTTTTTTCAAATTTCAGCATTCAATAATAAAGATCAAATTATCTCCATTTATTATCATGTGCATTGCGATGATACAAGTGGAATAAAAACTTCCACCAAAAAATTTGACTTCACCCCTGACCAAACAGCGGACGATGTTAAAGGAGAAGCAGAATCATTTCGTTGGGTAAACTTTAAAGATGTGGATGCAGAAACGATGAGTTTACCTATTGACAAAGTAGCCATTCAACTATTGAAAGAAAAGTTTTCTATTTAAACTACACTTCATTCTCAATACCCATTGCCGCTAATTTCATTTTTTTAGCGGTTTCATGTCCGAGGTATTTTTCAATCCTATTTTCAACGATCCCTATCACGGGTGTTAAGATAATGGCCATGGTAAACTTATACATATAATTAACCGCACAAACCGCAAGTACAAAGGACCAACTCCAGTTATTACCAATTTTAAAAGCAATCACTAATACTACAAAACTATCCACCAATTGAGATACCACCGTAGAACCTGTTGCACGCAACCAGCCCATTTTCTCGCCAGTCATCTTTTTTATTTTATGAAACACAAAAACATCTATAAACTGACTTACTAAAAAGGCAACCAAGCTCCCTAAAATAATCCACATGCCTTGTCCAAAAATTGCTTCAAATGCACCTTGCATACTTGGTATTCCATCTGCTGTTTTTGAATCTACCCAAAATTGTGCGGGCGCAATATGCATAGCCAAATAAAACATCAAAAATGCATAAAGAATTAAGGAAACCGCTGTAATACTAATACGTTTTACCGCCTTAGGGCCATAATATTCATTCACTATATCTGTAATAACAAATTCCAAAGGCCACAATAAAACACCACAGGTTAAATTAAAGGACAATCCCTTTTCACCAAACAAAGTCAAATTTGCAGGCGATAAACCCAACACGCCTTCTAATGAAAATATTTTTCCCCCAATACATTCTGCAATTAAAGCGTTGGCCACAAAAAAGGCAGATATCCCTAAAAATAATTTTGTTGATTTATCTTTTAAAATAGAATGAATCATAACGTATACAAATTGAATAATTAAACAATGATAAAAACGAGCTGAAACAATAACATTAAAAGATTAGTAATTGTTTGCCAGTGGGGTAATTCAATAACTTGTTTCCTAACCCACATATATAAATATGCTACTCCGAAAAATACACTCACCAATGGGGCCATCTCCAAACCTAAAACAGCAAGGAAATTTGAAAAAGCAACCGGAAAATTAATTTTGGGTACAAACATGACCATCAGTGAAAAAACAAAACATAGATTACATATAATGGCCAATTTGGACAAAAACGCTAAAATGGGATTAAAACGGCTCATTTTCAGGTCAGTAATTTAGAATGGGAAGATAAGAAAATTTGGGTTCCCGTCATTTTTTCAATATCCAATTAAGTTGTAGGTTTGTTGACACAATGAAACCATTATAATGAAACCATTTTTTAAGGCTAATTTGACCCATTTTATAGCAGTGGCAATATTTTTACTTTGCTCAATTATTTATTGTAAACCAGCATTGGAAGGAAAGGTATTACAACAATCTGATATAAGTCAATGGAAGGGAATGGCGCAGGAAACCCTAACCGCAGGTGCTAAATATGGTCAAAATCCATTATGGACCAATAGTATGTTTGGCGGCATGCCTACTTATCAAATTACAGGTGTTCCAGGCTTTGCTTTCACAATTGGATTATTGGATCGAATTTTAACGTTGAATCTAGCAGAACCCATCAATTTATTTTTTCTTGCATGTATCTGTTTTTATTTTTTAGCGATTGTATTAGGCATCAACCCATTCATTGGAATTATAGGTGCACTGGCGTATAGTTTTGCCACTTATAACCCTATTATCATAGTAGTTGGTCATATTACTAAAATGCATGCGATTGCTTACCTACCCTTTTTTGTGGGCGCTATCTTACTCATCTTTAAAAAGAAATATTTAATTGGCGGATTATTGACAGGAATTTCTACTGCATTATTTGTGCAAGCCAATCACTTACAAATAACATACTACGGATTAATCATTGTATTTTTTATGACTATGTATTTTTTAATACAATGGATTCTAAAAAAAGAATTTGCCCATATTTTAAAAACTATGGCAACCGCTATGATAGCTGGATTATTAGGTTTAGCTGTGAATGCGCCTATTTTAATTAGCACTTATGAGTATGGCAAAGAGTCTATTCGCGGCGGCAGTATTTTAGCATCTAAGGGTAGCAATACAACAAATGCAGGTTTAAATAAAGACTATGCATTATCCTATAGTATGTTTAAAACCGAACCATTGGTTTTGATGTTCCCAAATATTTATGGCGGCGGCAGTGATCCAAGTGCCATTGATCCTGAAAAATCAAAAGCAATTGAAGCATTGCAACAAATGCAACCGCAGGTAGCACAACAATTACAATCCTTTATTCAATTTTATTGGGGTGGTATTGGCTTTACCGCTGGGCCTCCATATATTGGTATATTGATTTGCTTTTTTGCATTTATTGGTATTTCATTTAAAACCAATGAATATAGATGGTGGATTATTCCAGCAATACTATTTTCGTTGCTTTTATCTGCGGGGTCTTACTTTGAAAGTTTTAATTTTTTCATGGTAGATCACCTACCCTTTTATAATAAGTTCCGTGCACCAAGTATGATTATGGTTATTCCAACTTTACTCATCGGCATCATGGCATTATTTGGATTACAAGGAATCACCGAACAAAACAACTTTAAGGACTTCTTTAGTAAATATAAAACAAGCTTTATTGCATTGGGGGTTTTATTCGCATGCGTACTATTATTTTATATCAATAGTGATTTTAAAAGTTTGAATGACACCCAATTGCTTTCTCAAATTTCTCAAATTCCAGATGCGAATCAACGAAATGCTTTTGAAGGGCCAGCGCGCGATTTAACCAACGCATTAGCGAAGGATCGTCAAGGATTTATAGAAAGTGACTTATACAGGACAGTTATCTTTATCAGCTTCGCTTTTGTTTTCATATTCTTATATTTCAAAAAAACTATCACGCAAACAATATTTATTGCGGCTATTGGTATCATTACCATGATTGATTTGTTTCAAGTCAATGTAAAATATTTGAAACCGGAAAACTACATTGAAGCAGCTGAAAATGATAACACTTTTGCAGAATCCCCTATTGATATTGCGTTAAAAAGAGATGCCTCCAACTATCGTGTATTGGATATGAGGGGCGGTATTCAAAATGCATTCAATGGTGGCGCCTTAGTCGCCTACCATCACAATACCGTGGGTGGATATAACCCTGCTAAACTAAGTATCTACCAAGATTTAATTGAGAACCAATGGTATAAGTTCCCTGTTTGTTTGCCTGTTGTGAATATGATGAATACCAAGTATGTTATTACAGGAAATATAGCCACCGATACCATCGCAAATCCGGAAGCTTTAGGCAATGTATGGTTTATCAAAGGGATTGAATATAAAAAAGGACCCGCCGAAGTCATGAGCAGCTTGAGTAATTTTAATCCAAAGGACACAGCTATCATCGAAGAAAAAGACAAATTAAATGAATTAACCGCGATCGTATATGACAGCGCTGCTACCATTAATTTAGTTGAAAATAAAAATGATATTGTTACTTATAGCTCCAATGCAAGTCAAAAACAATTTGCAGTATTTAGTGAGGTGTATTATAAGTTAGGATGGAAAGCATATATCGACGAAGTTGAATCACCGATTATTAAAACAAATTATGTTTTAAGAGGTTTAGTGATTCCAGCAGGTAAGCACAATATTCGATTTGAGTTCAAGCCAAGCTCCATTGCCATGGCACAAAAAGCTTCATTATTTGCATCCATTATTTTGTGGGGATTACTTATTGGAATAATCATTAAATCATTCAAGAAAGAAAATTCACTTTCTTAAAAGTTAATTCGCCTGAATGATATTATCAATTATTATATGTAGTTACAACAGAGCAAGCTATATCAGTGATGCATTGACAAGTTTATATTGTCAATCCGCTGGGCTTAATGAATTTGAAGTAATTATTGTAGATAATAATTCAACAGACAATACCAAGGAAGTATACGCAATATGGCGGCAAACAAATACGAACGGGCAATTTACTTTTATCAGCGAAACCAAACAAGGTGCGTCTTTTGCACGCAATAATGGAGCTGCTATTGCCAAAGGGGAATGGGTTTGTTTCATGGATGATGATGCAGTCGCTACCCCTAATTATGTTGAAAATTTTTTAAAGCATATCCAGAATAAACCGGATGCAGTGGGTTTTGGTGGACGAATCATACCGAAATATATTCCATCCGAACCCAAATGGATGAGTTACTACGTTTCCTCACTTGTAGGCAATTTTGACTACGCTCCTATCGCCTGTGCATTTGAAAATGGGAAGTACCCACTTGAATCAAACATGATCGTGAAAAAATCAGTGTATGACCAAATTGGCGGCTTTAATGTGAATTTGCCTGGTGTAGTTGGCACTTTAAGAATTGGCGGGGAAGGAAAGGAATTATTTTATAAAATACTTGCATTAGGTCATATTATTTATTATGACCCAGCTATTTGTGTCCATCATGTTGTGGAAGTGAAAAAATTGACCTCGGAATATATGTACCGCGTAGCAAGCGGTATTGGTCGCGGTGAAAAAACAAGAACATTAGCAATTTCAAAAGCTACTTATTTGATAAAAGTATGGGAGTATTTTTTAAAATTAGGAGCCGCAGTAATATTAGGATTCAAATATGCTTTACAATTTACGCCAAGTAAAATATGGCCGATAATAAAATTTAGGATTGACGCATTAAAAGGACTATTAGGATAACATAATTTAAACGATAATTTAATGAACGAGCTTAGAGATTATTTTGAACACAATGAAAAAAGATTGATTAATAAATTTGATCATTATTTTGATGTGTATGATCGATACTTTAATCAATATAGAAATAAAAAAATAACAATTGTTGAAATTGGTGTTTACCAAGGAGGGAGTCTTCAAATGTGGCGAAAATATTTTGGGCAGGAAGCCACTATCTGGGGAATTGATATTGATCCAAGATGCAAACAACTAGAAGATGAAAATACCCATATACTCATTGGCTCACAAGAGGATCGACATTTTCTTAGATCCATCATTGATAAAATTGGACCTATCGATATTTTAATTGATGATGGCGGGCATACACAGGACCAACAAATCGTATCCTTTGAAGAATTATATAAGCATATCAACATTGGCGGCATTTATTTATGCGAGGATGTACATACTTCCTATATGAATGCATATGGTGGAGGTCATCAAAGAAATGGCACATTTATTGAATATACTAAATCGTTAATTGATCAATTAAACGCGCATTATACAGAACAACCCAATTTTGTGGTGGATGATTTTACCAAAACTACCAATACGATACATTATTATGATAGCATTGTTTTATTTGAGAAAAGAGCAATGGTAAAACCAAGTTCTAAAATGACAGGTCAGTGGTCATTTGAATACGATAAATCAAAAAAGACTTTTGCAGAAAAATTTAAATTTCACCTTTTAGTTAGGACGAATAAAGTGTTACAAACTTTAAAATTAAAAGGCATTTTTATAGACGAAATGCTACGGCTAAGCAGTAAAGGTTAGTTTTACCTTTTACCCATGCTATTGAAACAAAAGGCAAAAAAACCTTTAATGACATTTAAATACACTTTCGCTAATTGCGGATGGTAAATTAAATCGTTTTTTAAAATTTTCATACACCTAATTACATCCTTTTTCATTACTGGACTTAGTCCCTTTTGTTTAAATAATAGGAATAGTCCATTCCTAGTGATATAAAAAGCCCTTACTGGCATATGAATGATGCGTGATGATTTTTTTAATGATAATAGTGATCTTCCAGAAACCAAATCACCTATGGCATGATTCAACAGGATATTTGAAAACATTAAATTAATTAAACCTTGTTGAACCACGCGATATGAAAATTCCGCGTCCACAAAATCGATAAATAAGTCCTCATTAAATGCCCCTACTTTTTTTACTAATGAAAGATTTAAAATGGAACCTGAAGTAATTAAGGTAAGCGCTTCTTGCGGCGCTTCGCTTGGAATTGTAATATTGGGCTGACAATTAATACCGAATTGCGCTACATTCGAATACGCCCTTTTATGAATCAATGATTTGTACTTCTCAAAATCACCCTGTTTAAAAGACGAGTCCTGATCCATAGTCAACAAATAATCAAACTGATTTTGAGTTGCAAGTGCAACTGCTTGATTCAAGCGTTTAGCAATTCCCTCATTTGAATTAAAAAACTTATATATTACATTTGGGTGTAGGCTATATAAGGCTGCTTCAATACCAGGGATATGGCGTTCAGAGTTATCGTAAATATAGAGTTGCTTAAGTCCAGAAACATAAGTGTTGATATTAGCAGATAACTGCTTTATATCAGGATGATATAGTATTACAACTCCGACAATGTTCATCCCACAATTCATTTAGTTGAACCAAATTTAAACCAATTACATAAAACGGCCTTCTTTTACCTAGTAAAAATTGAATATGTTTAAATTTTAACTATAAATATTTATCTTGTAGATGCTATGAGCGGTAAAATAAATCATTATTCAATAATCATCCCTTTCAAAACGGGAAAGCAATATTTACTTGATTGCTTGCAGTCAGTTTTGGCACAGGACTATCCGCACTATGAAATAATTGTTTTAGCTGATATTACCAGTAATACAGATGATGCATTACATGAAATAAAGGATTTAAATAATCCAAAAATTTCCGTCCTGCTTTCTGATAAAAATTTGGATATTTTGCAAAATTGGGGACGCATCAAAGATCTTGAAAAAAAAGAATACATGACCATTTTAGGTTATGATGATATTTTAAGTAAAGGATTCCTATCAAGTATTAATAACTTGATTAATGCAAACCCTGAAGCAAGTTTGTATCATACCCATTTTAACTATATCAATAGTAAAAGTGAAACCATAAAAAAATGCCATTCACTACCTACACAAATGACCGCCTCAGATTATTTGGAGTACACTTTAAAAGAAAGGATTGATATTATGGCCACTGGTTATGTTTTCAAATCCAAGGATTATGATGCTATTGGAGGCATCCCAACTAATTATCCTAATTTGATATATGCAGATGCACAAATATGGATTGCACTTACTAAAAAAAGTTACTTAGCCGTGGATCCAGCTATCCGGTTTTCATTTCGCATTCACCCTTCTGTAACTAAAACATCAAAAGATAAAATTTTACTTGATGCTTTTATTATTTTTCTAGATTATCTAAAAGAATTAATGAAAGAAGCGACCAGTTTTGAATTAACCATACAATCCTACCTTACCGCTTTTGCAGAAAGTACCACAAAAGCAATGGCGCATAGGCTATTACGCACACCAAAAAATAATAGACAAGGATTAACGATTGATAAAGTGCGTAACAAAATTGAAGAAAAATGCATAGAAATGGATATACCCTTCGCCCCATTCAAAATTAAGTCCATTCAAATAGCCCGATTTATTGAAACAACCCCATTACTCAACGAACTGTTTCTGCTTTTTAAAAAAATTTACAAAAAGCCCGTGTTATAAAAGATTACTTTAAATTATTTGCTTTTATAGCATATAAAAACTTTCCGAAACCAGATTTTAATAAATAGTACAATATCCGTAATCTAAATTGCCAAATACGCGCAGCAATCGAATATCCAAAGTAGGATTCATAAACTTGTGTATTTTCTTTAATAGAATTTAAATACTGATGCGTGCTTACACCAGAATCATCAAATTTTATTAAAGTTTCGTTGATATAACCATAGGGTTCTCCTTTCAATCTGCACATCAAATCATAATCCATCGCAATTTTTATATCCACAGAAAATTGGCCTACCCGCGCATATACTTCTTTCCTTACAAACCAAGTAGGATGAGAAACAGCGCGCATGCCTTTATATAATTGCTTAGGATCAAATGGAACGCCAATATTTACCCAAATTCCGCCGCGCTTCATATATATATTGCCACTCGTCCACTGGGTTTCTGGGTGTTGCTTATAAAAATTCACCACATTTTCTATAACTGAATTTGAATAGTAAACATCCGCTGAGTTTAAAAGATGGATGATCGATCCAGATGCCAAATTTATTCCTTTATTAAAGGCATCTGAAATACCCTTATCTTTTTCACAAATCCATTTACGGTATTCTGGTTGTGAGGAGTTATTTAACCATACAGAAATTTCATCATTGCTTGACCCATCTATTATATAATGTTCATGGGGAGGAATTGACTGACTATCCACTGAATTGCAGGTTTGCTGCAACTCCTTTAAATTATTAAAGCTGATAGTAATGACCGACAATTGTTCCATATGGTAAAAATAAGCCCATTTCATTACATATTTACTTTTACCACATTTACAATATATTTGTAGTATGGGGATTATTCAAAAACAAGGGGTTAAATCATCATTCTTTATCTTGATGGGCTTTTTAATTGGAGCCGTTAACCTTTTGGTATTATTCCCCATGTTCTTCTCAAAAAATGACCAAGGTCTGGTCAGGGCCATGTTGGATATTGGGGCTACGCTTTCCGTATTTTGTACGCTTGGAACCTTGCCGGTGATTTATAAATTTTATCCCTTTTATAATCATTATTTAGGCCCTAAAAAAAACGAGCTCCCCTTTATCACTTTAATTATTAATTTAATTGGATTTAGTTTACTGCTCATCATTGGCTGGCAACAAAAAGATTTTATCATTCGCAAGTTGGGCAAATCACCCAGCTTAGGGCAGTATTTTAATTATGTATATCCTTATACCTTTTTCTTATTAATTTTTTATTGGCTAGAGGCTTTTGCCTGGGGTTTAAGAAAAGGTGTTTATTCAAACTTTTTAAGAGAAACATTAATTCGTATTTTAACTACCCTACTTATTATTGCTTTTGGATTAAAATATATTGACCTTGTTGGCTTTTTATCCTTATTTAGTTTATTGTATGTAATACCTAGCTTACTACTATTGATTAACTTAATTCAATCGAAACAATTTTCATTTAAAAGTTTACAAATCAGCAATGTCACCAAGCGACTCAAAGGCAAAATGTTCAGCTTTGCCCTATTCGTTTTCGCAGGACAATTTTTTAATTTACTAGCGCGTACCAATGATACTTTTATGATTGTCGGATTGCGAGGATTAAGTGATGCAAGTATCTTTGCCATTGCAACTTATGTTTCAGCAATTTTGGAAATTCCACAACGCAGCTTGAATTCAATCAGTATACCTGTATTAGCTTCTTCCTGGAAAAACAAAGATTTTGCGAATATCAAACATGTATATCATAAAAGCGTATCTAACCTACTAGCTATAGGGCTATTATTGTTTGGGCTGATTTGGTTAAATACTGACAATTTAATTGCATTTTTAAACTGGGTCAGTCACAAGGAAGCCGGCGGATACGATGCTATTGGTAAACTGATTTTTATATTGGGATTGGCCAAATTAATTGATTTAGCTACAGGTGTAAATAGCCAAATCATTGGTACTTCTAATTTTTGGAAGTTTGATTTTTACACCAACTTATTCTATATCCTTTTATCCTTACCACTGAACTACTATTTAATAAAAAATTACAACCTAGAAGGGTTGGCATATTCTAATTTAATAGCACTCACTTTGTATAACAGTATTCGATTTTCGTTTCTTTACTTTAAATTTAATCTGCAACCCTACACTTATAAGCATGGGCTATTTTTATTATTGAGTATTGGATTAATTTTGTTGGTGCATCAAATACCGCATGCAAATAATATTCTAGCTAATATTTTATTGCAATCCTCGGTTTTTGGACTCAGCTTTTATTTATTGGTTTCATGGATTAACCCAGCACCTGAAGCACTAGAAATAGTGAACAACTTTTTCAAAAACAAATTACCTGCAATTTTTAGAAAAAAATAAGTGAACTACTTTTTTTGCGCAACACTCACCAAATGGAATGGCGGATAGGTTTGTTGATGTAACAATTCAAAGCCACAATAAATAAACATCTCCTTAATTAAGGCTAAGTTGAATACATGATGATGCACCGCCCTATTTACAATATTTAAATGTGTGCGTTTGATCAAATCCTCCTTTGATTTTACAAAAGCATCGTATTTGAAATCATGCAATGCAATTACTTCCTCAAAATGTGTCGTATCCGATTCGGTTACATCGTTGTTATAATCATCAATCAAATGTGTCAAAGTGGTGATGGGTCGATTGTGATCGAAAGTGAATTCCTTATCTGGCAGCACTAATACTAAACGGCCATGCTGCTTTATTACCCTAATCCAATCCTTCAAAGCCTTAATTGGGTTGGCAACATGCTCTAAAGAATGACAGGAAAGTACAAAATCATAACACGCATCTTTCACTGCACTTAAATCCGACGCTTCACCTATAAATTGAAATCCTTGTTTATTTTTATAATAGCTATATAAATTACCTTGCTGAATTTCGCCCTCCCAAAGCGTATGATTAGAAAAATTAACACCATCAATCATCTTTGCATGCAAATAAATTGGGAATGCACTCTTAAAATTAAATAAAGCACTAGGCCCTCCTACTTCTAAACCAACTTGGTTTTCAAATGTTGCCGCCAAATTGATCATTTTCCTTTTTGCAGGCTGTTTGATATAGGAAAGCAGGGTAATTAATTTTTCAAATGAAGTCATGCGTAAAAGTAATTAAGATTTAATAAAGTTTAAAAAAGCAGCTAAGCCCTGCTTCATTTCTTCATCATAGATGTAACTTACGTTCTCCGTGTAATACTTATGCAAATCATACACTTGCTCCTGAGCAGGTATCAAGTCTATAACCTCGTCCAAATGAGCTAAACCATACCCATTAGCTGCTTCAAAAGCAGCCATGAATGCTGAAGGAATAGGCTGATTCGCCACCCATGCAGCAAATACAAATGGCAGTCCAGTATGTTGTTTCCAAGCCAATCCAAGGTCATATACAAAAGGGAATTTACTTAAATTTTCCAAAGCCCTATCACCAATGATCACTCCGGCAGTGGTGCCGGAAATTTGGTCAATATACCTTTCTGTTGCTACTAAAAAATTCACTTCCACTTTCCAATATTGCGCTAATAATATCTTTAATAATTTTACGGATGTTCTGCTCTGATAATCTAAATAAATACTTTTTATTTGATCTATAGGCACTTCGCTAAATAAGGCCACCGAAGCCACTGCGCCATTAGCACCAATAACATACTTGGAAACAATGTGGGGATTGGATAATTGGGGCAGGATAGCCACAGGAACTAACCCAATATCAATTTTCCCTGATAGTAAATCTTGGGCAATATTAGTAGGATAGGATTTGACCAAATCAATGCTGCTTAAAAAGCTTTCCTGCTCTATTCCTAATAATAATGGGCGGGTATTTAAATAACTTACCGCGCCTATGCGCCATCTTTTGTCCAATTGAATTAACTTTGCACAAAGAAAAACCTTTTTTTTAATATAGTAACTACTTCTTTAAAGCACAATCAAATGTCAAAACTTACAGCCATTTCTCCCATTGACGGTCGTTATCAAAAGCAAACTGCCTCATTGATCGCTTATTTTTCTGAATTTGGCCTTATAAAATACCGTGTACTGGTGGAAGTGCACTACTTCTTGTTTTTGGCAGATAAAAAGTTTTTTAAAGTTACCCCTGCTCTACGTAAAGCTTTACTTGGGGTAGTTGAAAATTTTAGCGAAGCGGATGCAGAAAAAATTAAAACGATTGAAGCTACCACCAACCACGATGTAAAAGCGGTTGAATATTTTTTAAAAGAGCTGCTTGACAATAATAATGCAAGTGAATTAAAAGAATGGATACACTTTGGACTAACCTCTCAAGATATTAACAATACCGCTATTCCATTAAGCTGGAAGGAAGCAATGGAAAATAATATTTTACCTGGGTACATCAATTTGCAAAATAATTTATTTCAACTAGCAAAAAAATGGAAAAAGGTTTCCTTGCTGGCAAGAACCCATGGCCAAGCGGCTTCCCCTACTACATTAGGAAAAGAGATCATGGTTTTTGTGGAAAGACTACATCATCAAATTGAATTATTCGCATCTATCCCTTATGCTGCAAAGTTTGGTGGCGCTACTGGTAATTTTAACGCCCATCATATTGCATTTCCAAAAAAGAATTGGGTTAGTCTAGGCAATGAATTTGTGGATGATGTATTGGGTTTACAAAGAATGCAGTTTACCACACAAATTGAGCACTACGATCATTTTGCTGCGCAATGTGACACATTAAAGCGTTTAAATAATATATTGATTGATTTGAGTCGTGATATATGGACCTATATCTCCATGGATTATTTTAAACAACAAACCAAGAAAGGCGAAGTAGGATCAAGTGCTATGCCGCACAAAGTAAACCCAATTGATTTTGAAAATGCCGAAGGTAATTTAGGCATGGCCAATGCAGTATTGGAACATTTAGCAGCGAAGCTCCCTATCAGTCGTTTACAAAGAGACTTAACCGATTCCACAGTTTTAAGAAATGTGGGTGTACCTGCAGGTCATATCACCATCGCCTTAAATTCATTAGAGAAAGGTTTGAGCAAATTAATTTTGAACGAAGAAAAAATGCAGTCCGATTTGGAAAATAATTGGGCAGTAGTGGCTGAGGCAATTCAAACAATATTACGCCGCGAAAATTACCCTAATCCTTACGAAGCATTAAAGGATTTAACAAGAGGTAATAATAAAATTGATAAAAAACTAATGCATAAATTCATTGATGGATTAAAAGTAAATGCCAGCATCAAAAAAGAATTAAAAGCAATTACTCCGCATAATTACACTGGCATCAGCGCGGAATATTAAAATGTCCCAAGCAAACAACTTTCGTTAATCTTCGGCATCTGACCGATCATTAGGAGGCGGTACTATTTTCTTTCTTGGTTCTTTTTTCGCCAACAAACTATGAATAGGTTTCATCCCTTCTTTTTCAATTGCCATGGTTAATACTTGTGCGGTTGCTGCGGCATCACCCCAAGCTCGGTGTCTTCCTTCAATACGAATACCTAAATCACGCGTCAAGGAACCCAATCCATATTTTTCCAACCCTGGGAAAACGCGTCGACTTAATTTAATGGTACATAGTTTTGGCGCTGACCACTGAAACCCCGATTTTCCCAATAAATAATGCACAAAGGAATAGTCAAAGCTTACATTATGTGCCACAAATATGCGACCATTCAATAAATTAAATATCTGTGGTGCTACCTCTTCAAATAATGGCGCATTTGCCACCATGGCATCACTTATGCCGGTCATATTTACGATAAAAGGGGGTATTTTTTGCCTAGGGTTAATCAAAGTGACATATTTGCCCGTCACTTCTACCCCATTGTGAATCACAATAGCGATTTCAGTAATCCCCGCGGATTGGGGGGTACTGCCTGTGGTTTCTATATCTACTACTGCAAATTCCATCGAGTGGCTAAGGTCGTATTTTTTAGCAACTTATTGCTTGTCCCTTTTCCTTATTTTTGTGGCTCAATATAGGTAAAGAAGCAAAGCATGGAATTGAGTAAAAATTACATACCGGGTGAAGTTGAAATTAAATGGTACAAACATTGGGTGGACAGCGGCTATTTTCACAGCACGCCCAATGATAAAAAGGCATACACTGTTGTAATACCTCCACCAAATGTGACTGGTGTGTTACATATGGGGCATTGCTTAAATAATACGATTCAAGATATCTTAGTTCGTCGTGCGCGCATGCAAGGATTTAATCCATGTTGGGTTCCAGGAACAGATCATGCCTCCATTGCAACCGAAGCAAAAGTAGTAGCAATGTTAAGAGAAAGAGGCATTCCAAAATCATCTTTAACCAGAGATGAATTTTTAGGATATGCATGGGAATGGAAAGAAAAATATGGCGGTATTATCTTGCAACAATTGAGAAAGATGGGTTGCAGTTTGGATTGGGAGCGAACCTCATTCACCATGGATGCAGATTACTACGAATCGGTTATTAAAGTTTTCGTTGATTTATACAAGAAAGGAAAAATTTATCGCGGTAAAAGAATGATCAATTGGGATGTGCGCGCGAAAACTGCATTAAGCGATGAAGAATTAATACACAAGGAAGTTGCTGGAAAAATATATCACTTACGTTATAAGTTAGATATACCCGGTGATGAATATATTACCATTGCAACAGTTCGTCCTGAAACTATTTTAGGAGACTCAGCAATTTGTGTTCATCCTAAGGATGACAGATATAAGCACTTGGTGGGCAAATTTGCTTTTGTTCCATTAATCAATAGACGCATCCCTATTATCGCCGATGACTATGTGGAAATTGAATTTGGTACTGGTGCATTAAAAGTAACACCGGCACATGACATCAATGATTTTATGTTAGGCCAAAAATATAATTTGGAAGTCATTGATACCATGAATGATGATGGTACCTTATCTGAAGCAGCAGGCTTATATATCGGACAGGACAGAATTGAGGTAAGAAAAATTATTACCAAGGATTTAGATGCCGCAGGAAATTTAGTGAAGATTGAAGATTACACGCATCAAGTAGGCTTTAGTGAAAGAACCGATGCCATTGTAGAACCAAGATTAAGTTTACAATGGTGGGTGGATATGAAAAAATTAGCGGCACCTGCTTTAGAAGCTGTGATGTCAGATGAAATTAGTTTTCATCCTGCTAAATTTAAAAACTTATATCGCCATTGGATGGAAGGCATTAAGGACTGGTGTATTAGTCGTCAGCTTTGGTGGGGGCATCGTATACCCGCATGGTATGATGAAGAAGGCAATATTTATGTTGCACACAATGAAGCAGAAGTAAATGCGAATCATCCTGAAACCAAAGGAAAAAAATTAACACAGGATGCCGATTGTTTGGATACTTGGTTTAGTAGTTGGTTATGGCCTTTTGAAGTTTTTAAAGGATTATCAAATCCTAATAATGCGGAAGTTAATTACTACTATCCTACCAGCACTTTAGTAACAGCACCTGAAATTATTTTCTTTTGGGTAGCGAGAATGATTATAGCTGGGGAAGAATACATGGGTAAAATTCCATTCAAGGATGTATACTTCACAGGTATTGTGCGCGATAAACAAGGACGTAAAATGAGTAAAAGTTTAGGAAACTCTCCCGACCTTTTAGGACTCATTGATCAATATGGTGCAGACGCAGTTCGTTTTGGTATTATGATTGCGTCTCCTGCAGGAAATGATTTGTTGTTTGACGAATCAACTTTAGAGCAAGGCAGAAATTTTAATAATAAATTATGGAATGCCACTAAATTATTGAAGATGTGGGAAGCACGTCAAAATAAGGAAGGCGAAATTCCAGAGGATGCAAAATTTGCTATGGATTGGTTTCAGACGAAATTAACGAGCACTCAAAACGAAGTGGATGAAATGCTAAAAACATTTCGATTAAGCGAAGCTTTAAAAACGATTTATGGTTTAATATGGGATGATTTTTGTAGTTGGTATTTGGAATGGATCAAGCCAGGTTTTGAACAACCAATGCATCAAGGCGTATATGAAAAAACAGTGGAATATTATGATGCGCTTTTACAATTATTACATCCTTTCATGCCATTTATTACAGAAGAAATTCACCATACATTAAAAACGCAGACCGAGGATTTATGTATTAAACTATATACACCAACATCAAAAGTAGACGATGCTGTTTTAAATGCAGGTGCTTTATTGCAAAACGTCATTTCCACTTTACGTGATGCACGTAATAAAAATCAGATCAAGCCAAAGGATGCGATTGAACTACATATTCAAACATCGAATAATGCACCCTATCAAACAATACAAAAAATATTAGCAAAGCAAATAAACGCATCTGATATACAATATACTTCAAGTGCCATTGCCGCCTCCATTGTAGTTGCTTTAGAAAAAGATAAATTTTATATTGTATCAGATCAAGCAATTGATACTGCTAGCTTAAAGGAAAACTTATTAAAGGATTTAGCGCACCAAAAAGGATTTTTAATAAGCGTTAGCAAGAAACTAGACAATGAAAAATTTGTTCAAAATGCAAAACCGGATGTTTTAGCAATTGAACAAAAGAAAAAAGCAGATACTTTGGCCAGAATTCAAACCATTGAAGAAAGTTTAGCACAATTAGGTTAGTAATATTCATTGATACAAATTAGTCCTTAATAAATGAGTGAAATAATCATTACCCGCGCAGATCTCCCCGATCGCGGTTTTATTCGTTCAGTTTCAGAGCGCACTTGGCCAAGCACCTATGGGCATATTATATCGCAGGAACAAATTGATTTTATGTTGGACTGGATGTATAGCGATGCATCTTTAGAAAAACAAATGAACACGGGTTGCGAATTTTATATCGCAAGCACACAAAATGATCATGGAGATTTAGATCCAGTTGGATTTTGTTCGGTAAGTCCGGAGGATTATAAAGTTGAGGTAGGAAATAATGCCATAGCCTACAAACTAAATAAACTCTATGTGCTCCCCGCTGCACAGGGCACTGGCGCTGGTAAAGCTTTATTAAATAGATCCATTGAAGTTGCCAAAGCTGCAGGATCAAGCTCTTTATTTTTACAAGTCAACAAACAAAATACGGCCTACACTTTCTACTTAAAAAAAGGCTTCATCAAAGAACTCGAATTTAAATTTGATATTGGTAATGGCTTTTACATGGACGACTACGTCATGCGTTTGCATTTCTAAATTTTAGAAATTAAAATAGGCATTAAAATTAAAGCTGGTTTAAGTATAAATACGTTTTATAAGTATGCGGTCACAATTTGTGACCGCATATCCTTAGTAAATAAACTATGTGTTTCTAAATTTTCGAAATCACCACCTTTTCTAAACTCATTTGGCGATCGTTGGGATTGATTAAAATATCAATTTTGTTCTTCCATTTTTTATTCATCAAATCATGAATAAACCAGATACCATTAAATTTTCCTGCATTCGATAGCATTACCTTATCACCGAATGAAAATAATTCTTTTAAATCTCTACTAATAGCAATAACGCGATGCTTTTTTGGATTCAAGCTATCCAATTTTAATCCACTAGCAGTAATTAAAGGGGTGCTATCTGTTTGATTTGAATCAGTCGTATAAGTAGTCAAGGATACTTGTTTAAACACAACAAGTGAAAATGGATATCTATGAACCAAATATTTAGGTTGCTTTCCAGGATTTAAAATAAAATAACCAACAACAACAATGATAATAACTAAGCCTAAACCAAGTCCAACAAGCTTATTATTTTTCATAATATTTAAATTGAAAGGGTTAGAAAATTATACTATTAAATGGGTTTGTTTAACGATACCCATGATGAAAACGCTTTGTACCTGACTTATATTGTCGGCCTGGCTTAATTTGTTCACGTGAAAATTGTAATAACTATTCATATCCTCTGTTACAATCTTTAACATGAAATCAAATTCCCCTGAAATACTGTAGCATTCTACCACGTCAGGCAAATCATTAATCAGTTTGATAAATTGTCCGCCAGATTGCTTACTGTGTTGATTCAAAGACACATAGCAAATCACCATCAGTCCTTTTTTGACTTTTGTTCCGTCTATTAAAGTGGCATACTGCTTTATCACCCCATTCGACTCAAGCCGCTTAATACGCTCATGCACCGGCGTAGTACTCAAATGAATCTGATCTGCAATTTCCTTAACGGTGATCCTAGCATTGTCTTGTAATAGGCGCAAAATGGCTAAATCCTTCTCGTCTAAGGAGATAGACTGTTGCGCAATAGCCGAATCTACTAATGAAGTACTACTTTTCATTGTTTTTTAGCATAAATAATCATAAAAATAGTAATATATAGCCGTTTATCCTAAAAATATCAAATATTTTATTATTTTATCCTATTTCATAACTTTGCCCTCTAAATAAATTAACATGTCTAACTTACAAAACATCGATTTTAGCCTACCTTATAAAGTAGCCGATATCACATTAGCAGATTGGGGTCGCAAAGAAATCCGTTTGGCTGAAGCAGAAATGCCAGGATTAATGAGTATCCGTTCTGAGTACGGACCTAGCCAACCATTAAAAGGTGCGCGCATTGCGGGTTGCTTACACATGACTATTCAAACTGCTGTATTAATTGAAACATTAACTGCTTTAGGAGCGGAAGTAAAATGGAGCTCTTGTAATATATTTTCAACACAAGATCAAGCCGCTGCTGCTATCGCTGCAACAGGTGTTGGTGTTTTTGCTTGGAAAGGTCAATCTATTGAAGAAGGTGACTGGTGTATTGAACAAACTTTATTCTTTGGTGGTGCAGACCGTCCTTTGAATATGATATTAGATGATGGTGGTGATTTAACCAATATGGTGTTAGATAAATATCCTCAGTTTGTTTCAGGAATTAAAGGATTAAGTGAAGAAACAACAACTGGTGTTCACCGTTTATACGAGCGTATGGCAAAAGGTACTTTACCAATGCCAGCAATTAACGTAAATGATTCAGTTACGAAATCTAAATTTGATAATAAATACGGTTGTCAAGAATCATTAGTAGATGCAATTCGTCGTGCAACTGATGTAATGATGGCTGGTAAGGTAGCAGTAGTTGGTTCATACGGTGACGTAGGAAAAGGATCTGCCGCATCCCTTCGTGGTGCTGGTTGTCGTGTAATGGTTACTGAGATTGACCCTATCTGTGCTTTACAAGCAGCGATGGATGGATTTGAAGTAAGAAAAATGATTGATGCAGTTAAAGAAGCAGACATCATTGTTACCGCTTCTGGTTGTCGTGATTTGATCAACGAAAAACATTTTAGATCAATGAAAGATAAAGCGATTGTTTGTAATATTGGTCACTTTGATATTGAAATTGATATGGCTTGGTTAAATAAAAACTATGGTCATACAAAAGATACCATCAAACCACAAGTTGATTTGTATAATATCGAAGGTAAAGATGTCATCATACTTGCAGAAGGCCGTTTGGTAAACTTAGGTTGTGCAACTGGTCACCCTAGCTTTGTAATGAGTAACTCTTTCTCTAACCAAACTTTAGCGCAAATAGAATTATGGACCAACCATAAGAACTACGAAAACAAAGTATACGTTTTACCTAAACATTTAGATGAGAAGGTAGCGCGTTTACACTTAGCAAAAGTAGGTGCTGAATTAGATGAGTTAACCACTGAACAAGCAGAATACTTAGGCATACCTGTAGCTGGACCGTTCAAGTCTGATACTTACAGATACTAAGCTATAAATAGTTATTAAACTAGGCGCCAATTTAACTGTTGAAACTGCGAATGAAAAAAGCAAATGAAAACAGTTAATTTCACTGCTTAGTTGATAAAATAATTTCAACTTTCCCCTTGCCGTTCCGATTTATCGGGACGGCTTTTTTATTTATACCATTATATGCAGCAATAATTTTTAGTATCTTTAAACCAACATTTAAAATAGATTCATCAACAACTATTAAAAAGGCGCTATGAAAATTTCAAATTTTATATTTACAGTTTCATTACTTGTTATCACAAGTTTTTCGAATGCACAACAAATCGCAATTATCCCAGAACCTTACCAAATGAAAGTGGGTAATGGCAGTTATACCCTACCGAAAGTTGTGGTAATTAGTTCATCTGCTTCTGCAAATGAGATCAGTGAAATAATTTCAAAAAAAATAAATGCAGTCACCGGAGATCAAATAACTAAATCAAGCACTAAGTCAAATATTGATATACAAATAATTAACGAAACTGATTTAGGTAAAGAAGGTTATCATCTAGATGTGAATGAAAAAGGAATTCAAATTAAAGCCAATACCAATGCAGGTTTATTTTACGCTTGGCAATCACTACTTCAAATAATGCCAACTGCCGTATTTAATAATACCGTACAAAACAATATAAGCTGGAAAATTCCTTATATATCCATTACCGACAAACCTCGTTTTGGATGGAGGGGTTTAATGTTAGATGTTAGTCGCCACTTTTTTACTAAAGCAGAAGTGAAAGAATACATTGACAATATGGTATTATATAAATACAATATTTTACACCTGCACTTAACAGATGATCAAGGTTGGCGTATTGAAATTAAAGCATTGCCTAAATTAACTGAAGTGGGCGCTTGGCGCGTAGACCGCAAAGGCAAATGGGCAAATATATCCGCCCCAGCTTTGGATGAACCAAAAACTTATGGCGGCTTTTATACCCATGAAGATATTAAAGAACTAGTGGCTTATGCAAAATCAAAATTCGTAGAAATTTTACCTGAAATTGATATCCCAGGACATAGTATGGCATTTTTAGCCGCCTACCCTTTAAGCACGACGCCGAATTTTAATTACCAAGTTAATGCAGGTACTGAATTTATGGATTGGACAGGATACAATGGACATGCGACTGCAAAAATCGATAATGCATTGAACCCTGCCAATGAAACAGTTTATAACTATTTAGATAAAATTTTCACAGAGGTCGCGTCCCTATTCCCTTTTGAATATATTCATATGGGCGGAGATGAAACTGCAAAAAATAATTGGGAGAAAAGCACTGATGTTGAAAATTTAATGAAAAGAGAAAACCTGAAAGATCAGCATGAAGTACAAAGTTATTTTGTAAAGAGAGTTGAAAAAATTATTAATGCAAAAGGTAAAAAATTAATGGGATGGGATGAAATATTGGAAGGTGGTTTACCAGGTAATGCTGCAGTAATGAGCTGGAGAGGTATGCTAGGAGGGATTGAAGCGGCGAATCAAAAACACCAAGTAGTAATGACGCCCAATGATTTTGCCTATATTGATTTTTATCAAGGAGAGGTTACCGCCGAAGGAAAAGTATACAAAGGCTTGAGAATGAAAAAAACCTATGAATTTGAACCCCTACCCCAAGGTATTGATCCTAAATATATATTAGGCGGCCAAGCAAATTTATGGACTGAGCAAATATTAAGTTTAAGAAGTGCGCAATATCTAACCTGGCCTAGATCCATGTCCATTGCCGAAACACTATGGTCTCCTAAAGAAAAGAAGAATTGGCAAAACTTTTCCGGAAAAGTAGAAAAGCAATTTGAAATTTTAGATGCTTTAAATATTAAGCATGCTAAAAGCATATACGATCCAATCGTGACAACTACCTCCAACACAAAAGGAGAACTCATTGCGAAAATGGAAGGTGAAGTTGACAATTTGAAATTTTACTACTCTATTGACGAATCCTTACCAGACCAATTTAGTGATGAATACAAAGGGGCGTTTGTTGTTCCTAGCGATGTAACAATTTTGCGAATCATTAGTTACCGAAACGGAAAGCCTATCGGAAAGATGTTACATATTCCTATAGAATCATTACTAAGCAGGGCTGTTAAAACTTTGTAATCAACCCAAAGCTTTAGGAGGTAAGTTTAACTTAAAATCAGAGCCTTCATACAATAAGCCCCGTCCCGATGTATCTGGACGGGGCTTATTGTTAGTTATATTCAGTAAATTTGACTTGCTTACATTAACAACATGAGGGTATTACTTATTTTATGGCTGGCTTTACTTGTCTCGCAATGTAACCTTCATGCACAAAACAATCAGTTAGATAGTATCCCAAAACAAAATACGACTGATAAAAACAAAACTTCACTAAAGCTTAGAGTTTTAAAAAGCATAACAGGCAATGCTGAATCCATGACCGACACCAATAGAGATGTGATTGCGAATAATATTGAATTATTGTCAAAATACAATGGCAAACAAATCAATAATATCATTATTGAACAACATAATTTCTCCACCAATATTAACCTTCCTCAAGTAAACCAAAAGGATAACTTTACCAATATTGCTAATAAGCTACATAAAAGCTCATCCGACAATACGATAAGAAAAAACTTATTCTTTAAACCCAACGATTTACTCAATCCTACGATCATTGCCTATAATGAAAAATGGTTAAGAGACCTCACTTTCATTCAAGATGCAAGAATCATCGCCCTTCCTGTAAAATATGACACCAATAAAATAGACCTATTCATTATCACCAAGGACATATTTCCATTAGGAGGAAATATAAATTTAAAGAACCAAAATTCATTTGATGCCTCATTGAGTGATGAAAATCTATTTGGCACAGGCAACGCATTAAAGATTAATCACAATTTTGACAATACCCGAATAACGAAACCAGCGTGGGGCTATGACTTACGAATAAGAAATCTATTAGGTACTTTTGTTAATATTAATGCAGGAATCAATGACTATATAAATAGCATTTCGGATGGATCAAGGTCGGCGATGAATAAATACATTTTAGGGGAGCTCCCTTTTTTGCACCCATTAAGCAGCTGGACGGGTGGATTTGAGTTAATGGAATTAAAAAACACAAACGCATACCCTAGTAAATGGAGTGATAGCCTGTTTAACAACAAACTAAACTATCACTACGATACTAAAGACTTTTGGCTTGGATATCAACTTTTTTTCAAAACCAAGTTAAATAAAATTAACCGACGACATATTATACAGTTACGCCACATTGAAAATAGCTTCAATATTCGCCCTATTAACTTTTTGGCCCAATTGGACAAAAATTATCGAAATATAAATGCTAATTTTTTATCGATTACGGTATTCAATCAAAATATAATAAGGACAAAGTATTTATATGGCTTTGGACGTAATGAGGATTTACCTATTGGGCAATCATTGAGTTTAACTTTGGGCAAATACTATAGAGATATTAATAGTATTTCATATGCTGGCTTAAAATATGAAAAATACGCATTACAATCCTCAGGTAAATATTCGCATCTGAATATCAATATAGGCAGCAGCTATGTGGAAAAAAAATATCAGGACTTTAGGTTTTTATCTAGCGTGGAAATAATAGGTAAATTAAAATATTTCGAAAATGGATCACCCTACCGACATTTATTCAATATTAGTATTGCACAAACTTTACAAAATAAATACAACGAGGCATTATTGATTTATAGTAATTACGGTATTCCGCAATTAAACAAAGAACAAATTAAAGGAGGTACCCGAATTTCTGGTAATTGGGAATCAGTTTTATACAGTGCAAAAACTATCTATGGATTTAAATCCTCCCCATTTGTGTTTGCCAATCTTACTTATATTAGAGCCATTGACGAAGTTAAAAAGAATGGAGGTGTATTTACGGCCGTTGGAACTGGCACCAGAATACGTAATGAAAACCTCGTTTTTGGGACCATTGAGTTCAAGTGCTTTTACCTACCCCGAACCGATTTACAGGTAAGTCCATGGAACTTTAGTTTCATCACTAATTTGAAATATAAATACAATTCAACCATCATTCAAAAGCCTGATTTTGTTGAAATTAATTAAAAATCAGCTGGTCTAAATTCAACCTTTAGCACTTATTTTTGTTATATAATTTATGGTTCAAGCATACAATTTTTTAGCAAGTTGGCAGTTATTTCCCGAAAAAAGTGAATTCGAGTACCAACTCGTACCCAAATCAGGCAATTACAAAATTGAAAGCATCCAAAATGGACATGCACTTAGTTTTAGTCATAATTGGGTAAATATTGAAAACGAAGCATTTTATGCCCAGTACAGTGTAAACCCCAATGGTATTGCACAGCCTTTTGACAACCATTTATTCGGCAATGAAGTCATTGCCGAAGTAAATAATGGCTCCTGTTTAACAGTGCTGTTTAATAAAGACAACCAGCAAGTGTTAAAAGTGGTTCATGAAATATTAGCCAATGGATTTTTAAAAGTGACACAATACGGTTTTAAAGAAAATGGCGACCCCTTTAAAAATATTGAAATTTACCACAAACAATTAAGTGTGCTCCCCTATGCCTCTTCTGCAGGAAGTGTGGCTATTAGACCCACCAAGGAAGGGGTTATTAAACACAAAGCTTTATCTGCCATGGAGGATCAAACCAATATGCAGTTAAATCAAATTAAGGAACAAATTGAATTATTGGCAAGACAAGCTCAGGAAATACGTAAACGTAAAGAGTTAAGCTTAATGATTTACGAAGCTAAAATAACTTTCAAACCACAAATTGGGCAAGTATATCATGTGTATGAAAAAACTGATGGATCGCATGTACTTTCATTAGTAGCACCTAGTGAATGGGGCGGCGGCTCTGGCCCATTTGCTGGATTTATTGCTACTGTGAAATTATTAGCCGATCATACTTGGATCGAATGTTAATACCCATACTTCGCTAGTAGGACATCTACCTTTTTTTCTATTGCAGCATTTTTTACAACTGGTGGCGCATGATGTTTCTTTATGGTGGCATCAAAAATTAAAGGACCATTTGACCCCCAATGTTTTTGATTGATAAAACTATCTACCCCTTCCATATCATGCGATGGATTTGTTCTTGTAAAACAAGCCCATAAAAAATTATTACTGTCTTCTGCCATCCAAGTTGGATTTTCAGTTAATATAAACATCACTACCCCTAGCTCATTTAATAAATTAGCCCCCTGCCCTTTTAATTTTTCTTGAAGTCCTTTTGTATTTATTAAAGCGGCATCTAATGCAATAATACCAGGTAATATTAATTTTGCATTCACATGTAGATGCTGAATTTCATTGGGCACGCTGTTAGCCAAACTTCTTTTCACATCCCCATAAGCAGCTATCACTACTTTGGATCCAGCATTTAAATTTTCACCAGAATAATCCAAGGTATCCATGGTTGTTTTCGTGTAAAAATGAATATCGCTGTTTAAATCAATGCGTTCTAACAAAAATTTAAAATAAGCAGGGACTTCATGTGTACTTATTTGATTCGTATCATCCGCTGTAATAAAAACAAATTTTGCCAAGCTTAATTGTCCCGTACCTAAGATGTGATTCGCAATGGTTAAAATTTCAGCAGGTTTTTTATTTTGCAAATACGGCGTATACCTTTCACTTCCAATCGCTAATAATAATGGATGAACTCCTGCAGCGTCTACGGCATGGACTTCTTTTAAACCAGGAATTTCATTGGATACAGCAGACCCTGTCATGCTATGTATTAATTGTCCAAAGCTGGTATCTTCTTGTGGAGGTCTACCAACAACCGTGAAAGCCCATATGGCATTTTTTCGTGCATATACTTTATGTACTTTCATCACCGGGAATGGATGTTGCAAACTATAATAGCCAAGATGATCCCCAAAAGGACCTTCGGGTTTATTTTCACCAGGGAACACTTCACCGGTAATTACAAAATCAGCATCTGTGCTTATACAAAATCCATCTTTATACGTATACCCAAATCTTTTGCCTGCCAATACACCTGCGAAATTCATTTCACTCATGCCTTCAGGAAGTGGCATCACCGCTGCTACTGAATGCGCTGGTGGACCACCCACAAAGCAACTCACTTTTAAAGGCAATCCTTTTTTGTTTGCTTTGGTTTGATGCACCCCAATACCCCGATGTAATTGATAATGCAAGCCCACTTCTTTATTTAAAATATACTCATTCCCATTCAATTGAATTCGGTACATGCCTAAATTGGAATTGCCGATACCGGGTTTATCTGCATCCTCTGTATATACTTGTGGCAGTGTTACAAATGCACCCCCATCCATGGACCAATGATGTATTAATGGAAGATCACTAATATTTATTTCCTCAAATAAAACCGGTTTTGAAATTGGATTTTTATTAGGTAATGCATTCAAAGCCGCGGGTAAAGCTGCCAATGATTTTAATGGATTTTTTATAGCCGCGGTGGGATCAATTTTAATATCTATCAATTGCTTTACTTTAGGAAGCGTATCCCTAAAAATAAATTGACTTCGCTCAATCGTTCCAAAAATATTACTCGCAGCACGAAATTTGGATCCTTTTACATTTTCGAATAAAATAGCTGGCCCTTTTTGCTCAAAAACACGCAAATGTATGGCGGCCATCTCCAAATACGGGTCCACCTGTTCTTTTATGCGCAAAAGCTGTCCAGTGCGTTCCAAATCAAGTAAACAAGCCTCTAAACTAGAATATGACATTCTCTTTTAATTGAGTTACAAAAATAACTTAAATTCGCTCATGACTCGTTTAAGTGTGAATATAAATAAGATCGCCACTTTAAGAAATAGTCGTGGTGGCGATAATCCAAATTTGGTAAAAGTGGCCAAGGATTGTGAACGATTTGGTGCAGAAGGCATCACGGTTCATCCTAGACCCAATGAAAGGCATATTCGTTACCAAGATGTGCAAGATTTAAGCAAAATTATTACTACAGAGTTCAACATTGAGGGTAATCCTAAGGAAGATAAATTTGTAGCATTAGTATTAGCCGTGAAACCAGCACAAGTAACTTTGGTTCCTGATACCCTGGGCCAATTAACCAGTGACCATGGCTGGGATACTATTAGCGAGCAAGCCTATTTAAAAGATGTGATCGTAAAATTTAAAACTGCAGGCATTCGTGTTTCCATATTTGTTGATCCCGATGAAAAAATGGTCCAAGCGGCTGCAACTACAGGAACAGATCGTATTGAACTATATACTGAAATGTATGCAAAGCAATTTGCTACGGGTAATAAAGAAGATGCGATTGCCCCTTATATTGCAGTAGCTGCATTAGCGAATCAATTGGGCATGGGCATAAATGCTGGACATGATTTAGATCGATTTAATTTAACCTATTTAATACAGCAAATCCCAAGTATTGACGAAGTAAGTATTGGACATGCTTTAATAAGTGATGCGCTATATTTAGGATTAGAAAATACCATACAATTATATAAACGTGCACTTTTAAAATAAATTAATAATGAAACTAATAAACATCTCTACTAAAATTAGTATCGCTTTATTTATTTTAAATGCAGCAACATTATTTGCACAAAATACGTATGGTCCAGTTCCAACTAAAACACAATTAGCATGGCACGATAAAGAATTTTATTTATTCATTCATTTTGGTCCAAATACTTTTACTGATTTGGAATGGGGCCATGGAAGCGAGGATCCAAATGTGTTTAATCCCACTGCACTAGATTGTAACCAATGGGCAAGAATTGCAAAAGCTTCGGGCGCAAAGGGAATTATATTAACCGCCAAACACCATGATGGATTTAGTTTATGGCCAAGCAAATACAGCAAGCACACTGTAAGAGAAAGTAAATGGTTAAATGGTAAAGGGGATGTGGTAAAAATGTTATCAGAAGCATGTAAAAAAGCAGACATTGAAATGGGCGTATATATTTCACCATGGGATCGCAACCATCCGGACTATGGCACACCTAAATATAATGAGGTGTTTATCCAAACCATGAAAGAATTATTAACGGGCTATGGTAAATTTTTTGAATTATGGTGGGATGGCGCGAATGGCGAAGGGCCCAATGGGAAAAGACAGGTATATGATTTTAAACGTTTTCAAGATTCCGCTTTAGCTTACCAACCACACTTAATGATCTTTAGTGATATTGGACCACATGTTCGTTGGATTGGCAATGAGCAAGGTATCATTAATGAAACTAATTGGAACCTACTTGATACTGCAGGATTTAAAAGAGGTGCTGGTGGCCCTCCTACAGATTCCTTGAATAGAGGAAATTACAATGGTAAAGCTTGGATACCCGGTGAGGCTGATGTATCCATTAGAAAAGGCTGGTTCTATCATGCAGAAGAAGATAAAACTGTTAAATCAGGCAAGCAATTATTTGACTTGTATTTGAAGAATGTAGGTAGAGGGGGTAACTTTTTATTAAATGTTCCACCAAACAGACAAGGATTATTTTCACCTGCAGACTCCACTGCATTAATGGATTTCAAAAAAATTAAAGATGCTGCATTTAAAAATAACCTATTTAAAAATGCAAAAGTATTGAGAACAAACAACAGCATTGAAATTCATTTAAAGGAAGCGGTTGAAATAAATGCCATACAATTAATGGAAGCCATCAGTATGGGACAACGTATTGTAAAATTTGAAATTTCCGGAGGTAATGATCTTGAAAAATTTGAAACCTTTGCTAAGGGAACAACTGTTGGCCATAAAAGAATCATCACTTTTTCAACGCAAAAATTAAAATATTTTAGAATAAAAATTACCGAATCAAAAGCGACCCCAATTATATCGGAGGTGTCAGGCTATTTGTTCGCTAATTAAAACCGAATGCATTAAATTACATAAAATTGAAACTTATGAATACAGCACCAATTGTCGGAATAGTTATGGGTAGCGATAGCGATTTGCCTACCATGCAAGCAGCTGCAGATACCTTAACACTTTTCAATATCCCTTTTGAATTAACAGTGGTATCTGCACATCGCACGCCAGATCGAATGGTGCAATATGCAAAAACAGCGCGTGAAAGAGGTTTAAAAGTTATTATCGCTGGTGCAGGTGGTGCAGCACATTTACCTGGTATGATTGCAGCTATTACCAGCTTGCCGGTGATTGGTGTTCCTATTAAATCAAGTAATTCTGTGGATGGATGGGATTCAATATTATCTATTTTACAAATGCCTGGAGGTGTTCCTGTAGCAACTGTTGCATTAAATGGTGCTAAAAATGCAGGCTTGCTTGCTGCACAAATTTTAGGAAGTGCTGATCCTAAAATAGGCCAAGCCATGGACGACTATAAATTAAATATGGAATCCGAAGTGATGCAAAAAGTAGAAAACCTAAAATCGAGTTGGAATAACGGGTTTGACCTATAAAACTAATCTAATAAAAAAATTAGGTATGAATTAGTCTTTGCTAAGTTGTAAAATGGTAAAGCTAGCTTCTACTGAATTTGAATTATTCAAAATAGCTTCCACCCAATCCCAACCATAATCCCCTACCCATTTAGAGAAGTTTTCAACACGCTCTTGTAAATTATTGTTAGGGAATAATTCTGATTTAATACTATGAATTCTTGCAAGTGAAGTATGTTGCTTCCGCTTTTCAGCACGCACCATTTTCTTTTCCAATAATGCTAATTTTTTTTGTGCTTGTAGGGACAGGTTTAATGCATGATTGCCTAAAGAAGCATCTATTTTTATCACATCCTGTTGTATCGCATTGTATAGGTTTGTTAAACTAGCGATATGCTCCGTTAATGCTAAATTTTCAACGCTTTGCTTCTTTACAAACGCTAATTCTAAATCCTGAATGGAATGAAATAAAGCCTCCGTATTAAATTCCAAGGAAGCCCATTGTTTGGATTGCTTTTCATTGATAAATAAAAATGAATTGCGCAATAGGATTACAGGATAATTTACCCTAGCCTGATCAAAAACTTCCTTTAGCTCCATCCAATAAGCGAGCTCGCCACCACCACCAACAAATACCACACTAGGCAGGATGGTTTCCTGATATGCCCCTCTTAAAATTACATTTGGGCTAAACCGATCAGGATATGTTTGTAATTCCTTAATTATTTCAGCTTGGGTAAATTGAATATTGGTATCCACCACCGAAAACAATTCACCGCTTTTTTCAATTCTATTACGATGCGCGTCTTTTAAATAAAATAAATTTATTTCCCGACCTTCCGATTGTACATGATAATTTTCTGATAAATTTTTAAGTGTAGGTTGGATGGCAGCATGAGAGAACTGCGTTGTTAATTCCTTTTGCATCACCTCCACGAAAAGTGATTTTAATTTTGCATCATCCGGTTGCACCACCACCAAACCCTGTTTTCCAAAAAATAAATGCACCATTTCCAAAGTGGCTTCGTTAATGGTGTTTCCTTTTTTATACGCGGCTTTAATTATTTCAAAAGTTGCTTTTCCTTCGGGTTTCACCGTCCAATACCCTTCTAAATCTTGTAATAATTGTAATAAATGATCTTCCACCAACATACGTCCGATGGCACCCGTCTGTTTTGTTTTCCATTGATGTTGGGCACCATCAATACTATAGCTGCCTACTTCCGCTAAATCTGCATCTTCAGATCCCATATAATATACGGGCACAAAATCATTCTCTGGAAACTGCGCCTTTAATGCTGATGCTAATTTAATTACGTGAATTATTTTGTAAAAAAAATAGAGTGGCCCCGTAAATAAATTGGGCTGATGTGCTGTAGTAACTGCAAAGCAATTATCGTTTTTCAATAAACTAATATTTGCCTGCACTTTTTCGAAAGCTGCCTTGTTTTTTTCATGGGTAACTGCACCTAATATTTGGTATTGATTTTCCAGAACGGAAACCAAAGTTTGGCGTTGAATAGCTGAAAACTTCCGTTGTTGTATTGCTTTTTTTATTCCTTCCAAATCGGGCGCATAGGGCACATAACCACGCGCAGTTCCATTCCCTGAAATATAATCATTCACCAATGCCGAAAAAACGCCTGTAGCACTATTAGGTATGGAAGTAGCATTGTATTTCATTAGTTATTGAATCTTTCTGGAAGATAAAAACTAATATCAATACTAGTAGGTTTTTCTTCAATAATTTCAGCTACTAATCTTCCGGTACCTGCACCTAAACTTAATCCGATCATGGAATGACCTGTTGCAATCACTAAATTATTTATTTTCTTTGAACGTCCTAAATAAGGTAAGCCATCCGCAGAACAAGGTCGGTATCCATACCACACTTTATCCCAACTAGGTGTGGGTATATCAAATTCAGGAAAAAATTGTTTCACTGCTTTTAAAACGCCTACCACTCTATTCATTTGCGGCGCAGCCTTGGTGGTCGTAATTTCCATAGTGCCGCCAAAACGCATTTTATTTCCATCCATAGGTGTAAGTGCAACACGTCCTTCCATTAATACTGATGGATAATCTGTTTGAAACTTTGAATCCTCCAAAGTAACTGAGTACCCACGTCCTGGCATCAACGGCATTTTAATACCTAATTTTTGAACCAGTTCCCTACTCCATGAACCAGTTGCTAATACCACAGTATCCGCGGCATATTTATTTTTATCGGTGATCACCGATTGAATTTTTCCATTATTTAATTCAAAATCTACCACTTCCTCATTTAAACAAAATTGCACCTCCTTTGATTTTAAATCTTCAATTAATTGTTTCATTAACTTATTGGGGTACAAATGCGCATCGCATTTGAAATAGATCGCACCTAATGCATTGATTTTGTGTCGGGGCTCCAAAGCAAACAATTCTTCCTGCGTTAATAGTTCTGTATCTGTTAATCCTATTTCGTGTGCACGCTTTACAGTGTGATGTGCATGTTCTGCGACTTTTTCAGTTTGAAATATCTCTAACAAGCCCCTATGTTCATAGGCAAATTTGAATTGAGGCAACTTAGCCCATTCCTCATAACAATGTTGACTCAACAGGGCATAATCTTTTAAAGGAATAGCAGCCTTGTCTACATTTTCAGCAGTGGACATTTGCATCAACTTTAAACCCCATTGCATTAAACTTAAACTTAATCTTGGTTTAACATAAAAGGGGCTTTGTGGATTTAACATCCACTTTAAGCCTTGTTTTACAATACCGGGGGTAGCTAATGGAATAAAATGACTTGGACAAACATATCCAGCATTACCATAAGAGCAATTATTTAAAATATCATTTTGATCAATGACTGTAACTTGATGACCCGCTTCTTGTAAATAATAAGCGCTACTTAAACCAATCACACCCCCGCCTAATACAACTACTTTCATATAATAGATTAAAGCACGAATTTCGTTAAAATTGTGTTCATTTCACCAATAAATTAAGCAGAATTATTTAAAGCATAAAAAAGGCTTATACCACTTGAAAACCGCCTGCATAAGGGTCATCAGCGGAATCAATAGATATGGTATTAAATCCTATTATCTTGGCCCAACCCTGAATAGAGGGTATAATAGCCTCCTTTCCGCCAATCTCAGTAATGGCTTCCACCTTCCCAGTAAATACAGATCCTATAATACTTTCATGCAAAAAGGCCTCCCCTTGCTTTAATTTACCTTTCGAAAACCAATGAGCTAATCTTGCAGAAGTGCCAGTTCCGCAGGGAGAGCGATCAATAGCTTTGTCACCATAAAAAACTGCGTTTCTTGCCGTATTTTTTTCATCCAATACTTTTCCAGTCCACAAAATATGTGAACATGAATTAATAGTGGGATCCAAAGGATGTTCAAATTTATGCACAGCATTAATGCGTTTACGCAACTCCCTACTCCAAGCAATTAATTGCCCAGCGGTATAATTTTCAATCCCTTTAAAATTTTCTTGCACTTCAACAATGGCATAATAATTACCGCCATAACAAACATCAATATTTAATTCCCCTAAATCGGGACATTGTATTTTTAAATTTTCTGCAGCTGAAAACGAAGGCACATTGGTCAACTTCACTGAACTAACTTTTTTGCCTTCCATGGTATAATCAATAAGTACAAATCCGGCTGGCGCTTCCATCCTAATTTTACCAGGCACTTTAGGTACTATCAAACCTGCTTCAATAGCCACCGTAATGGTACCAATGGTTCCATGTCCGCACATGGGTAAGCAACCACTGGTTTCAATAAATAAAACAGCTACATCATTTGTCAGATCATGTGGTGGATATAAAATACTACCACTCATCATGTCATGTCCTCTTGGCTCAAACATTAATCCTTTCTGAATCCAATCAAATTCCTTTAAAAAATGTTGGCGCTTTTCACTCATGGTATTTCCTTCCAATGCAGGACCACCACTTACTACTACACGAACAGGGTTACCACAAGTATGTGCATCAATACACTTAAATATAGAACCAGTTAATTGATAATTACCGAAACTTTCCGAACTGATTGGTTTTACTGCTGCCATAAAATTTATTTATCCAATGGTATTTGATATTTTTAATAAGCCAACTTCTATTTAATAAAATTTAGATGCTTACATCCGACTTGGTGAATTCTCCATTTATAGTTCTCCAAACGCCCAACTCATTTTTATTTTGTAAATAGTTAGGCAACAAATCATCTGGCCAATTTTGAAAAGAGATGGGGCGCAACCAACGTTTCACCGCTTTCACACCCACTGCAGTGAATCGACTATCTGTTGATGCAGGATAAGGACCGCCATGCACCATGCTATCACATACTTCAACGCCTGTTGGCACGCCATTTAATAATACGCGGCCAGCGATAGTGGTAGCAATTTCTAATAAATTTTTATTTGTTGCAAGATCATCATCTGTACCCATGATCGTGGTACTAATTTGTCCTTTGATACTTTTCCAAACTTCAACCAATTGTGCATGATTTTCACATTGTACTAATATAGAATAAGGACCAAAAACCTCTTCCGCTAAATCTGGATTCGCTAAAAACACGGAGGCGTCCACGGTTGTTAACACTGGGCTGGCTGCATTTGCTGCTGGTGTATTTTTAGTTAAACAAGTAATACCAGTTTGGCTTAATGCACGGGTACTATTTTTAAAATAAGCAGATTGAATTCCTTCATGCAACATAGGTGCAACAGCCACATTATTTAATTCATTGGCTAAGTGATTTGCAAAGGAGGTTAAAGCGTCTGACTTCACGCCAATTAAAATACCTGGATTGGTACAAAACTGTCCCATCCCTAAAGTAATAGACCCGGCATAATTTTTTGCTATCGTTTCCGCATTCGCAGTTAAAGCGCCCTCCAATAATACCACTGGATTTACACTACCCATTTCCGCAAAAACAGGGATGGGGTTTTTTCTTGCACTTGCATAATCATACAATGCGCGTCCTCCAGTTCTTGAACCTGTAAAACCAACCGCTGTTATATTTTCATCCTGCACTAATGCTTTTCCTGTACTAAAATCAGTTTCTGTTATATGTTGGAATGTATTTTCAGGTATTGCATTGCTTTTAATTGCTTGTTGAATAGCTTCTGCCACCATCGTGGAAGTTTGCAAATGCGCCGGATGCGCTTTTACGATTACTGGACAACCTGCAGCTAAAACACTAGCGGTATCTCCACCTGCGGTTGAATATGCAAAAGGAAAATTACTTGCACCAAATACCACCACAGGACCCAATGGATATAACATTTGACGAACATCTGGCTTTGGTGGTGTTTTATCAGGGATCGCAGTATCAATAGTTGCATCTACATAATCACCCTTACGCAACATATTTGCAAACATTCTTAATTGAAAGCAAGTACGACCTCTTTCTCCTGTTAATCGCGGCAAAGGCAAATTAGTTTCCTTGTTCGCCACATTTAATAATTCATCCCCTAATGCTTCTATATTATTTGCAATGGTTTCCAAAAATTCAGCGCGTTTTGTAGCAGTTACTTTTGAATAAGTGTCAAATGCAATTGCCGCATTTTGTGTTGCAGTTGTAATATTTATCATAAAATAATTTAATTCAGAAAATTAGAAATGGCTATACCCATTTAAAAAATAAAGGGTATAGCCATATAAAACATTTAATAATTATAAACTTAAGTATTCAGGTAGTGTGGGTCTATTTTTTAGCCCGTTATCAATTATTGATTCAATTCTTTTACGCTCCTCACCTTCCAATGCCAATCTTGGACGACGTACCGTTTCAGAACCAATGCCTGTTTTAGATTCAGCAAATTTGATATACTGAACTAATTTAGCATGAATATCTAATTCCAACAATGGCATAAACCATCTGTAAATATTAATAGCCTCTTGTATTTTACCAGCTTTTGCTAATTTAAATATTGCAACAGTTTCTGCAGGGAATGCACAAACCAACCCTGCAACCCAACCATCAGCGCCTAGTAATATTTCCTCCAATGCTAATGTATCCACCCCACATAAAATACTGAAGCGATCTCCAAAGGCATTGCGCAACCTTGTTACATTGGTTAAATCACGCGTTGATTCCTTAATAGCTTGTATAGTAGGCACTGTTGCTAATTCTGTAAACATTTCAATGGTTACATCTATTTTGTAATCAATTGGATTATTATAAATCATGATGGGTAAATCAGTAGCTGCAGCAATATCTTTAAAATACTGTACCGTCTCACGATGATCTGATTTGTAACGCATCGGAGGCAATAACATCAATCCTTGTGCACCCCATAATTTTGCATTTTTTGCCAACGAAACGGCTACACTTGTACTACCTTCTGCTATATTAATGATTACAGGAACTTTGCCATTGACAAATGCTAATGTTTCCTTTACTAAAATTTCCTTTTCTTCATTACTTAATACGCTGGCTTCTCCTAAAGAACCCCCTAATATTATACCATTTACACCAGCATCTAATTGTGCTTGCAAATTTTTCTTGAATAAATCAAGGTCCAATGTATCATCTGATGTAAACTTTGTGGTTATAGCGGGGAATACCCCTTTCCATACAATTGCCATATTATTAATTTTATATGTTTTATAATGAAATACTAATGTACAAAAAAACCGCAGAATTACCCTACCAATTCCCCTTCTAAATCGTAATCATAGGCCTTGGTGATATTAACCATCACAAATTCACCAATATTCAATTTTTTCTTGGTATTAATAACTACTTCATTATCCACCTCCACACTGTCAAATTCAGTACGACCCAAATAACGACCTGCTTCTTTTTTATCCACCAACACTTTTAAAACCAGTCCTTCCTTTTGTTGATTTTTAGCTAAGCTTATTTCCTGTTGCACTTCCATAATTTCTTCGGCACGACGTTGTTTTTCGGCAGCTGGAACATCATCCACTAAATCATGGGCACTTGTATTTTCCTCGTGACTGTATGTGAATATGCCTAAACGGTCAAATTGATGCTCTTGTAAAAATTCTTTTAACTCCGCTATATCTTCCAATGTTTCCCCTGGGAA
Organism: Sediminibacterium sp.; assembly: GCA_030726065.1. Classification (GTDB taxonomy): domain Bacteria; phylum Bacteroidota; class Bacteroidia; order Chitinophagales; family Chitinophagaceae; genus Sediminibacterium. Next base: position 26,117 of record JANREK010000034.1, on the reverse strand, counting down.
ACCAGCAATTAATGTGGTTCTAATAGCGATACCTGGAACACGTTTACGAATTTCTGTAATTAATTCCCCCATTTCCTCGCGGGTGATATTGCGACGCATGGCTTGTAACATATTATTACTTGCATGTTGTAATGGAATATCAATGTATTTACAAATATTATCTCGTTCACGCATTACATCCAATACTTCCAAAGGAAATTTTGAAGGGTATGCATAATGCAATCTTATCCATTCCAATCCTTTTACATCTGCTAATGCATTTAACAATTTAGGCAAGGCTCGCTCCTTATAAATATCTAATCCGTAATAAGTTAATTCTTGCGCAATGAGCATTACTTCCTTAACTCCTTTTTTCACCAAACCTTCTGCTTCACTCACCAATTGCTCAATGGTTTTACTTACATGTTGGCCACGCATTAATGGAATCGCACAAAATGAACAGGTACGATTACAACCCTCACTAATTTTTAAATACGCATAATGCGAAGGTGTACTTAATAATCTTTCTCCCAATAGCTCTGCTTTATAATCGGCATTTAATTGGTTTAACATTAAAGGCAATTCCATAGTGCCAAACCATGCGTCCACTTCTGGAATTTCCAAGGCTAAGTCACCACGATACCTTTCACTCAAACAACCTGTGACATATACCTTATCCAACTTTCCTTTTTTCTTTAATGCTACTTGTTCCAATATCGTATTGACACTTTCCTCTTTTGCTTTATCAATAAATCCACAAGTATTTACCACTACGATATTGTGGTCTAGTTTTTTATTTTCGTGTACTACCTCAATTTCATTGGCCAATAATTGACCACTCAACATTTCACTATCTACTAAGTTTTTACTACAACCTAATGTAATAATATTGACTTTGTTTTGTGTAAGTGTTTTTGACTTCATTTTAAACTTGCATTATTTGTTTACCTCATTGGTAAAATGAAATGTAATACCTGGATTATTCGTAATCTCCGTATTTAAGAACCATTCGCTTTGCGCCAAGTATACTGGTGCTTCATCCTTATCCATCGCAGCATTTTGTTGCTTAAATCTTAAAAAATCATTCAACTTATTTTGATCCTTTGAAGTTAACCAACATGCTTTATAAAATGGCAGGGTTCTAAATTCACAAGCCGCGCCATATTCTTGTAATAATCGATACTGTATTACTTCAAATTGTAAATCACCAACGCAACCAATAATTTTTTTGTTGCCCCCAAACTGCGTAAACAACTGCGCAACGCCTTCGTCAGTTAACTGCTGTATCCCTTTTTCCAATTGCTTAGTTTTCATTGGATCCTTGTTCACTAATTCCTTAAATATCTCAGGAGAGAAGGTAGGAATACCCGTAAAATAAAACTTTTCCCCTTCCGTTAAGGTATCTCCAATTTTAAAATTACCTGTATCAAATAAACCCACCACATCGCCAGGATAAGCATCATCAATAATATCTTTACTGCGTGCTAAAAAAGTATACGGATTGGTGAATCTAACGTCTTTATCCATGCGCACATGCTTGAAATATTTATTTCGCTCAAAGCGACCACTACACACCCGCATAAATGCGATACGATCCCGATGCTTGGGATCTAAATTGGCGTGTATTTTAAATATAAACCCACTAAATCTCTCCTCATTTGCTTTTACCTCTCGTACATTAGTTTCTCTGTCTCTTGGAACAGGCGCAATTTGAATAAACGTATCCAACATTTCCTTTACACCAAAATTGTTTACTGCGGACCCAAAAAATACAGGAGCAATTATACCTTCTAAATATTCACTTGCATTGAGTGCCCCATAAACACCATCAATTAACTCCACATCTTCACGCAACACTGCCGCATCTCGTTCTCCAATCTTTTCCTGCAATACCGGACTTGCTAAATCTTGAATCGCAACAATATCTTCCTCCTCCGCTTTTGTACTTGCTGCAAACAACCTTAAATTTTTATCATGTAAATTATATACCCCCTTAAATTCCTTACCGCTATTAATCGGCCATGTCATGGGATGTAGCGATAATTTTAATTCATTCTCCAATTCCTCCAATAAGTCAAATCGATTTTTACCATCACGATCCATCTTATTAATAAAAACAATTACTGGCGTTGTACGCATACGACACACTTCCATTAATCGCCTCGTTTGTGGCTCAACCCCATTCACACTATCAATCACCAATATAACACTATCCACTGCAGTTAAAGTTCGATAGGTATCTTCCGCAAAATCCTTGTGCCCCGGTGTATCCAATAAATTAATTAAAATATTCTGATACTCAAATGACATTACCGAAGTTGCCACCGAGATTCCTCTTTGTCTTTCAATTTCCATAAAATCCGAAGTCGCATGCTTCTTTATCTTATTACTTTTAACAGCACCTGCTGTTTGAATAGCACCACCAAACAACAATAACTTTTCAGTCAAAGTAGTTTTACCTGCATCCGGGTGAGAGATAATGGCGAATGTTTTTCGCCTGTTAATTTCTTTTTCGTACTTCATGCTATTTGCAATGTTGCATTATATGCAACTTTTTTCTTAATTTTTCCTTTTGCCAATAATTAAAAAATGGCTCGCATTCAAACTGATTGAATTACGAGCCATTGGTATATTTTTTGTCTAGTTAGATATCAATTGCTTCACCATATGCCGCAGCTACTGCCTCTTTTAACCCTTCACTCATAGTTGGGTGCGGATGAATTGCATTTAAAATTTCATGTGCAGTTGTTTCCAACTTACGTGCGACTACTGCTTCTGCAATCATTTCAGTCACATTCATTCCAATCATATGGCAGCCTAAAAATTCACCATACTTTGCATCAAATATGACTTTCACAAAACCTTCCGTTGCACCTGCTGCACTTGCTTTTCCGCTTGCCATGAATGGGAACTTACCTACTTTAATTTCGTAACCTGCTTCCTTTGCTGCTTTTTCAGTATAACCTACACTTGAAATTTCAGGAATACAATAAGTACAACCAGGAATATTATTATAATCAATGCCTTCCGGTATATGTGCGTGCTTTTTTTCTTGATAGGCAATATGTTCTGCTGCGTTAATTCCTTCCTTCGCGGCAACGTGCGCTAATGCTTGACCAGGAGAACAATCCCCAATGGCGTAAATACCTGCTACACTTGTTTGTTGAAATTTATCTACAATGATACGGCCCTTGTCTGCCTTAATGCCGTTTTGTTCCAATCCAATATTTTCAATATTAGCAACATAACCCACCGCACTTAAAACAATATCCGCTTCTAAGGTTACAAAAGATCCGTCAAGTTGTTTCACTTTTGCTTTAACCAATGCACCTGAAGTATCCAAGGATTCAACAGAAGCATTTGTCATGATTTCAATTCCTTGTTTGCGATATTGCTTTTCTAATTCTCTTGAAATATCCTCATCTTCCACAGGAACTATCCTTGGTAAAAATTCAACAATGGTCACTTTGGTTCCCATGCTATTATATACATAAGCAAACTCAACACCTATTGCACCACTTCCAACAATGATCATGCTTTTTGGTTGTGTTGGCAATACCATTGCTTCACGATAGCCAATTACTTTTTTACCGTCTTGTTTTAAATTAGGTAATTCACGGCTGCGACCACCTGTTGCAATGACGATATATTTAGTTTCAACGATCTGCGTTTTTCCTTCCGTATCTTTTACTTCTACTTTCCCTTTTGACATCACCTTACCATAACCCATGATCACATCAATCTTATTCTTCTTCATCAAAAACTGAACACCTTTACTCATTTTATCAGCAACTCCACGGCTACGCTTAATCACTGCGCCGAAATCATGGCTTACTCCAGTTGTGGTAATGCCATAGTTTGCACTATGCTTTACATAATCATAAACCTGTGCACTTTTTATTAAAGCCTTGGTAGGAATACATCCCCAGTTCAAACAAACACCCCCCAAACTTTCCTTTTCAATAATAGCTACTTTTAAGCCTAATTGAGAAGCACGGATGGCTGCAGGATAACCCCCAGGACCACTACCAATAACAATTACGTCGTATGCCATTGTATAACTTATTTTTATTAATTTAAAGAGGAGCAAAAATACCCCCAAAAAGGCAAAACAAAAAAACTATTCATTGTCTTATTGACCCCAAAATGCGCTTGGTTTACTCAAAGAAAACCCGCACCATCTGGAAAAACCATTTATTATCGTTGGGGCGTTGCTTATTATGCTGGTTTTCATCGTATTTACTCAAGCCAAATAAGCCTGCCATATTACCACCCCTTACTGCTATTTCTAAATAACCTGCTGAATTAAACCATGCCATTTTATCTGCCACTGGCACATCCCCGTAGTTATTACGCAACACTTCGATGGTTTCATTGCGGGTAAATACAATTTTAAACGATCGCCCTTTTGCATGTAAATCAAATTCTTCCTTGCGAATATTCACCACTACATTTTCAAACTGATCAATAAATAAAATTTGTCCTTCCATCCAATTTGGATTAATGGTTGGCTGCATTGGATAAATTTCTAAAATTTCTGTCGCTGGCTCGCCTGCATCTGATAAATTACCCGATGCAAAAAAGTAAGCAACCGATTCAACCACACGATCTAACATTTGAATAAATGTGGTGGCGCCTTTGCAGTTTATTTTAACGATATCCACCGGTTTTAACCCCAGCATCATGGTTAAAAATCCGTTGTCAGGTAGGATAAAAAAGTGCCCATTAAAATGCGCAAACAACACATGCTCTTGTGGATTTTGAAAAAAATTAACCATCACAATATGCACGGTCCCCTTTGGATAATACTTTGCTGCATTATTAAAAATGTACGCCCCTTGTTGGTAATCTTTTGAAGAAAGATAATGCGTAATGTCAGCGATGGTACAATCCGGAATCGTTGACAAAATTTGCCCTTTAACAGCGCCAATAATAAAATCGGCTTGGCCAATATCTGATGTTAATGTTATAACGGGCATACCTTAATTGTAACGAATATTTAAGCAGTATATTTTAAATAGATGGTTATTAATTTATTACGCACTTTTCAACCGCCCCATTTACTTCACTAATTTACCCTCTTTAAAAAAGAATTGATGCACTAATTTATCCGCCCAAGCCGGGAAAAACTTATTCATAAACACGGTTCTTTTGCCAGTAAATGTCAGCACTAAAGTTCGCTTCCTTTTTGAGATAGCATCAATGATATGTGTAGCGCATTCCTTAGAGGACATCATTTCACCCTCATCCATAGGCGACTCCCCTTGCGCTTTGGCATCCTTATCCAAAGCGGCATTTCGAATATTTGAAGTGGTAAATCCAGGGCAAACCCACATCACATGGGTGCCTGATCCGTATAATTCCGTTTTTAATGCTTCCAACCAACCGTTTAAAGCATATTTTGAAGCAGAATAACCGCTTCGGCCAGGAAGCCCTCTATACCCCGCAATACTTGAAACCCCCACAATCACCCCTTTGTTTTGGGTAATAAAAGGCAAAGCTGCCTTGGTGCAATATACCGAACCCCAAAAATTGATGTCCATGACCCTTTTTAAAGTATCCATGGATACATCTTGAACCAATGCACGCATGGAAATGCCTGCATTATTGATTAATATATCAATGGTACCCCATTGCGATACTACTCTTTCTATAAATGAAGTACAATTAGATTGTTGGCTAACATCTGCAGCAATGACCAATAAACTAGAAGAATTAAATTCACGCGCAAGATCATCCAACTTAGTTTGGGTTCGTCCACAAGTCGCAACTTTTGCACCAAGCGCCAAAAACTGCGCTACTAAAGCTTTCCCAATACCGTCAGAACCGCCGGTAATTACAACTATTTTATCTTTATAATCCGCCATCAGTTTGAGTTTACACAAATGTACTTCTTATTTGAAGATGAAGTATTTATATGGTATTTGAATGGGGAAAATAAATACCCCCTTTTATTTGGATAGTTTTTATTAATGCTTATTTTTGCACTCCCCTAAAAAGGGCGGTTAGAATTGGTAGCTCAGTTGGTAGAGCAATACACTTTTAATGTATGGGCCCTGGGTTCGAGCCCCAGCCAGTTCACAAGAACAGATAAAAGGTCGTTGTAAATGAAGAGTTTACAGCGACTTTTTTCATTTTGGTCAAACATAGTTAAAACATTTAGGCCTATTTATAAGGTATAGATTCATTAGCCCAAGCTTCAATCTTATTAGAAATTTCCATTTGCCACTGTCTTATATTATAATTCTCCTCTAAAGATTGTTAATTATACTACCTAATGAATATGCAGATATATAATTAATTTTAAAAATTTCAAGTGTTGATAATGAAGGGGAAAAAGTAGCTGAGATAGAAATTTCATTCGAGTAAGATTGCGAAGTTCCGCTTGAATTAAATGGGTATACTCTATATAAATATGTAGTGCCCAAGACTAAATTAGAATCAATATATCCCCCAACATCTTTTCCTGTAGTTGCCATTAATTCCCAGCTAGTTGTAATTTTTCTTTCAACTTTAAACCCAGTCTCATTTAAAGAATTATCAACCCATGATAAAATGATTGTATTATTTGGACCTAAAGAACCTTTTAAATTTGATGCAGTCAATGGGGGCTCAATTGTTTCTTTTTTACTGCATGAATTTAGTAAAATTGATATAATAATAAAATATATTAATGAACTCCTAATATTGAAATTTCTGACCATGTATTGCAGTTTGAATAATTTGTAACTAAATATAAGTACATTATAATTAACCTTATTTCCCTAATTCTTTCATCATGTCAATTGCTTTTCTAGCTTTACTTTGAGCTTCATTACCGATGTTTAATGCTATTAACTGTCCTCCACTTAGATTCTGCTTGCCTGTGCCTGTCACTCTAAACTCAAACTCTTTTATTTCCTCAATATTTAATGAGCAAGAAACCCCACTCCATGATCCCCAAGTAACACCAGTTTGAAAGGTAACCAGTCCCAAATTTTCATTTGCCTGATCTAATTTCCATCCAATTTCTTGAATGGCCTTCATTGCAAGTTTTACAATTAATAGTTTTGTTCCAGAGAATGTATCTGTATTTCTGTTGTAAGTAGCCTTTGTTGGGGTATTAGTGCTTTCCTCAGAAACAAATACCACTGGAGCCCCACAACCAGGACATGTCTGAGCTTTATCAGATATTTCCCTATTACATTCAGTACAATTAATTAGTGCCATAATATTTAGTTTTAAAGTATTAATAAGGCAGTCAAAATAATGACTGGATAGGGGTTCTGTGAAGTTATCTTAAAATATTAAGAAAAAGTATGATAAATAACATTATCAAACTGTTGCCTCCCACCCTTTTTCTTGGGAAATTCCCGTAGAATTCGCGATGGTGGAATTATAGACAGGAGAATAGCCGTATACACCCACCCCCTTTTACGCCCTATTTTTCCAGAAAAGCAACTTAGGATGTCAATACTTATATATAGCAATAACATAGGGGTTTGGGGGAATTGAACTATTTGGGAGTTCCACTTTTGCCCACACCCTATTACGCTGTTTTGATATAGGAAAGCTACACATTTTGAAAATGAAATCAATTGCTTGAATAAAATATTTTTTAGAATACCGCTCATCCCAAAATTTACCATGCGAAATTCTATAGAAGATGCCCTTAATCAAAGCCTATTTAAAAAAAGTGTATAAAATATGAGTTATACACAACAAAATATGCGTTTTATTCATTAATTTATGGTTCAAAATATAATCGATTGCCATGAATTTTATTGCCACACTATTAGTAACTAACTTACTTAACTTTTCGCCTACCGACACCAATCAATACCAATTGCTAGTGGGATCCTACACAAAAAAAGGAAATCCAGGTATTGAAGTATATTCGGTAAATGCAGTAACAGGAAAACCGAGTTTATTATATACCAAAGAAAACGCAAATGCCTCTCAGGTCAAGAATGAAACATTATTAGTTACGAATTTGCGCTGTGAATATCTTTTCAATCCCATTGGAATTGATATTATTAACCCACGGCTTGGTTGGAATATTAAATTATCTGGAGAAAAGGAATTAAAAGGAATTAGACAAACTGCATATCAAATTCTCGTGGCGTCATCGAAAAAATTACTTGAAGATAATATTGGTGACTTAGCAGATAGTAAGAAAGTTTTTTCCGACAAGCAAACCCATATTGCTTACGAAGATTTGGCTGGAGACCTCAACAATGTCAAACCTCTTAAATCAGAAATGAGATGTTTTTGGAAAGTACGAGTATGGACAGTATCCAATACTGGAAATGAAAATGCTTCTGAATGGAGTGAACCCTCCATGTGGTCCATGGGTTTATTGAGCCAACAAGATTGGCAAGCAAAATGGATTGGATTAGAGGATAGTACAAAAACTACCGATCCTAATGATGAAAACCGTCGACTTCCAGCCCCAATGTTACGACGTGAATTCAATTTGCAAAAGAAAGCTATTCGTGCTACAGCATATGTAGGTGGTTTAGGTTTTTTTGACCTATATATTAATGGTAAATTGAGTAGTGATAACCTAATGAATCCTGCTTTAACAGGATATGATAAAAGAATATTGTACGTTACTTTTGATGTTACTTCACAGCTCAAAAATGGGGATAATGCAATTGGTATTATCTTGGGCAATGGTCGTTTTTTTGCTCCCCGGGTTAGTATACCTGTACCAATGCATAATTTTGGTTATCCAAGACTACTATTTCAGCTTCATATTGAATATGATGATGGTACTAGCGAAATCATAGAATCAAATGAAGAGTGGAAAGTTACATCCGATGGCCCAATACTCTCAAATAATGAATATGATGGAGAGGAGTATGATGCCAGGCTTGAGTTCTCTGAATGGTCAGTTGCAGGGTTCAATGATAAAGATTGGAAGCAAGCGGAGATTTTGGAAAGTCCTGGTGGTAAATTGGAATCTCAAATGATTGAACCAATCCGAATAACTGAAGTTATTGAACCCAAAAAAATTATTAATCCCAAGCCAGATATTTGGATGGTTGATTTTGGCCAAGCATTTTATGGTTCAGTTCGTTTAAAAGTTTCAGGTCCTGCTGGAACCAAAGTAAAACTGCATACAAGCTTTAACATTTTACCTGATAGCACTTTGAAGTACCAAAATGACCGAAGCGCTCTTAATATGGATATATATACTTTAAAAGGTGAGGGTATTGAGACATGGCATCCACGTTTTCGAGGTAATGCCATAAGATGGGTGCAAGTAGAAGGGTTTCCAGGAATTCCAACATTAAATAATTTTGAAGGACTTGTTATTCATACTGATTTTGAAGAAGTAGGTAAATTTAATTGCTCAAATGAATTAGTTAATCAAATATATAATAATGCTAAATGGGGCACCAGGATGCAAAACAGAAGTTTGCCCATGGAGCCGGATAGAGATGAACGTATGCCTTGGTCTGGTCATCCTGCTAAGACCTCAGAAAGTGAAGGTTGGATATTTAATGTCGCAAAATTTTATGATCACTATTTGCATAATTACCGGGTGCATCAGGGTAATGATGGAAGCTTACAAGAGATATTACCACCATATTGGACATTCAATAGTAAAGATATCATATGGCCCAGTATAGCAACAATTATACCTGATTGGTTTTACAGTTTTTATGGAGATGAGCGCATAATAAGAGATAATTATGAAATGATGAGAGAATTCGTCTTATTCACTCAAAATGCTTATTTAAAACCTGATTACACAACAGATAAATGTAATTATGGAGATTGGGTCAATGCAATCAATATTGGAGGAAAAGGAGAACAAACGTCTCGCCCATTAATGGCTACAGCATACTTTTATAATAATTGTAGAATAGTAGAAAGAGCTTCTAGAATAATTGGTAACAAAGATGACGAAAAATATTTTAAAGAGTTGGCAAATAATGTTTTCTTGGGTTTTAATAATCGATTCCTTGATAAAAAAAATGGTGTCTATTTAAGTAATTCCCAATGTGCATATGTTCTTGCATTGGCTTTTAAACTGGTTCCCAATGAATATTATGAAAAAGTCGTCACCAATTTAATAAAAGATATAATAGAAACAAGAAATGGGCATACATCCGTAGGCCTTCTTGGCATGCAATGGCAAATGCAGGTTTTAACAAACATCGGATATCCAGAAGTTGCCTATAAAATTGCAACAAGAACCGATCAGCCAAGTTGGGGTTACATGATATCTAAAGGAGCAACAACAAGTTGGGAATTATGGAATACTGATTCCGAAGGGCCAGGCATGAACGGTGAGAGTCAAAAAATTCTTTCAGGCAATTTTGAAGCTTGGTGTTATCAAACATTGGCAGGTATTAACTATGATCCTGAACAACCAGGGTTTAAACATATTATTCTAAAACCCGAACCTGTTCAAGATCTTAAGTTTGCAAAAGCATCATTTAAATCCCTATATGGAACCATAGTCAGTGAATGGAGGGTTGATTCAGGAAAATTCAAATGGAATTATTCTATTCCTCCAAATACGTCAGCTACAATCTTTATACCTGGAAATAATGTGTTTTTAAACGGAAAGAGTTTAAATAATGAGGAAGTTGTAGGGTCAGTAGGTGAAAAAAAATATTCGAGAAATAAGCTAAAGATTAAACTTGGGTCCGGAAACTATGAAATTTCTAGTACGCTTTAGTGTAATAGCTCCGACTTGATCTAACAATAAGGCGTTAGTTTAAGTTTTCTTGAGGAATATTGATCCCATAATTTAATTGATCTAACAGTTTTTATTTGACAAAATGGTCTAATCCCTATTCCATATTTGAATGGTGAAAAAGTTGTATATGCCTCCATATCTGGTAAGTGTACTGACTTGCTGAGTGTAATTACAACAGGTTTGACTTTTTTAAGGAGTAGGCCCAATCGTACAGAAATCGGAGTTTTTTTATGCCCTTGTGGCACGTTTTTTTGCCCTTTTGTACTGTTTTTTGTGGCTAGGTTGAAGTGGCTCGTTACAACTTGATCATCTTAAACTGATAGTTAATCTTACCATCCTTTGAACTCACTCTAACATAATATGTCCCTGTAGATAATTGACCCAAATATATTGGCATACCAGGAGTAAGATTTTGCATACTTGCCTTTTTCATACCCGTTGCTAAATCAAAAACTTCTAAGTTTAACCTCTGATATCCCTTAATTACGAAATCTAAGTTCAATTGATTAATGAATGGATTAGGGGCAAGCTTTATAAACTCATTTGCACTTAAATTAATTATATCAGTTACTAAATAATAATATGGGGTACTCAAAGCACTTGTACAAACATTTTGTGTTATTTTAGCAGTGTAAGAGCCTGGCGTAGTTGGTTTGATTTTTTGAGCAGTATCAGCTAAAGCTGTACCATCTTTGTTCCATGTAATACCTGGCGCCCCTGATAATAAGAAATTAGCAGTGTCTCTTGATAATGTTGGTGCGCTTGGGATTGGTTTTCTTGTAAAATAATTAGTAGCAGTAGACTAAAATATTGTAACTTTAGATAAATTATATATTATGTTATTTATTTTAATGGGTGTTGCCTTGTTTTTTGCAGCGGGAGCTGTTGAAAATTTTAATTTACCTGCTTCTTTTAATAAGGGTACTATTCGTATAATTGGATTAGTGGTTATTACCATTGGTGTATTAACTTCTTGTATCAAACAAATTGATGCTGGAGAAATTGGAGTAAAGTCCTTGTTTGGAAAAGTACAAGATGAAGTTATTACAAGTGGTTTAAATTTTGTGAACCCTTTAATGGCTATTAATACCATTGATGTCAGAACAAAAAATTATACCATGAGTGGAATAAATACTGAAGGTGAAATGGGAGGAGATGATGCTATTCGTGTATTAACTGCAGATGGTTTAGAAGTAGTTATTGATTTAACGGTATTATATAGAGTTCAATCTTCTGAAGCACCAAAAATTGTAAGAGAAATTGGGTATGATTTTAAAAATGTAATTGTACGCCCTGTTACCAGAACTAAAATTAGAGATAACGCTGTTTATTATACAGCCGTTGATTTATATTCTTTAAAAAGAGATGAGTTTCAAAGTAGAATTTTTAAAACAATTGAAGAGAACTTAAAAATTCGTGGTTTGGTACTTGAGCAATTATTAGTGCGTAATATTATTTTGCCTGCTACAGTGAAAGCTTCTATTGAAGATAAAATTAAGGCCGAGCAAGAGGCACAAAAAATGCAGTTCGTCTTGCAAAAAGAAAAGCAAGAGGCAGAGCGTAAAAGAGTAGAGGCGCGAGGTATTGCCGATTATCAAAAAATTATTAGCTTAGGCTTAGGCGATAAACAATTGCAATACGAGCAAATACAAATTATGAAAGGGCTTATTACTTCACCCAATGCAAAAGTAATAATTATGGGTGGAGGGAAAACCCCTGTTATTTTAGATACTAAGAATAATTAAAAGAGTATCGCTGTCCATAAAATAGATACCAATTTCAAAAATTCCTTACCAATTGGCGCAGGATTGCATAGCGATCACCAACCATTCATGTTGCAGGGTATTCCAACTGGTGGAGGGTTTAGGCGGCGGATTACCCAATGGCGCAGGACCATGCTACCATGCTGATTGTGACGGATTTAATTTAGTAGATGAGAAAGGAATGAAAAATATAGTTCGTTATGGCGCCATGCTTTTATATGGTGTAGCAGATGCTACTGAAATAAAGTCAAAACATTTGACTGATCAAGAAACAAAACAATTCCTAATTGATAGGAACTTAAAAGAGGCATTACAAATTGCGGGTGATTGGCGTTGGAAGGACTAAATTCATTGATTTTCAAGTTGCATTTGGATATGAATTAATTGGTGAATAAACCAAATGATTTACTGATAAATATCATACTTCTAGAATGGCTTAATGAATCATCTTCTGAAATTGTGGATCCATCAAGTTGCTAGCTTCATAATATCCTTGCTTATACCAACGCATTCTTGCCAATAAACTGGCCATTTCAGGCTGCAACCTGTTTTTTGAACTATTCAGTTTCCCTACACTACTCGGCGAATGTTGTTTAGTAAAATTGATGAATGCCTCCCAGGTTGTTTCCGTATTAAACTGCGTCAGTAAATCGGGAACATTTTTTAACTGGGTCATTTGAGGTAGTTTGGAAAGATAAAAAACAAGTACAAATTCGTTGAATAAATTATTTTGCAACAACAAATGATTGGTTGTATCCATTAGTATATCATTACTTACAACCCACTTGTCAGGATAAATACCACCACCACCATAAACTAAATTGCCCTTGGGGGTTTTGAATGAATTCCCTTTGAAATTAGAATCTGGTATACCAATCGCATCTTCATGTATTCTTTTAACATAAGCATCTTCATATGCTTCCTTTCCTAAAACATAAGGGCGTTGAATATTTCTACCTAATGGGGTATAATATTTTGCTGTTGTTAAGCGCAATGCACCTCCATTTGACAAATTAAATTGCTGTTGTACCAATCCCTTGCCAAATGACCTTGTTCCAACAATCGTCGCTCTATCCCAATCTTGTAATGCCCCAGCTAATACTTCACTTGCAGAAGCGGAGGATTCATTCATTAAGATCGTAATTTCCCCTTGTTCAAAAAGGCCATCTCTCTTACAATAATAATCTACCCTAGGTGAATGTGCCCCTTCGGTGTAAACGATTAATTTATTTCCAGGCAATAATTCATCAGCAATGCCCACTGCTTCAGAAAGTAAGCCCCCGCCATTATTACGCAAATCCAAAACCAATGACTTCATCCCTTTTTGGACCAAAGGATCTAAGGCTTGCATAAAAGCTTCATATGTACGATCTGTAAACTTGTTTAATTTAATATACCCAACAGTATCATTAACCATATAGAATGCATCAATCGGCGAAATAGGAATATTAGCCCTTGTTAATTGCAATTGCACTTGCTTATTTTTTCTCGACACTAATAATTTCAATGGGCTATCTTCTGGCCCTTTTACTTTTTGCCTTACCTCATCCACTTGTAAATTGCCGCCGGATAATTTTATAGAATCATTTGCTTTCAATAGTATATCCCCTAACTGAACGCCTCCTTTGAAGGCTGGACCATCCTTTAAAACATAGGTGACAAAAAAACTGTCTCTGAACTGTTGAAATTCGATACCAATTCCTTTTAAGTTGGCCGCCAATTGTTCATTCACATCGACCAAATCAGCAGGAGGAATATATACAGAATGCGGATCCAATTGGCTTAAATAATAATCAGCCAATTTAATACTTGTACTATCATTTTTCAGGGAATCCACATATTTCGATTGCACAATTTGGATCATTTCCAAAATCGGATCCTGCTTTGCAGTGAATAAACCCCTAGTAGATAAATCTCCCTTCACAAAAACCCCAATCACAATACCGACAATAATCATTAGGGCATATGAAATGGGGGTAAACCAATTTGTATTATTCTGTTGCATGTGCATTTTATTGACTACAAAATTACATTATTTAATGTTTAAAATGGACTTAATACTCTTGCGTATCCACTAATTGTGTTAATTTCACTGCTAATTGGCAGTTATGAAAAATTATATAATCGCAGATAGTGGTGCAACAAAATGTCAATGGACGATTGTTCAAAACAATAAAAAACAATCCATTAGCACGATAGGCATTAGCCCCTACTTTTTGTCCACGGATGAAATTGCTGCAATTTTAGTGAAAGCCTTTTCAAAAAAGATCAATGTTGAAAAAATAAATGCCGTTTACTTTTATGGTACAGGATTAAGCAATCTAGACAATGTTATAAGTTTAAAAAAAGCACTGAAATTAGTTTTCAAAAACGCAACCCTTGACATTCAAACTGATTTAGTAGCCGCCGCGCGTGCCACTTGTCAAAAAAATAAAGGTATTGCTTGTATTTTAGGAACAGGATCAAATACAGGGTATTATAACGGAAAGATTATTGCTAAAAACAGCCCTGGCCTTGGCTATGTTTTAGGAGATGAAGGCAGCGGAGCCTACCTTGGGAAAAAAGTGTTACAATATTTTTTATATAAAACTTTTGACGAAGAATTAATGCTTTGTTTTGAAAAAAAGTACCATTTAAATCGTTCTGAAATTTTAAATAAAATTTACCAAGAGCCCTTTCCCAATAAATACTTGGCTTCCTTTGCTATGTTCTTAAGCGAGCATCGCGGACACTATATGATTGAAAATATTATTGAAGATGGATTAAATGATTTCTTCTATACCCATTTAAATAAATTAAATGAATCCTGGTTACACCCTATTCATTTCATAGGCAGTGTCGCTTATGCTTTTAGAGATGTTATTAAACAACTCGCATTGGTTTATGAAATGGAATTAGGTAAAATCACCAAATCCCCCATGGAAGGGTTAATCGCTTATCACAAAAACAACAAATAGTTGTAGTAGCATGCACGAAATTGAGCCCTATTTTCAATGGCGACATTTATATATAGCCGACGAAGATCCCAAATCTATATTTTTTGGTCAAACTTATAGCGAGTTTGAATTTTCACAAACAGTTTACAATTATTATATCCATCCACAATGGGATACATTTGGAAGTAAAAATTTATATTTAAAAATTCTTTTTGTTGCCTATGAGTCCAACTTTGCCATTATTGAACTCATAGGTGAATGGAATGATGCGATTGAAAATGATATAATGCTATTAAAGCGGGAAGTGTTGGATTCATTAATGTCCTATAGCATAAATAAATTTATTTTGATAGGTGAATACGTATACAATTTTCATAATGGGGACCGTGATTATTACGAGGAATGGTATGAAGAATTAGCGGACAACGAAGGCTGGGCTGTTATGGTCAACTTGCACCCTGCTGCACAATATGATTTTTTACAAAAAAAATTAAATAGGTATATTGAATTGATGGAAATTACTGCTTGGAGAACTTATAAACCTGATGACTTTTTTCAACTTATCGACGATAAGATTAGTAACAGACTTAGATAGTGTAATTAAAATTGTATTTCGTTATTTTACAAAAACTGAGGATCCTAACTATTATATTTTTTAATAAACCAAGTCCTCATAAGCGCCCTGCAATTCTCGATACGCATGGTCATCCTTCGCCAACTTAGCCGCAGCCATCCCTTTTTCATACCAAATAATTGCCTCCTTTTTATCCCCTAATTTTTCCAAACATTTGGCCAAATGGTAATAGGAACCTATATAATCCGGTGATTCAGTGAGTATGGCTACAAACAAATCCCTCGCTTTAAGTTCCTCCCCAACTTTAAGGTATTCAAGGGACAAAGCATGCCTTAAGAAATTATCCTTGGGTTGTTGTTTAAGAAATTCATTAATTTTTTCAATTCGATTCATCCGAACTCATTTTAGTGCATAGTTGGTAAAAAAACTGTCTTATATTTGCATTAGTTGCATAAACAACCAAAATCAAATTTTAGACCATGAACATTTTAGTTTGTATCAGTAAAACACCCGACACCACTGCTAAAATTGCGTTCACCGAAGGTAATACAAAGTTCGATGAAAATGGCGTGCAGTGGATCATTAACCCCTATGACGAGTGGTACTCATTAGTGAGGGCCATTGAAATAAAAGAAAAGGATCCTACCACCAACATTCATTTGATTACTGTTGGCGGACCCGAGGCGGAACCTATTATACGTAAAGCATTAGCATTGGGAGGTGATGAAGCCATCCGTGTAAATATAAATAGTAATGACTCCTATGTGATAGCCCAACAAATTGCAACTGTTGCAAAACAGGCATCTTACGATTTAATCATGACCGGCAAAGAAACCATCGATTATAATAGTGCTTGTATTGGATCCATGCTTTCTGCAATATTGGATCTTCCGTTTGTATCACTAGCCAATCATTTAGAAATGAATGGAAATACTGCTACCATTCAACGCGAAATTGAAGGCGGGGAAGAAACTAATGAAGTAATACTTCCTATGATTATTAGTTGTCAAAAAGGAATGGCCGAACAAAGAATCCCCAATATGCGTGGTATTATGGCGGCAAGAACAAAACCATTAAAAGTGTTAGACCCTGTTGCAACGAATGCGCATACCAGCATCAAGGAATTTAGTTTACCACCAGCGAAAACGGGTGTTAAATTAATTACGCCTGACCAAATGGAAGAATTAGTTAAGCTATTAAAAGAAGAAGCAAAAGTTATTTAACAAAATCATTTGATAATTACCCATTTTCGGTTTTCAAAAAAGAGTTTAAAATAAAAAAAATATGGTACTAATATATATAGATCATTCAGAAAAAGAAATAAAAAAATCGTCCCATGAAGCCATTTCCTATGGGGCGGCTATTGCAAAGCAATTAGGTTGTAGTTCAGAAGCATTGCTATTAGGAACTGTAAATGATGATTTAACTGCACTCGGAAAATTAGGTGCTAGCAAAGTGCACCAATTGAATAATGAAACCTTAAATAATTTTGACGCTAAAGTTCATGCAAGTTTAATTGCAACTGCTGCTACCCATTTAAATGCAGAAGTCATTGTATTTGCACATAATATTAATGGGAAAGCAATTGCACCTGCAGTGGCTGTTAAATTAGATGCTGGCATCGTTACAGGTGCATGTAGTTTACCAAATTTGCAAAATGGTTTTGAAGTTACAAAAACAGTGTTTTCTGGAAAGGCATTTGCTAGTATAAAAATTGAGACACCAAAAAAAGTAATCGCCATTAATCAAAATAGTTTTGGTATTGAAAATTACGAATTAGGCGCTACCATCGAGGAGGTGAATTTACCTATCCCCACAGCTTCTGTTAAAGTAACTAATGTCAATAAAATAATAGGGGAAATTCCATTAACCGAAGCCAATTTAGTGGTGAGTGGTGGGCGCGGATTAAAGGGACCAGAAAACTGGGGTATCTTATTAAATTTAGCAAAAGCATTAGGAGCCGCAACTGCATGTAGCAGACCCGTATCGGATTCAGATTGGAGACCACATCATGAGCATGTGGGTCAAACTGGTATTCAAATTGCGCCCAACTTATATATTGCCATTGGAATTTCGGGTGCCATTCAGCATTTAGCAGGCGTTAACCGAAGCAAAACAATTGTGGTGATTAATAAGGACCCAGAAGCTCCCTTTTTTAAGGCAGCGGATTATGGTGTTGTCGGAGATGCATTTGAAGTTGTGCCGGCATTAACAGCTGCAATTTCAAAAATGAAGCACAACGAATAACATAATTATTTAACTTTAGGGGGTAATTTGAAATATGCATAAAATTGAACTAGAAATTGTTGCCTTGTCGCATAGCATTACCCAGTCAAACTCATATGCAGTTGTATTGGGCGAAGTAAATGGCTTACGCCGTTTGCCCATTGTTATTGGTGGATTTGAAGCACAAGCCATTGCTGTTGCATTGGAAAATATGCACCCTTCCAGACCATTGACACATGATTTGATGAAAAATTTTATGACCGCATTCGGCGTTCAACTACAAGAAGTTTACATATGTGATTTACAGGAAGGAATTTTCTATTCAAAACTAGTTTGTTTCACTGCGAATGATACCATTGAAATTGACAGTCGCACTAGTGATGCCATCGCGTTAGCCGTGCGATTTGGTTGCCCTATTTATGTGTATTCAAATATTTTAGAACAAGCAGGATTAACCAATGAAAATACAGACAAACCGATTCATGCAACACCCGTCAATGAGCCTTCGAAAATAAATGACCTTAGTTTATTATCCTTGATTGAATTGAATAATTTATTAAAGGAAGTATTAGATCAGGAAGACTACATTCGCGCAATTGATATCAGAGATGAGATCAATAAAAGAACTGCGCAAAAGAAATCATAAATAATGATTCAATATCCCCATTGCAAAATTAATTTAGGCTTATCCATTGTCGCTAAAAGAGCCGATGGCTTTCATGAATTAGAAACTGTTTTTTATCAAGTTGCCTTAAAAGATATTCTAGAAATAACACCAGCGAAAACTAATGATGCAACTAGTTTTTCAAATTCAGGATTGACAATTCCAGGAGATAGCAGCAATAACTTATGCATAAAAGCATACCATTTATTAAAAGCCGATTTCCCTTCCCTTCCTGAAATACAAATGCATTTGCATAAAATAATTCCCATGGGCGCGGGATTAGGCGGTGGATCAAGTGATGGCACTTCGGCATTGAAAATTTTAAACACCCTATTTGAAATTGGGCTTAGCCAGAAACAACTTATTATTTATGCAGAAAAATTAGGAAGTGATTGCCCCTATTTTTTATTTGATACGCCTTGTCATGCAACTGGAAAGGGAGAACTACTCTCTCCTATTGAATGCAATTTATCTAATTACACCATTGTACTTTTACATCCAGGCATTCATATCGCAACCCCTTGGGCTTTTCAACAAATAACGCCCTGTAAAAAAGATAAATTAATTACTACCATCATTCAACAACCTATCTCCACTTGGAAGCAGGAATTAATTAATGATTTCGAAGCACCAGTGATTAAATCACACCCCATCATTGGCGCATTAAAGAACGACCTCTACCAACAAGGGGCTGTTTACGCTAGTATGTCAGGATCTGGCAGTTCGCTTTATGGCATATATGAAAAAAATAAGAAGTACCAAAAATCCAACCTCACAAATAACATAAGGATCGATACGATATAACGTGCAACCACTCCTCTTTTCATGGCCAACCGCAATCAGTTTAACCAAAAATGCGAACGTTCGTTATTTATAAAATTATGCCCTCCTAAAGGTTTTTTTAATTGATAATTATTGGTGCGTAAATTTCTTGCACTTCTCCTTTAAAAAATCCTCATTATTTCGTAATTTTACACGAATCGCTACCCGGTTTAAATTATCCTTTAAATAATAGGTTGGAAATGAAGAAAAATGAAAACTTAGGATTGTATGATCCTGCTTTTGAACACGACGCTTGTGGTATAGGTTTTGTTGCCCATATTAAAGGAATTAAAGCGCATCAAAATGTTGATGACGCATTGACTATTTTAGAGAACATGGAGCATCGTGGCGCTTGTGGATGTGAAATTAATACAGGTGATGGCGCAGGTATTATGATTCAAATTCCACATGAATTTTTCTTTGATGAATTATTACAAAAAGGAATTCACTTACCGGACATTAATGAATATGGTGTTGGATTTATATTTTTCCCTGCTGAAAAAGGAATGAAGGAGGAGTGTCAAGAAATATTTGCACGCGCAGCAGAGAAATTAGGTATTGAAATTATTGGTTATCGAACTGTACCTATAAATAAAAGCACCATTGGCCCTTCCGCATTATCTGTCGAGCCGATCATGGAACAAGTTTTTTTAAAAAAACCAGAAAGCATTACTGACCCATTAGATTTCGAACGCAAATTATTTGTTTTAAAAAATTATGCGTCACATACGATTAACAATACTATAAAAAAAGAAGCGATTGGTTTTTACATGGCCTCACTTTCGCAAAGAGTGATTGTTTATAAAGGACAATTAACAAGCCATCAAGTAAGGGAATACTTTCCCGACTTAAGTAACAAGCGTGTTGTATCGGCTTTCGGCTTAGTACATTCTCGTTTTGCTACAAATACCTTTCCTTCCTGGAAATTGGCACAACCCTTCCGCTACATTGCACATAATGGGGAGATCAATACTTTACAAGGAAATTTGAATTGGTTACGATCCAGCGAAAGCAGTTTCTTCTCTCCTTATTTTAGCAAAGAGGAATTAGATATGATACTGCCAATTGTAACTGCAGGACAATCCGATTCAGCTTGTTTGGATAATGTGATTGAACTTTTGACTTTATCAGGTCGTTCATTGCCGCATGTGATGATGATGCTCATCCCTGAAGCATGGGACGGTAATGAATTAATGGATCCTGTGAAAAAAGCATTTTACGAATTTCATGCAGCATTTATGGAACCATGGGATGGACCTGCATCAATTTCATTCACCAATGGAAAAATAATTGGCGCCACACTTGACCGCAATGGTTTAAGACCTTCAAGATACTGTGTAACCAATGATGATCGTGTAATTATGGCATCAGAAACAGGTGCATTACCTATTGATCCCGCTATCATCATTGAGAAGGGTCGATTACAACCTGGCAAAATGTTTGTCGTTGATATGGAAGCTGGAAAAATTATTAGTGACACTGATTTAAAAGAAAATATTTGCGCACAACAACCTTATGCAGATTGGGTCAATAAATATAAAATTAGATTAGAAGAATTACCAGAGCCGCGCATTCAATTTACCCATTTGGAGCATGATCAAATTTTCAAATACCAAAAAGCGTTTGGTTATAGCAAAGAAGATTTAGAAAACATTATTATTCCAATGGCATTGGATGGCAAAGAGCCGATTGGTTCTATGGGAACGGATACGCCCTTGGCTGTTTTGAGTGATCAACCACAACATATTACAAGTTATTTCAAACAATTATTTGCACAGGTAACTAATCCGCCTATTGATCCAATTCGAGAAAGAATGGTCATGTCCTTGGCAAGCTTTGTAGGAAGTCAGGGGAATTTATTGACCGAAGATCCTATGGCGAGTCATTGCCTTGCATTAAAGCATCCCATTTTAAATAACCACGAACTAGAAAAAATAAGAAGTATTGATACAGGCGTATTTCAGGCAAAAACTTTACAATGTTATTTTAGAGCAGATGGAAAAGAAGGTTCTTTAAAAAGAGGCCTTGACCGTTTATGTAGATATGCAGTAGATGCGGTAGAAGATGGCTTCGAAGTTATCGTACTTACTGATCGTGCTATTGATTCTGAACATGCTGCAATTCCGACATTATTAGCTTGCTCAAGCGTGCATCATCATTTAATTAAAAAAGGCTTACGAGGCAAAGTAGGAATTATCGTGGAAGCGGGCGATGTATGGGAAGTTCATCATTATGCATGTTTGATTGGTTTTGGTGCAACAGCAATTAACCCATATATGGCATTGTCTACCATTCGAGATTTGAAATTGCATGACAAAATAAAATCGGATTATGATTCAGACAAGTTAAAGAAAAATTATATCAAGGCGGTGAACGAAGGATTATATAAAGTATTTTCAAAAATGGGTATCTCTACTTTGCAATCCTATCAAGGTGCGCAAATTTTTGAAATCATTGGAATTAATAAAGAGGTAGTTAATAAATATTTTACAGGAGCTACTTCCCGTATCAATGGTATGGGCTTAGATGAAATTGCAAAAGAAATTTTAGCAAAACATGATTTGGCATTTGCAAAAAAATCATCCCCTGTTGATCGTTTAGCAGAAGGTGGCGTATACCAATGGAAGCGTCGTGGTGAGTTTCACTTATTCAATCCACAAACCATTCATTTGTTACAGCATTCCACAAAAATGAATGACTACCCCACTTTTAAAAAATATTCCAAAACAGTAAATGATCAAACGGAAAAAGCGTGCACATTAAGAAGCTTGTTTGATTTTAAGCCCACCAGACCTTCTATATCCATTGATGAGGTGGAACCGGCATCCGCTATCTATAGAAGATTCGCAACCGGCGCAATGTCCTTTGGTTCAATTTCATGGGAAGCGCATACCACCCTTGCCATTGCAATGAATCGTTTGGGAGGTAAAAGCAATACTGGAGAAGGTGGTGAGGATGAAATAAGATATGAGAAATTACCCAATGGCGATTCCATGCGAAGTGCGATTAAGCAAGTAGCAAGTGCGCGTTTTGGTGTAACGAGTTATTATTTATCCGAAGCGGATGAATTACAAATAAAAATGGCACAGGGTGCAAAACCTGGTGAAGGCGGACAATTATCAGGTGATAAGGTAGATGATTGGATTGGAAAAACTAGATATGCAACTCCAGGTGTAGGTTTAATTTCACCACCACCCCATCATGATATATATTCGATTGAAGATTTATCGCAATTGATATTTGATTTAAAAAATGCAAATCGTGCCGCACGTATTAATGTAAAATTAGTAAGTAAAGCAGGGGTTGGAACTATTGCTGCTGGTGTTACAAAAGCAAAAGCAGATGTAGTTTTAATTGCAGGTTTTGATGGCGGCACAGGTGCCTCGCCATTAAGTTCCATTAAACATGCAGGACTTCCATGGGAATTAGGTTTGGCAGAAACACATCAAACTTTAGTTAAAAATAAATTACGCAGTCGAGTTGTCGTACAAGCCGATGGTCAAATGAAAACTGCAAGAGATATTGCTATTGCAACATTATTAGGCGCTGAAGAATGGGGCGTTGCAACAGTGGCATTAATTGTAGAAGGTTGTATCATGATGCGTAAGTGTCATATGAATACCTGCCCTGTTGGGGTTGCAACCCAGGATCCTGAATTACGCAAACGCTTTAAAGGCGATCCTGATCACGTTGTTCGTTTCTTTGAATTTATTACGCAGGAGCTTCGTGAAATAATGGCTGAACTAGGATATAGAACAATTAATGAAATGGTGGGACAAGTGGACGCTTTAGCCATGCGTGAAAACATCAACCATTGGAAATACAAAAATTTAGATTTAAGTGATGTATTGTATAAAGAACCAGCAGAAGACGGCGTTAGCTTATACCAAACTGAAGTGCAGGATCATTTAATGTCCGATGTTTTAGATTGGAAATTATTAGCAGCTGCACAACCTGCCATTGATAAAAAAACTAAAGTAAGCGCTCACTTCCCAATAAAAAATACAGATCGTACCACCGGCACCATCGTTTCTAATGAAATAACCAAAGTGTATAAAGGCATTGGCTTACCTGAAGATACTATTCATTTTAAATTTCAAGGAACAGCAGGACAAAGCTTTGGCGCATTCAATACCAAAGGGGTTACTTTGGAATTAGAAGGTGACGCAAACGACTATTTCGGGAAAGGACTAAGTGGTGCGCAATTAATAGTTTATCCTGATAAAAAAGCAACCTTTGTTCCTGAAGAAAATATTATCATTGGTAATGTTGCCTTGTATGGTGCTACCAGTGGCATTGCCTTTATTAGAGGTAAAGCGGGGGAACGATTTGCTGTTCGAAATTCAGGTGCACAAGTGGTGGTGGAAGGCGTTGGTGATCACGGTTGTGAATACATGACTGGCGGGACTGCGGTTATCCTTGGGGCTACAGGTCGCAACTTTGCCGCAGGTATGAGTGGCGGTATTGCATATATATATAATATTCAAAATAATTTTGCAGCGATGTGTAATATGGAAATGGTTGATTTAGATCCGGTTGCTGGGGATGATATTCCAGTGTTACAAAATCTAATCCAACTACATTATGATAAAACCGGAAGTTCTGTTGCAAAATTTATTTTAGCTGATTTTGAAAATCAATTAAAGCAATTTATAAAAGTATTTCCGCGTGATTATAAAAAAGTATTGCAATTGCAAAAACAAAAAGCAGTCACTTCAAAATAATCATTAACAAAAACATTCATTGACTTAATTATTGGAATAAAGTATATGGGCAAGCCAACAGGATTTAAAGAATTTTCAAGGGAACTTCCTTCCAAACTGTCAGCAACAGAAAGGAAAAAGAATTATAAAGAATTCGTGGATTTATTACCTGATCAAAAACTAAATGAACAATCAGCACGTTGTATGAATTGTGGTGTCCCCTTTTGTCACAATGGGTGCCCTTTAGGAAATATTATTCCTGAATTCAATGATGCCGTGTATAATAAAGAATGGAAGGATGCATATGAAATATTAATCTCCACCAATAATTTC
Source organism: Sediminibacterium sp. (assembly GCA_030726065.1). GTDB lineage: Bacteria > Bacteroidota > Bacteroidia > Chitinophagales > Chitinophagaceae > Sediminibacterium. Next base: position 1,421 of record JANREK010000034.1, on the reverse strand, counting down.
CCTGAGTTCACAGGACGCATATGCCCTGCACCTTGTGAGAGTGCATGTGTATTAGGCATTAATCAACCCGCAGTTGCTATTGAAGAAATTGAAAAACATATCATAGAAATTGCATTTGAAAAAGGATTTGTAGCACCGCGTAAACCAACCCTAAGAACAGGAAAAAAAGTAGCAGTCATTGGATCAGGACCTGCAGGTTTAGCCACTGCTGCACAATTAAATTATGCTGGACATGAAGTCACCGTGTTTGAAAGAGATCCAAAGCCAGGCGGTTTATTGCGATTTGGCATTCCTGATTTTAAATTAGAAAAAACGGTTGTTGAAAGACGCATTGCCGTTTTAGAAGAAGAAGGAATTCAATTTATATGTAATGTCAATGTAGGTGTGAATGTAAGAGTGAACGATATCATGCGTGATTATCACGCAGTAGTATTAGCAGGCGGGTCAACTATCCCGAGAGATTTAACCATCCCTGGTCGTGATTTAAAGGGGGTTCATTATGCCATGGAATTTTTAAAACAACAAAATAAAAGGGTCAGCAACATTACCCTTGAGGAACAAGATATTAAAGCAACCAAAAAGAATGTGGTTGTCATTGGTGGCGGAGATACCGGAAGTGATTGTGTAGGAACTTCAAATAGACATGAAGCAACATCAGTTACACAATTTGAATTACTACCAAAACCACCAGAAGCAAGAGCAGAGTATATGCCATGGCCTAGCTACCCTATGATTTTAAAAACAACTAGCTCACATGAGGAAGGTGCTGATAGAATATGGGGCGTTGCTACAAAAGCATTTATCGGGGATGAAAAAGGCAATTTAAAAGCATTACAAATTGTAGACCTTGAGTGGACAAGCAGTACAGATGGCAGCCCTTCCAAATTCACGGAAAAGGAAGGAAGCATTAGAGAAATTCCATGTGAATTAGCATTATTAGCCATGGGATTTTTGCATGCGGATCCTGCTGGTATCATCGACGAGCTTGATGTTGCTTTAGATGAAAGAGGAAATGTAAAGGCATCAGAACAAAACTATAAAACAAATATTGCCAAGGTTTTCACCGCGGGTGATATGCGTCGTGGACAATCATTAGTCGTTTGGGCTATTAGTGAGGGTCGCGAATGCGCCCGTCAAGTGGATATATTTTTAACAGGCTCCACTTTATTAGCTTCAAAAGATGCCAGCTTATTCGTTCAATCAAGCTAATCCAATTCATACAATTTTTCTAAATAGGGCTAGATTTTAAGGTAAGCCCTATTTTTTTGCGAAAAATTCGCCATATCTTCATTTTTATTCAACTTTTTTTCCACAATATTTTTTTTAATTAAATTAAAATATTTTATAATAAATCAATACTGTATTGATTTATATCCATTTTTTCGATATTTCTAATTTATATTATAATTAATTATATATAT
>JANREK010000033.1 GCA_030726065.1 Sediminibacterium sp. | reverse complement strand
GTGGCTTTTCAAAAAGAGAAACGGAAGATGCATTAATTGATTTACAATTTTTAGGTATTGATAATGTATTGGTATTAAGAGGAGATGCAGAGAAAGGACAAAAAACTTTTGTGCCAGAACACAATGGTAATAAGCAAGCCATTGAATTATTAAAGCAAGTCGTTGGATTAAATAATGGCATCTATTTGGATAAGGATATTATTAATGGCAGCAAGAGTAATTTTTGTATGGGTGTGTCAGGCTATCCTGAAAAACATTTTGAGGCCCCAAGCATGGAGTTTGATTTACAAAAAGCCAAAGAAAAAGTAGATGCAGGTGCACAATATATTATGACACAAATGTTTTTTGACAATAAAAAATATTTCGAATATGTGGACGCTTGCAGAAGTATTGGAATTAATGTTCCAATCATACCGGGCTTAAAACCCATCACTAATAAAAAGCAGTTGACTATTTTACCTAATATTTTTTATGTAGATATACCTACTGATTTATCTACTGCAATGTTGGCTGCCACTACTGATGAGGCTTGTGAGCAAGTGGGTATAGAATGGTTGATACAACAAAGTAAGGAGCTGAAAGCCGCTGGCGTACCGGTATTACACTACTACACTTTAGGAAAACCAAAAGTGGTGAAAGATGTAGTTGCTGCTGTATTTTAGTAATATAGTTATATACAAATAATTCAAAGCGCCTTAATTAAGGCGCTTTTTTATTGCTGGTATTGACCAAAAAATCATTGAACTGTTCAATGCTTAAATTTTTGGCGATAATTTTTTTATTTGCATCGAGTAAATAAAACGTAGGCGTTTTAAATACATCGTATAATTGACGAATGGTGGTAGGTTTGCCTTGTTGTATTTCTTTATTTAAATCAGCTTCCGTTTGGTACGCATGTATCCATCCTGCTAATTTATTTTCTTTAATAAAAGTTTTCCAAGATGCTAACTCTTTAAAATTGATATTGACTGAAAGTATTTTTACATTCAGCTTGCTCCAAATCGCTTTATAAAAAGAATCTACTCTTGGAATTTCCACTTTACAGTGACTGCAAGTAGGGTCCCAAAATGCAACAAAAGTATATGGAGAAACGATATCGTATAAAGATATTTTTTTATCATTTATATCATTGATAACCAATGGGGGCGAGGCTAAACCAAGTTGGTTGGCCATCATACTATAAGCGCGCTCAGTGATTGATTTTTTTGAAGCTTCGTTAAGCAATGTGGTGTCCCCTTTGGCAAAAAAGTTTTGATAAATATGTAGGAACACTTTGTCCTGACCCATGAATTCAGGGGTGATATATTTATTGGTAAATTTAAAAAGTAAAAATGGATAAATTTCATTACCCGTTTTTGCAACGGTTAACATGTATTGTACTTCCTCAATAATTGAATCCGGTTCACGAGAAACATAATTTTTAAAATACTCATCCAGCTTAGCTTCAAAAAAGGGTGTTCTTACTAATCGGTTATCATTGAACACGACATTATCCCAAAAATGATTTTTTATATAATAAAAAGGATAGGTAGAATCCGCTTTGCCATTCACTATTGGAATCGCTGGCACATCAGGGCGTTGCATTACATTTAATAAATAAGCTGTCATTGAATTAGGCTGCCCCTTCATAATTGCTTGGCGGTTATCGTTCAACTCTTTTTTCTTGTCATTGTATTTATTAACCAATACTGTTGAATCACCTGCATTGGTTGCTGATTTGAATGCTTTTTCAATCTCGCCTAATTGCGCACCAATGTCATTCATCGATTTCGAATAGTTTTTAAAAATGTCATTTTCTTTCGAGCCAATAATGGTAACATCTGTTAAATTAGTGGTGTCTGCAATAATTTTAAATTTTTGATTTTCGTCTATCAAAAAATCAAATAAGATGGCATATTTGGGAGATACCACAAAATAGATCCCCGGGGTCAATTTTTTACTAGACTCAAAAACCCCCTCACTTTTGTCATTTAAGATAGCAGAATCGGCAAGTACGCGCGAGTTACCATAGTTGGTGCCAATATATATTTTGGTATTTTGGTATGGTTTAAGGCTAATCTGTATACTGTGACCTTGTGACTTTACAGCTGGCTTATTAACGGCAGTACTTGTTGTGCTTTTTGTAATTGGCTTTTTGGTTTGTGCAAAGCAAAAACTTGGTAAAAACACAAATAATAGGATCGCTTTTTTAATGCTCATTTTATTAAAGTCGGGTTATTTAAAAATTGCTGTAAAAATAAGCGATTATCAATAAAACTAATCACAATTAAAATTCAGATTTACCCTTATTTTAATCCATGGGTATTACCTTTGTTCTCGTGAGAAAAAAGAAAGAAGCCCCCTTATTAGAAAATGTCCTTATTGAAGATTATGCAGCCGAAGGAAAATCACTCGCAAGGGTGAATGGTAAGGTAATTTTTGTGGAAGGTGCGGTTCCGGGTGATGTGGTGGATGTGCAACTGCAAAAAAACAAAGCCGATTGGGGTGAGGGCTTTGTGAAAAAATTTCATACCTATTCTGACATTAGAGTAAAACCCTTTTGTTCGCATTTTGGTGTATGCGGCGGATGTCAATGGCAGATGTTGCCCTATGAACAGCAGTTGGTTTACAAACACAAACAAGTATTTGATAATTTAACGCGCATTGCTAAAATACCTTTACCAGTTATCCCACCCATATTGGGGGCCAAGGAAACGCAAGGGTATCGCAATAAAGTAGAATATACTTTTGCCACTGAAAAATTTATACCCTTTGAGGAGTTCAAAGCAATGAAGGCTGCGGGGCTTGAACCTACTAAATCGATTGGTGCAGGTGGTTTTCATGCAAGAGGTTTTTTTGAAAAAGTGGTAGAGATCGATACTTGTTACTTACAATCCGAGCCTACCAATGAAATTAGAAAAACAGCAGTTCGGTTTGCTATTGAAAATGAAATGCCTTTTTATAATATTAAACAACACCAAGGTTGGCTTCGTAATATGTTTATTCGCAATACTACGAAAGGGGAGTGGATGGTGAATGTTATTTTAGGATATGATGGCGGCGAAAAAAGAGAAGCCTTACTTAATTTGTTCTTGAAAAAATTTCCTCAAATCACCACACTATTATATACGATAAACGAAAAGAGAAATGATAGTATGCAGGATTTGGTGCCGCAAGTATATTTTGGCACGGGTTATATTACAGAAGCCTTAGAAAATTTTGATTTTAAAATTAGCCCTAAATCTTTTTTTCAAACCAATTCAAAACAAGCCGAAATCTTATACCAAGTAACGCGCAACTTTGCTGAGCTTACTGGCAAGGAAGTGGTGTATGATTTATATTGTGGCACAGGTAGTATTGGTATTTTTTGTAGTAAAGAAGCAAAAAAAATTATTGGAGTGGAAGTGGTCGCGGAAGCCATTGAAGATGCGAAAGAAAATGCAAGCATCAACAATTTATCACATGCTGCATTTTTTGCAGGGGATGTCATAAATATATGCGATGATGCATTTTTTGACACCCATGGCAAACCAGATGTGATCATTACAGATCCACCGCGCGCAGGTATGCAGGATAAATTAGTCAAAAAGTTATTAGAGATACAGGCACCATTAATTGTATATGTAAGTTGTAATCCTGCAACTCAAGCGCGTGACTTATCTTTGTTGGGTGAAAAATATACGGTAACTAAAATACAACCCGTGGATATGTTTCCGCATACCTTACATATTGAAAACGTAGTGCAATTAAAACGTACCGATTTATTATAAAATATATTACGAATGAATCAATTTAGGCCCACCCGATTTGAAGTTTTACCTACCATCATTAAAAATTTATTAATTATTAATGGGTTGGTTTTTTTAGCTCAAAATACATTTGGCGGCCCCGCAAGTAGTTTTTCCATCGAAGATTATTTTGCATTACACGCCTGGCAAAGTGAATTGTATCAACCATGGCAGCTAATTACCCATATGTTTTTGCACGGCAACTTTGGCCATATTTTAGGAAACATGTTTGCCCTTTGGATGTTTGGTTCTATTCTTGAAAATGTATGGGGACCCAAACGCTTTTTATTATTTTATTTTTTATGTGGTTTGGGTGCAGCAGTGGTACACTTGCTCATTTTATCCTATGAGTTTATACCCTTAAGCAATGAGTATCAAAATTTGCTCACTTTAAGTAAATCCAATTCGCCAGGATTTGCAGATGCTGTAATAAAATATGCGCAAGCACACCGTATTCCATTGACGCGTATATTAAGTGATAATAAAGTGAGCTTGTCTACACCAGGCTTAGCACCTGAATTAATGGATTTAATAACCACTTATTATAATAAAACAATCAACACAGCTACCTTAGGCGCAAGCGGCGCCGTGTTTGGCATATTGATCGCGTTTGTATATTTATTTCCCAATACCTATATCTATATTTATTTTTTATTCCCTATCAAAGCAAAATGGTTAGGTATTTTATATTTTGCTTTTGAATTATATAAAGCGTTGGAAAATTCAGCGGGTGATAATGTAGCAAGGTGGGCCCATGTGGGTGGCGCTATTGTAGGTTTTGTGTTGGTGTATTTATGGAAGAAAAAAGGGAACTCCTATTTGTAATCGTTGATTAAATAAGTAGTATATGCAACAAGGTCCAAATCAAAAACCGCTATTAGGTGCTGACAATAACGCATTAGTCGCTTTGTTGGCTATCAATTTGGTCGCCTATGTTATGTTGGGATTTTTTAAAGTGATCTATTTTTTAGATGGCACCCCTATTGAATTATTTTATAAAAATATATTCCATTTATTTACAGTGCCCACCAGCGGTGATCAATGGCTTACAAAAATTTGGAGCTTATTTACATTTAATTGGATACACGAGGGCTTTTGGGAACTGTTTACCAATATGATTTGGTTAACTGTATTTGGATATGTGTTACAAATGAATCAATCCAATAAGCATTTGTTTCCTATTTATTTTTACGCTGGCTTAATGGGTGGCCTTTCCTACATAATGTTGTCCTTTGGTGTTGGCGCAAATTTTATTTCCTTTCCATTAATGGGTGCCAGCATGAGTGTAAGTGCGGTAGCCATTGCCAGCACTTTAATTGCCCCTCGATTTAAACTTTTAGTCAATATTGGTAATGGCGTTCCTTTATGGATACTAACTGTGATCTATTTTACATTACAGATTGGACTACTAACAAAACACCAATTTGCCAATTCGCTTGTTGCAGTAACATCGGTTTTAACGGGCGTTGTTTATGTGTTGTTATTAAAAAAGGGAGTTGATTTAGGCAAATGGATGCATAATTTATTACATTGGTTAAACAAAAGTGCAGCACCAAAAACCAATGGCTAAAAAATCACGCATAAGACGCATCGGTAAAAAAATATTTTTAATAGTACAGTTACTGCTGACTTTTTTATTCCTATATCCATTATTTATAAAACCACTTCCATTGATTTGGATCAATGGGTTCTTAGGATTACTCGCACCTTATATTGTTATTGCACAACTACTTTTATTTATTTTTTGGTTGTTGGCAAAACCATCCCTATCACTCATTCCCTTGTTTACCTTAGCCATCGGCTGGGAAACCCTATTTTCCTTGGTGGCATGGCATCCGGGTATGAATATGGCACAAAAAAAGAAAGATAATATATGTCGTGTGATTAGCTGGAATGTCAAAGGGTTTAATGGTAATCAGGCAACAAGCACCTTAAAATTACGCACACAGGATATTGCGTATTCCATTCAAAAATGGAATCCTGATATTATATGTATGCAGGAGTACAACACGAATGATCGGCCTAATGACATTGCCAATCACGCTACTTATTTCAATAAGAATTATCCATATAATTATTTTTCCAAGGATATTCAGATTGCCGAAAAATCTTATTTCTTAGGTTGTATTATTTTTTCAAAGTATCCGATTATAAAAGCACAACGCATTGCCTATACCAATCAGGAATCTTTAATTTATGTTGATTTATTAAGAGGAGATGATACCATTCGGGTTTTTACAACGCACCTAGCTTCTTATCGATTTAAACAGAATGATTTTATCGCCTTAGAAAAAACGGCTGAGGCGAATAGTATTGATATTAATGGTAAAAAAGGGGTGCTTCGAAAAATGCGTACTACTTTTGTTGAACGTGCAGTGCAAGCGCAAATAGTAAAAAAATATTTAGATGAAAGCCCCTATCCCAGTATTATCACAGGCGACTTTAATGATGTACCGAGTTCCTATACCTACAAAACAATTAGGGGTGATTGGTCCGATTCTTTTTTAGAAAAGGGATTTGGTATTGGTGCTTCCTACATGGGTATTTCACCTACTCTTCGCATTGATTATATCTTATCTAATGCTTCTTGGAAAACAAAAGGCTGGGAATCATTGGATGAAAACTTAAGTGATCATCATATGATCATGGCCGACCTGCAATTGATTAAGAATTAACCTTAATTATTTATTGAAAATAAAATATCTTTGAGGCAATACTAATTATGCCACTCAAGCTATACAACTCACTAACACGTCAAAAGGAAGTTTTTGAACCATTAAATGCACCTAATGTAGGTATGTATGTTTGTGGACCTACTGTAAGTGGTGAAAGTCATTTGGGGCATGCGCGTCCGTTCATCACTTTTGATGTGGTGTATCGCTTTTTAATGCATCTAGGCTATAAGGTGCGCTATGTAAGAAATATAACAGATGCAGGACATTTTGAAGAAGAAGGAAAGGTGGCTGATGATAAGATAGCTTCAAAAGCAATATTAGAAAAATTAGAACCCATGGAGCTTGTACAAAAATATACGCACTTGTATCATTGGGCCATGGATCAGTTTAATAATTTACCGCCAAGTATCGAGCCGACTGCGACTGGACATATTATTGAACAAATAGAAATGATTAAAAAAATTATGCAGGATGGGTATGCATATGAAGCGAATGGTTCTGTTTATTTTGATGTTTTAAAATACAACGAGGACTATTCCAAAAAAAATCAACCTTATGGAATTTTGAGTGGTCGCAATTTAGAAGACCAATTGGATACGACGCGTGAGTTAGATAATCAAGATGAGAAAAAAAGTAAAGTTGATTTTGCTTTATGGAAAAAAGTACCGGTAGAACATATTATGCGTTGGCAAAGCCCTTGGGGTGAAGGGTTTCCGGGTTGGCACATTGAATGTTCGGCAATGGCTACCAAGTATTTAGGTAAAAAGTTTGATATACATGGAGGTGGTATGGATTTACAATTTCCACACCATGAATGTGAGATTGCGCAAAGCACTGTATGCAATCATGAAATTCCTGCACGTTATTGGATGCATAATAATATGATTACGATCAATGGTCGTAAAATGGGAAAGAGTTATAACAATGTAATTAAGTTAAGTGAATTATTTTCTGGAAATCATCATGAGCTAACGCAAGCGTATACGCCTATGACGGTTCGCTTTTTTATATTACAAAGCCAATACAGAGGAACACTTGATTTTAGTAATGAAGCTTTACAAGCTTCTGAAAAAGCGTTACGTCGATTGATGGAAGCCTATGAGTGGTTAAAAGCGCAAAGTTTTGTTGCAGGCGCAACCGCTAAGGACGACAATTTGGATACCCAAGTAAACACTTGGCTGAAGGAGCTTACTGCGTTTATGGAGGATGATTTTAATACCGCAAAAGTGGTCGCTAATTTATTTGAAATCATTCCTACGATTAATTCATTGAAGGACAAACATATTTCGATAGATGCGTTATCCGGGGCTACTTGGATATTTGCACAGGAACAACTTACCTTATTCATTGAAAATATTTTAGGTTTAAAAGTGGACTCGGGGGCCAATCGCCAACAATTAAACAGCGTAATACAGTTGTTGATTGAAATTAGAAAAGATGCCAAAGCACGTAAGGACTTTGCGACCAGCGATAAAATTAGAAATCAATTAACGGACATAGGTATTCAGCTCAAGGATGAAAAAGATGGAGAGATGAGCTATACTTTTGCTTAGTGATCACAGTCATCCGCATGTGCATGGTTATGCATACGACAGCTATTATGATTATTGATATGTGCAATAATGATAAAAAATGCTGCAGGAAATAATAAGATCAAATCCCAATCTCGAAATACCATTCTGCTTAACATTAATCCGATTCCGATGGTAAATAAAATGATGGGTTTGTAGGAGTGGTGGTGTTTTTTGTAACCGTGGTATAATGAATAAGCACCAATGCCAAAAGAAAGTAAGATCATGCCTAATTCAAATTGGACATTGTGTAAAATGTTGATTCCGAGTAGTGGCAAACTGCTAAAAAACAAAGGGAGTAAAGCGCAATGAATGGCACAAGCCAAAGAGGCTCCAATTCCAACTGCGTCCCAATTCCAATTTTTAAACATAGCACAAAGATAATCCAATGTTGTTATATTAGCACAACCTGTCTCTGTTCCTCTAAAATAATATTACCTTTGTCGAGTAAAAATACAACAACGGGCATTGTCCTAATTTGTATGGTTACTGCGAACTTGATTAAATAGTTAACTATGTCTACAAAAACGAAATTCTATCTTTTATTTTTCACCATTTTATTACTCGCCTTTTATTATTTTGTATTTAGGGGTACCGACAATTGGAAAGTAAAAATGCCTGTATTAAGTTATGTGCAACCTTTTAGTTTTACCAACCAGGATGGGGCAGCGGTCACCGATAAAAATTTATTAAATAAAATTACGGTCGTAGAATATTTTTTTACTACCTGCAAAGGAATTTGTCCAAAGTTGAATACGAATATGAAACAGGTATATGAGATTTATAAAAAAGAGCCTGACTTTCAAATTCTATCACATACCTGTAATCCAGATACAGACTCGGTTTCGGTACTAAAGCATTATTCAGATTCCTTACAAGTGAATACAAAAAAATGGATTTTTTTAACCGGACGTAAGGATAGTTTGTATCAAATGGCACGCGGCTCTTATTTATTAGATGACCCCAAAAACAATGTTGAAAAAATAGAGGATCAATTTATTCATACCCAATATTTTGCCTTAGTGGACCGACAAGGAAAAGTGCGAGGTAAAATTTATGATGGACTTAAAGTATTGGAAGTGGAGCAATTAAAACAAGATATATCTAAACTATTAAAAGAATAAGCAATGATATTTGTAACCGGTGCAAGTGGTCTTGTGGGTTCACATTTAATAAAGTCATTGCTTGCCAAAGACAAACAAGTAGTTGCCTTATATCGTCAAACCATTCCTAGTTTTGAAGGTGCAGAAAAGGTAAACTGGATATTAGGGGATATTTTAGATGTGGTTTCATTAGCAAAAGCCATGCAAGGGGTGACGCAAGTATATCATTGTGCAGCTATTGTTTCGTTTGCACCTAAGGACCAACATAAAATGTTAATCGCGAATCAGGAAGGCACTGCGAATGTGGTGAATGCCTGTTTAGAACATAAAATACAAAAACTAGTTTATGTAAGTTCTGTTGCCGCATTAGGGCGTATACGTATTGGCACCCCTATTGACGAAACCATGAATTGGACTTCGGAAACAAGTAATAGTGAATACGGGAAAACAAAGTATTTGGCAGAGATGGAAGTATGGCGCGGTATGGCTGAAGGATTAAATGTAGCCATTGTAAATCCAGTGATTATTTTAGGCGCAGGAGATTGGACCAAGGGATCTTCGGGCATTTTCAAATCAGCGTATGAAGCATTTCCATGGTTTACGACGGGTGTGAGCGGTTTTGTAGATGTAATGGATGTGGTGGATGTAATGCAATTATTAATGGATAGTACAATTACAAGTGAACGATATATTGTTAGCGCTGAAAATGTGCAATACCAATATATTTTTAGTTTAATCGCACAAGCATTTAACAAGCGTCCTCCTTATCGACGTGTAACACCATTGCTAACAGCCATCGTATGGCGCCTAGAAGCAATCAAAGGTTTGATTACAGGGAAGTCACCTTTATTAACCAAGGAAACAGCAGCTACAGCGCAAGCAGTAGTGTATTTTGATAACACGAAACTATTAAAAGCTTTTCCTGATTTTAAATATCGCCCTTTACCCGAGAGTATTACGCGTATTAGTAAAGAAATGAAAGCGCTGTATCATTTAAGTGACTAGGCAGAATTGGGATTAGATTTAAATAGCAAACATTTATTCCATCACCTTCTTCCATAATTCAGGGATGCGTTTTATCCAAACAATCTCTCTTTTCTTAATGCCAGAATCTTCCGCGGGGAATCCCATATATACTTTATTGCCAGCCAAACTACCTGTAACGCCTGAATGACCTAATACAGTGGCGTTTTCGCCAATCGTTATTGTTTTAGTCACCCCAACTTGGCCCCATAAAGTCACTCCTGACTTTATTTGAACCCCACCCGCGATGGCAACCCCTGCAGCAAACAAACAATTGGCTTCAATTTGGGTATCATGACCAATATGTACCATATTGTCAATCTTAGTGCCCCTTCCCACAATAGTATCACCGCTCACCCCGCGATCAATGGTACATCCGGCGCCAATTTCCACCTTATCTTGAATGACCACCCTTCCGCAGCTGAGTAGTTTTTTAAACCAATCTTGGCGGTCCTTTTTTGTATTATAATAAAAAGCGTCACTTCCAATGACCGTATTGGCTTGAATAATTACTTCATCACCAATAATAGTATCTGATAAAATAGAAACACTCGGATGCAACACACAATTTTTACCAATGGTTACATTGGGTCCAATAAAAACATGGGGCATGATAATAGTTCCTTCTCCGATAATTGCATCATCACTTATTGCTTTTGAACAAGGAATAAATGGCTTAAAGTGTTTTACAATTTTTAAATATGCTTCAAATGGATCAGTACAAAATAACAAAGCCTTTCCTTCTGGAACAATTACATTTTTATCATTTATAATAATACAACTTGCTTCGCTGTTTAAACAAGTATTATAGTATTTTGGATGATCAACAAACACAATATCACCTAATTCAACCTGATGAATTTCATTCACGCCAGTAATTTCTAAGTGTTGATTACCGATAATTTCAGCATTGGTTAATTTGGATAACCATGCAACAGAAACGGGTGTAAGTAGCTTCATAAGTAGTTTTTTGGCCTAAATCAAAGGTAATGCCCCTTTTTTATAAAAATATTTTTTTCATCATTAAGTGCATAAATTAACCCCCTCATTATATAAATAATCATAACATTTAATAGGTTTAATTTATAAAAATAAAAATAATGCAAATTAGTAAAACCCTTTATTCATCAATGTTTCAGACAGTTACAAAATAATATGGCGTATTAATTTATAAAAAATTTACTACTAGTAAAGCCATTATTTTACTATAAAATAATCGTATAAAAATGGCAACATGTGGATAACCGCAATAAATTTGTTTAAAATATTTTTTGAATTAGAAAAAAGTATATTTAATATTGTGAAGGGAATTCAATTCCCGTACTTACTAACCCATCCATATACGAGGTCCTCTTGAACATTCAGGAGGACTTTGTTTTTTCATTCAACTGTAAAAATGGAATATTATTTAATATATAAACCTTATCAAGTTTTATCGCAGTTTACATCATCGGATGGTAAATTATGCTTAAAAGATATCTTGAATGTACCCAAGGATGTTTATCCAGTGGGTCGATTAGATTATGATAGTGAAGGTTTATTATTAATAACGAATGATACAAGTATTAATCATCAATTATTACATCCAAAATTTGCGCATGCACGCACTTATTGGGTGCAAGTGGATGGTGCAATCACAAATGGTGCAATAGAAGCACTATCTAAAGGTGTAACAATTTCAGTGGATGGAAAAACCTATGAAACTAAAAAAGCGACACTTAAAATATTACCCGATAACCTTTTGGTACCTGAAAGAAATCCACCTATTCGAGTGCGAAAAAGCATCCCTACAAGCTGGGTATCTATTCAGCTCACAGAAGGTAAAAATAGGCAGGTCCGTAAAATGTTTGCAAGTGTGGGCTTCCCCGTTGTAAGATTAATTCGGTCCCAAATTGGGCAGTTTTCTATAGCGCAAATGCAGCCCAGCGATTGCCTCTCCCTGAGTTTTGAGGAGGTTCAAAATGCTTTATTCGTTAATTGATGCTTAAGTTTTACTTTTGCACTATCATCTACTATAATATATAACATCCATGAGTCAATCATTGTCAGAACAAGAAATCATTCGACGCGAAAAATTACAACAATTAGAAGCGGCAGGCATTAATCCCTATCCGGCACCTTTATATCCAGTAACTCACTATTCAATTGATATAAAGCAAAACTATACAGAGGAAACCAAGGAGCAATTTGCAGCGGTTTGTGTTGCGGGTCGTATTATGAGCGTGAATGATAAGGGTAAAGTGTTATTTGTAAAAATTCAAGATGATAAGGGCATTTTTCAATTATATATAAAGAGAGATGAAATTTGTCCAGATGAGGATAAGACTTATTGGGATATCATGACTAAAAACGCTATGGACTTAGGTGACATTTTAGGTGCAACAGGATATGTGTTTATTACCAAAACAGGTGAAACCTCATTGCATGCGAGTACCATTACCTTATTAGCAAAATCATTAAAGCCATTACCGGTGGTGAAGCGTGATGAAGATGGTCACGTGTTTGATGCAGTAACAGATCCTGAATTTAGATACCGTCAACGCTATGCTGATTTAATTATTAATCCAGATGTAAAGGAAACTTTTGTAAAGCGTACATTATTAATGACCACCATTAGGGAGTTTTTAAATACCCGTGGTGCATTAGAGGTGGATACACCTGTTTTACAAGCTATTCCTGGGGGTGCTGCTGCTAGGCCTTTTACGACGCATCATAATGCTTTGGATGTTCCATTTTACCTGCGTATTGCGAATGAATTATATTTAAAGCGATTAATTGTCGGTGGTTTTGAATGGGTGTATGAGTTTAGCCGCAACTTTAGAAACGAAGGAATGGATCGTACACATAATCCAGAGTTTACCGTATTAGAATGGTATACTGCTTACAAAGATTATTTCTGGATGATGGAAATAACAGAACAATTGTTTGAAAAGATTGCAATCACCTTACATGGAAAAACAGAATTAACCGTTGGCGATACTACTATTAATTTTAAAGCACCTTTTCGTCGTGTGACGATTATGGAAGCCATACAAGAAAATACGGGTATTGATATTTCTGCAATGGACGAAGCGGGATTAAGAGATGTTTGTAAGCAATTACATATTGATGTGCCACCAACGATTGGAAAAGGAAAACTAATTGATGAAATTTTTGGCGCGACCAGTGAATCAAAATATATCCAACCAACATTTATTATTGACTATCCGATTGAAATGAGTCCATTAACCAAGAAGCATCGTTCAAAGGAAGGTTTGGTAGAGCGTTTTGAATTAATGGTGAATGGCAAAGAGTTAGCCAATGCTTATACGGAATTAAATGACCCTATTGATCAACGCAAGCGTTTCGAGGATCAAGTAGCACTTATGGAAAGAGGGGATGATGAAGCCATGTTTATTGACCATGACTTTTTAAGAGCCTTGGAATATGGCATGCCACCTACTTCGGGTATTGGTATTGGAATAGATCGTTTATGTATGATGATATTGAATCAACCTTCTATACAGGATGTATTATTCTTTCCGCAAATGCGCCCGGAATCAAACGAGTAATTTTAAAAAAATCATAAGAGAAAATTATAGAGATTAATTATTTTCTTAGAAAAATCATAAGAGGTTTAAGTAATAGAAGCGTAAATTTTTTAAACGCTTGTATTACTAACTAATCTCTATACCCTCGATGCGCTCGTTTACGGGGCGCCTCGAAAAAATCATAAGATGAAACTACAGAGATTAATATATTTTATAATTAATCTCTGTAGTTCAGAGCAGGTTTTATGTCGCCTAATAGTGCTTTGTATTTATAATCGCCAATAGCAGTTCTAAGCTCTTGCATTGCTTTTTGAATTAATAATGGATTACTCATTAAATCAATTGCAGTTAATGCCATTGCTTTACTTGCCACCAACATTCCTTTCGTTCCAATCTCTGTCCCACCTGCTGCTACTGCTTGCCAGCTATGCGCTGTTGTTCCAGGCACCCATGTTGCAACGCGCGCGCCAACAGTGGGCTTTAAATAGCTTACGTCACCTACATCAGTGGATCCAGTATTACCACCACCCATTTCATAGCTCAGTGGTTTGATGGTTGCGACTGTTTCCATAGCAACGGGTGCGCCATTAAATGTGGGTTGTATTTTTTTTGCAAATGCTTTTTCTTCCTCCGTATAAGTAATGCCCCCTACTTTTTCTAAATTCGCTTGCATTACTTCAGCAAGTGATTTATTAATTAATAAATCGTGTGTGCCTCCTATGATATCATAACTAAATCTCGTGCCGGTTCCCAAAGCAGCACCTTCCGCGGCTTTGACTACTCTATCAAAAATTTCTACGACCTCTTTGCGTTTTGGATGACGCACATAATAATATACTTCAGCAAAGTCTGGAACCACATTAGGTGCTTTACCACCGTTCGTAATTACATAATGAATTCTTGTTTCTTGCGGAATATGCTCCCGCATCATGTTGACCATATTGTTCATGGCTTCAACGCCATCCAATGCGGATCTTCCTTGATCAGGTGACATGGATGCGTGTGAAGCAACACCATAAAATTTAAACTTTGCTGATTTATTAGCAAGCGCCACTGAAGTACCCACTGCATTCACAACATCTGGATGCCAATGTATAACAGCATCTAAATCATTTAATAATCCAGCGCGTACTAAAAATACTTTACCACTACCCCCTTCTTCTGCAGGGGAACCATATACTTTAATCGTACCCTTTAATTTACCAGCTGCAATTAATTCTTTGATAACGATGCCCGTTGCTACACTTGCAGTTCCAAACAAATGATGCCCACAAGCGTGTCCAGCAATTTTTCCAGCAATGGCATTTTTTTCAGGACTAGCTGTTTGCGCCAAACCAGGCAAAGCATCAAACTCAGCTAAAATACCAATCACCGGCGAACCCGATCCGTAACTAGCTACAAAGGCAGTAGGAATATCAGCTACACCTGTTTCCACCTTGAAGCCAGCCTCTTTTAAATGTTGCACATGTAGCGCAGCGCTCTTCGTTTCTTTGTAACCTACTTCCGCAAAATCCCAAATTTGCAGCGCCGTTTTTTTATCTAAATCATACCGATTGTCTAAAAAAGTAATCGTTTCGTTTTTGATGGTATTCAATTGCGCAACCATCGGATCTATTTTATTTTTTTTCTGAGCAGTAGCCGATAAAAATAAAAAGACCATGCTTAATAATAAACTAGGTTTCATCATAAAATCTTTTATTAAAGTAGTATCGAAAAAATTATAAAAACAAATCATAAAATAATTTAGCTCCAGGTACAACGGAGTAATGTGCTAAATCGGTAATGCCTTCCGCGGCCAGCACTTCTTCATCAATAAATGTTTTACCCGTGTATGCTAATTTTTCTTTACTTAAAATAAATAATGCCGCATCTGCAATAATAGCGGTCGTTCGGCTCATATTGGCTAACATTTCCCCACCCAATAAATTACGCACTGCAGCGGTATCAATCGTGGTGCGCGGCCATAATGAATTACATGCAATTTGATCATCTTTAAATTCTTCTGCCCAACCCAAGGTTAACATACTCATATCATATTTTGATAAAGTATAAGCCACATGGGGTCCCAACCATTTTGGTGCCAAGTTTATCGGAGGAGATAAGGTTAAAATATGTGCATGTGATGATTTTTTTAAATAAGGGAGTGCATGTTGTACGACTAAAAAAGTACCGCGTACATTAATGCTGTGCATTAAATCAAATCTTTTACTGGGTGTATTTTCGGTATCTGTTAATTGAATGGCGCTAGCATTATTAATTACAATATCAATGCCTCCAAATTTTTCAACGGTTTGTTTTATTGCTTCAGCAATTTGTGCTTCATCGCGAATATCCACTTGCACTGCCAAAGCTTTTACACCAAGGGCTTCCACTTCAGCTGCGGCTGAAAAAATGGTACCACCCAAACGTGGATCTTCCTGTACCGATTTTGCAGCAATCACAATATTTGCACCGGCGCCTGCTAATTTTAATGCCATTGCTTTACCAATGCCTCTGCTTCCACCAGTAATAAAAACTGTTTTTCCTTGTAATGACATAATAAGTTATTTTAAAAATTCAATGATTACTTTTTCTGTTTCCGCGCAAGCCACTTCCAACACCTCGTTTTTAATAATGGTATTAAATTCATGACTGAAGCTAATTTCATATTCGGCTTTATCTAAACGCATTTGAATACTATCTGGCGTTTCGGTTTTTCTATGTTCTAATCTTTCTTTTAATACTGCAATGGAAGGCGGCTGAATAAATATAGATAAACTGCTACCGCCTAATTGTTTTTGCACATGAATGGCGCCCTTCACATCAATATCTAAAATAGGGGTTTTCCCAAGTGCCCAAATTCTTGTTAACTCCGATTTCAACGTACCATAATAAACATCTTTATATACCATCTCATGTTCCAAAAATTCATTTTGCGCAATCAACCCTTCAAATTTAGCTAAGCTAATAAAGTGGTATTCAACCCCATCTATTTCCCCACCCCTTGGCGCGCGGGTAGTGGCAGAAACTGAAAATGATAAATTAGGGAAACGTTGCAATAAAAATTGGGCAATGGAAGTTTTTCCGGCCCCCGAAGGTGCAGTTAAAATAATTACTTTTTGAGATGGTTCTGACATCCGAACAAGGTTTTAAAATGGCTTAATTGAACTTGTCTAAATTACAGAAATACCGCCTAAATAAATTAAATATTCTTCCGATTATCAAACTGTATTTATGCCGTATATTTAAAGTATAAAATTAATTATATAAACAATAGCATCATGCAAAAACAAATTTTCACCGCATTGTTACTTGTAACAACGCTTTTTGTGACAGCGCAAAGGCCCACCATGGAACCGCCTACTGCTGCAGCGCCTAAGGCTGCTGAAAAAGACCAATACCCTGCATTTAAAAGAGAAATTAATTTAGAGCAAAAAACCGAAACTAAGGGGGAGGTTACCATCAAAGGTCAAAAAGTACCCTACAAAGTAACTGCTACCACACAACCCGTTTGGGACGAGGATGGCAAAGCGATTGCCACATTATTTTATGTATACTACGAACGCACGGATGTAACCAATAAGGAAACAAGACCCTTGGTCGTTTCCTTTAATGGGGGACCTGGTACAGCAAGTGTTTGGATGCACTTAGGATATACCGGACCCAAAAAATTAAAAATAGATGACGAAGGTTATCCAGTACAACCTTATGGATTTGAGGACAACCCACAATCCTTAATTGATGTAGCGGACATTGTATTTATTGATCCAGTGAATACAGGATTTTCTCGTATCCTAGATAAGTCCGTTCCTACTTCTAAATTTTTTGGCGTTAATGCGGATATTAAATATTTAGCGGATTGGATTAATGCATTTGTTGCGCGTCAAAAAAGATGGGCATCTCCTAAATTTTTAATTGGAGAAAGTTATGGTACCACACGCGTTTCAGGATTGTCATTGGAATTACAAAACAGACATTGGATGTATTTGAATGGCGTGATTTTAGTTTCACCTACTGATTTAGGTATTGATCGCGATAGAGTATCTGATGCTGCATTACGCATTCCTTACATGGCAGCAACTGCATGGCACCATAAAAAATTAGCCACTGAATTTCAATCCAAGGACCTAACTAAATTTTTACCTGAAGTAGAATCCTTTACCATCAATGAATTGATGCCTGCCATTGCACAGGGTGGCGCATTGTCTGTGGAGAAAAGAAAAGACATGGTTAAAAAAGTTTCAAAATATATTGGCTTAAATGAAACGGTCGTTGCACAACAAAGTTTAGAAATTCCTTACAATTATTTCTGGAAAGAACTTTTACGTGATCAAGGTAAAACCGTTGGTCGATTGGATTCACGTTATATTGGCATCGACAGAATTGATGCTGGTGAAAAATCAGATTACAATTCTGAACTTACTTCATGGGAACATTC
>JANREK010000032.1 GCA_030726065.1 Sediminibacterium sp. | reverse complement strand
ACTCTCTACTAATTTAGACCTTTTTTAGTCCACTTTATGCTGACGTTAGACAATCCTTGTTGACAGATTTTTTTACGAACAAACCAGACTTTACACCCTATCATTTTGAATTTCCAAGTCAAGAGGTATTTGATTGGGACAAAGCCATGAAAAAATACAACCAAACCATTGATTGGAGAAAAATAAAACAAGGTCCACAAATGGATGATGAAAAGGAACAGAGAACAGAACATAATAAAACTTCAGGAACAATTATAGAAAATTAATAATAAATTTGTGAAAGTATGAAGAAGTATTATTTTTTACTTTCCCTTATTTTTTCAATTAACGTTTCTGCACAAAAAGAAGATTCTTCTTATGTTACTCTTGACTCCGCTATAGTTACTAGCAGGTCCATTAAAATTTTGGATACAAAAAATCCATTTGTAATAAGTTCAATTACAAATAAACAAATAGTTGAAAAGGGCGCTAGAACAACTCCAGAAGCCTTAATGGGCGTGTCAGGTGTTTTTATTCAGAAAACAAATCATAGCGGTGGCTCCGCTTTTATAAGAGGACTTACAGGAAATCAAACACTTATCGTATTAGATGGAATAAGACTTAATAATGCAATTTATAGATATGGGCCCAACCAATACCTGAATACTATCGATATGTTTACCGTTGATAAAATTGATGTATTAAAAGGTATCGGTTCGGTAGAATATGGATCTGACGCAATGGGTGGTGTGATACATGTAAAAACCAAAGAAAACACTTCGAAAGTATTGAATAAAATAAGCTTAAATAATACGAGCAAATTTATTTCAAGTGGTATGGAAAAAACAAATAGAACAGCTATTCAATATGCTACAAATAAATGGGATTTTATAGGAGGAATTTCATTAAAGAAGTATGGTGATTTAGTAGGTGGTGAAAATATAGGGAAACAAACTCCTACGGGATACAATGAAATTAATTATGATTTAAAAACTAGAATAAAAATAAGTACCCAAAGTGAACTTATTTATTCAAGTCAAAATACCATTCAAAAAAATGTTCCTATTTATCATAAAATAGCTTTAGAGAATTTTAAAACAAACCAAATCGATTATCAAATTCGTTATTTAAACTATTTAAAATACAAATATATTAGTCATAAGAAATGGATATCCGAAATAATTATAAATGCATCCACACAAAGAACCATTGAACAGCGATCTATTCAAAAAAACAATTCAAGTGTATTTAGGAATGAAACTGATACTGTTAAAAATATTGGCTTAACAGCAGAAATAGTATCAAAGCCAAATAAAAACTGGACCATGAATAGTGGTTTTGATTATTACAAAGATGAAATTTTTAGCGAAGCCATTGAAACGAGTAGTGAATTAAATACCCAAGTATTCAAAAGAGGATTATATCCCAATGGAGCGATATATAAAAACAGCTCCCTATTTAATATAAATAATTTAAATTTTAATAAACTGAATATAGTTGCAGGGCTGCGTTATAATTTTTTACATATTCAAATGAATGAACTTACACTAGGTAATATAGCAATAAACCCCTCTGCCTTGGTATCCAATTTCGGCATTAATTACCAGCTTAACCAACACGGTTTTTTGTTTGGTTCCATTACAACTGGATATAGAGCGCCCAATATTGATGATTTAGGTAGTTTGGGTATTGTTGATTTTAGGTATGAAATTCCAAGTTATGATTTAAAACCAGAAAAGTCATTAAATACAGAAATAGGTTATAAATACCGCTCAAATAAAATTGATTTTTCAATTGCAGCATTTAAAATGAAGTTAAAGGATATTATTGCAAGGGTTCTGTTGGATGGGCAAGTGATAAATAGTTATCAAGTTTATAATAAAAAAAATATAGAATCCTCCTATATCAATGGTGCAGAAGTCAATTATAACTATTTATTAAGTAAATATTTAACTTGGTATACCAATGCAACTTATACCTACGGACAAAATGTAACCAAAAATGAGCCGATGAGGAGAATACCTCCCCTATTTGGTCAAAATAAAATATCCTTCGTTAAAAAAAATAAATCATTGGCTATTACACATCAATTTGCTGGAAAACAAGATAGGCTAGCCCAAGGAGATAAGGACGATAATAGAATAGGTAAACTAGGAACTCCGGGATGGAACATATTTAATGTTGATGCAGGATGGGAATTTAAAAACTTAAGTCTAAATACAAGTTTAATTAACATTTCAAATGTGCAATACAAAACGCATGGATCTGGTGTTTATGGTATGGGTAGAGCGATTAATTTAACCATCCAATGGAATATCCGTTAAGATATGACTAGACTAGACTAAATCAATCCCCCTTGATAAACCATTTATTTACTGAATTATACTTCCCTTCTAACAATATTTTATAAAAACTAGATTCATATTTAGTAATATCAATAACTGTATTTTTTTGTTTTACAGGAACTTCATTTAATAAAATATATTGATCAGTACCATATTTTGAATAATTATTACTTGTGCAAAGCCAAATCTTAACAGTACCTTCCTCATTGTAATTTTGCCAGGAAACATCTAACTTATTTTGATAAATGTTTATCTCGGGATGGGCAAGAGAAATTTTTCCCATTAATGAAACACCATCTATCTCATTTTTTACTTGCCTCGGTATATTGATCGATAAATAGTTAGCTAATGTGGGCATAATATCGACAATACCTGGATAACTTAAACTCGCATAATTATTAAATTTTTTATTCGAAACCATCCAGGTAGAACGCTGTCTGAAACTCTGTCCGCCATGACTTTTGCCATCCTTTTCACTTCTTCCATGATCGGTCGTCATAATTATCATCCAATCTTCTTTGAAATTTTGTTTACGATATAAAATAGCATCATATATTTTTCCTATTTGAACATCTAATTTTTTTAATGCATCGATAAATGCAGGACTATCTCCAAATTTGTGTCCCATATCATCGGTAAATTCAAGATAAAGCCATGATAAATCGGGTGCATTCAACTTAATACTTTGAACTGCATCATTAGTCACTTTTTCATCAATTAAATGAATATATTTTGCTGATTTATCATGAGGAAAATTTACAGTATCTAACTCGTACCCATCTGAACTATAATCAACTTTTAAATGGTTTGTTTGTGCTAAGCCATCACCCACAAGTTTTGTTCTATTATCTAACCAAGTACTATAAATACCAATT
Organism: Sediminibacterium sp.; assembly: GCA_030726065.1. Taxonomy (GTDB): domain Bacteria; phylum Bacteroidota; class Bacteroidia; order Chitinophagales; family Chitinophagaceae; genus Sediminibacterium. The sequence continues at coordinate 67,889 of JANREK010000032.1, read as the reverse complement.
TTTTTATTCGGATATTGCTCTTTAAATAATTTAAAAATACTAGGATAGGCATAATTCTGGTCTTTAATGTCATTATCCAAAACGTTATGTTTATTCGCCCATGTTCCTGTTAATAAACTATTATAACCTACCGCAGAAATAGTTGGCGTTTGGCTATAGTTCCCCTTACCTCCCCCTACATGCGCTCTCATATAACTACCGTCATTTATAATTTTAGCAATGTTAGGTAAAGTGGTATTTTCAATTACATCTGCTGGTATACCATCCGCTATGACGAATATAGCTTTTTGAGAGAAGGATAACTTTACAAGGAATAAGGTGCTAAGTAATAAAATCGTATATTTCATAAGTCAATATTAACAAATATGACTGTAATTAATTGTTAAATGGATATTTAGGTAAAATGATAATAATAATTTAATTTCAAAGTAAATACTGATGTAGTTCTATGAACAAAATTTTAGATACAAAGAATATAGAATTATTTTTATACATCAATAGTCATCACAACTCCTTTTGGGACCAAGTGATGTATTTATTGAGTAGTACAAACATTTGGATTCCACTTTACATTTATATCATTTATATCTTTTACAAAATATATAAAAGCAAAAGCTGGATTTGCATCTTAACTGCAATCATAATGATAACATTAAGTGATCAAATTTCAACTTATTTTAAATATGTAACAAAAGTATTACGTCCGTCACATGAAATTTACTTGAAAAATATAGTTCATTTGAGTAAAGCTGGGCCTGGGGGATTATATGGATATGTTTCATCACACGCATCTAACTTTTTCACCTTTACTTTATTTTTAACTATTTTATTACCCAAAAAATATAATGGATTCAAGGTGGCTTTATTTATTTGCTCCATTTTAGTTTCCTACTCAAGGATATATAACGGTGTTCATTACCCTATGGATGTATTGAGAGGTGCAATTTTGGGCGCTATAATTGGAACAGTTTTTGGACTTATCTTAATACGCAATAAATATTTGAATTCGAAGCTGACAAATCAATAACTATTTTTTTTGGAAAATACAATAAATTGTAAGTACGCTTTCTCTTGTTTTCGGATTTAAAAATTCGGCATTCAAAGTGCTCACATGAAATGTTGAAACTTGTTCGATTTTATTAAAATTAGTTAATAGCTCCTGATTAATAAGTTCATTTTTTACTAAAACATAATCATTGGATTTTAGACTATTTAAACTTTCAACTTGTTGAAAGCTGTGATTGCTGTAAAAATCCAAGCTTCTTTCGTAATAAACTTGGTATAAATAAAATTTGGTTTTGTCTATATTTTTTTGACGAATCACCTTGGTTACTGCATTCCCCAATTGGAATTCCAGTAATGTAGGATAAAAGAATATGGTTAATAATAAATTGGTAGTGATGATTGTAAACAAGGCAAATTGAATCACCTTAGGGATAGCTCCTATTTTTTTAAGCATTAAAATAAGGAAAAGAATACTCATTACAGACAAACTTGCTATGACAAAATAAATATTTGTATTAAATGTAAAAAGTAAAAGAACTAATAATATGGCCAATACTAAAATGTAAATAAAAATATTGATGCCATTAATAACATTTTTGAAAAATTTATTTTCCCAGTTAATGACAAGACTATATAAACTTTTAGCGGCGATGATAGCCGTAAATGGCAATACTACATATATATAATGAGGCAATTGATAATTACTAATACCAAGTGCAGTATAGGTGATCAAAAAACCAGGGAGAACTACCCATTCTTCATTTTTGTTTACAATAAATTTAGTTCTAATTATTCTGGTGCATTCAGAAATTAGTCCAGAAATTAAAAATAAGGTCCAAGGTAAAAATCCCCACAGTAAGTTTTGAAATAGAAAAAAGAAATCATCATTTTCATGCCACACACTCTCTCCTGTTATTCTGCCAAAACTTTGTGTCCAATAAAAAAATCTTATGCCCGAAGTTCCAGTTTTCTCATACATTACTTTTTCCGAGTGTAAATCAAATTGTTGATACAATCCAATATCCATAGGTATTAATAAAATCATGATAATTATAAGCCCAACTAGATATTCCCATCTAAAAAGCATTTTAAAATTTCTATGTATTAACATATGTGGCGCAAACGAAAATATAGGCACCATTAAAGCAATAGGCCCCTTAGTCATCATTCCAAATGCAACGGCAGAAAAAGCAATAATCAATGAATGCCATTTTCTATTATTTAACCAACTAGCAAATTGCCATATTGCTAATATTACCCAAGCCATTAACATTGTATCTGTTCTTACATCATGTGTAATAAGAAACATGGCTTGTGTACTAGCTAAAACCAAAGCAGCCAATATTGCTATTTCATTGCTATAATAAAGTAGCGTAAATTTATAGGTGCTGTAAATGGCTAAAATGGACATAAGGATAGATGGCAATCTGAAAGCAAAATCATTTATACCAAAAAAATACATGCTTAATGAACTTAGCCAAAATAGCATGGGTGGCTTATCTAAATAGTCTTTCCCTTGATCAAAAATTTGTAGAAAACTTTTATTTTGAAGCATCTCTCTGGAAATATTCGCATACTGAACCGAATCAATTTCCATTAATGGAATAAAAAGGCTTCCTAAAATGTAAATAATTATACATAAAACAATATAGAATATGTATATATTTGTATAGCTTTTTTCTCTATTAAGAAACATTGTGATAATTATTATTGTTGGTGTAATATTTATTCATTAAAAGGCTAAAATTACTTAATTGACTTAAATTTAAATAAAGTAACCTAAATATACAAATGATTATTAATAAAATATCAATTATTGTTCCAGCTTACAATGAGGAAGCTACTATATCCATTGTAATTGACAAATTATTAAATTTAACTTTTATTAATAATATTAAAAAAGAAATTATAATTGTCAATGATTGCTCAATTGATCATACGGAAAATTTAATACAAGATATTATAAAGCGTAATGAAGGAGTGGAAATTGTATATTTAAAACATGAAAAAAATTTAGGTAAAGGCGCAGCTATTCATACTGGTATTAAAAATGCGACAGGTGATTATTTAATTATTCAAGATGCCGATTTAGAATACGACCCCAATGAAATCAACAAACTTTTAAAACCTGTTATTGATGGTTATGCAGATGTAGTTTACGGATCAAGATTTATTGGAGGATCACCACATCGAATATTATTTTTTTGGCATACAATAGGAAATAAATTTTTAACTTTTTTATCGAATCTTTTTACGAATTTAAACTTAACTGACATGGAAACATGTTATAAGCTATTCAAAACAAGTATCATAAAAAATATAACATTAAATGAAAAGCGTTTCGGATTTGAACCAGAAATAACTACAAAAATTGCTAGAATTAAAAATATTCGTATTTACGAAGTTGGTATTTCTTATTATGGCAGAACCTATGCGGAAGGAAAAAAGATTAATTGGAAAGATGGTTTTAGGGCCATTTATTGTATCATTAGATATAACTTATTTGCATAGTCGAATATTATATGATTCGAAAAGCCTCGATCATAAACTTAGCAGTTTCACCAAACTCTTTTCCCTTATTCATTCGATCAATCGCAGCCCTTTCATAGGCTAGCTCCTCATTTTGAACTGTTAAAATACCAAAGATAATAGGTGTGGTATACATTGCTGCAAGCTGGCTGATACCATTGGTTACATATTGACAAACATATTCATAATGGTCTGTATCCCCCTTAATGATTGCTCCTATCACAATAATTGCATTATACTTTCCAGTGCTAATTAATTTATTAGCATAAACTACTGTTTCAACTGCACCCGGACACTCAAAAGCAGTGAATGCCATGTTTTGTTCCGTTAAATAATCTTTACAACCCACTTCTAATAAATCGGTAATATGACTATTGAATTTCGCTTTTATAATAGCAATCATTTTAATTAAATTTTATAGTGTGTTTGCCTATTTCAATTTTATCAGATAGATATTGTTGATTATGAGTAGTTTGAGTTACGCCCACTTGTAAAATATTAAATAAAAATCCAGCTTTTGTTATAGCATTAATTTTATCTGGATTATTACTCAATAAATAGAAATCATTGATTGATAATGCCTTAAGCATCCAAATAGCTTCTATATAATTTCTATTGTCTTTTGGAAGCCCTAATTTTTCATTGGCTTCGTAGGTATTTAGCCCCTTTTCCTGCAAAGCATAGGCTGCAATCTTATTTCCAATACCAATACCTCTTCCTTCCTGTCCTTTTAAATACACTATATACCCATGACCATTTTCTGCAATCAAGGACAAAGCGCTATGTAATTGTTGTTGACAATCACATTTTAAACTACCAAAAATGTCACCTGTCAAACATTCACTATGAATTCTAACAATAGGTTTCTTGCTGTTATTTTTCATTGAAATTAATACATGCTCATCGCCAGACAATATGTTCTCATAAACTTCAATGTCAAAATTTCCAAACGAAGTTGGCAATAAAGACTCAGAAACAAAAAGTATATGATTTTCAGATTGATTACGATAATCAACTAGCTGTTGAATTGAGATTGCCTTAAGGTCTAACCTTTTCGCAAATTCAAAAAGTTCATTGCGACGCATCATATTGCCATCATCATCCATAACCTCACAAATAATAGCAGCAGGTTCATGCCCCGTTAATTTACACAAATCAACAGCCGCTTCTGTATGCCCCTGCCTCACTAAAACACCATTAATTTTAGCAACCACTGGAAATAAATGACCAGGTTTTATAAAATCAGTTGGTTGACTGTTGGGATTGGCAATATGTTTCGCTGTAATGGCCCTTTCTTTCGCTGAAATCCCCGTAGTAATACCCAAATGAGGTATTGCATCAATTGAATCATAAAATGCGGTGTGATAAGGATCTAAATGATTAGAAGCGACGGGTGATAGATTAAGTCTTTTCGCTATTTTGGTATCTATAGCAATACAAACCAACCCTTTTGCTTGACTTGCGCATAGATTTAATTTTTCTTGAGTAGCTGTATCTGCAGGAAAAATAATGTCCCCTTCATTTTCTCTTGACTCATCATCAAAAACTAAAATGGGGTTGCCATTTTTAAATGCCAATAATGCTTCTTCAATTGTATTAAACATCTTTTACGGCTCTTTTATTTAATAATTGTTCTGTATATTTTGCCAAAATATCAAATTCAATATTGACCGAATCGTTAACATTCAGTAATGACATATTTGTTTTTTCAATTGTAACGGGTATGATACATAATTCAATATCATCGTCAATAACCTTATTTATCGTTAAACTGATTCCATTAATTGCTACTGAACCTTTATAGACAACATACTTAACAAATTGGCTGGGTATGGCTATTGTAAAAAACCATGCCTTTTCCCCAGGTTGCACCATTTTAACTTTCGCAGTAGTATCAACATGACCAAGTACGTAATGTCCACCTAAATAACCATTAGGCTGCATAGGCAGCTCCATATTAATTTTAGTACCTACCTTGTAATTTTTAATTATGGTTTTATCAATACTTTCTGTAGAAACAAAAAATGATAAATGATCCCCATCAATTTTGAAAACAGTTAAACAGGCGCCATCAATTGCAACGCTGTCTCCTAATTGAACAATAGATCCAAACTTAGGCGCATCTATTACTAGCTCCCATCCTTCCGCATCAGGCAAAATGGATGCTATAAATCCGTCAGATACAATTCCTGTAAACATATGCTAAATTGTAGGTAATTTTGAGATGCAAAGATAATCTAAATGAATTCCGTAGACTACTTACATATCGCATTTTTATTAGCGAAAAGAGCAAATTCTAAAGATATTAGACCCAACCCATTTGTAGGGGCTATTGTCGTGGATCATAATGACGTCATTATTGGAGAGGGCTATCATCAAAAAGCCGGTGAAGCCCATGCCGAAGTGCTGGCAATAAATAATGCCTTATTAAAAAACAGTGATTTATCCAATACTACCTTATATGTTACAATGGAACCCTGCTCACACACAGGAAAAACACCCCCATGCACTAATTTAATTTTAGCACATAAAATACCAAAAGTGGTCATTGGATCTATGGACCTGAATCCTTTGGTATCAGGTGCCAAGATTTTATCTGAAGCAGGCGTTAATGTAGAAATAAGTATCCAACCCGAGATTGTAGAATTTAATAACACATTTAATATTAATCAGCTAAACAAAAGACCAAAGTATGTTTTAAAAGCAGCCACAACCATCAATGGCAAAATTGCAGATAGACAAGGAAATAGCAAGTGGATATCCAATGAAAAAAGCAGGACCTATGTTCATCAATTTTTAAGATCAAATGCCGATGCTATTTTGACCACGGCACAAACGGTAATTAAAGACAATGCAAAGATGAATATTAGGGTGCCAGATGAAGATGCAAAAGAATTAAACCTAATTATTATTGACAGGGCATTAAGAGTTTTAGAACCTGAAAATAAGGGGTTGGGGATTTTTTATGACAGAAAGAAGACCAAAATTTATTTATTGACGGATAAGGAATATACAGATGAATTGCCCCAAAATATTGAAATTATAAAAGCAAATTTTCTCGAAGAAGCAATTGATCTGTCAGAATTAAACGAACTGTTATTAAGTAAAAATATTTGCGAGATTTTGGTAGAGGGTGGTGGAAAATTAAATGCAACATTAATCAAGCAACAAATAGCAGATGAGCTAGTAATGTTTATTTGCCCTAGTTTACTTTTAGACAATGAGGCTATAAATGTATTTAATGATTCAGCATTTCAATCCATTGAAAATAGCGTACAACTTAGCTTAATAGAAACCCTTAAATTTGATAATGATATTTTTCTTAAATATCTTATATCCTACTAAATAAATATTGCAAAAATATATTTACTTATTTAAAATTTTAATCACTTTAGTTTGAGAAGTATGGGCTGAGAAAATCCCAAGGGCACCACCAATAATGTTATTAGGCGGATTAGATGGCGCAGTACCTCCACCAGGACCTGCACCACTTTGTTGCGAAAGCGAGTAAAAATATAAATGAGCAGCAGGACTTATGCATTGCATTTCAACTGAAATACTGTCAAATAATTTTACAGAAATTTTTTCGGTACCATTATTTAATGGGCGTTGATTAATTTTTCCATTATTTAGGTTATCGTTAAAAATATTATAAATACCATCCAGGGTATCATTTATTTTTTGAATAAATCGATAACTATTACCAAGCCCCACTGGATCTTGGTAAACTGGAATAATACTATATCTATTTTCTCCATTTACAGGAAATGAATTAATCCTAAGGCTGTCTAAATTTACTTTCATCGGCATCGTAGTTTGAGCCGTATATATTTTACCATCTACCTTGACTTCTAAAGAATAAGTGTTGCCATAAACACCACGAATCCTATTTGTTTTGTAAATACCTCCAGTTGTATGTTTAAGGGTATCCTTTACCCCCTTATTATCGGCAATAATAATACTGCCATTGCTAACTATTGGGTAAATATTAGGTTGATTAATACTGATCGATTTGGAAAGTTTTACAAAATAAGGGCCAGGCTGATCAGTAATGTTAGCCTCAATGATAACCTGTGAATCATTATTTTCTATAGGTAGCGTGATTACTTTTTCACAGCTTGTGAATAGAAATAATATAAAATATAAGTATTTAAAAAATTTGAAGTACATCATCATTAAAATTTAAAATTATAGGTTATACTCGGAACCCATCTGAATAAAGCTGTTTGTATAATTTGCGTTTTTGAATTATCTGAAGGATCATCTTGGAATGATATTTGATAGGCATTTTCCCTTCCGTAAACATTATACAAACTAAAATTCCATGAACCTGCATTTTTCTTTTTATTCTTGTTTTCATAGGTGGCACTTAAATCAAGACGATTGTAATCAGGCATTCTGTTAGCGTTACGATTCGCATATTGATAAATAGTTTGTTCACCTAAAGCATATTTACCAGTTGGGAAGGTGACTGCGTTTCCAGTACTATAAACAAAAACACCGGAAACAGTCCATTTTGAATTTAGTTCTAGAATCGTAACAATCGAAACATCATGTGTTCTATCTTGCTTTGCATTATACCAGTTTCCTTCATTAATACCATCTATCTTTCTTTCGGTTTTTGACAAAGTATAACTTATCCATCCAGAAAATAGGCCAATTTTCTTTTTTACTAAAAACTCAAAGCCATATGCACGTCCAACGCCATATAACAAGGAACTTTCCACATCAGCAATCGTGTTGATATTGGTCCCATCCTTATAATCTAATTGGTTTTGCATGCTCTTATAATATAGCTCCGCCCCTAATTCGTAAGTGTTATTTTTAAAATTCCTTGCGTAACCAATACTTGTCTGATCCGCTAATTCCGGTTTAATATTATACGAATTCCCTATCCATTGATCCGAAGGACTTGCTGCTGTTGCATTACTTAATAAATGTAAATGTTGCACATTACGCGCATAGGCAATTTTAACACTACTTAAGTCATTAATTCTATAATTACTGGTGAATCTTGGTTCAGCATTCATGTAAGTTTTGCCAAATTCATTTTTTTGTAATAAAATAGATTGGGTTATTGCATTGTTATTATAAATATTATATTGATCCCCGCCCATTATTGAATAGGCGGATATTCTTAAACCATAATCAAAAGTGAGCTGTTGGTTTGCTTTAAAATTATTATTAAAATACACTGCATTTTCAAGTCCATTCCTGCCTACTTTATTCATATTATTGTTAACAGTACCGCTAAAAACACTCGGCGTAATGGTATGTAAAATTGAATTAAACCCAAAACGAATCGTATTTTTTGGATTTAGGTAATAAGTATAATCTTGCTTAAGATTAACATCCTTAATATTTGAATTTACATTAAAATTAGTTTCACCATTTTTTAAACCTACATTATAGCTATAGTCGCTGTAGATGAAGGATGTATTTAAGAATAATTTATTATTGACAATCCTATTCCAACGTATTGTTCCCGTTTTGTTGCCCCAATTAATCCTAAAACTGCTCCCTAATCCTAATTCATCTTGACCAAAATAACCAGAAAAATAGATTCTATTCTTATCATCTATTTTATAATTTGCTTTTGCATTCAAATCATAGAAGTACAATATATTATCCTTGAATTTTTCGGAAGCTTTTAAAAATACATCTGCATATGTTCTTCGTCCTGATAAAATAAAGGAAGATTTATCTTCTTGAATGGGTCCTTCAATACTTAATCTACTACTAATTAAACCAAGCCCGCCATTAACTGTATAATTTTTGTTGTTACCATCTTTCATCTTTACATCTAGCACAGAGGATAACCTCCCCCCATATTGTGCTGGTCCGTTCCCTTTTATTAAAGTAGCGTCCTTTATTGCGTCACTGTTAAACGTACTAAAGAACCCCAGTAAATGCGACGCATTATAGACAGGGGCTTCGTCAAGTAATATTAAATTTTGATCTGCAGCACCGCCCCTTACATAAAATCCACTATTCCCCTCCCCTGCCGACTTCACGCCAGGGAGCAACTGGATCGTTTTTAAAACATCTTTCTCGCCAAAAATTACAGGCACCTTACTAATAGACTGCATATTTAGCGTTTCAGTGCCTATCTGAGCTTTAGTTAAGTTATCATCCTTTCGCTTGGTTGATACAACAACTTCGGCTAGTTGGTTTTTACTTTCTAAAAAAATATTGGTAATTAAAGGGGCATTCAATAAAATCGGAATTCTTTTCTCTTCATACCCTACAAAACTAATTCTTAAATCATACTTACCCTTGGGTAAGGAAATTGCATAAAAACCATACTCATTTGACGTAACTACCACATTGGCTAACTGATCAATTTTAATTACCGCACCAATAATTGATTCGCCAGTAAGCCTATCTTTAACAGTTCCATTTACGGTAGTAATTTCCTGCGCTTTGATTTGATGGGTAATTCCTAAGACTCCTATAAAGAGGAGAAAGATAAATTTTCTATTCATAAATAGCATTTGCAAAAATACAAATTAACTTGCTACTTAATTAATAATATCTTGTTAAGATTAAACGGCCATGTATATTCATCATAACTACTGCAAACACTTGTTAACAACAAAAATGGGCCATCAAGAATGATGGCCCGTGTCGCATTAAACTAAATCAACACTTACTCAAAAAAATTCACTTCGCCTGTGGCAATATCATGTATACCCCCAACAATTCCAATGTCACCGTTTTTCACCATGTCGGCGATGATTGGACTTTTTAATAAAATATTTTTTACTGACAAGCTCACATTCAATTCTGCTACATTTTCAACAAAAACGCCATTACTAGAATTTCTATTTTCAGAGGTCACCGACTCTTCGTCCACAGCTGGTTTAATCTTAGCAATCAATCCGGTTAAATTCCCCAACGCAACATTGTCACATGCTCCTTTAACTGCACCGCATTTGGTATGACCAAGTACTACGATAATTTTAGCGCCAGCCACTTTACACCCAAACTCCATACTACCTAAAATGTCCTCATTGACAATATTACCCGCTATCCTTACGCTGAATACATCCCCTAAACCCTGATCAAAAATTAACTCCGCCGATGTTCTACTATCGATACAGCTTAGGATTACAGCAAATGGATGCTGTCCGTCAGAAGTCTCATTGGCTTGTTGTAAAAGGTTTCTGTTTATTTTGAGATTACTTACAAATCTTTTATTTCCGTCTTTTAATATTTCTAATGCAACCGAAGGTGTTATCGCCGATTGCATTTCTTTGGTTAATGTTTTCATTTTAATTATTTTGTATTTATTATTGGTTTATAAATTTCTTTTATTGTTACTGCCCTATTTATTTAAATGGCAAATTGTTAACGAGTATTAATTGCAGTTGACCCCTAGTAATATTTTTTTGTGCCTGAATCATATACCCAGTTTCTATTCTTAAGGATTCAGTTATACCATATCCGAGACCTCCATATAAACGGTTTCGATCAAATTTTGGATCATTTATGTCGACAAATAATTCATTATATGCTGATAAGTAGGTACTTCCTTTAGCGATATTTTTACTTCCCAAAGGCTTTTGTAATGAAATAAAATATCTTGCTCTTAAACCAAATTCATTAGGAGAAAAACGCTCCTCCAATCGGAATCGATGGATCAAAGCATTTAAACCTACATTATTTTTATACAAATACTGTTGATAAATTCTATGTTCAATTTTTGTACTTGTATTATTATCAAATTCATCATAAGCGTCAGTGGCAATATAGGCATAGCCTAAAAGCAAATTATGATTTTGTGGTTTTAAATTATATCCAAGACCAGCCCTAGCTAAAAATTGGTTTCTTTGACCCAAAAATCGATAATCTCGATACTGGAAATCAGATTGTATATTCCACTTGTCATTTATTTTTTGATTGCCGAAATAAACAAACCAAGTGCCAACATTATTAGATTGACCAATAGCTGCGATCTGGATCACCCCCATAAAACCAAGCAATAAAATAGTCCGCTTTAAACGTAACATACTATGGCTTAAAATTTATTTTCTCCACCTCAATTGATTTTGTTTTTGCATTGTATTCGAAATCTTTAATAATCTCAATCACATCATATGCAATTGATTTAGAATTAGTACAATCAATAATAACCTTACTATTATTAGGAATGGATTCAAAAGTATTTAACAAACTTGCCTTGTTAAAAAAGGATACCTCTTCTGCAAGTACCATATGATGGACTGTTTTCCCGTTTTGGTCACTTACATTATCCTTAACATAGTGCGAGTTACGGTAACTATGTCTTAAGGTGTAAAAAATTCCAAATAGGATACCCACAGTTATGCCTTTTAACAAGTCAGTTGCAATAATCGCAACAACAGTTGCTGTAAATGGAATAAATTGCTCCCAACCCAGCTTATACATTTGTTTGAATAAACTTGGCTTCGCTAATTTATAACCCACCATTAATAAAATAGCAGCTAAGGAAGCCAAAGGAATTAAATTTAATAAGCTCGCTATAAATATGGCACTGATTAACAAAAATACGCCGTGTAAGATGGCAGACATTTTAGTTTTACCACCAAAATTTATATTTGCTGAACTTCTTACAATCACTTGTGTCACTGGCAAACCACCAATTAATCCTGATACAATATTTCCCAATCCTTGTGCTTTTAATTCTCTATTGGTAGGGGTCACTCTTTTATCTGGATCCAACTTATCTGTTGCCTCCACACTTAATAAAGTTTCTAAACTAGCCACAATGGCTAATACAATCGCTATTTTCCAAACCTCAAAATTAGTTATTACTGAAAAATCCGGAAATGTAAATTGTCCTATAAAATCTGCCATAGAATTTGGCACTGGAACAGATACAATTTGTTGCGCATTCAAACTAAAAGGTAAAATTCCATTGGTATAAGCGAGGTTAAAAAATATACCCAATATCACTACTACGATTGGTCCTTGAAGGAGTTGAAATATTTTATGTTTTTTGGTAAGCACCGTATCCCATAAAATTAATAAAGCAAGGGATACACCTGCAATTAATAAAGCACCTGGTGTTATAAATTCAAAGGCCCTAGTTATTTCTGAAAAAGTATTTTGACCATCTGCTTGTAAAAAAGCATCGTCTCCTACAGGGTCCTTATCCCAGCCTAGTGCATGAGGTATTTGTTTCAATATAATTAATAAGCCGATAGCCGTTAACATTCCTTTTATTACGGAACTTGGAAAAAAGTAGGCGATAAACCCTGCCTTCGCATATCCTAAAGCCAATTGTATCACACCTGCAATAACCACAGCGGTTAAAAATGCCTGGTAAGAACCACCCAAAGTAGCAATAGAGGTCAAAACAATAACTGCTAAGCCAGCTGCAGGGCCACTAACCCCTAAAGCAGAGCCACTAGCAATTCCTACAACAATACCCCCAACAATCCCTGCTATAATGCCAGCGAATAATGGGGCGCCAGAAGCAAGTGCAATTCCTAAACATAATGGAACAGCGACAAAAAACACCACTATGCTTGCTGGTAAATCATTTTTAATGTGTTTAAATAGACTCATTTTGGATGAATTTTAAGTTGATAAGACAAAAATAGTAATAATATTTTAAAGAATAGTATTACTATCATAAATAATTGTAAAAATATTTATACTACTTTTGTAAAAAATGGGGGCGCCCACCTTTATGAAACTAGAAGTGCAGATTAAAATGAACGCGTCTCTTTACTTAAGAGACCCTGAACAGTCCGAATTAGGAAAAAATATTATCAAATTTAGTATTGAACTCATTCATAAGCATGGGTTTGAGTCCTTTACCTTCAAAAAATTAGCGGAGGCAATAGGAACTACCGAAGCTGGGGTCTATAGATACTTTGAAAACAAGCATAAGTTATTGGTTTACATTATTTCCTGGTATTGGGGATGGTTGGAATTTCAAATCGGATACCAAACTAAAAACGTAACGAATCCGGTGTCCAAGCTAAAAAAAGTAATCGCCATATTAGCAACCACAGTGGAAGATGATATAATGACCGGACATGTAGATGAATCCATTTTACACCAAATTTTAATTTCAGAAGGTTCAAAGGCCTACTTAACCAAACAAGTAAGTCAAGACAACAAGCAAGAATACTTTAAACCTTATAAGGAATTGTGTAATACGGTTGGAGGCCTCATTTTAGAATGTAATTCAAAATACAAATATCCTCACTCACTCGCATCGACTATTATTGAAGTAGCGCATTTGCAGAACTTCTTTATGAACAACCTTCCTTCTTTAACTGATTTTAGTAAATCAAAAAATGAAGATCAGATTATTGCTTTTTTGAATGACTTAGTTTTTTCGAGTATTGAAAAATAACTATTGCGCTTTGTTTTCATTAATGGCATCCCACAATTGCGCCCTCATTTCCAAAGCCTTCAAGGATGCGCTGGTTGCCTGTTCCCATTTTGCAGCATCATTTCCGCACAGTTCAGCAACCATTTCAAGCGCTAATTGGCTATGATGACCGCCATCCACCTCAATATGTCTTTCAATATAATATTTGAAAGTGGCTACTTGATCAGGATGCTCCTTATAAATTTTATTTAAAATTGCTGTAAACATATCTGGAATTAAGTCCTCCCTACCAAATGTAAATACCGCCGCTTTAACATGCAATGGCGCATTTTGAGCGATATCAAAAGTGTTCAGTAAAAACAACTTTACTTTATCAGGTAATGGGGCAAGTTGAATAGCTTGTTCAATAGAATGCCCATGATTAATTTCACTGATCAAAGCGTCAATTAAATTTGTTGGCGCTCCCATTTGGCGCATTGCCTTTAAATACAATTCAAAGTGGCTAATTCTATGGTCATTTTCATCCACGTCTGACTCCTCTCCTAACACAATTTCATTGATTAAATACCTTGTATTGGCAGAACCCACCGGAACCCAAGGCAGCGTAACACATGTTAACCCAATTTGAAGCGACTTTAATAAACTCATAAAGTCCCAAACAGCAAATACATGAAATTGGGTGAAATTTTTTAGCCCGTCTAAATTATTAATCTGTGCATATACCGGATGTAATAGTAACTGAGCCCTTGCACCATTTATTTTTTCTTTTAAATTTTCAACTTCCAATTGCATAAATTCTTCGTTTAAGTGATTAACAAAATTAGCACTAAAATTGTTTGAAATTTACCTAAAATTATACCCAATATTGAATAGGAAAAATTAAATCTATTCTGCCCATTCTATTGGTATGATTACCTCGTTGGTCCTACCCATAAATTGATAGGGTGCATTATATCCTAAAAGCTTGTAACCACCTTTGGTAATAATTTTTTTCTCGGATAAAATATTAACTAGCTTTTGATAAGCTATGGCAATTTTTTCATCTGTCGCATAGCCACCAAAACTAATAACGGCCACATATTCTGGAAGTGATTTTTTAATTTCAATATTTGGATTATTAGGCGTTGGCAAAGATTGATTATTATATTTTTGAGGCATAACAAAACTCATACTTGATCCATTTTCTGAAATACTCATTCTCACTGGAGCAGTCATGGAAATACTTTCCTTTTGCTGATTTCCGCCAAATATAAATTTAGCTAATTTATTAAAGCCCGAACTGGCAACTGATTTATAATTGGTCCCTTTTGAATATACGGTTGCCATTAAAGCTTCAGGGTAATACCTGATTTCAAGTTCAGCTTCTTTTTTGACAACCCGATATACCTGCTTTTCTGTATCAATCACATATTTAGAGATAAATGATTGAAATACAAAGTATATCCCACCAAGAAGCAATATTATAGATAGTGATTTCATGAATTTCTTTAACTATATAACATATACATTTTATCTTTAGTTCACTAGAATTCAAAAAAAATTAGCAAAGTTTGTTTTAAACTATTTTAACTCAAATGTTTCATGCATTTCAGGGGCATGCACTTCCTTGAATCCTTTTTTGCGTAATCTTTCCGCAAAATGGTCCTGTACTTCGGCCTCACCATGTACCACAAAAACTTGTTTCACTAATTCAGGCGTTTGACATGCTAAAAATTGCATTAAGTCCTCATAATCGCCATGCGCACTCATACTTCGAATGGACCCAACTTTGGCCACCACATCATATAACTCACTGTAAATTTTCACTTCCTTGGCACCATTCATTAATCGCCCACCCAATGAATGTGGCTCACAATAACCCACTAATAAAATGGTGTTTTTTGCATTGCTGATATTGTTTTTAATGTGGTGCTTTACCCTGCCTGCATCTGCCATACCTGATGCTGATATAATTACCTTGGGATGCAAATCCTCATTCAAGGCTTTACTTTCCTCCACTGATTTTATATAACGTAATCCTTCAAAATCAAATGGATCATCATCCACTTCCAATATCTTTTGAATTTTTTTATTAAAATATTTAGGAAACTTCTTTAACACTTCTGTCGCCTCCATGCTCAAAGGGCTGTCCACATATATTGGTATATGGGGTAATCTTTTTTCTAGTGACAATTGATTTAATTCAAATAAAATTTCCTGTGTACGTCCTACACTAAATGCAGGTATAATTAAATTTCCTTTTTGTTCAACACAAGTGGACTCAATCCACTTTAATAAATCATCTGGCGTAGTATGTATTAAATCATGCAGCTTGTCCCCGTAGGTACTTTCTATAATAATATAATCAGCATGCGGGAATTCAGAAGGTGAACGAAGAATCATGTCACGGTACCTTCCAATGTCACCACTAAAAGTGAGTGACTCTATATTTTCACCATTCTTTATTTTTAAATTAACTGCTGCGCTTCCAATAATATGGCCAGCATCCGTAAATAATACTTCTACCGAATCGGAAATTTTTGTTGGAGTATTATAATCAACTGCCTTAAATAAAGGTATCGTCAGGTTCACATCATCAATATCATATAAGGGCTCAATGAGCGGTAGTCCTTGTCTGGCGCGACGCTTATTACCATATTTAGCATCATCACGTTGAATCATTGCAGAATCTTCTAATAAAATTTCAGCAAGCGCCTTGGTACCAGGGGTGCAATAAATAGCACCTGTAAAACCCTCCTTTACTAATTTAGGAAGTAACCCGCTATGATCAATATGTGCATGAGATAAAATTACAGAATCAACCTTGGCTGCATCAAATCCAAATTTTGCATTTAAGGAATCTGTATCTCTGCCCATTCCTTGAAATAAACCACAATCCAACAAAAAACTTTCATTGTTATCCAATTGAACTAAATGCTTGGAACCTGTTACTGTGCGCGCTGCGCCATGAAAGCTTATTTTCATTGCTATAATTTATACTACTAAGTTAAACTATAAAGCAATGGCCGCCACTATATAATCTGTAATTAAAATTAATATACAACTTACCACCACCGACTGGGTTCCGGCTTTACCAATTTCTAGTGCGCCTCCTTTTACATTGTAACCAAAATAACAAGGCACCGTACTAATGATAAATGAGAATATAAACGATTTGTAAAATGCTATGTTTATATAATTCGTTTCCACTCCTTTTCTAATTCCTGTTAAAAAAACTTCTGCAGGTACCGAGCCTGTCCAATTGCCCACTAAGTATCCGCCCCAAATACCAATTACTGCAGAAATACCCACTAACAACGGCACCATGGTAAAAGCACCTAAAATTTTCGGTAAGATTAAATAGTTCTTGGTATTGATGCCCATGATTTCTAATGCGTCTATCTGCTCAGAAATGCGCATATTGCCTAACTCACTGGCAATCTTGCTCCCAACTACCCCTGCTAATACAATGCTTAAAAAAGTAGGTGCAAATTCCAACAACATACCATCACGCACAATAATGCCAATGGTGCTTAATGGCACTAAGGGACTCACTAACTGTGCTGCAGTTTGCACGGTCATCACCGCACCTAAAAAAAAGGAAATAATAACAACAATAGGTAAGGACCCTAACCCAATATCGACACATTGTTTGATGTACTCCCGCCAAAACATCATTTTATTTTCGGTGGCAGTAAACATACCCTTTAACATCAAAAGATATTTACCAAAATGGGTGAAATAATTCATACTACTTTTTTCTTTTCTTTAATCGCCTCCACCAACTTGATCTTTGTACTTCTGTATTTGTATCCACACGCGATTTTAATTGCGCGTCCACTACGGCAACCGTTGCCATATTAATGATATTTCGAACCCCTGATCCTAATTGTAAAACATTCACTGGCTTTTTCAATCCCAACAAAATAGGTCCAATAATATCTACCCCACCAATTTCTTTTAATAAATGGTAAGCTACATTTCCAGCATTTAAATTAGGGAAGATCAACACATTTACATCCACATCCACTAATTCACTAAATGGATAATTCTCCTTTAAAATATCTTTATTAAAAGCCAACATCCCTTGCATTTCACCATCCACAATTAAGGATGGATTGCGTTGCTTTACAATTTTTGTTGCTTCCGCCATAATTTTTGCTTCCTCGGTATCACTACTACCAAAATTAGAATAGCTTAACATAGCAATACGTGGTTCTATGTTAAAATTACGCACTTCCTTTGCTACCATTAATGTAATATCTACAATTTCTTCTGCTGTCGGCTTAATGTTCACAGTGGTATCTGCTAAAAACAAAGGACCTTTTTTAGTCAACAACAAATACATCCCTGCAATTTTTTTAACCCCTTCCTCAGTTCCTATAATTTGTACCGCAGGTCGAATTCCTTCTGCATAATTTCGAGTTAATCCTGAAAGCATCGCATCGGCTTCGCCGGTTTCCACCATCATGGCACCAAAATAATTTTGTGTACGCATTAACTTTAAGCTCTCATATTTATTGATTCCCTTTCTTTGTCTTTTTTGAAATAAGATAGATCCAAAGAACTCTCTCTTCGCTTCCATCTCGTCACTACATATATCAATAATGGGTAAATCAGTAATATCAATATTATTTTCAGCTGCAATATTTTTTATGCGGGTTTCATTTCCTAATAAAATTGGATAAGCAATGCCATCATCATATATAATACTTGCCGCTTTTAATATTTTAATATTTTCTGCATCTGAAAAAACCAATCGTTTTGGATCACTACGCGCTTTATTACTAATGATACGCATTAATTGATTATCTAAACCAAGTCGCTTGTTTAATTGTACTTCATACTCCTCCCAATTGGTGATGATTTGTTGTGCAATGCCCGACTCCACTGCTGCTTTCGCTACTGCAGGTGCTAAGGTGCTTAACAATCTTGGATCTAACGGCTTTGGAATGATATATTCTGATCCAAAACTTAAGCTTTGTTGGTTATAAGCCATGTTCACTAAATCAGGCACCGCCGATTTTGCTAGTTCCGCTAGCGCTTTTACGGCCGCTAACTTCATCGCTTCATTGATTGATTTTGCACGGACATCTAATGCGCCACGGAATATATAAGGAAACCCTAACACATTATTAACTTGATTAGGAAAATCGGATCGGCCAGTAGCCATAATAATATCCTTACGCACCGCAGTTGCTGCTTCATAATCAATTTCAGGATCAGGATTCGCTAATGCAAATACGATTGGATTTTTAGGCATGGATAAAACCATCTCAGGGGTGACCACATTGCCCACACTTAAGCCTAAAAACACATCCGCCGTTTTCATGGCTTGAGGTAAAGTAATATTGTCGGATTTTATTGCGAATGGTTTTCGATCAACGCCTAAATCAGTGCGACCTTGATGTAACACACCATCCTTATCAAATAAAATGAAATTTTCATAACTAGCACCAAGTGCAACATATAATTTAATACAAGCCATGGCAGCAGCACCAGCACCATTCACCACAAATTTTGCTTTTTCAATTCTCTTTTTTTGTAATTCTAACGCATTTAACAAAGCTGCACTACTAATAATCGCAGTGCCATGTTGGTCATCATGCATTACAGGGATATTCATCTTTTCCCTCAGCTGTTGTTCAATATAAAAGCATTCAGGCGCTTTAATATCCTCTAAATTAATGCCTCCAAATGTGGGCTCTAACGCTTTTACAATCTCAATAAATTTATCAGGATCTGTTTCATTGATTTCAATATCAAAAACATCAATGTCCGCAAATATTTTAAACAATACCGCCTTTCCTTCCATCACTGGCTTGCTCGCCAATGGTCCTATATTTCCCAAACCCAACACCGCCGTTCCATTGGTAATCACCCCAACTAAATTTCCTTTGGCTGTGTATTTATATACGTCACTAGGATTGTTTTTAATTTCGGTACAAGGTATCGCCACGCCTGGGCTATACGCCAAGGATAAGTCCTTTTGGGTTTTTGCCTCCTTGGTGGGTACCACTTCAATTTTACCTGGTCTTCCCGAAGCGTGATATTCTAATGCCTGTTCCCTTCTTAAATTATCTTTTTTTGACATGAATTAGGTTTATAACGAATGTTAGTTTTGAAGTTCAAAGTTAGTGAATTAAATTAAAACGGGTTTTAGCCTATTTAGGCATACAAATTAACCCCCAAATAACACATCATCCCTACTCCTTGTTCAATAGCAGACTCATCTATATTAAAATGAGGGGTATGTACATTATGTATGATCCCTTTGGCCTCATTTCTGATCCCTAACCTGAAAAAGCAACCTGGTATTATTTGCGAATAATACCCAAAATCCTCGGCACCCATTCTTTTTTCTGTTTCTTCTACATTTTCTGCCCCCATATATTGATCGGCTAATTTCCAAGCCGCTTCGGTAATCATCGGTTCATTATCCACGGTTGGATATCCAACGTCCACCCTGAAATCAATTTCAGCACCAGTTGCTATTGCCAAACCTTTGGCTTGTTGCAACATTAATGCGTGTGCCTCAAATCGCCATTTTTCGTCCATTGCCCTAAAGGTGCCCATTAATTTTACTTCACACGGTATCACATTGGTGGTGTTGCCCCCATGAATAGAACAGATAGATAATACAGAAGGATTTTGCGGATTTCGATTACGAGATATAATGGTTTGCAAGCTGGTAATTAATTGTGATGCAACTAAAATAGTATCCGCTGTTTGGTGGGGCGTTGCCGCATGTCCACCTGGTCCTTTAATGGAAATATATAATTCATCCGCACTTGCCATGACGCGTCCTTTTCTAAAACTTAATTTTCCTAAATTCAATCCCGGATGCACATGTAGTGCCACAATTCCTTGTGGTATTGGGTTTTGCAATGCACCATCACGAATCATATAACTTGCGCCGCCTGGATTTTTTTCCTCACCTGGTTGAAATAATAATTTGATGGTGCCTTCAAACTCGTCACGCAAACTCCATAAAATTTTTGCAGCACCTAATAATATAGTGGTATGCACATCATGTCCGCATGCATGCATCACGCCTTCCTTGGTTGAAATATAATCCACTTTATTTTCTTCAATAATTGGAAGCGCATCCATGTCCCCCCTTAATGCAACCACACGCTTTGTTGGATTTTTTCCTTCAATAATGCCCAACACACCTGTGGTTGCAATCACTGTAAACGGAATTCCAGTTTTTGTCAACTCCGCCTGAATAAATTTACTTGTTTCAAATTCCTGATAACTTAATTCAGGATGCGCATGCAAATACCTTCGCGTAGCGATATTGTCCGATTGATTTTGCTTTGCTAAGTTTTTTATTTTTTCAAGTAAGCTCATGCTGAAAATATTTATTGTCGATGATTCGTTTGCTTATGCTAATTAAAGTTAGCAATTAATAGTTACTTTTCACCTGATCTGTTTTTGCACCCGACACGATGGCTACACCAGCACTACAACCAATGCGCGTGGCTCCAGCTTCAATCATTTGTTTCGCTGTTTCATAATCACGAATTCCACCCGAAGCTTTGATATGCACTGACTCCGGTAAATGTTTTCTGAATAATTGAACGGCTTCTATACTTGCTCCTTTTTCAGCATACCCTGTGGATGTTTTTAAATAATTAATGCCCGCTGCACCATAAATATCACAACACGCGATAATTTCTTCATTGGTTAATACCCCCGATTCAATAATTATTTTGATCACTTTACCTTTAGATCGAATAATAGGTAGGATATGATTTATTTCATCTGCAATAGCAGTCCAATCTCCATTTTTTATGGCAGATATATTTGCCACCACATCTAATTCATCAGCACCATCCACCATGGCTAAAATAATTTCAGCAATTTTTGCTTCTGTTGCGCTATAACCAAAAGGAAATCCAATAACGGTTGCCACTTTTACTTGACTACCTTCCACAAATCCCTTCGCTAATTTTACAAAATTGGGTGGCACACAAACCGCAGCAAAATCATATTGCTTGGCTTCTGCACATAATTTTTCAATATCTGCAACCAAACAGGTTGGTTTTAATATGGTATGATCAATGTATTTATTAAGCGGCATCTTTTCCATGACATGCTTTGTATTTTTTTCCACTTCCACAAGGACATGCATCATTGCGACCAATTTTTGGCCCTACTTGAACCGGTGCTTGCTTTTGCTCACTTGGATCATTGTATGTTTTTTCACCATCCACTTCATCTGATCTATTCGCGCTTAATTTGCTTAAATCGGTTTTTAATCTACGCCCTTCCTTCACTGCACTGGTTTCCATCGGTATATGTGCATGACATAGAAATTGTACCAACTTATGATTTATCTCCAAATCCATTCGTCTAAATAATTCAAAGGCTTCCATTTTATAAATAACCAATGGATCCTTTTGCTCATAGGTGGCCGTTTGTACGGATTGTTTTAAATCATCCATCGCACGCAAATGTTCCTTCCATGCATCATCTAACAAGCTTAATGCAATGGACCTTTCGGATTGAATAGCTAAAGCTGAACCACTTGTTGCAATATTTTTATCCAAATTAACGAGCACATTAAATGCTGTTTTTCCATCACTCACAGGTACAATTACATTTTCAATATGATTGCCTTGTTGTAATCTGATATTTTTAAATACCGGAATACTATTTTGCATCATTTCCTTTTTACGGTACTCGTAATGCCCAATCGTTTCCTGATATACTAATTCAATTAAATCATTTTCCTTAGCGGAAGTAAATTGTTCCAATGAAACTTTACTGTCTAATCCAAACTGTACAATAAGTCCCAACTTGAATGCTTCGTAATCATTCATTGTTTTATGATTCACCACCAACCCTTCTACTACTTGATAAAAAGCATTATCTAAATCCAAGGCCAATCTTTCTCCAAACAATGCGTGACTTCTCTTTTTATAAATCACGGATCTTTGTTTGTTCATCACATCATCATATTCTAACAAACGCTTACGAATACCAAAGTTATTTTCCTCTACTTTTTTCTGTGCACGCTCAATTGATTTTGTAATCATGCTGTGCTGAATTACTTCTCCTTCCTTATATCCAGCAAAGTCCATGATTTTTGCAATTCTTTCGCTACCAAACATGCGCATCAAATCATCTTCCAATGAAACAAAGAATAGAGAAGATCCTGGATCACCTTGACGACCCGCACGACCACGTAACTGTCTGTCCACACGACGAGATTCGTGCCTTTCTGTACCTAATATAGCTAAACCACCCGCAGCTTTCACTTCGGGACTTAATTTAATATCAGTTCCACGACCTGCCATGTTCGTAGCAATTGTAACAGCACCCGTTAAACCAGCTTCCGCAACCACTTGCGCTTCACGTGCATGTTGTTTCGCATTCAATACATTGTGAGGGATATTTTTTTGACGCAACATTCTACTCAATAATTCACTTACTTCCACGGAGGTTGTACCACACAAAACTGGACGGCCTTTTTCACGTAAGTCCACAATGGCATCAATCACCGCACCAAATTTTTCACGCTTGGTTTTGTACACCAAATCCTGATCATCAATACGAATTGCTGGAATATTTGTCGGTATAGAAACTACATCCAATTTATAAATGCTCCAAAACTCAGAAGCCTCAGTTTCAGCAGTACCGGTCATACCTGCCAACTTATGGTACATTCTGAAAAAGTTTTGTAAAGTAATAGTCGCATAGGTTTGACTCGCCGCTTCAATTTTTACATTTTCCTTTGCTTCAATCGCTTGGTGCAAGCCGTCAGAATAACGACGACCTTCCATGATACGACCTGTTTGTTCATCTACAATTTTAACCTGCCCTTCAATCACCACATACTCCACATCATTATCAAATAAAGTATAGGCTTTTAATAATTGATTCACCGTATGAATACGATCGGACTTAATGCTATAATCATTAATGATCACTTCCTTTTGTTGTAATTTTTCCTCTGCACTAATTGCTGCATTTTGATCAATTGTATTTAGTTCAATGCTAATATCTGGCAATAAAAAGAAGTTGGGATCCTCCCCTGATTTTGTAATTAATTGTAATCCCTTTTCAGTTAACTCCACTGAATTATTTTTTTCATCAATATGGAAATACAACTCCGCATCCACTGCTGGCATCTCGCGTTGTTGATCCGCCAAATAATGATTCTCTGCTTTTTGTAATTTTACACGAATTCCTGGCTCACTTAAATATTTAATGATGGCGCCGTTTTTAGGCAACCCTCTGAATGCACGATACAAAGCCAATCCACCATCTTTTACATCATCATTACCTTCTGCTATTTTTTTCTTTGCTTCAATTAAAAATTGATTCACTACTTTTTTCTGAATTTCTACCAATTTTTCAATCCTTGGTTTTAATTCAAAAAATTGTTGCTCTCCTGTGGGATGACCAATTGGACCAGAAATAATTAAGGGGGTACGCGCATCATCAATCAATACACTATCCACCTCATCCACCATCGCAAAATGATGTTTACGTTGTACCATTTCCTCCGGTGTATGCACCATATTATCTCTCAAATAATCAAATCCAAATTCATTGTTAGTGCCGTAAGTGATGTCCGCACGATAAGCGTCGCGGCGCTCCTCAGAGTTGGGCTGATGTTTGTCGATACAATCTACCGTTAACCCCAGCCACTCAAATAAAGTACCATTCCACTCACTATCTCTTTTGGCTAAGTAATCATTCACCGTTACAATATGCACCCCTTCACCCGATAAAGCATTTAAATAGGCTGGCAAAGTGGATACCAAAGTTTTACCCTCACCAGTGGACATTTCCGCAATTTTTCCTTCATGTAAAACGATACCTCCAATTAACTGCACATCATAATGGACCATATTCCAAGTAACGGGCATCCCAGCCGCTTTCCATGTTGTTTGGAAAACCGACTCCTCGCCTTTGATACTTACATATTCCTTTTTGACAGAAAACTGACGGTCTAATTCAGTAGCCTTAGCCACTAATTCAGTATTATTGGTAAAACGACGCGCTACTTCCTTCACGACCGCGAATGCCTCTGGCAATAAATCCATTAAAATGGTTTCCAAAGCATTATCACGGTCTTTTTTTAACGCATCTATATTTTGATAAATCGAATCACGCCCCATAAACTCACTCATTGGAAGCGCTTCTGCTTTAGCTTGTTCTGCCTGTATGGTTTCGTCAATAGCCGCCAAATGCGCAGTGATGCGCGCTTTAAATTCGGTGGTTTTACCGCGCAATGCATCATTGGAAAGTTGTTCATAGGTCGCAAAATGCCCATTGATAATAGGCACTAAATGTGCTATCTTTTTAACATCTTTCTCACTTTTAGATCCGCCGAATATTTTACTTATAAATTGCAACATAGTCCTATGATAAATTATATATAATCCCTTATTAGCAATCACTAAGCCAATGACATTTTGGCCACTAGACAAGGGGTGTCAAAGGTAAGCATTTGAAGACAGTTTGGCCATTTTATGGGCCTGGGAATATAAAAATTAACTTGAAGGGCCTGAAAAGTGAAAAATGAACGAAAAAATGATACCTTTGCTCGCCTTAAGTACCCCTTAATTTTAAGCGGGATTCCTTAAGAAAAATCGGAAAATTTACTACTATGGCAGGTCAATTGAATGAAGTAAGAAATAGGATTAAAAGTACGCAATCTACCCAGCAGCTTACAAAAGCGATGAAAATGGTAAGTGCGGCAAAATTACGTCGTGCGCAAGATGCGATTACACAGATGCGTCCTTATACACGTAAGTTGCAGGAAATGTTAGGTAATATTTTAAGCAGTTTAGAAGGTGATGTAAATTTAGCTTTGGCGGAAACGCGCCCAGTGAATAATGTACTACTCATCGTTATTACTTCAGATAGAGGATTGTGCGGAGGCTATAATGCCAACTTGGTAAAATTGGCTAAAACCACCATTACCGAAAAATATCCGAAACAAAAAGTGACCATTTGGAACATTGGTAAAAAAGGATATGAAAGTTTAAGCAAAGCAGGTTTTACAACCAATGCTAATTTTAAAGATATCTTTTTAAATTTAAATTTTGCAAATGTACAATTGGCTGCACAAGCAGCCATGGACGCTTTTTCAAACAAAGAGTTTGATGCAATAGAAATTATATACAGCGAGTTTAAGAATGCCGCTACACAAGTATTTACTGCGGAGCAATTTTTACCTGTTCCTAAGATTATAAAAAAAGAAAATCAGAAAAAAATAGATTTCATTTTTGAGCCACAAAAAGAAGTTTTGGTCGCTGAATTAATGCCAAAAATATTGAACACCCAATTATTCAAAGCAGTACTAGATGCCAACGCAAGTGAGCATGGCGCAAGAATGACAGCGATGGATAAGGCAAGTGAAAACGCAAACGAATTATTGAAATCATTGAAATTATCATACAACCGTGCACGTCAAGCAGCCATTACAACCGAATTAACGGAAATTGTAAGTGGTGCTGCAGCATTAAACGGATAAGAATACAAACCTATTATGGAAATAAGCCAAATCATTCCGCATATTGAAGCCTTAGTTTTTGCAAGTGAAAAAGCACTAAATGCAAATGACATTACTGAGCTTATTAATAACGCTTTTGGATTTTTAGAAGAACGAATTACATTGAGTCAAGTGGAGTCGGCTTTGGAAGGTATTCAAGAAAAATATGCAACCGAATTTTATCCATTTGAATTAAAGCAAAGTGGTGGCGGATGGCAATTTTTAACAAAGCCAAACTTTCATAATACCATTGCACAATTAAACGGAGATAAATTTTTAAAACGTTTATCCAACGCCGCACTTGAATCATTGGCGATTATCGCCTACAAACAACCCATCACTAAAGGGGAAGTGGAAGCCATTCGTGGTGTGAATAGCGATTACTCGATACAAAAATTATTAGAGAAAGAATTAATCACGATTAGTGGTCGCAATGAAAATATGCCAGGTAAGCCATTGGTATATTCTACCTCCGTTAATTTCATGGATTATTTCGGTATTAATTCTACCGATGATTTACCTAAAATCAGAGAGGTTTTAGCAGATCAAATTGTGGAAGCAACTGTAGTTAAACCAGAAGATTTTACCGACAATAGTGTATTTAATCAAACCGCTGAATTAGACGCTGCCATTGGAGCTGAAGCGGATTTGGACACACCTAATGC
Organism: Sediminibacterium sp.; assembly: GCA_030726065.1. Taxonomy (GTDB): domain Bacteria; phylum Bacteroidota; class Bacteroidia; order Chitinophagales; family Chitinophagaceae; genus Sediminibacterium. Next base: position 40,867 of record JANREK010000032.1, on the reverse strand, counting down.
CGAAGAAGAAACAGGTGATTATAATGCAGACGCTATTGATGCTGTAGATCATGAAGACAATGCGCCTGAACAACCAGAATAGGCCAGGCATTCCCATTTACGCAGATTTACTTCCTTTTACATTTTCTCAAATTATCTGGACTGATTTCGTATTAAAACATCAGTTCTAATTGTATCTTTGTAGCATGAAGTCAAGTTTAACTTATGAGCAATTAAAGCAAGCTGCTGAAAAATTTGGTACCCCCTTGTATGTATATCATGCTGAAAAGATTGTATCACAATATCAAAATTTGGTCACTCATTTTGATATGAAACAAACGCGTTTTTTTTATGCTTGTAAAGCCCTCACCAATATTCATATTTTACAAGTAATAAAAAATGCAGGCTGTCCCATTGATTGCAGCTCCATTAATGAAGTGAAGTTGGCCTTGCATGTAGGATTTGAACCAAAAAATATTTTATATACCAGCAATAGTGTGTCCTTTGATGAAATTTGCGAAGCGGTTGCCTTGGGCATTAATGTAAATATTGATAGCTTATCTAATTTAGAAAAATTCGGCGCAAAATATGGAAACACTTATGCAGTAGGCGTTCGTATTCGCCCCAATATTATGGCTGGGGGGAATCTTAAAATTTCAACAGGACACGATAAAAGTAAGTTTGGAATACCATTGATACAATTCAATGAATTAAAAACCATTCAAGAAAAATTTCAACTTAAAATTAACACCTTACATATACATACGGGTAGTGAAATAAAGGAAGTAAGTGTATTTTTACAATCAGCAGCTGTTTTTGAAAGTATATTAGGTGAATTTCCATCCGTCCAGGTGTTAGATTTTGGCGGCGGGTTCAAAGTGCCCTATACCCCGAATGAAAAAGGAACGGATATTGCTTTATTAGGAAGCGAGGTAAATAAAGTGATGAAAAAAATGTCTGAAAAATTTGGACGGCCACTCATCGCTTGGTTTGAACCCGGAAAATATTTGGTAAGTGAAGCGGGCTATTTTATTTCGCAAGTGAATGTATTAAAGGAGCAGGGTGAAATTACATTTGCAGGTATTAATACTGGGCTTAATCATTTGATCAGACCCATGTTTTATGATGCCTATCATCATATTGATAATATTAGTCACCCTGATCAAGCAAAAAAAAATTATGCAGTAGTCGGTAATATTTGTGAAACAGATACTTTTGCTTGGGACCGCCCTATTCCAACAATTTCTGAAGGCGACTTTTTAGTTTTTTATAATGCAGGCGCTTATGGCTATGAAATGTCGAGTAATTACAATGCGCGCTACAAACCAGCGCAGGTTTTATTTGAAAAAGAAGAAGCGAAATTAATTAGCCGCGCAGATGACTTTGCCGACTTATTGCGTTTACAAATACCCCTGAATCCATAAGCATGATTGAAGTAAAAAATATATCAAAAGCTTTTGAAGGCAAAGTAATTATTGACGATATCAGTGCAAAATTTAAGCCTGGCATTTGTAATTTAATTATTGGAACCAGCGGAAGCGGGAAAACGGTTTTAACCAAATGTATTGTTGATTTAATTCCTGCGGATAAAGGAAAGATATTTTTTGATGGCGAAGAATTGCACGGCATGTCCAAAGAGGAAAGAAAAGAATTGCGCAATAATATAGGAATGCTATTTCAAGGCAATGCTTTATTTGATTCAAAAACAGTGGAAGAAAATGTACGTTTTCCTTTAGATATGTTTACCAATTTAAGCTTGTCCGAAAAAAATAAAAAAGTAATAGAAACTTTAGAAAGGGTAAACTTACAGGGGGTAAACGATAAGTATCCTGCAGAGATTAGTGGCGGGATGAAAAAAAGAGTTGCATTGGCACGTGCCATCATCATGAAACCGAAATACTTATTTTGTGATGAGCCCAACTCTGGATTAGATCCGCAAACTTCTATGGTCATTGATAAATTGATCCAAGATATTACTACCGAATTTAACATTACCACTATTGTAGTGACACATGACATGAATAGTGTGATGGAAATAGGCAAACATATAATCTATTTACACCAAGGTAAAAAAGAATGGGAAGGAACGAATGCTGAAATCATCTACAGCAAAAATGAGTTATTAAATAATTTTATATTTGCATCAAAATTTTTACAAGACGCAAAATCGATGCGTATGACCCAACAATAAAATAATTATAATGAAAAAAATTATCCTAAGCCTATTAACTATTTTGATCATTGGACAGGCATCAGCACAAAGTTTAGATGTCAAGCCTGATCCAAATGCGCCTTACCTAAAGGATAAAAATTTACCTGCTTTTACTTTAAACCTCATTGACGGCAGGGTGATAACTAATAAAACGATACCAAAGTACAAATATACTTGTATCATTTTTTTTAGCCCTGATTGTTCTCATTGCGAAACCGAAGCTGCTACCATAAACAAGTACAAGGATAAATTAACAAACGTTTTATTCATTTGGGACAGCTATCGTGACATGATTGCCATTCAGGCTTTTGCTGACAAATTTAAATTTGTGGGCCGTCCTAATATACTCATAGGTCGCGACCCTAGTTATATGATCCCTACCTTTTTTCGCCCTAAAATGACTCCGTTTGTGGCATTATACAAAAATAACCAATTGGTGAAAGTGTACGAAAAAGGGGCAGATATTTTTGACTTAATAAAAATAATAGAAAGCAAATAACTAACTTTGCTGCGTAAAAAATATTCAACACTTATTTTAAATAAAAAAATATGAAAATTACAGTCGTAGGTGCAGGTGCCGTGGGTGCTACATGTGCTGATAATATTGCCCGTAAAGAATTAGCAACAGAATTGGTTTTATTAGATATTAAAGAGGGATTTGCAGAAGGCAAAGCACAAGATATGATGCAGACGGCTGCTTTATTGGGTTTTGATACACGCATTTCTGGATCAACGAATGATTATTCAAAAACTGCTAATTCAGATGTGGTGGTAATAACTTCTGGTTTACCGCGTAAACCAGGTATGACTCGCGAGGAATTAATTGGCACGAACGCGGGTATTGTAAAAGGAGTTTGCGAGAACATTTTAAAGCATTCACCTAACACCATCATTATTGTAATTAGTAACCCAATGGACACTATGACCTACTTAGCATTACAATCCACTGGTTTACCTAAAAATAGAATTATTGGTATGGGTGGTACTTTAGATAGCGCACGTTTCAAATACCAATTAAGCACCACATTAAATTGCAGCCCATCTGACTTAAATGCATTGGTTGTAGGTGGTCACGGTGATACCACCATGATTCCTTTAATTAAGCATGCCACTTGGAATAGCATTCCTGTAACCAAGTTCTTAGATGAAGCACAACAACAAACTATCATCAACGATACTATGGTAGGTGGTGCTACACTTACAAAATTATTAGGTACATCCGCTTGGTATGCACCAGGTGCTGCAGGAGCGGCATTAGTGGAAAGCATTGTACGTGATGAGAAGAAATTATTTACCTGTTGCGTAAGCCTGGAAGGCGAATATGGCCAATCGGACATTTGCTTAGGTGTACCTGTAGTGATTGGAAAGAATGGATGGGAAAAGATTGTTGCCATGGATTTATCTGCAGACGAACAAGCAGCATTCAACAAAAGCGCAGACGCTGTGCGTAACATGAACGACGTATTGAAAACTTTATAATAGTTCAAGAATTATTCAAAAGCCTTCCTCCGATAACTGGTGGAAGGCTTTTTTATTTGGACAATATTTAATTATAACGCGTAAATACTATTTCGAGACGAATATCTGTTCCTGCAGCGATGAGGCGAGAAATAGGTATTTATGCGCTTTATAAATATTGCAGCTAGCCGTTTACTTTCGCTGCAATCAAATCTATATTTTGAAGTTGCATACAATTAAAGTGTCCTTTGGGACAATGATTGGATCCTTGCTTTGCACAAGGTTGGCATTTTAAATTGGGTACGATTGCATCAAAGCGAGGGCTATCAGAATTTGTAGGATAGAGTGCAGAAAATTGTAAGGCAGGCGTGGTGGCTCCCCAAATAGTTACCGTTGGTTTATTAAAGGCACATGCAATATGTAAAAAACCAGTATCATGTGAAACAATATATTGGGCATGCTTCACAAAAAGCGCTGATTCATTAATGCAATAAGTCCCGCATGCATTAAAAACGCGATCCCCAAATGATTCTTGCAAGGACACACCCATTTCCCTGTCATCCGAACCACCGATTAACACAATGGGTAATTGTATGGATACAATTAAAGCCCTTAATTTCTCAAGGGGCATTTTTTTATTAAAGTACGAAGCGCCAATCACCAAACCAACATAACCTGATTTAAAATTCTCAGGTAAATCATCGATGACAGATTTGGTATGAAGTGGAATAAAATAATCCAACCCCTTTCCGTCATCCACCACACCCAATGATTTAACTGTATCCATATAACGCTTCGTGATGTGTTCTTTTTTGAGTAAATCAATACCTAAAGTAGTGAGTATGATTTTTTGGATGCTTAATTTTTTATAGCTAAAAGATTTTACCCCCAATGCGCGTTTGATACGCCAGGTACGTTGATTGTGATGCAAATCAATCACGGCATCAAAGGACTGCTTTTTTAAAGCTGGGATCAATTCATTAATATCTTGATCTAAATAATGAAAATGATCAATATAGGCATTTGCTTCAGTCACTTCCTTCATGGAAAGCTTGGTCAAAAAGTGTATTTCAACCCCAGGGATTTGTTGTTTTACACAACGAATTACTGGCGTAGTTAAAACAATGTCTCCAATGGACGAAAAACGAATAATTAATAAACGCATATGGGTTTAAAACTAAGGAAGTGGATTGTCATGCTCCATATAATCCAAATCCTTATGATAAGTTTCCTCAGTAAAGAAATAAGCAACTAAAGTAATTACCATTACGATAGCTCCCGTAAACATGCCACTTTGCACAATATCCCAACCTAATTTTTTTTGTAATATATCTAAGAATAAAAAATTAATTAAGGGCAATGCACCGCGTACCATATTGGGTATGGTCGTTGCAGCGGTCGCGCGCAAATTGGTTCCAAATTGTTCCGCTGCCATTTGATTAAATATTGCCCAGTAGCCAGTACTAAAGCCCAAAAAAGCACATATAAGGTACATTCGGCCATCATTGTTATTAAATGGACTGAAAAACAATATCATTCCGATAATGTTTAAAATATAAAAAAGCAGCAAAGCCTTTTTTCGACTTTTAAAATATTGACTCACATAGCCAATTAACAAATCACCAGTAGCAATACCTACATAAGCTAGCATAATTGATCTCCCTGAATCAATTAAATTAATTTCATACAAGGAACTAGCAAATTTATTACTATAGTTAATTAATACACCAATCACAAACCAAGTAGGAAGTCCTATTAAAATAGCAGTAATATATTTTACAAATCTTTTCTTATTTTGAAAAAACATAAAAAAATTGCCTTTAGCTAATTTTGACAACTTGACTGATTCAAACATAAACGACTCCGCTACTTTAACACGCAATATCAAAAGAAAAAATCCAAGTACCCCACCTATTTGATAACACAAACGCCAATCATTAGTATACTTAAATGTGAAATAAGCAAACACAGCGCCAAACAAACCAATTCCCGCGACCATGGAAGTACCAATCCCTCTTTTATGTTTAGGAAGCATCTCTGAAACTAAAGTGATTCCTGCGCCCAACTCGCCCGCTAAGCCGATACCCCCGATAAAACGACAGTAGGCGTATTGATCTACATTTTGAACAAAGGAGGTTAAGATATTTGCCACCGAGTATAATAAAATGGAACCGAATAAAACTTTTAATCTGCCTTTTTTATCGCCCAACACCCCCCATAATATACCACCAATTAATAAGCCAGACATTTGCCAGTTGATAATATGTGCGCTATCCACAATAATAGTTTCCGCAGTGGACCCAATACTCATGACACTTGTTTGCCTAACAATGGTAAACAATAACAAATCATATACATCTACAAAATAGCCCAAAGCAGCAACAAATACAGGCAATGACAAAAGTCCAATTTGTTTATTCGTATTCATTTTTAATAAATTATCTATATTACTTAATTAATTGTTTCCAAATTAAGATTTACGAGAACGATGCAAAATTACATTGATAATCACTGGCAAGGTGGTCACCAAAACAATACTTAATACAATGACCTCTAAATGATTTTTTAAGTCGAATTGAAATTGTTTTAAAATCCAAGCTTGTAAAAAATGTCCGGCACATAACATACTCGAAACCCAAGCCAAACAACCCACCACATTAAAATAAACAAACTTTTTTTTATCCATGGCAACAATCCCAGCAATAATGGGCGCGAAAGTTCGAACAATAGGTATGAATCTTGCAATTACAATGGCACGTCCTCCGTGTTTTTCATAAAATTCATGCGCTTGCACTAAATACTTTTTCTTAAACAATAAATTATCCTTCCATTCATACATCGCTGGGCCCACCTTTTTACCAATGTAATAGCCCACGTAATTACCCAAAATTCCAGCAACGGATATAAATGCAAATAGAATTCCTAAATTAAGCCACTCACTATCCGTTACGAAAATTTGCGACACCAGCGGTGTACTATAAATACCTGCAACAAATAGCAAACTATCTCCTGGTAAAAAAAAGCCAAAAAATAATCCCGTTTCAGCAAAAACGACAAATAACAATAACCACAAACCCCCATGCTCAATATAAAACTGCGGTTGTAGTAGTTGACTCCAGTGAAAAACTTCCAGTAAAGTAATCATTAATAATATTTTATGCTTGTGTTGGATTTTCTAATGCACCTTCCCATTTACTGACTACTGTTGTTGCCAGACTATTACCTAAAACATTCGTAGCAGATCGGAACATATCGCAAAAGTGGTCAATAGGTAAAATTAATGCGATGCCTTCAGGTGGAATATTAAACATGGCACATGTAGCTGTAACAACGACTAGTGAGGCACGAGGCACACCTGCAATTCCCTTGCTTGTAAGCATCAATACCAATAACATGGTTAACTGTGTTGGAATATCAATGTGTATACCATAGGCTTGCGCAATCGCCAAACTTGCAAAGGTCATATACATCATACTACCATCTAAATTAAAGGAGTACCCTAATGGCAAAATAAAGGATACAATTTTATCCTTACATCCAAACTTTTCTAACTCCTCCGTTAATTTCGGGAACACGGCTTCACTACTAGTGGTACTAAAAGCAATAACTAATGGTGACGTGATATGTTTTAATAATGAGGGTACACGTTTGCCTAAAATAATAAATCCAACCCCTAACAATACCACCCATAAAACGCCGATACCGAATAAAAAGTACATTAAATATTTGCCATAAAATATAAAAATAGCCAAGCCCTTTGTGGCAATGACTGCAGCAATGGCACCAAAAACCCCCAGCGGTGCAAAGTTCATCACATAGCCCACCATTTTTAATATAACATGAGAAACTGTTTCTAACGCTTTAATAAATCCTTTGGCTGCTTCACCTATTGCTGCAGCGGCCACACCAAAAAAGATACTGAATATAACAATCTGTAATATTTCATTATTGGCCATTGCCTCAAACATGCTTTTTGGAAAAACATGTTCTATAAAATTGATCATGCTAAAAGTTTGGGTTTTCCCCATGACATCTTTTGCACCACTCATATCCGCATTGCTTAAATCAATGCCCAATCCTGGCTTAAATATATTCACCAACACCAGTCCGATTAATAAACTTACCAATGAGGCAGTAATAAACCACAACATGGCTTTTCCTCCCACACGACCTACGGTTTTTAAATCCCCTAGCTTTGCAATTCCGACTACCAAAGTTGTAAATACCAATGGCGCAATAATCATTTGCACCAACCTTAAAAAGATGGTCGTTAATAGCTTAATATTTTTAGAAAATTTTTCAATATAAACCGCATCATAATTTTTATTAATGATGTAGCCCAAAATTGCACCCAAAATCATTGCGACTAAAATATAGAGGGTGAGTTTATTTGATTTTTTCATAGCATTATTAGTAATGCAATATAAGACTTAAGTCCTAAAAAAAATACCTCCATACAAGGGTGTATTTTATATAAAAATGAAGGCATTTTCGCGAAAAAAGTACTATTTTCCAACCTAAATTGTGTTCAATTACAATTAGCTCAAAAACAACACCTTATTTTTGAATTGAAAACCGAAACCAATAACTATGAGTTTATTTAGAAAAAAAGATTTGTCCGCCATGTTAGCACAGGCAGATGATGGTGGAAAAGGATTAAAACGCACATTAGGCGCAGGTAATTTAATTGCATTAGGCGTTGGTGCCATTATAGGCGCTGGCTTATTTGTCAGAACCGCAGCCGCTGCGGGACAAGCTGCTGGACCAGCGGTTACATTATCCTTCATTGTTGCAGCTATTGGTTGCGCTTTTGCAGGACTATGCTATGCTGAGTTCGCTGCAATGATCCCTATTTCAGGAAGTGCTTATGCTTATTCATATGTAACCATGGGCGAAACAGTTGCATGGATTATTGGATGGGCTTTAATTATGGAATATGCCTTGGGCGCTGCCACAGTATCCATCGCTTGGAGTGAATATTTAAACAAGCTGCTGGGAGGGAGTATTCCTTATGAATGGAGCCACTCCCCTTTTGAAAGTATGACTGGCGCAGATGGTATATTACGACATGGTATTATGAATGCCCCCGCATTGGTAATTTTATTATTGTTAACCTTATTATTAATCAAAGGAACACAGGAATCGGCAATTGTAAACGCAATTATTGTGTTTATAAAAGTGGCGATTGTAATTATATTTATTGTTTTGGGATGGCAGTTTATTCGTCCTGAAAACCATACGCCTTATTTAATTCCTGCAAACCAACCAGCAGTCATTGATGCTGCGGGTAAGGTGATTGCAGATTACTCAGGCGCATTCAAGCATGGCTGGGGTGGCGTACTGGGTGGTGCTGCCATTGTGTTTTTTGCATTCATTGGTTTTGATGCTGTTTCAACGGCTGCACAGGAAGCAAAAAATCCAAAAAGAGATATGCCCATTGGTATTTTAGGTTCATTAGTAGTTTGTACCATTTTATATATCCTATTTGGACACGTATTAACTGGGGTGGCTAACTGGAAGGATTTCGTGGATCCTCTAAAAGGTCGTGAAGCTTCTGTGGCCTATGCAATTTCAACCTATATGACAGGTTATGGTTGGTTGGCAACCGCAGTGACCGTGGCTATTTTAGCTGGCTTTAGCTCAGTAATTTTAGTCATGTTAATGGGACAATCTCGTGTATTCTTCTCTATGGCGAATGACGGATTATTGCCTAAAATATTTTCTGAATTACATCCTAAATACAGAACGCCTTATAAATCAAACTGGATTTTATTTGTTTTTGTGGGTGCATTTGCTGCATTTGTACCAGGTAATGTAGCGGGTGATTTAACCTCCTTCGGAACCTTGTTCGCATTTGTATTGGTGAGTGCTGGTATTTGGATTTTAAGACGCAAATCACCAGATATGGAAAGACCATTTAAGACACCTTTAGTGCCATTGGTTCCTATTTTAGGAGCGGTTATTTGCTTGGCGATGATATTTGCCCTAGATGCCCAAACATTAAAGGTTGCCTTTGCCTGGATGGCCTTAGGCTTGGTGGTGTATTTCGTATATAGTCGTAAGCATAGTAAATTAAATGACTAATGCTATTGATGCATAATTGATAATAATCCCCCCGAGTACTCGGGGGGATTATTTTTTTAGCTTATTTTTGCAGACCTCAATAATATACTACTATGGGAAGAATATTTGAAGTTCGAAAAGCCACCATGTTCAAGCGTTTTGATCGTATGGCAAAACAATTTACCCGAATCGGTAAAGAAATTGTGATTGCTGTGAAATCGAGTGGACCTAACCCAGATGACAACCCTGCTTTAAGAAGGTGTTATCAAAATGCACGAAGTGTAGGAATGCCTAAGGATAGAGTGGAAGCTGCCATTAAGCGTGCGATGGGAAAAGATACGAGCAACTATGAGGAAATTTTGTACGAAGGTTATGCACCCCATGGTGTTGCATTGTTAGTGGAAACCGCTACCGACAATCATGTAAGAACTGTGGCCAATGTGAAAAGTCATTTTAACAAAGGGCATGGTGCATTAGGCAATAGTGGAAGTGTGAGTTTTCAATTTAAAAAAATGGGTGTGTTTAATTTAAGCCCAGAAGGTGTAAATATGGATGATTTGGAATTAGAATTAATTGACCACGGCTTGGATGAATTAGGAGAAAGCAATGATGATAATGGTAATGCGATTATTGTATTAAGATGCGCGTTTGCTGATTTTGGAAATTTACAAAAAGCATTAGAGGATAAAAATATTCAACCATTGAGTGCACAGCTTGAATGGATCCCCACCACCACTGTGCCAGTAACAGATGAACAAGCGGAGGACATCAGTAAACTAATTGAAAGATTAGAAGAAGACGAAGATGTCAATAAAGTATTCCACAACATGGGGTAGGTTTATCCCTCTTATGATTTATTCAATAAAAAAATAAATGTCCAGTATATTAAATATTCTATTAACTACCTGCCTACTCAATTTCAATGCTATACATCCATTGAAGGACACGATAGGATTAAAAAATAGGTATTTTAGAATAAGTGCAGAAACAAAAGTAGCTCCCAACTTTTACACAACGCAAACTGGATTTTTTTGCAACATGGAAAGAGCCTTGCAAAAACAAACAAAGGTGGCTGTGAAATTTAGATTAGGTTCATTGGAGCACACGCAAAAATTAGAAGGTTATTCCTTAAGTAGAAATAATTAATAGTCATTAGTGAAATCTTACGGCTACTCTGCCATCATCTCTTTTATTTTCTCAATAATTTCTTCCGTATTCGGTTTAGAGAAATAATCGCCATCACTTGCATATGCTGGACGGTGTGCTTTTGCACTAATGGTGCGTGCTGTTGCATCTAACCACTTATAGCCGCCTTGCACTTCAAGTACTTGTTGATACATATAAGCACTTCCACCACCTGGCACATCTTCATCTACAAATACAATTCGATTTGTTTTTTTTAAGGATGCCAATATTTGATGATGAATATCAAATGGTAATAAGGTTTGTACATCGATAATTTCGCAATCAATACCCATTTCTGCTAATCTAAGCGCTGCATCTTCAATAATACGAATAGTAGAACCATAAGAAACGATTGTGATATCATTTCCTTCTCTAATGATTTCAGGAACGCCTAAAGCAACCTTAAAGGACATTAAATTTGTAGGCATTTGTTCCTTTAAGCGGTAGCCATTCAAGCACTCAATTAATAAAGCAGGATCATTACCGGCAAGTAAAGTATTATACATACCTACTGCTTGTACCATATTTCTTGGCACACATATATACATTCCTCTTAAAGCATTAATGATAAGGCCCATCGGAGAGCCGCTATGAAATATTCCTTCCAATCGATGCCCTCTGGTACGGATAATTACCGGACTACTTTGCAAACCATTACTGCGATAGTGCAACGTTGCAACATCATCACTTAAGGTTTGTAATCCGTATAATAAATAATCTAAGTATTGGATTTCAGCGATCGGCCTTAAGCCTCTCATCGCCATGCCATGTGCCTGTCCCATGATGGATTGCTCGCGAATACCAGTATCAAATATACGATCAGCACCATGCTTAATTTGCAAGCCAGCGAAGCCTTGATTTACGTCCCCAATATTTCCTAAGTCCTCACCAAATGCATATACCAAAGGATTGGAGGCAAACAACTCATCAAAATAATGATTCAAAATTTCATAGCCATTCAAGGTTGTCGCATCTGCATTAATTATTGCGGGAACACCAACAACATTTAACGTGCTCTTTGGACCTTCATTGTATAAATTCTTACTATAGTATGGTGCTTGCTCTTTTTGATAGTTGGATAAAAATTCAAGTACCCCATTTTTATTAGGATGATTGGGTAATTTTTCTAGCACCAAATGAAGTGATCTGAAAATATCTCTTTTTAAAGGTTCCCTATTCGAAATTAATTCTTGCGTCAATTGTTGTGCCGTTAATAAATCATCTTGACTTAATCCTTGATAAGCCAACGCAACGCCTTGCTTGAGTTTTTCGTTAATGGGTGCAATATATTTATTCCAAGCCCTTAATTTCGCATCCCGAACTGCTTGCTTTACTTGCGCTTCAAAAATTTGTAAATCCGACTCATTACTTAATTCATTCAACAATAACCATTCCCTCATTTTTTTTATACCATCCCACTCCCGCTCCCATTGCAAACGTTCCGTTGATTTATATCTTTCATGACTTCCACTAGTGGAATGTCCTTGTGGTTGTGTTAATTCCTGCACATGAAATACGACAGGCACATGTGTGTTTCTAGTATAAGTGACGCCTTGTTCAAACACTTCACACAATGCCGCATAATCCCAACCTTTTACGGTGAAAATTTTAATGCCATTGGTGTTGGCTTCTTTTTGCATGCCTTGTAAAGCTTCAGATATGGAACCCTTCGTTGTTTGCAACTTTATGGGTACCGAAATTCCATATCCATCATCATATACAAAAATAGCCAAGGGAATTTGTAAGACACCCGCAGCATTAACAACTTCCCAAAATTGACCTTCGGAAGTACTCGCATCCCCAATGGTGCAAAAACAAACTTCGTTTCCGTCATTAGATAAATTTGAAAATAAATCCTTGTTTTTTGACTGTTTAAAACATTTTGATGCATATGCTAAGCCTAATGCTCTTACCATTTGACCAGCGGTGGGTGCAATATCTGCAGATATATTAAAACGATTCACCAAATCATGCCATTCTCCATTTTCATTTACAAATGCCGTTGCAAAATGCGCATTCATATTTTTACCGCCACTATAAGGATCATTTTCTACATCAGAATATATCTGTGCAAAATAATCTTCCACATTGGAAGTGCCCATGGCAAACATTAAAGTTTGGTCCCTATAATAACCACTTCTGAAATCGCCTTTTTGAAAAAATTTTGCTAATGCAACTTGGGCTATTTCCTTACCATCTCCAAAAATCCCAAATTTTGCTTTTCCTGTTAAAACTTCACGTCGACCAAGTAAACTTACTTCCCTACTCATTAGGGCAATTCGGTAATCCTCCAGTACAGATTTTTTAAACGCTTCAAAAGAAAGCATTTCAGGTGTTAAAACAGGATCAAGGGTAGATTCCATACAGCAAAAATAGGGGGCAAAAAGCATAAAAAACCAAGAATTAGATAAAATCATTTAATTCCCTATTTTTTGATAATTTTACACGCAACAACGCCTCAAATCAAACCTCATTATATGAAAAAAGCAATACTTGTTTTAAGCCTAGTTTTGGGCATTTGCAGCTCAATTTCAGCGCAAACAGCAGCAAATATTGATCAAGCATTAAAGTTCAAAAATGATAATTTTGACTTTGGTAAAATAAGCTTCGGTCAACCAGCTAGTTACACCATTGAATTCACCAATATCAGCAAGAATACCATTACTTTGGTAAATGCACGCCCAGGTTGCGGCTGTACAACCCCGAATTTTAAACCCAATGAAAAAATCGCACCCGGTAAGGTGGGACAAGTACAAATTACCTTCAATGGCAGTGCCATGGGAACATTTTCACGTGCAACTACACTTGAATTTTCAAATGGTTTAATTAAGCAGACACAATTTGCAGGGGAAGGCGTTGCCATTACCAATGCACCGCCAGCTCCAATCATTAATAGCCCAAATAAACAATAAATATCGCAATTCATTGTTTATTGATTTTGGTTCATTAAAACTGACTTACTTATCTAACTTAACAATCACACTATTTAATTTATTTTTAAAATTTTTCAATCATGAAATTAACATTATTACTTATTGCATCACTAATATCATTTAAGAGTATCGCACAAACAGGTGTGCAATTTGATAAAGTAAATTATAATTACGGAAAATTAAAATTAGGTGTACATAAATCAGTCATCTTTAGCTATACCAATAATGATGCAAAACCAGCAGTGATTGAATTTGCAAATGCAGAATGCGGATGTACGCAACCCGAATACAATCAAAAGCCCATTTTAAAAGGTCAAAAAGGAACCATTAAAATTACTTATACATCGCCTGCAAAAGGTGCATTTAAAAAGAAAGTGACTGTTAAATTTGCTGGTGTTAAAGTACCAACAGAATTAACCATCGAAGGTGAAGTGAATTAAAATTTGATTGATTCAAATCATCCTACTGAATAAAAAATTTCGATTTGAATAATAACGAACACTTGCTATTATTCAAAATTAAAAGCGTCCCGATTGCTCGGGACGCTTTTTTATTATAGCTTTCAAGCATATCTTTGTTTGAATGATACAAATAAGTAAACGAGGCATCCAAATGCCTTCCTCTCCTATTCGAAAATTAGCACCCTTCGCAGATGCAGCAAAAAAAGAAGGGGTGCAAGTGTATCATTTAAATATTGGACAGCCTGATATTGAGACGCCCCATATCATGATGGAAGCGGTGCAGCAAGCCAATTTAAAAGTATTAGAATATACAGACAGCCGTGGTATTGTAAGTTTAAGAAAAAAACTCGCAGACTACTATATCAGTAAAGGAATAGATGTAACCTATGAAGATGTTTTAATTACCATTGGCGGAAGTGAGGCCATTTTATTTGCTTTTATGGCCTGCCTAGATGAGGAGGATGAAATTATCGTACCCGAACCATTTTATGCGAACTATATTGGGTTTGCCATGGCCGCAGGTATTCATATTATCCCTATAACATCCAGTATTACGAATGGATTTGCATTACCTCCCATTGCTTCTTTCAAGGAAAAAATTACCCCTAAAACCAAGGGCATATTTATTTGCAACCCCAACAATCCTACAGGATATGTTTACAGCGAAGCTGAATTATTACAAATAAGAGATTTAATAAAAGAAAAAGATTTGTACTTATTTTCTGATGAAGCGTATACCGAATTTAGTTATGAAGGAAAAGTGAAAAGCACATTAACATTGCAAGGGGTGCAGGACCATGTAATCATGATTGATACTTTTAGTAAAAAGTATTCCGCCTGTGGCGCACGTATTGGTGCACTAGTCACTAAAAACAAACAAGTCATTGAAGCGGTAATAAAATTTGCACAAGCAAGATTAAGTCCACCCACTTTGGAACAAATTGCTGCCGAAGCTGCACTAGGATTACCCAATAACTATTTTGACGAAACGAGAGAAGAATACAAAAATAGGCGCGATATATTAATGAATCGTTTGTCAAAAATGAAAGGGGTGTATTGCCCTATTCCCAGTGGCGCATTTTATGCAATGGCAAAACTACCTGTTAAAAATACGGACCACTTTTGCCAATGGCTATTGACTAGCTTTAGGCACAACAATGCCACCATTATGCTGGCCCCAGGTAGCGGCTTTTACACGACCCCGGGGCTTGGCTTGAATGAAGTAAGGCTTGCCTATGTTTTAAACGAAAAGGACATTAATTTGGCCATGGATTGCCTTGAACAGGCATTACGCGTATACCCAAACAAGTAAGCGGAAAAACTCATCACATTTAACAATAAGTTATTAAATGGGCATTGGATACAATGCTACCTTTACATATGTGGTTTGGTTTACCCATACAAGCAAGCAATCGAAAATCGCCCTTTAGTTCTCTAAGGGGCTTTTTTATGCCGAAAATTACGCCGACAAAATGGATTAATATTTCTGGGTGGGTATATTATAAGTGCCTCTGTCCTTAGCCTGCTTAATGTATAACATAATTTGATACACCAATTTGCTCTTTACCGGTTTGCCATTAATACTTGCAGGAATAAATTCATAGGCATCGACATGTAAATCTCTAATGGACTGTTTAAATTCAGCATTATAAAAAATCGAACTATATTTAATATTAAAATCTTCTAATTTCCCAGTAGCGGAAACATCAAAAATATATTCCATTAGGATATCTTCCTTTTGATCCTTGGCACCTTCTGGTAAATTACGTTGGTTATACAATAAATAAAAGCCATAATCAAGGCCCCCAATTTTAACAGGTGCAACTAATTTTGGTTTAATATAACCAGTGGTATCAATCACGGATGCTTGTTTTACAATAGATGATACATCTGGTATATTATAAATTAATTTTTTACTAGTAAAATCATACACCTGAATCAAATCACCATTTTGGCTAAAATAATTCCAAATACTATCCTTTAATCCATTTTTATATTTACCTCTTGCCAATTCGCGATTCGCACTATTCACGATAAAGCACTCCCCTAATTTTATTTTTTTATTCTGTTTATCGGACTCGTAATTTTCAACCAGCGTTGGTGCAATTCTCATTTTACGCCATACAATATTTTGCGCTTCTGAATATTGACTTATTAAAATAGCCAAAAAAATAAATAGCTTTTTCATATTATAAAATTTAATCATCATATCAATGTTATAAATTAAAGGTACAATAAAATAGTCCCGCTCCGATAAATTGGAGCGGGACTATTTTATAAACTAAAGCTAGCTATTATCTAGGTCCTACATAAGTTAATGTATCCAAAAATCCTCTAGCGTTATTCGCAGAGTATCTCCAATAGAGATACATTGTTTTATCCGCAGCTTGTCTACCTTGACCTGATCCAGGCCCAGTATAAATGCTAATTGGAACAGCGTTACTTTGGTTGTAAACATCAGTTACTAAATTAGTAGCTACATCAAATACAACCACAGGAGAAACTGCTCCGCCGTACCATGAAACTCTACCAGGACCAACCCCAATTGGATGGCCAAAACCACCAGCAGTTGGCCAGTAAAAACCAACCGAATTTGCACCCAGTGTTCTCATTTCCATAGTAATATTACTATACGGATAATTATAGGGTACACGGGTATGGTATCCTTTTAGTTTATACACACCGTCGTATTTGTTTCTTACTCCAAATGAATAAACAGCTTTGCCAAAGTTACCACTTATAACACCTGTAGATACCTGAGAAATTTTAATAGGCAAACCATAGGCAGCACTAAAATTAAAATCAGAAGATACTGTAATTTTAGCTTCCACTGTAGTAAGGTTGGTACCTTTCTTAATCACTACCGAAGTAGGAAAACTAAATACAGAACTTGGTGGAACCACTTTACTTACTCCATTTTCTATATTATAAGCAGATAAAGTTGCAGCATCTGATGAAAGCGTTACTGTAATATCCTCTGGTGCACTACCTGGTCCTGTATAGTTTACGTTTATATTAAATGTTTTAGTTCCGCCAGCAGCAACTACACCTAAGTCGGAATAAAAGCCAGGCACTCCGGTATTAGTTAAATTATTTCCTGTATTTGCAATCTCAATCACGTTCGTTTTATACTTGACATCAATATTCATATCATCTGCTTTTAAACAAGAAGCAAGTGATACAACAAATAAGCCAAGAAATAGGTTTTTTATATTTTTCATATTTTAATATTTAAATTTTATTTTGCCCAAAATATAAGTGAAGTAAATGGTGATAATCCTTTAGGTAAGTTTGTAGTATTGTAAATTCCCTCTGATGATGGGTATAAAATCCTTGTGGGTAATTTATCAGGTCTTTTACTTTCAGACTTTAATGAAGCAAATGTCTCATATTTTGTTGCACCAGCTGCATTATTTAATTTAGGGTATAATGTACGACGATAGTCATTCCATGATTGATCACAATTGACCATATTTAAAGCTATCCACTTTTGAGTAATGATTGCTTCTAATTTTTGCTCAACGGTAGTCGCTAAATTCCAATTTACCAAAGGGGAAAGTGCATTTTCAGTTTTATAAATTTCAGCACGAGCAGTTGGGTTACCAACAAGCGTTTTGTTTGGTAATGAATACAGATAATGAAATGAATGATTTATGCCATTATTAAATGCAGCTTGAGCGGTAATAGATGAAATAATACCATATAAAGCGGCTTCCGCTTGTATAAAATAACTTTCAGAAGCAGTAATTAATGGCAATCCAGCATCTGGGCCTTTTAAAACACCAATTGAATTTCCAGCAGAAGTTCCAACTCTTAAAGGTCCAGCTGGAGCAGGGAACCAAAATGAACCATCAGGTGATGATGCCACACCTGTACCTTCATTGCCTAATTGATTACAACTAGTAGCATTAGGATAATTATAGTAAAGCGCTTTACCACGAGAAGAGTCCGATAATTTCTGTCCTGTATAGAATCCGTGTGCGAAAAAGGTTGGCATCCATGCTTTATTACCTGAAGTTCCTGTATAACTCCATCCCCAATTGTTCCACTTAGGATTTTGTCGGCTATTATCACGTGTATAACCAGGATTTATCAACGCATCTGAAGTTAAAAAACCGTCACTGCTAAATGTACTGTTAGAAAAAGTCACTTTACCCCTACCTCTAACCAAGATTCTCAATTTGATCGTATTCGCCAATTTTTTCCAGTTAACCACATTACCTCCAAACATTACATCAGCTATACCTAATTCAACGGAATTTACATTTGCTAACCCGCTATTTATTTTAGCAATTGCGGCATCTAATGAGTCAGCAATATTTTTATAGATTACTGGTCCTGATGTGTAAGTAGGATTTAACACATCTGACCCTTTTAATGCATCTAAATAAGGGACATCATTATAGGCATCTACCAAATGTTGATAATGCGTTGCTTTCATAATTTGAGCAGCAGCATGAAAATAATTGTAGTTTGGTAAGTTTCTTGTTACATTAATGATTGTTTGGTAATCATTTAATATATCATAAGAGGTACTAAACACACCTGACCATTCAGAACTTGTATAATTATAAGTTATGGATGTACCAAAACCACCATAGCCACCTGCATTAGCAGCATAGCCACCAATTTGTTGGCCCATAGTGTTAAGGCTATTAATTGCAGCTGCTGTGTAAGTCAACGCTTGTGGTAAAATTAATTCTACTGATGCAGAAGTTGCATTATTTGGATTTTTATTAATATCCAAATACTTATTACAAGAAGTGCTTACAAGAAGCATTCCTGAGAGAATTATTAGGGTTATATTTTTCATATTTTTCATATTTTTCATTTCGCTTTTAGTTGAATAATCAATTAAAAAAAATTTGATTAGTTTAGGGTTTACGATTAAAATTTAAATGATACTGTTGCACCATAATATCTTGACGGAGGCGTTTCTAAACCACTAATACCTACACCATTACCACCTGAACCACCACTAGCACCATATTCAGGATCAGTGTAGTAGTTATCTGGAGCCATCCATACTAATAAGTTACGACCTTGTAAACTTAAAGTACAACCTTTGATAAATTTAGATTTAACTAAAAGTTTAGAAGGGATGTCATAAGAAACTGCTAATTCTCTTAACTTCCAAAAATCGCCAGAATGAACATAGTTTGATGTCACGCTTCTGTTGATATTATCACTCCAAAAACCATTATTACCATTACCATTCGTAACAGTAATATTTGTATTAGTGATATACTTACCAGGATTAGCGGGATCAGCAATAACTGAATTAGGGAATACAAATCTCATACGATCGTACTGAGCAGTTCTCCAACTTGTACCTGACCAATCAATACTTGAACCCATTGAACTCCAAATATTGTATCCGCCTCTATATTCAAACAAAAATGATAGTTGAAATCCTTTGTACTTAACAGTACCATCAAGGCTTAATTTGTTTCTAGCAGTGGCGTTTCCTAAATTACTAATAGTATCACTTTGTTTAGGTATACCTGTTGTCCCATCAACAATCACTCGGCCATCTGGTGAACGCTCGTAATCAAATCCCATGATAATTGGGAATGGCTGTCCTGCAGCCGCATAAGATGCTCCTCCTAAACCCAAACGAGGTATATCAGCACTAATACTAACGACTGTATTTGTAAGATAAGTGTAGTTTCCACCAACTGTTACACTGAAATCTTTAGTTTGTATTGGAGTTACATGTGCGGTAACTTCTAAACCTTCACTCATTGTTTCACCTGTATTTGTACGTAAGCTTGTAAAACCAGTTGTTCCAGATACACCTGTAGCTACTGTTTGATTAGTAGTATTTGTATGGAACCAAGTCACATTTGAAGAGAAACGATCGTTAAATAAATTTAAATCAAAACCAGCTTCATAACCTGATGTCATCTCAGGCTTTAAATTTTTTGATACTAGTGTATTACCAACGGTGAATCCAGCATTACTACCGTATGGAAAACCATTTGCTTGACTAAATGTTGGCAATAATGAGTATGGCCCTAAGTTAACTTGTCCTACTTTAGACCAACCACCTCTTAATTTTAGGTAACTAATGGTATTGCTATTTTTTAAGAAATCCATGGCATCAGATGCAATGAATGACATCTCAGCAGCTGGATAAAAGAAAGATCTGTTTTCAGGTGCGAGAATTGAAACCCAGTCATTACGTCCTGAAACAGTCAAGTATAAATAATTTTTATACCCAAAGGTAGTTTTTGCATATGAACCCATTGAACGAGACATAGCGTTTGATTCAGAAGCACCTGGTGTACCTACTCCATTACTTACATTAAATAAATCTGGTACGACTAGTCCATTACCGCTAACACCTATACTTTTAGATTGGTTTTGATTCCATTGGCCACCAATTAGGATATTCAAACTAAAGTCTTTAATTGACCTTTTGTACTGTGTAAAGAAGTCAGTTAATAAATTCGTAGAAAAAAACATTCCATCTGATACGCTATAAGGAATATCAGATTTAGAGCTTGCATCAGTATTTTTTGCATATTCTGTATAGGTAAAGCCGGTATTTGAATTTTTATTAGATTGGTTACGCGAAGCAATACCTTGACGAAAAACAAAGTCTAACCCTTTAACTGGTGTGAACTTTACTTCCACGTTCGCCGTTAAATAATCGTTTCTATTTGTTTGTCTGTAATTAGCAGCAGTCCAATAAGGGTTACTATACCACGGATTATAATAACCGTTTGGATTCGCAAACTTATCATTTTGCCAATCTTTGTAACGAGTGATATCAACGTTGGATGGCATGTTTAACATATTATCATACATGCTACCTGTAGCAGTGGTAATATCGTATCTGTTTTGTGTATATGAAGTACTGTAATTAATATTAATGGTCTTACCAATTTTTCTAGTTCCATTTAAACGCACGTTAGTACGATTATATAAATCACCTGGTGTTGTACCCGTTTGATCAAGATGTTGTGCTGAAAAATATTGGGTTGAGTTTGCATCACCATTTGAAATGTTAAAATCTGTTTGATTAATAATCCCTTTGTTCCAGAAATCGTTGTGTCCTGGATAAAATTGGTAACGACTAGAATCATTAGAACCGTCCGCTAATGGAGGTCCTAAAGCACGCATTGTACCATCAAATGGAGGTCCATAAGATTGGTTTTCTAAATAAGAGAAATTACCTCGTCCAAAATTGTCAATCCCATAACCACTTCCACCCGCACCAAATTTTTCTTGCATTTTTGGAAAGAATGCAACCTGTTCTATAGATGTGGTATGTGAGAAACCGACTTGCGTTACGCCATTTTTACCTTTTTTTGTGGTCACAATCAAGGCACCGTTGGATGCTTGGGAACCATATACCGCAGCGGCACCCGCACCATTTAAAACTTGAATATCTTCAACATCTTCTGGGTTTATATTACCTAACATACTTGAAGGAACGATAACATTATCTAATACCAATAAAGCCTCATTATTACCGGTCAAAGATCTTTGACCTCTTAATATTAAGCGAAAGTTAGGATTAATACCACCCGAAGTGTTACTTACCTGTAATCCAGCAACTTTTCCTTGTAAACCTCCAGCAATACTAGTGGATTTACCAGCCACTAAAGCTTGTGCTTTAATTGTTGTACTCACCGAACCAAGTTCTTTTCTTTTTGTCTGAACACCACCTGCAGTAACAACTACTTCCTCCATATTATTCACTTGCTCAAATAAGTTCAAGTTTAATGTTGAGGAAGAAGTCACTTTGACCCTTTCAGTTCTATAACCAACATAAGAAAATATAATGAAATCACCTGTTGAAGCATTAATTTCATAATTTCCTTTTTCGTTTGTAACTGAGGCTTTTTCAGCTTTGCCCTGTATTCTCACAGTAACACCTTGTAACGGTGAACCATTTTGGTCATCTACTTTTCCTTTGATAGTCTTGACCTGCGCATTTGCAGCCAAACTGATGGAAAATAACACAACAAATGTGTACAGTAATTTTCTCATAATCAGATTTTTTTAATTTATTTATTAGTACGACGTTGTAAATATATGAATAAATGCGACTAATATTAACAAATAGTTAAGAAAATTCTAAAAAATTATTCATTCTATAACATTAGAATTTAATATTATTGTTTAGTAAATTATTATACATTAAGTATTATATTAATGTTTTAGCAAAAAAAATCTCTACTTAGCTAGTAATTTGGATATTTTTTCCCAATTTTTTGGTCATTGAGGGGTTTTTAATAATTAGGTCAATAGCAACTTTTTTTGAAAAATGGACGCTTTTTTCTGAAAAGTTGACGCTTTAATTTTGAAAATTTGACGCTTTTTTTCTAATCATAAAATGGGTTCCACTATGGTTATTGAATTATATTTATTAAGAATTAATCAGTACTTATAAACATATTTTAAAAGCTTGCTAATAACTGGCAATCAACACCTGTTTACAACCCATTTTATTGGAATTTAGTCGTAATTTTCCAACTATTAATAATTCATCTCCTATGGGTGCGATATCATTGATTGCTTTACTTATAGCAGCTATTGCGTTTTCTGCTGGCGGTATTTTAGTTGGGAAAATTTTTGTAAAAGGAAGTAAAAATGCACAAAAAGGGCAAGCCTACGAATGTGGTATCCCTACTGATTCTTCTCCTTGGCATCAATTCAATGTGGGCTATTATTTATTTGCATTGTTATTTTTAATTTTTGATGTTGAATTGGTTTTTTTATATCCATGGGCAGTGGTTGTAAAAAAAGTAGGACTGGTTGCTTTGATTGAAATTATTGTTTTCATATTTATTTTATTCATGGGCTTTTTATACGCCCATAAAAAAGGAGCATTAAAATGGAGTTAAAAGAAAAAATTGTTGGCAACGAACCTTTTCCAGGTATCGTACATGACACACCAGGTGGTGGCATTGTGGTAAGTACTTTTGACAGTATTATTAATTGGGCACGTTCCAATTCCCTATGGCCATTATCTTTTGCAACAAGCTGTTGCGGTATTGAAATGATGTCCACTGCTTCAGCGAAGTATGATTTTTCGCGCTTTGGTTTTGAGGTCGCAAGGGCTACGCCGCGTCAAGCTGATGTAATTATTATTGCAGGTACCATTGTAAATAAGATGGCGCCGGTATTAAAAAGATTGTATGATCAAATGGCCGATCCTAAATATGTAATTGCAATGGGTGCTTGTGCCATTAGTGGTGGTCCATTCTTTTACAACACTTACTCCGTAGTAAAAGGGGCTGATCATATTATACCAGTGGATGTTTACATTCCAGGATGCCCGCCACGCCCCGAAGCTTTATTGCACTCTTTAATTTCTTTACAAGAAAAAATTAAATTAGGCATGACGCGTGAACAAATTAGAGGAGAATTTAAAGGATAAAGAAATAAGATGCCTCCCTTTGGATGAAGTTAATTAAAATGAAAATCATTCAAGCATAGAAAAGTTTTAAACAGCACTTAATTTATAACAATGACCAACGAAGAAATAAAAGAATACATCACTACCCTTGCACCTGCAGCCACCTTTGATGAAACAGGCGAGTGGTTGAACATCATGGTGACTGCTGAAGAATTAAAACCTTTGATGTTAGCGTTGCGCAATGCCAAAACGCAAATGAATTATTTGTTTTGCTTAACCTGTGTTGATTTTAAAACACATTTAACCATGGTGTATCACTTGTCTGCTACCACACATCGTCAAAGCATCGTAATCAAAGCAAATTTAAATCGCGAACAACCATCGATTGAAACCGTTTGTGATATTTGGAGAACCGCTGAATTTTTAGAACGCGAAGTATTTGAAATGTTTGGCGTGCATTTTACCAATCATCCTGATTTGCGAAAATTAATATTGGAGGACGACTTCAAAGGATACCCATTAAGAAAAGATTTTGAAGATCCTATCAACATGATAAAATTATAATAGGCACATGTATAATCAAACTGAAATAATAAAAGATACCAGTGAGTTAGGCGCGGATGGAGAATTAGTCATCAATATGGGACCGCAACATCCTGCAACACATGGGGTACTTCATTTGGTAGTTACCTTAAATGGGGAAACCATTAAAAAAATTGAACCGCACTTAGGTTATATCCATCGCTCCATTGAAAAAATGTGCGAGAGTTTAACTTATCGTCAATTCATTTATGTAACCAGCCGAATGGATTACTTGTCATCGCATATTAATAATTTAGGCTGCGCATTACTAATTGAAAAGGGAATGCAAATTGAAGTTCCAGATCGCGCAAAATATATTCGTGTTATTTTGAGTGAATTAACACGAATTGCATCTCATGAATTATGGTTGGGTGCCATGGCGATGGACTTGGGCGCTTTCACGCCTTTCTTTTACGCATTTAGAGAAAGAGAAATGATTACGGATATTATGGAAGATACTTGCGGCGCAAGATTAACCATGAATTATATTGTTCCAGGCGGATTGATGTATGACCTTCATCCTGATTTTCAAAAAAAGGTAAAAGCATTCATTACCCAATTCAAATCCAAGGTAACTGAATACGAAGATTTAGTGACCAACAATATCATATTTCAAAGCAGAACCAAAGGTGTTGGAATTTTAAGTGCAGAAGATGCTATTTCTTATGGTTGCACTGGACCGGTTGCACGCGCAAGTGGGGTAAGCTGTGATATACGAAAAATTTATCCTTACGAAGTGTATGATAAAGTGGAATTCGATGAAGTATTAGAAACTGCAGGTGATTCCTTTGCACGTTATATGGTGCGCGTTAAAGAAATGAATCAATCTATTCGCATCATTGAACAATTAATTGATAATATTCCGGAAGGCGATTTTGTAGGTAAAACAAAAAATGTTTTGAAATTGCCGAAGGGTGAATTTTATACGAGGGTGGAAACTGCTCGAGGCGAATTTGGTGTTTATGTAGTAAGCGAGGGCGGAACCACCCCACACAGAATTAAATTCAGGTCCCCTGGGTTTTCAAATTTATCTGTATTAAATCATATTTCAGTTGGAAGTATGATTGGTGATTTAATGGCGAGCATGGGTACATTGGATTTAGTGATACCAGATATTGATAGATAAAAGATAGAATTGTTTGTTATATAAAAATAGTAACACATGTTTAGTTTAGAAGGAATTACTACCAATGTTCAAGATTGGTTATTGATGAAATTTAATCCCACGATGGCTTTGGCTATTGAATGTGTGATTGTGATTTTGTTATCCATTAGTTTATTTGCCCTATTAGGTTTGGTATTGGTATTAATGGAGCGAAAAGTGGCGGCACATATACAAATACGCCTAGGACCCAATCGTGTAGGACCCGGCGGTATGTTTCAAACAGTGGCAGATACTTTAAAATTAATCATGAAAGAAGGGTTGGTGCCCGACAAGGCAGATAAATTTTTATTTAACCTCGCTCCTTTTGTTGTAATGATGGTGGGTATGTTATTATTAGCGCCAATTGCTTTTGCGAAAAATTTTCAAATTTGGGATATCAGTATTGGGGTACTTTATATTAGTTCCGTTTCTTCCTTATCCGTCATCGGCATTTTAATGGCGGGTTGGGCAAGTAATAATAAATATTCTTTAATAGGTGCGATGCGCAGCGGCGCGCAAATTGTGAGTTACGAATTATCTGCAGGCTTTGCAGTATTAACCATTGTGGTTTTAACAGGAAGCTTACAAATTTCTGAAATTGTAAACGCACAACAAAATGGTTGGTGGATTTTTAAAGGTCATATTCCTGCAGTCATTGCATTTGTATTATATATTATTGCAGTCACTGCCGAAACGAATCGTGCACCTTTTGATTTAGCAGAAGCGGAATCGGAATTAACCGCAGGTTTCCATACGGAATACTCAGGTATGCGTTTTGCCTTGTTCTTTTTAGCAGAATACATCAACATCTTTATTGTTTGCGCGATTGGTGCAACATTGTTCTTTGGTGGATGGATGCCACTGCATATTGGCAACTGGGAAGCATTCAATCACCTCATGGATTATATCCCCTCTTCGGTTTGGTTTATGGGAAAAACATTTTTCCTCATCTTTTTAATCATGTGGTTCAGATGGACCTTCCCAAGATTACGTGTGGATCAATTATTGAATTTAGAATGGAAATATTTATTACCAATAAGTTTGTTTAATCTTTTATTAGTAGCAGTGATTGCTATTTTAGGTTGGCATTTTTAACATAAAATGAATTAGAAATATGTTTTTGAAAGAATATATAACAGATGTTGTTACCGGCGTAATCTCCTTATTAAAAGGCATGCGCAAAACAGGTTATTACTTTACGCATCCCAAAGAAATTATTACTGAGCAATACCCGGACAACCGGGCGACCTTATTAATGTCGGATCGCTTTAAGGGTGAAGTAGTGATGCCGCATGATGCCAACAATGAACATACCTGCACGGGCTGCACGGCTTGTGAATTGGCTTGTCCGAATGGGACTATTAAAGTGGTGACCAAATTTGAAACCTCCCCTGAAGGAAAAAAGAAAAAAGCAATTGACGCATTAGTGTATCGTCTTGAATTATGTACGATGTGTAATTTATGCATTGTTGCTTGTCCGAGTGATGCCATTAAAATGGCGCCCAATTTTGAGCACAGTGTGTTTGATAGAACCAAATTAACCAAAGTATTAAATCAACCAGGATCAAAAATAAGGAAGGGCATAGAATAATGAATACATCAACTATTATATTTTACGCTATTGCCGCACTCATATTGGGCGCCGCAATTTTAGCAGTGACCACACTTAAAATATTTCGTTCCGCTATTTGGTTATTATTTTCATTGGTGGGCATTGCTGCACTTTATTTCTGGATGCAGGTGGAATTTATTGCTGCCATTCAAATTGTGGTTTATGTGGGTGGAATTGTAGTGTTAATTATCTTCTCTATCTTCTTAACGCAACAATCAGGTAAGGAGATGGACAAGCCTGCCAAGGGCAAAATGATATTTTCTGCCCTAGCTGCTTTATTCGGAACAGCATTCACTATTAATTTAATCAGTCATTACGGATTTAATAATATTTCTGCAGCTCCCTTTAATCCCAGCGTGGATGAAATAGGGATGCAAATGTTAAGTACTACTTCGCATGGTTTTATTTTACCGTTTGAAGTAGTAAGTATGCTATTATTAGCCGCCATGGTGGGTTGTATTGTTATCGCGATGAAACCAACAGAAGCAACTATTGTTCACTTAAACAAAAAGGAGGATTAATACCATGAACGAAGTACCCTTAACCCATATTCTTTTCGTTAGCACCGCTTTGTTTTTCATTGGCATGTATGGATTGTTTACCAGAAGAAATTTAATTACCATGCTCATGTCCATTGAGCTCATGTTAAATAGCGTGAATATTAATTTTGTGGCATTTAATAAATACTTATTCCCTGATAAATTAGATGGTATGTTTTTTTCTTTATTTATCATCACTATTGCTGCTGCCGAAGCCGCTGTGGCGATTGCCATTATTATTAATTTATATCGTAGTCACCAATCCATTGATGTTGACGATGCCACTGAAATGAAATTTTAATTATTATGTCAAACTACTTATATATACTTTGGATTCCATTATTGCCCCTTGCCACATTTGTGTTATTGGGATTATTTGGACGCAAGCACTTTGCAAAAACTGCAGGTATTATTGGAACTGCCTCCTTACTTACATCAACCATATTATCGTTAATTGCGGCAAAACAATACTTTTTTGTAGACGGAAAAGAAAATGGGGTATATCAGAAAATAATTGCTTTAAAATATACCTGGCTGCAGTTCAGCCCCAATGTATCCATTGACATGGGTATCATTGTAGATCCCATTTCAGTCATGATGTTAATTGTAGTTACATCAGTTTCCTTAATGGTGCATGTATTTAGCTTGGGTTATATGAAAGGCGAAGAAAGATTTGCTACTTATTATGCATTCTTGTCTTTATTTACCTTTTCCATGTTGGGCCTGATCTTATCGGTGAATATTTTCCAAGTATATATGTTCTGGGAATTGGTGGGTGTATCTAGCTTTTTATTAATTGGGTATTACTACAATAAACCATCTGCAGTGGCCGCTTCCAAAAAAGCGTTCATTGTTACGCGCTTTGCTGATTTAGGATTTTTAATTGGCATTTTAATCATGGGCTTTTACGGAGGCACTTTAGATATTGGATTATTGATTGAAAAATTAACCTCGACGCAGTCTCCTGAATTTTTAAGCATCACGAGTGCCAGCTTTTTAGGTGCAAGTATGCTTACCTGGGGTTTAACCTTACTATTTATGGGTGGCGCTGGAAAGTCGGCCATGTTCCCTTTGCATATTTGGTTACCAGATGCTATGGAAGGGCCTACTCCTGTGTCCGCATTAATCCACGCAGCAACCATGGTGGTTGCGGGTGTTTATTTAGTTGCAAGATTGTTTCCTATTTTTTCCATGGACGAAACCGCTTTAACGATTGTCACTTATGTGGGTGCATTCTCCGCCTTACTAGCAGCAGTAATTGCTTGTACACAAACAGATATCAAACGTGTACTGGCTTATTCCACGATGTCGCAAATTGGCTATATGATGTTTGCCTTAGGCATTTCAAAAAATGGTGGTGAAGCCGGTTTAGGATACATGGCTTCCATGTTTCATTTATTTACCCATGCATTTTTCAAAAGTTTATTATTCCTAGGTGCAGGGTCGGTGATACATATGGTACATAGTAATGAAATGAAAGATATGGGCGGGCTAAGAAAATTAATGCCCATTACCCATGCTGCTTTTTTAATTGCTTGCTTAGCGATTGCAGGTATCCCTCCTTTTGCAGGATTTTTTAGTAAGGAAGAAATTTTAACGGCTGCCTTCCATGAGAATAAATTGATTTATGGCGTAGCGCTATTTACTGCAGCATTGACAAGTTTTTATATGTTCCGTTTATATTTCAATATTTTCTGGAGCAAGGATGCCGTAGCAAAAGCGCACCACAGTGATGGTCATGATGATGCACACACCCATAACAAAGAGAGTCATGGAGAAGGCACTTGGACCATGAAACTGCCATTACTTATTTTAACAGCTTGTGCAATAGGGGTTGGATTTATTCCTTTTTCTCAATTCATCACTTCGGACGGACTATCATTAGAAACACATATTGATTTGGTATTTTCTATTGCCCCTGTCGCATTATCGATCATGGCTATTTTACTATCTGCTAGTTTTTATAAAACCCAAAATACAAAATCGGACAAAGCAGTTGCCCTATTTGGTGGTTTTTACAGAGCGGCCTACAAAAAGTTTTATGTAGATGAATTGTATTTGTTTATCACTAAAAAAATTGTATTCCCATTAATCGGACAACCTATAGCTTGGGCCGACCGAAATATTGTAGATGGCTTTATGGTATTATTAGCAAATACTACCGCAAAAACTTCGGCTGCAATAAAAGGCTTTCAATCGGGTAAGGTACAAAACTATGCGCTTTACTTTTTTGGCGGTGTTATTGCATTGTCAATTTTATTTATTTATATCTGGAAATAAAATATTTATATGAACTTATCATTACTCATCTTATTGCCCTTGCTAACCGCCTTGCTCATTTTATTGAGTAAGAATTTAGCACAAATAAGAGTCATTGGATTAGCAGGATCATTAGCACAATTAGGCGCTGCAGGCTGGTTGTTAAAATTATTTATGGATCAAAGGGCTGCAGGCAATACTGCTACCTATTTATTTGAAACAAATACCGTTTGGTTTAAAGCATTAAATATTAATTACCATATTGGCATTGATGGTATTGCACTCGCCATGATTTTATTAAGCGCTTTAGTCGTGGTTGCGGGCTTACTTGTTTCCTGGACTATGGAAAAATTAAGTAAGGAATATTTTTTCTTATTGGTATTATTAAGCATGGGCGCGTACGGATTTTTTATCTCCTTGGATTTATTCACTTTGTTTTTCTTTTTAGAAGTAGCCGTTATCCCTAAGTTTTTATTGATTGGTATTTGGGGCAGTGGCAAAAAAGAAAACAGCGCTATGAAGTTGGCCTTAATGTTAATGGCGGGTTCAGCATTGGTGTTTGTTGGCTTAATGGGTATTTATTATAACACGCACAGCTTTGATATGGTACAAATTGGACAAATGGGCATTTCATTAGGTGTGCAAAAATTCTTTTTTCCGTTTTTATTTTTAGGCTTTGGCATATTTGCAGCCTTATTCCCTTTTCATACTTGGGTACCCGATGGTCACGCTTCAGCACCTACGGCAGCTTCCATGTTTTTAGCGGGTATCTCCATGAAGCTTGGAGGTTATGGTTGCTTACGCATGGCAGCATTAATGCCTGATGCAGCACACAGTTATTCATGGATCATTATATTACTCGCTACTATTGCAATCATCTATGGCGCATTTGCTACCATGATGCAAACTGATTTAAAGTATATCAACGCTTATTCTTCCATCAGTCACTGCGGATTTGTGATATTAGGAATTGGCATGTTGAATAAAACTTCTATTAATGGCGCAGTGATTCAAATGGTTTCTCACGGATTAATGACGGCTTTATTTTTTGCTGCTATTGGCATGATTTATTCCAGAACCCACACCAGAATGGTTGCACAATTAGGCGGCTTATTGAAAGTAATACCCTTTATATCTAGCGTGTTTGTAATTGCAGGTTTATGTTCCCTTGGTTTGCCTGGCTTTAGTGGTTTTGTGGCAGAAATGACCGTATTTATGGGCGCTTGGCAAAATTCAGATGGGTTTTACCGTTTCGCAACCATTATATCAGCAGCCTCTATTGTAGTCACTGCAGTTTATATACTACGCGCTACAGGTAAAACCATTATGGGCCCAATTTCAGACGAGCATGCTCTTTTAGGTGATGCTACCTGGAACGAAAAATTTGCAGCTGGTTTGTTAATCGTAGGCATATTAATTATTGGGTTGGCACCGTTCTTAATTAACCAATTGATTATGCCCGCCACTGATTTTTTAATGATCAATATTGACAAAGCCATTACCCTTAAATAATTAGAATAATGCTATCTAATATTTTTATATTACTCAGACAGGAACTTATACTTAGCTTACTTATATTTTTATTGCTATTTATTAAAATAGGCAAAGAAAGAAGTAATGAAACGGTTTTGAACCTTATTAATATTTTATTATTTGTCAACTTAGCAGCTGGTTTGTTTGGCATGAGCGAAGGCGGTGCATTTAATGGTATGTTTACAACGAACGCCTTTATTGTATTAGAAAAAAACATATTAAACTTAGCGATACTTTTAATCTCCATGCAATCCTACGCATGGATGAAACATCATAAGCAAGTTGCTGAATTTTATTTACTCATATTCACTTCCTTACTAGGAATGTTTTTTATGATTTCAAGCGGTAATTTATTAATGTTTTATTTAGGACTTGAAATGAGCACTATTCCATTAGCCGCTGCCGCCAACTTTGATTTGGCCAAACGTAAGTCATCTGAAGCTGCGATGAAATTAATTTTATCCTCTGCATTCTCCTCTGGTATTTTATTAATGGGTATTTCATTTTTATACGGCACTAGTGGCACACTAAGCTTGGACGTATTAACAGCGCATATCGGCAATGACCCAATGCAATTGTTTGCATTTATTTTATTGGTCTCTGGTTTTGCATTTAAAATATCAGCAGTCCCTTTTCACTTATGGACCGCAGACGTTTACGAGGGATCTCCGGTAGCAGTAACCGCCTTTTTGTCGGTAGTGTCTAAAGCAGCTGTATTATTTACCTTTACCTCTATATTATATAAAGTATTCACACCAATCGCTACCGTATGGTATGGGGTTTTGGTAGTGTTATCGGTGGCTACTATTTTAATTGGTAATTTATTTGCAATCAGACAGGACAATTTCAAACGCTTTCTTGCATTTTCATCTATTGCACAGGTGGGTTTTATTTTAATTGGTATTTCAGGAAGTTCGCAAGCAGGATCAGCCTCATTGGTGTACTTTGTTTTAATTTATGTGTTCTCTAATTTAGCTGCCTTTGGGGTAGTAACCGTGGTGAGTGCATTAACAGGGAAGGAAAATATTTCAGACTTTAAAGGATTTTATAAAACCAACCCTTTTTTATCGTGGGTTTTAACGATTGCTTTATTTTCATTAGCAGGGGTGCCTCCTACTGCAGGATTTTTTGGTAAATTATTTTTAATGATGGCTGGTGCTGCTAAAGAAAATTACGGACTCATTACTTTTGCTGCGTTGAATATGGTCGTTTCCTTTTTCTATTACTTAAAAGTGGTGAAGGCGATATTCATGGAGGAAAATGAGCAACCAATTCAAAAATTAAGCGTTCCAGGAATGACAAAGTTGGCAATGTATATCTGTGTAGCTGGAATTATTACTACTGGATTAGCTAGTATGGTATATGATTATATTTATTCACTAAGTATTGGCTTGTAAAAAAATAGTTGATTATGGCAATTAATAAGAACCACGAATTTGAAGATTTAGATAGTATTAAATGTGCGATTGTTGAAAAGAATGCAAGTCCGGAACGCGTCGCATTTTTGAAGCAATTGTTGGAATTTAATAAATACCAAGTAGTAGTTGTGGGAAGCCCTGCCCCTAAAGCAGCACTGGCCGCGCCAGTTGCAGCTCCTGCAGTTGAAGGCGATGCTACGATACCAGCACCCACGCCTCCAGTTCCTGAAGCGCCCCCAGCACCAACCACTTTTACAGTGGGGGTCACTGATTTAACTTTTAATGCGACCAACGCAATTTTTGGTCGTCAATTAAAAACCGACAACGGAACTATTGTCACCCTTGCTTATTGGCAAGAAAAAGAGGCGGTTTCCAATGACGAAGTGCCTTATTTTGATCAGTTCAAATAACTCCTTTTGTACTTATAAGTTTACTCCATTTAAATTTTACGCCTACTTTAGTTTACTTCGTTTAAATTAAAAGTATCAACTACAAGTAATAAGAAATAATTATAGAAATAGTTTATCCCTATTTTAGTTTAGTACATCCAAAAACAAAAACCCCAAGCAAGCTTGGGGTTTTTTATAAATAGCACTTAAATGCTTACTGTATTTGAATCAGCTAATTACTTTTTTGCTTGTACTTTTTTATGTAAATCATCTAACTTGCTTGTATACAAACTACGGCCATGGGTACCTAAAATAATTTCATTATCTCTAGGATGAATCACGATATCGTGAATAGGTAACGCGTTAGGTAAGCCTTTACTCCATCCCATTGAACTATTACCACCATCGGTACTTACATATAAACCACCATCCGTACCTACATATAAAACTTGGCTTGAAATATTATCTTCGGTAATGACATTGACTGCTTCCAAAGGCAAATCCTTCATGATTTGCGTCCAAGTTGTACCATAATCATTACTTACATACACATAAGCATTAAAATGATCGTTACGATATCCGTTCAATGTCGCATAGACGCGTGATTCACTGTACGCACTTGCCAATACCCTACTCACATATAAACCTTTAGGCAGTTTGGCACTTAATAAAGTAAATGTATAACCTCCATCTTTTGAAATGTGAATCATACCGTCATCTGAACCTACATAAATTAAACCAAAACGGAATGGACTTTCACTCATGGTTGTTAAAGTACCATAAGGAACATCCCCTTGCAATGGGTTGGAAGTTAATTCAGTACTTAATGTTACTAAACTATCTCCTTTACTCATAGAGCGATGAAATTTATTGCTTCCATAATAAAAAATATCTTGGTTATGCTTACTTAATAAAATAGGTGTTTGCCAGTTGAATCTAAATGCGGGCTCTCCTAAATTACGTAATGGTCTGATAAACTTTCGCTCCTTGGTTGTCAAATTCTGTCTTGAATACGCACCATATTGAGAACCACTATAAATAGTTTTATTGTCTCTAGTATCTACCTGTACTTGCATACCATCCCCTCCATTTAACATGGTATAAGGATTATGCCCGCTATCAAACCAATCATAGCTTTCTTTGGTTTGACTGGGGCCCATCCAAGTACCATTATCCTGTAAGCCACCATAAACATTGTAAGGCTTAGCCATATCAAAATTTATATTGTAAAATTGACCCACTGGAGGTGTATTCGCCTTAAACCAATGATCGCCATTGTCATAAGTAATATTACAACCGCCATCATTACCAATAATAATGTGCCCGTCTTTTTGACCATTGAACCATGCGTAATGATGATCAGAATGTACATTTTCCTTGCCTATTTCTTTAAATGTTTTTCCGCCATCTTTACTTAATAATATACCAACGCCTGTGATAATTATTTTATCAGCATTGCTAGGGCTTATAAATACTTTACCAAAATAATAACCATAGGTACTATATAAATTAATTGGCTTGGTATGTGTTTTTTTCCAGGTTGCTCCTGCGTCCTCACTACGATAAACTTCAGCACCAATAATTGGGGTTTCAAATAAAGCAGTATTCGCATCATATAAATAATCCCAAATACAAGAAGGTAATAATTTACCAGACTTTACATCTTCCTTAATGCCGGCTGCCGTATATTTCATTGGCAAGCCATTACGAGGGGAACGAATAAAATTGGTAAACTTACGATCATCCAAAGATAAAAATTGATCAA
The DNA here is from genome assembly GCA_030726065.1 of Sediminibacterium sp. Classification (GTDB taxonomy): domain Bacteria; phylum Bacteroidota; class Bacteroidia; order Chitinophagales; family Chitinophagaceae; genus Sediminibacterium. Next base: position 5,962 of record JANREK010000032.1, on the reverse strand, counting down.
CCGTTAAATTTTTAAAATCACGCAATGCATATCTAGTGGTGTCACTATATCTTTTTATTGTAGTATCAGATTGCTGGGCGTTGTTATCAACGATAGCATAAACGATAGATGTATTTTCAGGGAAAACTGCAATACCAATTCTACCGACCCCTTCACCAGTAGGAAAACCTGAAGCAGCTGTTGAAGCTAAAGTCCAACTATCTCCGCCGTTAGTGCTTTTATAAATACCACTTGTTTTTCCCGCCTCTACAAAATTGGAAGCAGAACGTGTTTTATACCACATTGCAGCATATAAATTATTTGGATTTTTTGGATCAATATCTATATCAATACCGCTTGTATTCGCATCAATGTATAAAGTTTGTTTCCATGTTTTACCACCATTTGCCGTCTTATATATACCGCGTTCTTTATTTTCTGAATATAAATGACCTAAAGCGGCTACCCATGCAACGTTAGGATCAGTGGGTGATAATTGCACTTTTCCAATATGATGACTTTCAGGTAAACCAAGGTAAGTCCAGGTTTTACCATTATTGTCTGTTTTGTAAACGCCAATACCAGCATAGGAAGAACGACTACTATTCGCCTCCCCTGTTCCTACCCAAATGATTCTATTTTTCCAGTTCACAGCAATATCACCAATATTTAAAGTTGCTGTTGAATCAAAAATAGACTTAAAACTTTGGCCATTGTTGATGGTGTGCCATACGCCTCCAGAGGCATAGGCAACATAAAATTCCGTAGGATCACTCGGATTTACATCAATATCAACAACACGACCACTCATCACTGATGGTCCGATGCTTTGAAACGATGTATTATTGACCGTTGAATTAGCCAAAAGGAGTAATTTTTGTTCGTTACTCTTAAGGCGATCTGTCGCAGAACTAGGTTTATGTTGCGCAAATGCGACTAAACCCATAAATAAGAAAATGTGTAGAAAAATTGATTTCATGTATCGTGTATTTATAAGTAAACATAAAGACTTTTTAAAAGGGGTTATGCCAAAAATGATAAGTGAAGACCTTAAACGAAAATGCCTTGTAATATTAGTTACAAAGCATTGATTATCAATTAGTTAGTTTCGTTAATGGTAAAGTGATCTTTTCATCAACTTCCTCTAGAACCACCTGTTTTAATTGGTTTTTTAGCCGCACCTGTTGATTTTGTGTTGGCTTTAGCGATAAATTTCGAACTTCCACCTTGTACCTTAGCCTTTGTTGTATTGGTGGAATTTTTTGCTGCAATTTTTTTATTAATAGCAAATCCCATAGTTATTATTTTAGAATATAAATATAATTAAAAAAAGACAATAAACATATCTTTGAAAAAATATTTTATATATAGTGAGTGAGATTAAATCAATAATGAATCAATGGGGAAAAGAACATACACCATTTGTTTTTTTAATTGATTTTGAGTGTAAAAAACCAATTTGCTGGAAATGGTCTAACACAGAAAATATTTTTGAATTTAATTTTGACGGAGTCACGAATCAAAAAGAAGCAAATACCCAAAATAACAATATTCCTACATCCGATTTTGAATTTAACAAAGCGCCCATTTCCTTTAATGACTATAAAAATAAATTCGATCAAATAAAAAAAGAAATCGAACTTGGAAATAGTTTTTTAGTGAACCTCACTGCAAAAACCAAAATAAAATCGAATTACACTATAGCAGAAATATACAATAAGGTCAATGCAAAATATACTTGCTACTTAAAAGATACGTTTGTATGTTTTTCACCAGAAACTTTTATAAAAATAAAAGAAGGCAAGATATACTCCTATCCGATGAAAGGAACTATTAATGCAAGCATACCAGATGCAAAAAATATAATATTGAACGATACCAAGGAAATTTCAGAACATGCAACCATGGTTGACCTAATTAGAAATGACTTAAGTAGGGTATCAAGAAATGTAAAAGTAAATAAATACAGATACTACGAAGAAATTGCAACGCAGGACGGGAACCTCGGTCAAGTAAGTTCTGAAATTGTGGGCGAATTGGATGCTAATTACTGTGAAAATATTGGTGAAATCATTTTTGATTTGCTGCCCGCAGGTTCAATATCCGGCGCCCCCAAACAAAAAACAATACAAATAATTGCTGCTGCCGAAAAGGAAGATAGAGGCTATTATACTGGCATTGCCGGCTATTATGATGGACAAAATTTAGACAGTACCGTTTTGATTCGGTATTTGCAAAATGACAGCTTTTATCGCAGTGGCGGTGGTATTACCTGCAATAGCGAGGCCCAAAACGAATACCAAGAAATGATAGATAAAGTGTATGTACCCCTTTTTTGAAACCATACGATATAAAAATGGGATATTAGAAAATGTATCCTACCATCAAACTCGAATTAATCGAACATTGCGTTCATTGGGCGGAAATACGCCCATCCAACTTGATAAAATACACATCGAAGGCAATGTTGAAAAGGATATTGTTTATAAAATCAAGTGCTTTTATAATTTAGAGGGAGAATACCATGTAGAAAAGGAAATTTATCATAAAAAAACAATTCAAACTGTCTCCATTCATCAAGCTGCGCTCGAAGAATATCAGTATAAATACACCAATCGAACCTGGCTGAATGAGGCGTTAAAAAAATCAGGAACAGATGAAATTGTTATAGTGCAAAACAATATTGTTAAGGACGGCAATTACGCAAATTTGGTTTTTTTTAATGAAAGTGAATGGTATACTCCAAAACACCCACTACTTTTAGGTACGCACCGTGCAAGACTCATAGACGAAAATAGAATTATCGAAAAAGATATCACAGTGCGTGATTTAGCCAATTACACTTCACTAAAATATGTCAATGCAATGATGCTTTGGGAGGAATCCCCCGAGATTGCAATAAGTAAAATAGTTTATTAATATTGATATGCAATGGATTTTCTAAATACGTACGGGGCTATCCTCAAGATTTACATAAATCTAAAAAATAGCAGGTCATTTTAAGTAGCAAATTGACTTATTTAAGCAAAATTTCATTTTGTAAAATAAATACTGCAGCGCCACTTAAAAATCCAATCAGCGCAATCCAGCTTATATTTTTGAGGTACCAGAAAAAATCAATTTTCTCCATTCCCATCACTGCCACCCCAGCCGCAGAACCTATAATTAAAATAGAGCCCCCTGTTCCAGCAGTGTAAGCAATCAATTCCCAAAAATAATGATCCGTAGGATAAGTTTGAAGACTGTACATATTTTGCAAAGCAGCGACTAATGGAACATTATCGAAAACAGCTGACAATAAGCCAATACTAATAGCCACACCATTTAAATTACCCATTACCTCATTTAATTGTTGTGCCATTTTAGGTAAAACTCCCACATATTGTAATGAACTTACACTCATTAAAATTCCAAAGAAAAATAAAATACTGGGTGTATCAATTTTTCGCAATGCATGGTTAACGGAAAGTATTCCCTTTTCTGCTTCATGTTTTTTATTATGGATCACCTCCGTTATTACCCACATGACTCCTAAACAAAAAAGCATTCCCATATAAGGTGGCAAATGGGTAATTGTTTTAAAGACAGGCACAAATAATAAACATACAATGCCAGCTATAAATATAAAATTTCGTTCCTTGGGATTTGTCGTAAAATTTAAACCAGACTGCTCCTCGTTTTTAAAAATGATATGACCTTTGATGGTATAATTAGTAATAATTGCGGGTAATACCATACAAATCAAACTTGGCAAAAAGATTTGTTTAATGATATTCATGGCTGTGACTTGCCCGCCAATCCACAACATGGTTGTTGTTACATCGCCAATGGGACTAAAAGCACCACCTGCATTAGCCGATATCACCACCAAGCCCAATAATCTCCATTTTGTTTTTTGATCAGACAATAATTTATTTAAAATTGATGCCATGACAATCGTGCCTGTCAAATTATCCAAGACCGCAGACAGAAAAAAGGTGATTAATGCTATTAGCCAAATCAATTTGGCTTTATGTGTAGTTTTTATCCGATCTACTATATTTTGAAATCCATCATGCGCATCAATTAATTCCACAATCGTCATCGCCCCTAATAGAAAAAAAAGTATCTCACTAATTTCACTTAAATGATGCGACAATGATTCTAAAACAATGTTTTTATCAGGAGTGTCAAAAATGATTAAACTCCAACACAAAACTGCTGTAACAAGCGCAATAGCCGATTTATTAATTTTTAATATACCTTCAAAAGTAATCGCCAGATAACCAACAAAAAAAACAAGCAGTAAACCTAAAACCATTTTAATTGTTTTAAATGATACAAAATGAATACCAAAGAAAGGTAGTAATTATAAATTGATAAACACCTTGTTCTGTATGACGAAGTAAAGGATAATTGACCTAAATAAGCACTATAAAATCAAATTTTATTCAAATTAAAATATCTAAACTCCCAATTGAAGCTAATAAAAAGGCCAAGTTCATATAAGAACTTGGCCTTTTTATAATCAGCAACCCCTATATTAATACCCTGGGTTTTGTTCAATTCTTGGATTTGAATTATCCAACATCCCTTGTGGTATGGGTCTTAAGTAATGTTTCGCAGCAATTTGTTGCGCACCACCTCTTCCCCAAACGGTCCAGCCATTGAATTTTGTTGCACGTTCAATTAATTTTCCAGTACGTTTTAATTGATACCAACGCTCATTACCTTCTCCTAAAAATTCACGGCCGTACTCATCCAATATCATATCAATATTGATAGTAGCAGGCGTGGCTCTATAGGAAGTAATGTTTGTTAATGGGTCTTTTACATTTCCAGGATTAGTTGCACGCATAGGAGATTTGCCTTTGTTAGAAGCTAAGGCTCTATCTAAAACAATATTGTAATAAACATCGGCTGTTCCTAACTTAGCACCTTTTGCGCCTTTTACAATTGCTTCAGCTGCCATTAAATATAATTCAGCAGAACGAAATATTGGATCATTGAAAGTAGATTCGCCATCACCATAAATTATTTTTGGTTGAAAAAATTTCCAGAACATCGGACCACCCCAACCTAAAGGATCTACAATTTGTTGTGTAGCAGTAGTTTTACCTAACCAAAATAAATTCACTACATTTTGAACAGAATATTTCTTGGTACCACCTGGTATATTAACCCCCAATTTTTTTACATCACTCATATCTACATTCCAAGGCAATACAATGGCAGTAGTGTCACTCGTAACATATTTAAGTTCAAGTGCTTGTGGATATGGCTTATTTTTTGCAAATGTAACCGAACCTGCTGTTGTAGCATAGGAAACACTATTAAATGTACCCTCATAACGAATATCCATCACAGGATCAAATAAACGGTAAGCACCCCAGGTTACGCTGTGCTCTGGCAACCATCTATTATAAGTACCAGTTCTTGCTTCTTGTGCAACATCATTAGGACCGCCACTAAATCGAGAGTGTAAGTCATTTCCTCTTTGTCCTTGTGCAGTGCTTAAGTTAGCGTCCCCATTAAAGGCAGCAGGATTGGCATATTGAATTGCAAAAATAACTTCCTTGCTTGCATTCGCTGCCGCTACAGAACTTGCTGCTGTTGCAGTTTCTTTTTTGGGATCTTTATTGTGAATCGGCCATAATTTATTCCAGTCTGATTCCATAGGGTGCAAACCAGAAGAAATTAATTTATCACACAATGCCAAAGCACTATCGAAATCAGTTGGTGTTCCACCTAATGAACCGTTAAAATTCCAACCTCTAGTTAAATACACCTTAGCTAATAAAAATTCAGCTGCACTTTTTGTTACTCTACCTGCATTTGCTTGCGTTGTTGGTAATTTAGCAATTGCATCATTTAAATCTTTAATAATTCGAGTATAGATATCCTTTGCAGGAACTTTTACCACCGTCAAACTTGCATTTTGAGTTTCCGTTAACGGCATAGGTACATCACCCCATTGTTGTACCGCCCAAAATAATGACAAGGA
>JANREK010000031.1 GCA_030726065.1 Sediminibacterium sp. | reverse complement strand
GTCAATACCCAACCCACCCCGATTGAAAAAAAATATTGCTTGAAATAAGGATTGGTGATATAGGGGAAAAGCAGAAAAGACCCCAAACTAAGCGAGCACAAAGCCCAATAAATGATCCCCGCAGTTGTTTTGGCCGTCATCGAAAATCCCTGAAAAACGGTCCTCAAAACATAAAAAATATAGAAATCAACCAGAATCAATAGGGATAATAGAACAAAAATAAAAACAGGATTCCTCATAGAATAAATTAATGGGTAAAATTAGGCCATAATGCCCCATTTATAACATATTTAATCCCAAAAAGTTACCATTTATGCCTTATTTTTGATTGAAATTAAGGAGAACTATTATATGGCTCGAATCATTGGAATTGCGAATCAAAAAGGAGGGGTAGGAAAAACAACCTCGGCCATTAACATTGCAGCTAGCTTGGCAGTTTTGGAATACAGAACACTGTTAATTGATGCTGACCCACAAGCGAATAGCACTACAGGGGTAGGCTTTGATTTGCATAATATTACTACCAGCTTATATGATGGCATGATTAATAATACACCGCTAAAGGATATTGTATTAAAAACAGAGATACCGCATTTGGATTTAATTCCATCACATATAGATTTAGTAGGCGCTGAAATTGAATTAGTCAACTTGCCGAACAGAGAAAATGTTTTAAAAGGTTTGATCAATGAAATTAATGATCAATATGATTTCATCATTATTGATTGCTTACCCTCTTTGGGATTAATTACAGTTAATGCATTAGTAGCCGCTGATAGTGTTATTGTTCCTGTACAATGTGAATTTTTTGCATTAGAAGGATTAGGAAAACTTTTAAATACCATCAAAATTGTTCAAAGCAGATTAAACCCTGAATTGCAAATTGAAGGTATTTTAATGACCATGTATGATGGACGTTTGAGATTAAGTAACCAAGTGGTCAGTGAAGTACGTAAGCATTTTGATGAAATGGTATTTTCAACCATTATTCATCGCAATACAAGATTAAGTGAGGCCCCAAGTGTGGGCAAGCCTGTAATTTTATATGATGCTGAAAGTAAAGGCACCGTAAATTATTTAAACCTAGCCAAGGAAATTTTACAAAAAAATGGCATGACCAATATGAGTAATGCCGAGCGTATAATTGATTAATTATGAGTAAGAGTACACCCAATAAAGAATTAATTGGAAAAGGGCTTCGCTCTTTATTACAAAATATTGATTCGGATTATAAAAATCCTGCAGGCAAAGTACCTGCTGCAACCATTGAAAAAACGGTAGCAAGTAACCGTATTTTACTTACAGATATTCAAGTAAATCCTAAAAATCCTAGAAAGGATTTTGATGTTACCGCTTTACAAGAATTAGCAAAGTCAATTCAAATTCATGATTTAATTCAACCCATAACGGTTGCACAACTTGCCAATGGCAAATACCAATTAATAGCAGGAGAACGTCGTTTTCGCGCTGCAAAATTAGCAGGTATCAATGATTTGCCTGCCTATATTAGACATGGTAATGATAAAGAACTATTAGAACTTGCCTTACTTGAAAACTTACAAAGAGTTGATCTTAATGAAATAGAAATTGCATTAAGCTACCAACGCATGATGCATGAACTTAATTACACACAAGAGAACGTAGCAGAAAGAATGGGTAAAGACCGATCTACGGTTTCAAACTATATTCGATTACTTGAATTACCTCCCAATATTCAAGCAGCATTACGTAATGGAAGTTTAAGTATTAGTTTGGCTAAACTTTTAATTGGCAAGGAGGTGGACAAACAACTTTTTCTTTTCAAGGAAATTGTTGAAAAAGGATTAACCGTTAGGCAAGCAGAGGAATTAATTAGGAAAGTAACACAAGCAGGAAAAATTAGCACGCCAAGTAATACTGGCGCTAAAGGTCAACTATCCCCTGTTTATAAAAAATTAGAAGATAAATTAAGTAGCCATCTGTCAACAAAAGTCCAACTACAACATCAAAAAAATGGTAGTGGAAAAATCACCGTTGAATATGCTGACTTAAATGGATTGAATAAAATATTAGAAGCGATGCAATTAAGCATTAGCTAGACTCACTTTCATAACAAGGAATTTTAATAGGATGCGGCTATTATTTACTTTTACATTGCTTTTAATCCTAGTGCTACAAGCTTCGAGCCAAGATAGCACCAAAATGATAAAAAAAGACAGCACATTTGTCATCCGAAAACATATTCCAAGCACAGCTACAAAACGATCTGCCTTAATTCCAGGATGGGGACAGGCATACAATAAACAATATTGGAAAATTCCTTTAGTATATGGCATTATTGCAATACCAACAGCCACCTATATTTACAATAACGACATGTACAAGAAAACAAAATTTGCCTATGAAGCAAAGTTCAAAGAGGCTGCTGGAGACGCATCAGATGTCGCAAAAATTGACCCATTACTAAAAAATTTAAGTGCCTCCTCATTGCAGAGTTACAGAAATATTTTTCGCAAGGACAGGGATTATTCTATTATGTGGTTTATATTAACTTGGGGTGTCAATGTTATTGACGCGACCGTATCAGGACATTTAAAGGAATTTGATATCAATAATGATTTAAGCTTTAAGATACAACCCACCTATCAACCACAGTTCAAACAAGCAGGATTGGCGCTTCAGTTTCATTTAAAAAACAACTATTCAAGATAAATTTATTGATATGAAAATTGCATTAATAGGCTATGGTAAAATGGGTAAAGCAATTGAATCCATTGCATTAAACAAAGGACATGAAATTGTCCTAAAAATAGACATTCAAAATAACCAAGACTTTACCGAAGTTGCATTACAAAAAGCAGATGTTGCTATTGAATTTACAGGGCCACATAGCGCTTATGAAAATGTAAAAAAATGCATTGCATGGGGTGTGCCGGTAGTGAGTGGGTCTACGGGATGGCTAGACCAATGGGATGAGGTCAAAGATTTATGTGAAGCAAAAAATGGCACTTTAATTTACTCCAGCAACTATAGCATTGGCGTTAATTTGTTTTTTGAATTAAATAAGCAATTGGCACAATTAATGGAACCCTATAATAGCTATGATGTTTCAATGACCGAAGTACATCACACTGAAAAAAAGGACGCCCCAAGTGGCACGGCTATCTCCCTAGCGGAACAAATTTTAACTCATTTAGGCAGGAAAAATAAATGGGTAAATAGCGTTTCTGCAAATTCGAATGAATTGGTCATTCAATCAGAAAGAATGGATCCAGCCCCTGGAACGCATATGGTCAAATACAGCTCGGAAGTGGATGATATTGAAATTATACATACAGCACACACCCGGGTTGGATTTGCAAGTGGCGCCGTTTTAGCCGCTGAATTTGGATTTGAAAAAAAGGGTATCTTTACAATGAAAGATGTTTTAGGGCTTTAACCAACAGCTTAGATTAGTTGTAATAAAAAGCAATTGTAAAAATAATGCTATCTAAAAAAACACAATATGCACTTCAGGCACTCTCCTATATGGCAGGTGAAAAGTCAGATGCTCCTGTTTTGATTGCAGAAATTGCACAAGAAAAAAACATTCCTTTAAAATTTTTAGAAAGTATTTTATTAGAACTGCGCAAAGCAGGTTTTTTAGAAAGTAAAAAAGGAAAAAACGGAGGTTACTTTTTTGCTATCGCTCCAAAAAATATTAAGTTATCAAGCATATTTAGAATTATTGAGGGCCCCATTGCCTTATTGCCTTGTGTAAGTTTAAATTTTTACGAAAAGTGCGCAGATTGTAATGAAAAAAAATGTGGTATCAATAAAGTGATGATTGAAGTGCGCGATAACACTTTGGCCATTTTAGATAAAAGAACAGTAGCTGATTTAAATTATAAAAAAGCAAAGTAATTGTTACTACACCATATTAATGTTAGGTGTATAAATCAACAAAACATGAAAAGACTATTTTTCATTTTGCTTTTGGGCATAAGCAGTTTTGCAAATGCGCAAAGTTTAGTGGGAGGACAAAATATTTTAAAGACTAATTTATCCAGCGACGCTTTAAATAATTACAACCTAACTTTTGAGAGAAGTTTGTCTCGTTTTATGTCTGTTTCCTTGAGTTATCGTAAAATGAACAAACAAAAATTACCCCTCAAGGAATTAGCAAAACAATTTATTCAAAACCCGGCCATTGATTTTGATAATTTTCAAATTGGAAATTCAGCGATAACCGCAGAAGCTCGTTTTTATTTAGGGGTATCTAAAATGTCTGGTCTTTATTTAGCTCCCTATGCAAGAATGGCAACATTTGACTTAACTGTTCCTTTAGATTATACCTATACACCTGCATCGCCTATTCCTAATGTTACCTTACCTGCGATACCCATGCATGCACAATTAGATGGCACTATTCGATCAACTAGTTATGGGGTATACACAGGAATGCAATTTCAATTATTAACAAAGTTGGTATTAGACCTCTGGATTGTTGGCGGTCATTATGGAACTTCTAATGGAAAATTAATTTTTGTTGCACCCAATGGCACGCCTGCCTTAGCCTTAACAGAATTAAAAAAGACGATTGATCAAACCAAAACCACCCCATTTAATTTAACCACCAGTACCACGTCGAATGGCATCGTCACAGACACCGAAGGACCCTGGGCTGGAATTAGGGGCCTTGGTGTCACCATCGGCTTTCGATTTTAATGATACACAAAGAATTTGTCAAAACATATCTAGCCTTCTATTAACGATACTGCTACTAGATTGCGTAAATAACTTACCTTTGATTCCACAAAGCAGAATTATATGATGCCTACTTATTTACAAGATTTATTTAAATCTCAAAGCTACGATGCAAACAACTTTTTTTTAATTGCAGGTCCTTGCGTTGTTGAAAACGAAGACATTGTAATGGAAATTGGAGAAAAAGTAAGTACGCTTTGTAAAAATTTAAGCATCCCGTATGTTTTTAAAGCGAGCTACCGAAAAGCAAACCGAACTAGTGCCAATTCATTTACAGGTATTGGAGATGATACCGGCATGGAATTAATTAAAAAAGTGGGTGCAAAATTTCAAGTGCCTACTACTTCTGATATTCATGCACATGAAGAAGCAGCGATTGCAGCAGCATATATTGATATATTACAGATCCCTGCTTTTTTATGCAGACAAACCGACTTATTAATTGCAGCGGCACAAACAGGTAAAATTGTAAATGTAAAAAAAGGACAATTTTTAAGTGGTGCCTCCATGAAATTCGCAGTGGATAAAATAAAATTAGCAGGCAACGAAAAAATAATGTTGACTGAAAGAGGAAATACATTTGGCTATCAGGACTTAGTGGTTGATTACAGAAATATTCCTGCGATGGCAGAAAATGGGGTACCCGTTATTATGGATTGTACACATTCATTACAACAACCTAATCAAACGAGTGGCGTTACAGGTGGCAACCCACAATTAATTGAGACCATTGCGAAAGCAGCCATTGCTACAGGCGCGCATGGATTATTTATTGAAACCCATCCAAATCCAGCCCAAGCAAAAAGTGATGGTGCAAATATGTTACCCTTAGACAAGCTTGCGCCCTTATTAGAGAAATTGGTAAAATTGAGAAAGGCGGTAATTTAGCAGCTGCTAAAAATACTTCATGGGATTTCTTTTCCCTAATAGAATGTATTTTCTAATACTTCTCCAAAAAGCCAATATCATATAAATAATAACGGGCGAACCGAAAGTTAGAAATGAAATGTAGATAAACCACATTCTAATTTTAGTGGTCGCAATGCCCAATCTTTCGCCAATGGCAGCGCAGACCCCAAAAGCATGTATTTCAAAAAAATCCTTGACTTTTTGCATATATAAAGCGACTATTCTATATGCAATCTATAAAAAAAAGTGGACATAAAGTGTATTTTTTGCTTTAACCGGGTGCAAATTTGGCTTACCTTTGCCCCAATTTTAACCACAAAACTAAGTACCATGGCTTTTGATATCGAAATGATCAAAAATTTGTATGCTGCAATGCCTGCAAAAGTAGAAGCAGCTCGAAAATTATTAAATCGTCCATTGACCTTATCTGAAAAGATATTGTTCGCTCATTTGCATGGTGATCAAAAGTTAGAAAATTTTGAAAGAGGTGGTTCTTATGTAGATTTTGGACCAGATCGTGTTGCGATGCAGGATGCAACAGCGCAAATGGCATTATTACAATTTATGCAAGCGGGTCGTCCTAAGGTTGCTGTTCCAAGTACAGTGCATTGCGATCACTTAATTTCAGCTAAGGTAGAAGCAAAACAAGATTTACAAGTAGCAACAACAGAAAGTAAGGAAGTGTACGATTTTCTTGCTTCTGTTTCAAATAAATATGGTTTGGGTTTTTGGAAACCAGGTGCTGGAATTATTCACCAAGTAGTTTTAGAGAACTATGCTTTCCCAGGCGGATTAATGATTGGTACCGATTCACATACAGTGAACGCAGGTGGCTCAGGCATGATTGCAATTGGTGTGGGTGGTGCTGACGCTTGTGATGTAATGGCAGGTTTACCATGGGAATTAAAATGGCCTAAATTAATCGGGATCAAGTTAACAGGAAAGTTAAGCGGATGGACTGCACCTAAGGATGTGATTTTAAAAGTAGCTGGTATCCTAACTGTAAAAGGCGGTACAGGTGCCATTGTAGAATATTTTGGTGAAGGTGCTACCAGCATGAGTTGTACAGGTAAAGGTACTATTTGTAATATGGGTGCAGAAATTGGTGCAACCACTTCTACCTTTGGTTACGATGCAAGCATGAGTCGTTATTTAAGTTCCACAGGCCGTGCCGATGTTGCTGCATTAGCAGATACAGTTGCTGCGCATCTAACAGCGGATCCTGAAGTATATGCTTCTCCTGAAAAATATTTTGATCAAGTGATTGAAATTGATTTGACTACATTAGAACCACATTTAAATGGTCCATTCACGCCAGATTTAGCAACGCCAATTTCAAAAATGAAAGAAGCGGCTGCGGCAAATGGCTGGCCTACAAAAATTGAAGTGGGTTTAATTGGAAGCTGTACCAACTCCTCTTACGAAGATATTAGTCGCGCTGTAAGTTTGGCAAAACAGGTTTCTGAAAAAGGATTAACCATGAAGGCAGAATATATGATTACGCCAGGTTCAGAGCAAGTAAGATACACGATTGAAAGAGATGGTTTTTTAGATGTATTCAGTAAAATTGGTGCGAAAGTTTTTGCAAATGCGTGTGGCCCTTGTATTGGAATGTGGGAGCGTGTTGGCGCAGAGAAAAAAGAAAAAAATACTATCGTACATTCTTTCAATAGAAACTTTGCAAAGCGTGCGGATGGAAATCCAAATACCTTTGCATTTGTTGGTTCCCCTGAATTAATAACTGCATTAGCCATTGCCGGTGATTTAGCATTTAATCCGCTAACTGATACCTTGACGAATGATAAAGGCGAACAAGTTAAATTAGATGCACCTACTGGGGATGAATTACCAGTAAAAGGATTTGCAGTGGAAGATGCTGGTTTCCAAGCGCCAGCGGAAGATGGCTCCAATGTTATTGTTGCCGTTGATCCTATCTCGAAGCGTTTACAATTATTAGATCCTTTTGCTGCATGGGAAGGCACAGATTTAAAATCATTACGTTTATTAATAAAGGCAAAAGGAAAATGTACAACGGATCATATTTCTATGGCAGGTCCATGGTTAAAGTTTCGCGGTCACTTAGATAATATTTCCAACAACTTATTAATTGGTGCTATTAATTTCTTCAATGAAAAAACGGACAACGTAAAAAGTCAAATCAATGGCAATTACGATACTGTGCCAAATACACAAAGAGCATACAAAGCCGCTGGCATAGGCACAATAGTGGTCGGTGATGAGAACTACGGAGAAGGAAGTTCTCGCGAACACGCTGCCATGGAACCAAGACATTTAGGTGTTCGTGTAGTTTTGACTAAATCATTTGCGCGTATACATGAAACCAACTTGAAAAAACAAGGTATGTTGGCTTTGACTTTTGCAGAGAAAGCAGATTATGATAAAATTCAAGAAGATGACAGTATTGATGTAACTGGTTTAACGAGTTTTGCGCCAGGAACGCCTTTAACTTTAGTGTTAACGCATAAAGATGGTTCTGTAGACACCATCAAAGCAAACCACACTTACAACCAACAACAAATTGAGTGGTTTAAAGCAGGTGGTGCATTAAATATTATCAGAAAACAAGTAGGCAAATAAAAAATTGCTACTTTTACATTACAACTAGGATCCACTATACATTATAATGGTTTCCGAAACCCGTCCCGATTTATCAGGTCGGGTTTTTTATTTAAATACAATGCTAGAGAACACAAATTTTCTTAAATTTAGGCATGATAAATACAGCATTGGTTTCCTATGGCATGAGTGGCCGCGTATTTCACGCGCCTTTTATTGATTTGAACCCCGATTTTAATTTAGTGGGTAGCTGGGAACGCAGTCAAAAAAATATTCAAGCAAGATATCCGCATACGAAATCATTTGATTCCTATGAAGAAATTTTAAATGACCCCAGCATCCATTTAGTAATTGTAAATAGCCCCAATGACACACATTACGAATATACCAAACGTGCTTTATTGGCAGGCAAGCATGTGGTTACTGAAAAAGCGTTCACAGTGACTGTTGCAGAAGCGGAAGAATTAGATGCATTAGCAAAAAAATTAAATTTAAAATTGGCAGTGTATCATAATCGCCGATATGATGCTGATTTTTTAACCATCCAAAAGTTAATTAAAGAAGATGCGATTGGCGAATTTTTAGACATACAAATATCTTTTGAAAGATACAGAACCACCTTAAGTCCTAAAGTACATAAGGAATTACCAACCCCTGGGGCAGGTGTATTATTTGATTTAGGTCCCCATTTAGTAGATCAAGCTTTACTATTATCTGGTATGCCGACACATATATTTGCCGACTTACGCATCATCAGAAAAGTATCCCTAGTAGATGATTATTTTACTTTGCTTTTATACTACCCTACCCACCGTATTTTATTAACCAGTGGCATGGTGTATATGCAACAACTACCTGCTTATAAAATTTATGGATCAAAAGGTTGCTTCATCAAATACAGAGCGGACATTCAAGAGGATGAATTATTGGCAGATAAAATTCCAACTGGCCCCAATTGGGGTGTGGAACCTGAAAATAAATGGGGCACATTAAGTACAGATAACAACGGCGAAACCAGTACCCAAATAATTCCAAGTTTAGCAGGCGACTATGGACAGTTTTATATATTGATGGCAGCAGCTATCAAACATAATGCGCCTGTGCCTACCTCAGCAAAACATGGCGCTGATATTATACGCGTTT
Organism: Sediminibacterium sp.; assembly: GCA_030726065.1. GTDB lineage: Bacteria > Bacteroidota > Bacteroidia > Chitinophagales > Chitinophagaceae > Sediminibacterium. The sequence continues at coordinate 9,599 of JANREK010000031.1, read as the reverse complement.
TAGAAACGGCCAGAAAAAGCTTTGCAGAAAAAAAGATAATTGCACTTTAAATGCATCCTTATTTATCGCCGCTTTCAAAGCGCGAAGCTTTGAAACATCAGTAAACTATTTATTAATAAAGCAACTCAATAAATTAAAAACGCCCCGATAAATCGGGGCGTTTTATTAAACTTTCATTTTTTTAATTTTATACAAAATTAAAAACTACATCTTCTTAGTATCTTCCAAGAATTTCGCTAAGCCAATATCGGTTAAAGGATGTTTTAATAATCCTAAAATTGAATCTAAAGGACAGGTGCATACATCAGCGCCTGCTTCAGCTGCCTTAACAATGTGCAAAGCATTTCTGATAGATGCCGCTAATATTTGTGTTTGGAAACCTTGTACATCAAAAATATGTCTGATTTGACCAATCAATTCCATACCATCCCAACTGCTATCATCAATACGACCAATAAATGGAGATACATAAGTAGCACCTGCTTTGGCAGCTAAAATAGCTTGACCCGCTGAAAATATCAATGTACAATTAGTACGAATACCATGATCACTAAACCATTTAATCGCTTTGATACCATCTTTAATCATTGGCACTTTTACCACAATATTTGGATGAATTGCTGCTAATTTTTTCCCTTCTTCCACCATCGTAGCAAAATCAGTTGATAATACTTCCGCACTAATATCTCCGTCCACGATATCACAAATTGCTTTGTAATGTTCAGCAATGGCAGCTTCCCCTTTTACGCCAACTTGCGCCATTAAAGATGGATTTGTAGTAACCCCATCTAAAATACCCAGTTCATTCGCTTCTTTAATCTGCGCTAAATTACCAGTGTCAATAAAGAATTTCATATTTGATTTATTTAATTTGGTTTCCCAAAAGTTAAAAAGTGGCAGGCTACTCACATCACACCGCTCAACCGCCTATCCTTGCTGTATTCCTACCCTGGGGAAGTTCAGCAGGAGCTGGTCGTGTAAGACCTGCCGGTGCAAATGTAGGACAAATGAATTGATTAAAAAAGTACCCCTATAACTACCTAATATTGATTGGAATATACCGTAGCAAAGCCAATTAAATGGTCATGTCTGGCACCTGGCGGACGATAATAAATAAAAATGGAATAGGCATTTTCTGTTTCCCAATGATCCCCTTCTGTTTCGTTAAAATCGAGCATGGGATTTGGGGCTGCCTTATCCCTTAAAATATAGGAGTAGCTATAGTAACCTTGTTTAAGTAACAAGGACTTTTGATATGCTCTTGTCACCACATTAAATTTCATCTCAGCAGTTTCATCTAACACATTGTTCGTAAGCGACCCAGACAAATACAAAGTTTCCCCTATTAATGGTAATCGATTGGGTGGAACATAAGTAAATACAACCGTAGCATAATCATTTTGGTTGTCGCTATCTATTGACTCTGAATTTGAAATTAAGAATTGACCATTTACATCTTTAAAAATAAAATAAGGGGTCGTCGCTCTTGAAAAATCAGGCTTGACATTAACGATGGTTCCATTTGCAGTCGCTTCAAAATTAACAATACGATCCGACTTTAACCGAAAACTTTGCAAGTCAAGCCATCTTAATTCCTTCCCTGATGGAAAAATTAAATCTCTTTCGCTATTATATTCAAGCAAGCTGCCTCTAACAAAATTGGGGGTATTTACACGAAGAGCGTCATTATACCGATAATTTTGGATGACCTGCACTTGTATTTGATCAGGTTGAAAAAAAGAAAGCTTTTTTGTTTCTACTGACAATTGTACTTTTTGATGTGTTTTTGAAATATTACCATCAAAGGGTTCTTGAATGGAAGATAAAATTGAAACTTGGTCATCCACGACAAAAAAACGACTTGTAAAAACAACCTTTTGTGGATTTGAATCCTTATACACTTTGATAATGTAATTGCCTGATTTTGTTGGGCGACAATTGGTATTGGGAAAAGTAAACTTGTAATGATAATACGGCTGAATTGCAATTGAGGAAATGGAATATTGTGTTATTCTATTTTGATTAAACCCCTGCAAATAATCAAAAACACTCAAATTCGCCGAACGCCAATCTGCATTCATCAATTCAACAGAATAAAAATAATTCTGATACTTGGCTTTCAAATCATCAAAGCTAATTTCAAGCGGATTCATCTGGCTTAATGAAATCACTGGTATGGCAAGGGCATTCCCCATTGGATGAACGCGAATAGTTTTGATACTACTATCATATACTTTATCTGGATTGATGGTATTCGCTGCAAATGCTTGCAACCCTAATAATAGCCCTAGTAAACTAAGCCATTGCTTACCCATGTATTCATTCATTTTGTCCAACACGAATCTAGTTCTTTATTCATTATTTTTAAGAATAAAAAACTAGATTTGATAAAAATTAGCCCCTTGTCCACTGCCTTTGATATCGCGAAAAAAATAAGTTTTCATCAAAAAAAAAGCTACACCAATATTATTGTTAAGCTTTCCATCATTGCAACAGCAATTAGTGTGGCGGCTATTATTTTAACCTTATCCTTGGTCAATGGATTTCAAGAAAGTATTGCAAATAAAGTGTTTTCATTTTGGGGACATATTCGAATTGAATCAGTCAACGGGACCCCCCTTCGAAAAAATGACGCTGTAGTTAATGCTTTAATAAATTCAAGTCAACAACAAATCAAGTCGATCACGCCATTCATTTCGCAATCTACTGTTATCTCCTTTAAACAAGATATTGAAGGAATTGTCGCTCTTGGCGTAAATGCAGACGACCCCGTTCCTTTTTTAGTGCAGGGAAAAAAATTAACACCTTCAAAAGATAGCATCATGAAGGAAATAATAATCTCTGATGCCATTGCAAAAAAATTAAATATCCCTTTGAATGAACATATCAAATTGTATTTTTTAAATGGCACGAGTGTACAACAACGCAAATTTAAAGTGGTAGGATTTTATCACTCAGGGATGCAGGATTATGATCAGCAATATGTCATGATTGATATTTTATCATTGTATCAATTAAGAAATAATATTACGGAAGTAGATGGATATACAGTTAACTTAAAGGATGTGGAACAGATTGACGAACAAAAAGATGCCATACAAGCGCAACTACCAGACAACTGGGTGAGTACTACAATTCCCAATTACTATCCGCAAATTTTTGACTGGATTGGCGTACAAACTATCAACCGAAATGTAGCCATTACCATCATGTTGATGATTGCCATGGTAAACTTAATCACCTGCTTATTTATATTAATGTTGGAAAGGGTTTCGATGATTGGTACACTCACTGCCATGGGTGCCAGCAATGGTTTTATTAGACAAGTGTTTATTTATCAAGCAAGCATTATATGCTGGTCAGGCATTATATTAGGAAGCATTTTAGGGCTAGGACTGTCCTTATTACAACAATATTTTGGCTTGATACAATTAGATGAAACCGCCTACTTCATCAAAACATTACCCATAAAAATAGTCCCAACACAAATTGTAATTATATTATTGGGAACCGCGGTGATTAGTTATATCTCTTTTTTACTTCCTACACTTTGGATAAAAAGAATTTCTCCAGCAGCTGCAATTCGATTTGATTAAGATCGCCAACTAGACAACAAAATTCCAGTAGCCACTGCCGCATTCAATGATTCAGCTGCGCCAAAACTTGGAATAGTGACTGGATGTGTTATAAAGGGTTGTAAATTTGTTCGTATCCCTTTTGATTCATTTCCAATCACTAAAAAACAAGGAGCCTGCATTTTTGTTCTTGCAAGCGGCGCCCCTGATAACACTGCCCCATAAACAGGTAATTTATTATTAGATAAAACTACTTCTATATTGCATTGCGTCACATTAACTCTTAAAAAACTCCCCATCGTACTTTGTATGACTTTTGGGTTGTACAAACCTGCATTATCCTCCGACACCATCATTTGCTTTATTCCAAACCAATCTGCAGTTCTAATAAGTGCACCAAAATTTCCAGGATCTTGAATACCATCTAAAACTAGGGTGAATTCATTGTCAAATTTAAGTTGCGAGTTTGCTACTTTTTTCTTTACCAATGCAAGTACTTGATTGGCGGTTTTGAATTGACTGATACGTGCTAATATAATTTCATCCACCTGCTCCGTAGGCGCGCCTATTGGTTCCTGTGCATTTAGCCACTCGGGACTCGCATATATTTTTTCAATGGTCCAATCACTTTCTAATAACTCCTTCACTAATTTTGGTCCTTCGACAATAAATACAGATTCTTGGTCCCAATGTTTTTTATGGGCGAAAGATTGGATATATTTGAGCTCATTATTATTCATCTGTATTATGTTGTTTCTGAGGCTTAAAAATATCAGTTTCTTTTCAAGATTTTATCTTGTTGCCCTTTTATTTTTATTTACGGCCTGCGCAGATGTAAAAAATGTACTTGTGCACGACTATCCAAAGCAAGTTTCCTTTGTATTTGAAAATAAAATAATCGTCAAAGGGGCTGACAACAAGGCAATGCAACAGCAATTGGTGAATGAATTAGGCAATTATTGGGATGATAGCTTAAAAGTTAAAAAGATTAGGCAATTTGGGGTGTTCAATACCGTGTTACAACCCATCAATTTTCAACCGGATCGACTTCCAAGGACCATTCAATACATGCACGCCTATTTGGCAAGTAAAGGATACAACCAAACTGAATTTACCCCCATCATAAAAACGGATACTATTAACAACGAATGGAGAACTCGAATCACGATGCTAGTGCAATTAAATAAAAAAACTTTACTAGATAGTATTACCTACCAAATCACTGATAAAAAATTACAACAAATTACGATCAATCATTTAAGCCAATCCTATTTGAAAAAAGGACAGCCATTTTCAAATGAAAATATTAATAATGAATTAGACCGATTGGTGGCCCTATTCAGATCGCAAGGTTATTTTAATTTTACCAAAGAAAAAATTTTTGCGGAAATTGATACGATTGATCAAAGCTTGATGCAATTAAACCTTGAGCCACTTGCACAAATAAATCAAGTGACCAATGCAGCTTTGATGAAGGATAAAAATCCAAGTTGGAAAGTAAGTATTCAACTGCGAAACACCAGTCCTTCCATTGTTAAACAATACCATGTTGGCAGACAATTATTTTATAGTGATTTAAAATTAACTGACAACCCAGACAGCATTTTAACAAGGCCTCCGCCTTTTTCTGAATATAAAAACGGCATCGTTCATTCCTATAGAAAGCGAAATTATAAATCAAACATCTTTGAGCAACAAAGTTTTATTAAAAAAGGGGACTTATTTAACGAGAATTTGTATTTCCAAACACTCAATAACTTTAGCGGCTTAGGTGCCTGGCAACAAATTGATGGAAGAACTACAATTAAGCAAGACAGCGTATATCTCCATTATTTTTTATTACCTGCATTACGCCGCAGTTACAGTTTTGATGTGGAAGGAAGCAGAAATACATCGCAGCTAACCTCGGGTGATTTATTGGGACTTTCCACCAATTTTACCTACCGAGATAAAAATGTGGCAAAAAAATCAATCCCCTCCATTACTAATTTAAGATTGGGCATTGAGTTGAATGTAGGGAATAGCAATAATAATTTAACACAAACCTTGCTTTGGAATGTAGGACATTCCTATAGCTTCCCCTCTTTAATCTTACCATTTACACCACGGAAAACTAGAAATTCGGAAAATACCAGAACCAATTTTTCATTAAATAGAGCTTATATTGATCGATTAAATTACTATCAATTAAAATCTTTCACTACAAGCTGGGGCTACGAATGGAAAAAAAATAAATTAGCCACTTCTGGCACTTGGATTTACAAGCCTTTAAATATTGAGTTTTATCAAATTAATAAGTTTTCAAAATTAGATAGCTTATTGATATTAAACCCATTCCTAAGATCTTCATTTAACGAAGGCAATGTGATTAGCCAAACATTAAATTATATCTATCAAGGAAGCACTATAAAAAACCCCCGTCAAAATACATATTTCAGAATTGGCATTGAAGAAGCAGGTGGTTTATTAGGGTTGACCAGTTTAAAATCAAATATTTACCGCTATTTAAAATTGGAGGCAGAAGTAAGAAAGATATACAAATACGATTACACAGAACTTGCATGGAGAATCATGGGTGGCTGGGGTAATAATTACAGCAATAATAATACACTAAGCGGACAACTCCCCTTCTTTAAACAATTTACTGCAGGTGGTCCATATAGTATGCGTGCTTGGGGACTTCGCCAATTGGGTTTAGGTAGTTCCAACTTTTACGATACCAGTGCTAAAAGTCAAAGCTTTGATCGTTTTGGCGACCTACAATTGGAAGCCAACTTAGAATATCGATTCCCATTATTTCAATGGGGTTCCTACAAAATTGGATCGGCAGTATTTACAGATATTGGAAATATTTGGAATGCCAGAGATACCAAGGAAGATCCCATGGCGGGCTTCAAATTGAGCAGATTATATCAGGACTTAGCGATTGCAGTGGGAACTGGTCTGCGACTTGATTTTAATTATTTTATTATCAGGATCGACTACGCCTTAAAAATGAAAGACCCTACAAGATCCACCAATCAAGGTTGGATGGATATCACTAATATTAAATGGACGGAAGTAAAACAGAATGGAACTACTGTAAATAATTATGCTTGGCAATTTGGTATTGGCTTACCTTTTTAAAATCGCGCTTTTTTTAATTAGACATTAGCTGCAGCATCCATCTCCACTTGACGCGCAAGCAAATCATCTATTTCTTTTTTTAAATCCTCCCATTGTATGGCATTTTCTATTTTAAAATCCCCAATTTTTGTTCTTCTTAAGGCGCTCATATAAGCGCCCACACCTAAAGCTTCCCCAAAATCTTTTACTAAGCTTCGGATATAAGTGCCAGTTGAACAAACTACTTTAAAATCAATATTGGGTAAATGAATTTTGGTAATTTCAAAACTAATAATATTTACTTTTCGCGGATCCACTTTTACTTCAATTCCTTTTCGCGCAGACTCATATAATCGCATGCCCTCTTTTTTGATGGCAGAATGCTGCGGTGGCATTTGTAAAATTTCGCCCATAAACGGAACTGTCGCATTGACTATTTCAAGCTCTGTCAAATGCGTAATAGTTTTAAAATTTTCAGGGGCCGTTTCCAAATCATAGGAAGCAGTTGTTGCGCCTAATACTAAAGTGCCCGTATACTCCTTTGGCAAACCTTGGTATTCATTTATTTGTTTCGTAAACTTCCCAGTACACACAATTAATAAGCCTGTGGCTAATGGATCTAAAGTGCCTGCATGCCCCACTTTTTTTACTCTAATGAGATAACGAATTTTGTTGACGATATCAAATGAAGTCCATTGTAGTGGCTTATCAATGAGCAACAACTTTCCATCAAGAAATGGCATTAAAACTTCGGGGATGGCTTTTTGTCGCATTGAATATTCTTAGCTCTTAGTAAGCGCGTGCAAATAAAACGCGTTGCTTAGAAGGATTGCCAGTGAGAATACACTTTCCGTCCTCTAATGGATTATCTAATGGTATACAACGAATGGTTGCTTTGGTTTGATCTTTAATTTTTTCTTCGGTTGCTGCAGTCCCATCCCAATGCGCTAAAACAAAACCAGTTTTGTTATCCAATACATTTATAAATTCATCCCATGTATCCACTGATGTAATATGATCGTCACGATATTTTATTGCGCGTTGCAATAAGTTGGATTGTATCTCTAATAATAATGCGGCAACTGTTTTAGTTAATCCATCTAATGAAATGTCTGTTTTTTCCTTGGTATCGCGACGCGCTAATTCAACTTGGTTGTTTTCCAAATCCCTCGGGCCTACCGCAATACGAATTGGCACTCCTTTTAATTCATACTCCGCAAATTTCCAACCTGGTCGATTGTTATCTGAATTATCATATTTAACCCTGATACCCGCTGCTTTAAATGAGGCTACAACAACTGCCATCTTTTCATCTATCATTGCCTTTTGTTCGTCTCCTTTAAAGATGGGAACAATGACCACTTGCACTGGTGCAATTCTTGGCGGCAATACCAAACCTTCATCATCACTATGGGTCATCACTAATCCACCAATGAGTCGGGTACTCACGCCCCAACTTGTTGCCCAGACATATTCTTGCGTATTATTTTTATCACTAAATTTGACATCAAATGCTTTTGCAAAATTTTGACCTAAAAAATGTGAGGTACCTGCTTGCAAAGCTTTACCATCCTGCATTAATGCTTCAATGCAATAAGTATCTTCGGCACCAGCAAATCTTTCACTTTCCGTTTTTACGCCTTTGATCACTGGCATGGCCATCCAATTTTCTGCAAAGTCCGCATACACATCTAACATTTTAACCGTTTCTGCAATCGCTTCGTCTTTGGTTGCATGTGCTGTATGTCCTTCCTGCCATAAAAATTCGGCAGTTCTTAAAAATAATCTTGTGCGCATTTCCCATCTTACCACATTTGCCCATTGGTTGACCAAAATTGGCAAATCTCTGTAGGATTGAATCCAAGTTTTATAAGTATTCCAAATAATTGCTTCACTGGTTGGTCGCACAATTAATTCTTCTTCTAATTTTGCCTCTGGATCCACCATTAGTTTTCCTTTGTTATTCGGATCGGTTTTTAAACGATAATGGGTAACAATGGCACACTCTTTAGCAAAGCCTTCCGCATTTTTTTCCTCCGCCTCAAACAATGATTTTGGGACAAATAATGGGAAGTAGGCATTTTCATGGCCTGTATCTTTAAACATTTTATCCAAAGCCGCTTGCATATTTTCCCATAGCGCGTAACCATAGGGTTTAATGACCATACAGCCTCTTACAGCGCTATAATCCGCCAACGATCCCTTTAAAACAAGGTCGTTATACCATTGTGAATAATCCTGTTCCCTTGTGGTTAATTCCTTTACCATTTCTTAAAAAAATATTAACATTTTAAATAAAAACAAATGAACTACGAAAAACGCTCTATATATCAAAGTTCACTACCTTTATACTAGCAAATGTATGCTAAATCAAGGGCATATAAAAACCTAAAAAGTACCAAAATGAACACAAAAAACACTACCCCAAATTTCAAACTACTCGCCGTTGGCATAGTAGCGATTAGTTTTTTTGTAACAAGTTGCACTAGTTTGCAACAAACAACCACTGTTGTAACTGATGATTTATATTTCACCCCAAGCAAACCTGTAGCGCAAGCAGTAGCGCAAGTTGAGGAGGAAACTTATCAAGATTATCAAAATTATCAGGACGATCGATATTTAAGAATGAAAGTGGCGAATAGAAACCGTTGGTCAAGCATCGACGATTTTGGCTATTGGAACAATCCAAGTTTTGGTATGGGTTTTGGTGGATGGGGCGGATTCGGAGGCTTTGGATTTGACCCTTTTTGGGGCGGTGGTTTTGGTGGATGGGGCGGTGGCTTTGGTGGATGGGGCGGAGGCTTTGGTGGATGGGGCGGAGGTTTTGGTGGATGGGGCGGAGGCTTTGGTGGATGGGCCGGAGGCTTTGGTGGTTGGGGCGGAGGCTTTGGTGGTTGGGGCGGAGGCTTTGGTGGTTGG
>JANREK010000030.1:45289-168500 GCA_030726065.1 Sediminibacterium sp. | reverse complement strand
CAACAATGATCAAAATGTATACATACAATCAGCTAGTTTGCGCGGAAAGCCCTTTAATAATAATTATATCACCCATGATGAATTACTAAAGGGAGGCAAGCTGATTTTTAACATGGGGGTGAAGCCGAACTTAAAAAGGGGGGTATTACCTGTGAATTTTCCTTATTCAATTACCCAATAAAAAGAGTAAATTACAAAAGCATTTATATTAACACAATTTCAAAAAAAATAATGATATGAAACAGTCATCAAAAAACAATATCAACCGACGTTCATTTGTGGGTCAATCAACAAAGGCTGCCGCAGCTTTTATGTTCGTTCCTCGATTTGTATTGGGCGGTAAAAATGTACATGGTGTTCCCTATACAGCGCCAAGTGATATGATTTCTTTAGGTTTTATAGGTGCAGGTAAACAAGCAAAAAGCCTAGCTGGTTCTTTTATAAATACGGGGGAGGTGCGTATTGTTGCATTAAGTGAAGTGTATCCTGGAAAAGCGGAAACAACCATGGATAAAATAAAAGCAACCTATTTAAAAAATCCATCATTAGGCGTGTATGCTGATATGCCCGTGTATACTGATTTTAGGGAATTATTAGAACGTAAAGATGTGGATGCGGTTGTTATTTCAACACCAGATCATTGGCATGCGGCAATGGCAGTTCGATCCGCTGCAGCGGGAAAAGATATTTATTGTGAAAAGCCCCTTTCATTAACAGTGAAAGAGGGAAGAGCAATGGTACAAGCTGCACGCAAATATGATCGTGTGTTCCAAACAGGAAGTATGCAACGTTCGTGGAATGAATTTAGACAAGCAGCTGAGTTAGTTCGTAATGGAACAATTGGTGAAATAAAGCATATTAAAGTAAATGTAGGACCAGCACCCATCGCATACGATTTACCAGCGGAACCAATGCCTCAGGGTTTGGATTGGAGCAAGTGGTTAGGACCGAATGAATTTGCCAACTTTAATGCAGAATTAGCGCCACCCATCACTAAGGATGTTTTTCCAAATTGGAGAAAGTATAGAGAATTTGGTGGAGGTGGTGTAACCGATTGGGGCGCACACATGTATGATATTGTTCAATGGGCGCTTGATATGGATCATTCGGGCCCTGTTGAAGTAATTGTTCCAGATGGCAAAGAAAACCTTTTCTTAACCTATCGTTATGCAAATGGAATCACCATGACACATGAAAAGTGGGAGTGGAATAATGCCATTCACTTTTTTGGTACTGAAGGAGAAATAAAAGTTCAAAGAGGAAAGCTTGAAACATCACCTGCAAGTTTGAAGGACAAAGTTTTCACGGATGCGGACAAGCGCGTTTACAATAGCACCAATCACTATAAGGATTTCTTAAGTGCGATGAGAACGCGCAAAAAACCTATTTGTGATGTTGAAATTGGTCATAGGACAGCAACTGTATGTAATCTTGGAAATATTGCCTATCGTTTGAACCGTTCATTAAAATGGAATCCAAAAAAAGAAACTATTTTAAATGACACGGAAGCAAGTGCTTTGTTAGGAAGATCCATGAATAATGAGTGGAAAATAACATTATAAATATTATTCATAGTTAATGAAAAATTAATTTTTGTACATGAAAATAAAAAATAGTTGTATTTATTTGTGTTATTTAATTATTGGAATATCAAATGTAACAATTGCACAAAGCGTAAAAAATAAAATCGAAAAGCAGCCCAATATAATTTTAATATTAGGAGATGATATTGGCTTTGAAACGATTAGTGCGTATGGAAGTACTAGTTATAAAACACCTAGAATTGACGCAATGGCAAAGCAGGGTGTATTATTTGAACAATGTTATGCGCAGCCGCTATGTTCGCCATCTCGTATTCAAATAATGACTGGTAAATCCAATTTTAGAAATTATGAAAAGTGGGGTTACCTGGATCAAAATGAAACCACTTTTGCTCATTTATTTAAATCTCATGGATATGCTACTTGTATTGCAGGGAAGTGGCAATTAAGAGGTGATGAGTATGCGCCATACAAGTCAGGATTTGATGAATACTTATTATGGAATTTAATGGATACTAGTTCCACTTATAATGAAAGATACAAGGACCCTAAGGTTATTGAAAATGGGATCATGAAGAAATACAATAATGGGGAATATGGTCCGGAATTATTTGTCAACTTTATAAATAATTTTATGGAGCGTAAAAAAGATGTCCCCTTCTTTGTTTATTATCCCATGGTTTTATCACATAAGCCATTTGTACCAACTCCTTTAAATCAAAAAGCATATCAAGACTTCAAAGTGGTTGCAAAAGGGGAACCTGGAGGAGGTAAAGCAGATAATATTCATTTTAAAGATGAAATGGCTTACTTAGATAAAAATGTGGGGGATATTATTGATAAAGTAAAATCATTGGGGCTTTTAGAAAACACTTTAATACTTTTCACTGGAGATAATGGAACTGGGATAGGAATTAATTCCAAGATGAGTGATGGTCGTGAAATTCCAGGAAATAAGGGCTATACGAATGAATATGGTATCCATGTACCGATGGTTGCCTTTTGGCCAGGTAAAATTAAACCAGGACAAATCAATAAAAATTTAGTTGACTTCACTGATTTTTTACCAACCATGACAGAAGCGGCGAATATAACATTGCCTAAAGGCTTTGTCACTGATGGTGTAAGTTTAATGCCGCAGCTTTTAGGAAAAAATTATACACCTAGGGATTATTTGTTTGCGCATTATGATCCTCAAAAAGGAGGTTTCCCTAAAGCAAGATTTGTACATAATAAGGAATGGAAATTGTACGAAACAGGAGAAATATATAATGTGATTAAAGATCCTTTAGAAAAAAATAAAATTGCTGAAAAAGATTTAAACCCAGAACAACAAAAACTCATTACCATTTTTAGAGGAGTATTTAAAAAAATGGTACGACCTGAGATAGTGGCAAAACCAGTAATTAAAGTAAAGAAGAAAAAGGGCGAAGACGATGATGATTTATAATTTTTTTAGTAAATAATTTAAATATAGGGTGTATGCGTTTTAAATTTTCAATCAGCTTTGTAATTATCAATTTATTGATATTGGTCTCCGTAAATGTATTTGCGCAACAAAAGCCCAATGTGCTATTTATCATGACGGATCAGTTGTCTGCTGAAACCATGAGCATTAATTTAGGCACAAAGTTTATTAAAACGCCCAATATCGATTATTTAGCAAGTCATGGGGTACGCTTTACCAATGCATATTGTGCAAATCCTTTATGTGTGCCTTCGCGAAGTTCCATATTTACTGGAAGGTATCCACATGAATTAGGTATTCAAAATAATGATGATACTTTAATTGATCCTGTTACTTTTCCTTCCATGGGAACGATTTTTACAAATGCAGGGTATGAAACTGGTTATATTGGTAAATGGCATTTGCCTTATGATCGTAACAAATCCGAAACCCATGGCTTCAGTTATATGTCCAATAAAAAAGGAAATGGCACGGATAGTTTGTTACCTAATTATGCCAAATATTTTTTTGAATTAAAAAGGGAGAAGCCATTTTTATTAGTCATGTCTTTTTTAAATCCACATAATATTTGTCAATGGGCAAGAGGAGATAATTTACCTGATGGTGACATTGGAAATCCGCCTAGCGAGGATCAATTACCACCGTTGAGGGCGAATGCATTGCCTTCGAAAAATGAAACCGACTTTATGGCAATGATGCGCAAGTCAATTCAAACAAATCCTGCATTCCCTGTTGGTGATTTTTCGGATCAAAAGTGGCGGGAATATATTTGGTCCTATTACAGATTAGTAGAAAAGGTAGATGCAGAAATAGGTAAGGTTTTAAATATCATGCGTCAAAAAGGTTTAGATAAAAATACCTTGATTGTGTTTACAAGTGATCATGGTGATTTACAAGGCGCGCACCGTTGGAATCAAAAAACAGTTTTTTATGAAGAGGCTTCCAAAGTGCCGTTCATCATGAGTTATAATAATGGGAAGCAATTAAAGTCGGAAGTGTTTGTGCAATCAGGTATTGATATAATACCTACTATTTGTGACTTTGCGGGAATCCCTATTCCTGTGACATCGAAAGGGAAAAGTTTGGCAAGTGCATTTACACAAATAAGTCAAGTGCCTAATCGAGATTATATTGTTGTTTCAGATAAAATATCACAAGGGGCACCTGTGAATGGACAAAAATTAAATCCAGAAGGCAGAATGCTTCGTAACAAACAATTTAAATATTGGATTTATAATTACGGAGTTCAATCGGAAGTATTATATGACATTGTAAACGATCCGCGAGAGATGGTTAATTTAATTAGTGATCCCAATTACACAACTGCATTAAAAAATTGCAGGGCACAATTATTCTCATGGGCTAAAGAATATAAGGATCCTTTTATAAAATATTTAGTGCAATAAGCTTATTTATTTTTATTAGTCTTTCCCCAATTTTGATATTGTGTTTTTAATTCGTTGACAATATCTGGATGGCTGGCTGCAACATTGGTTGATTCTGAAGGGTCCGCTTCTAAATCAACTAAAAATAAAATATCAGCATCGGTCAATGTTCCTTTATTTGAAGTGTCCACTGGGTTACCCATCAATTTCCACTTTCCTTTTCTTGCTACCCACATTTTTTTAAATTCCCAGCAATAACCTTCTGGATGCATAGTTTCAGCAGCTGCACTATTAATAACGGATACTAAACTTTTCCCATCTAAATCGTTGCGCGGTAATTTGATATTACAATATTCAGCAAGGGTAGGAAACCAATCTGTATTGACAGCAAATTGATTTCGAACTTGTCCCTTTGGAATTTTACCAGGCCAACTAATAATGGAAGGAACTCGAATACCTCCTTCAAATAAACTCGCTTTGGCACCACGATATATTCCTGCACTACCGCCCCCAAAATGCGCACGCTCTTCGGTTGAATAGCCGTTGTCCGATTGAAATATAATGATGGTATTATTGCTAAGTCCAAGTGCATTTACTTTTTGTAGTAAGTCGCCAATTTTGTCATCTAAGCTGGTCATGAATGCGGCATACAAATTACGTGGATAGGGAACACCTTTTTTGTTATAGTATTCCAACCATTTTGGATCTCCTTGGTAAGGATAATGCGGCATGTTAATTGCGAAGTACATAAAAAATGGACTGCGCTGCGATTTCTCCATGAATTCACCAGCTTCTTTTACCATTAAGTCTGGGAAATATTGACCTGGATAAAATACTTCTTTCCCATTTCTGTATAAATCATGTTTATTAGGGCCATTCCAATAAAAATAATGTGAGTAGTTATCTATACATCCAACCATGTGCCCAAATGAATAATCAAAGCCTTGTGCATTAGGGCGCATTTCAGTTTTATAACCCAAATGCCATTTTCCTATATGTGCCGTATTATATCCCACACTTTTAAAAAGTTCAGCAAGGGTATAGCGGTCATTGGGCAAACCCACATCTCCATTGGTTTCAGAAGCGTTTCCTGGCAAGCCTGCGCGTTGTGGATTTAAGCCAGTAAGTAAGGAAGCTCTAGAAGGTGAGCAAACAGGAGAGGCATAAAATTGCGTAAACATGGTTCCGCTTGCCGCAAATTTGTCAATATTGGGGGTTAATAAATCTTTTGATCCGTAGCAATTTAAATCAATCGCACCTTGATCATCAGAGTAAATTACAATCACATTTGGTCGCTGTTGCGCATAGGAAGTAGTTATTCCCATAATACAAATGGAAACCAAGATTTTCTTGTATAGATTATTAAATTTCATCATGCGTTATTTCATTGATTTGCACTAACAAGATATTCAATTTTATTAAAATGCCATCGGATTTAATTAAATTATTCATCCATATAATTTCAGCGCAACTATTATCATGCAAAAGTTAAAATAGAAGGGTTATCTTTTGTTGATTATTTATAAAATGTGTAATTTAATGCGTATGAAAATGAATAAATTAACTTGTTTTTTGGCCTTGCTTATTTTGTCGTTATTTCAAACCAATGAAATTACTGCACAAACAAAAAAAACTAGTAAACGACCTCCCAATATTTTATTTGCCATTGCAGATGATCAGTCTTATCCGCATACTTCCATTTATGGTCAAAAAATATTTCATACCCCAGCGTTTGATCGAGTAGCTGCGAATGGTATACTTTTTAATAATGCATTTGTAGCTGCGCCGCAATGTAGTCCATCAAGGGCTGCGATATTAACGGGTAGGCAAATTTGGCAATTAGAAGAAGCTGGAACGCACGCAAGTTATTTTCCTAATAAATTTCCAGTTTTTACAACTGCATTGGAAGCGTCTGGTTATTTTATTGGTTTCACAGGTAAACCTTGGAACCCAGGAAATTTTATTGATGCAGGTTGGAAGCGAAACCCAGTAGGGCCTGAGTATAATCGGAAAGAATTTACATCGGTGCCAACAACAGGAATAAGTAAGACGGATTATGCTTCTAATTTTGAAGAATTTTTATCAGAGAAACCTGCGGATCAACCATTTTTCTTTTGGTATGGATCAAAGGAGCCTCATAGAGATTATGAGGAAGGTTCTGGTGCAAAATCAGGTTTAGACATTAATGGGGTTTCCGTACCCTTCTTTTTACCGAATGAAGCTTTGGTAAAAAATGACATGCTCGATTATGCACTTGAAATTGAGTGGTTCGATAAGCAATTAGATAAAATTATAAAAATGTTAGCAGCTGCTGGTGAATTGGACAATACAATCATAGTAGTTACTGCTGATAACGGAATGGCGTTTCCATATGCAAAAGCGAATTTACAGGAATATGGAGTGCATGTACCCTTAGCCATCAGTGGCCCCGGTATTAACGGCAAAGAAAGAAAGGTCAATGATTTAGTTAGTTTAATTGATTTAGCACCCACCTTTTTGGATATGGCAGGTGTAAAACATTTTGAAGGCATTACTGGCAAATCATTGGTACCTATATTTTCTAGTAGTAAATCAGGATTCATTGATACTTCAAGGTCATTCATTTTAACAGGGAGGGAAAGGCATTCACATGCAAGGCCTGACAATGTTGGTTATCCAGCTAGGGCAATACGTACGAATAACTATTTATATATTGAAAATTTTAAAACAGATCGATGGCCAGCAGGAGATCCTGCAAGTTTGGATAAAGTGGAATCAACAGAAAAGAAAGCAGATATGAAACCCATATTAGAGGGGTATGAGGATATTGATAATTCACCTACAAAATCATTCATGATAAAAAACAAAGCAAGTTATGCCAAGCTTTTTAAAAAGGGATTTGAGAAAAGGAATTCGGAGGAACTATATGATATTCTAAAAGATCCTTTTTGTTTAAATGATCTATCTGAACAAGCAAGTGTAGCAAAAATTAAAGCGCAATTAAAAAGTAAATTGGACCAATCCTTAACAACACAGGGTGATCCTCGTGTATTAGGTAATGGTGATATTTTTGATAGTTATCCTCGTTTTGGTAAAATGCGTCCTTTTGAAGGGTTTAAAAAAAGAGCTAAGTATAATCCAGCCTTTATAAAAAAATAATACAACAATTATGGTTCATCAAAATAGTTCCCAAAAAATAAATTCATTCATGAAAAGAAAATCATTGCTTTTTATCTTTTTATTCATTTCCCTATTTACAATTGCCAATGATACCATACCCCAACGACCTAATATCATATACATATTAGCGGATGATATGGGTTATTCTGATATTGGATGTTATGGAAGTGAAATTAAAACACCTAATTTGGATAAGATAGCTGCCAATGGAATTAAGCTTCGAAGTTTTTATAATAATGCAAGATGTTGTCCAACAAGGGCCTCTTTGTTAACTGGGCAGTTTCCACATACAGTAGGAATGGGTGAAATGGTCAGCCCTGAAACTAAACCCCTACAAACAGGAACTTACCAGGGTTATTTAGATCCAAAGTATCCAACCATTGCGGAAACCTTGAAAGCAAATGGTTATAATACCTATATGACAGGGAAGTGGCATGTAGGGGAACGCGCACAACATTGGCCATTAACAAGAGGCTTTGAGCATTATTTTGGTTTGATTTCAGGGGCGTCCAGTTATTATGAAATTATTCCACAAGAAATAGGGAAACGACATATTGTTTTAGATGATAAGGAATTTGAAATACCAAAGGATAGTTTTTATTTAACGGATGCGTTTACATCTTATGCGATTCAATATTTAAATGATCAAAAAAAACAACATTCAGCGAATCCCTTTTTTTTATACGTGGCTTATACTGCGCCACATTTTCCGATTCATGCGTATGAACAAGATATTGCGAAATATGAAAAATTATATGAACAAGGTTGGGATGTAACAAGAACGAATCGATATAAAAAAATGATTCAGTTAGGTTTAATTGACAAACGTTATCAATTAACCGAAAGGCCAGCTGATATTGAAGATTGGGATAAGGTTGCTGATAAAAAACAATGGGTAAGAAAAATGGCTGTATATGCTGCAATGGTTGATCGTATGGATCAAAATATTGGTCGATTGATTGCTACTTTAAAAGCAAACAACCAATATGACAATACGCTTATTGTTTTTATGTCGGATAATGGGGGCTGTGCTGAAAATGTGGATGGTCGTAATTTCAATGATAAAAATGTGCCTATTGGGGCGAAAGGTTCTTATGTAACGTATGATTATCCTTGGGCCAATGTTTCTAATACGCCATTCAGAAAGTATAAAAAGTTTATGCATGAAGGTGGTATGATAACGCCTTGCATAATACAATGGCCTGCAAAAATTAAAGCTAAGCTAGGATTTAATGAGGGCTTAGGCCATATCATTGATTTATTACCCACAAGTTTAGAATTAGCAGGCGTTCCTATTAATAATTTACCCGGCCAAAGTTTAAGTTATTTATGGAATGGCAAAGCCATGCAACCCGAAACCTATTTTTGGGAACATGTGGGAAATAAGGCAATGCGAAAAGGCAATTGGAAAATAGTTAAGGATGTGGAAGATGCCGCCTGGGAATTATATGATATGTCAATGGATTTGACAGAATCCAATAATTTAGCCAAAACCAATACTACATTATTAAATGAAATGATTGCAGAATACGAACTTTGGACAAAGCAGAATGGCGTAAAAGTTTTTGTCAAAGGAAAAAATAAAGCGGATTAAATTTGCTATTTCTCTTTTTTAGAATAACGACAATCGCTTGGTTTTGATTTTATAAAGTAGGTTTTATAATTTTTAGCTGTAGGATCCATACAACCTTCTAAATTTAAAATTTTAATACTTTTAAATTCAACAGGATGACTTTCACTTTGTAATGAAATAGTTCCTTCTGTTAATAATTGACCACTGGTGCCAAAAATATTTTCCTGACCACTTACATTACCGCCGCCAATTTGCGGCTTTTCATATGACAACACCATTTTATCATTGGCGAAATGTTGCACAATTGAATCCCCTAATACAATTACCTCTGCGTTTACCCATTGATCACCATGATAAGTATCTGAAGTGGAATTAATACAATGGGGTGTAAACACTTTACCATTCATCACTACATTTGTTCCAGGTGTGCATAGGTTACAGGTAGTGCGTTTTTCCTTGCCATTGCCTCCCAATAACTGAACTTCAATGGATACGGGAAAGTCCTGATCCTTACCGATGGATTCAGGAGATTGTCCATGTATCATGATGCCACTATTTCGATAAGCCCAACCTGGGCCATCTTTGGCTTGCTCACCTGTAAAGCGGTATTGTAATTTAATGCGGTAATAGCTGAACTTTTTATTATAAAATAAATGTCCAAATTGCTCATTAAAACTATCATATTGGTCATAACTCACCACCAACTTTTCATCTACTACTCGAAACGTATTTTTAACATTTTCGCCAGATTTTGCATACCTAATTTTAGTTGTCCATCCAGTTAAATCCTTGCCATTAAACATGGTTTCCCATGCTTCCACGGTTGATTTTTGTCCCATGACAGTGGTTGCACATAATAGGGATAAAGCGAATAAAACTTTCATAATTCAAGTAGTTAAAATTGATAAAACCTTTTAGTTAGGAGTATTAAATTAATACATTTTGCGATAGTTGTCAACTGTTTATCTATTTATTTCAAGAAAGAAGGGTCGCATCTATTATATTTATTAAATGACTTGTAATCACAGTTAAATTAATTAATATTGTTATGTAAATATCAAAACCAATGAAATCATTTATTTTATCCTTTTTAGTTGCCTGTGTTTCAGTAACTGCTTTCTCACAAAATCAGTATAATATCATCCCTGAACCACAAAAATTAATACCTGCTACTGGGGTGTATTCATTTAAGTCAAATACGGCTATTACAGTAATCGCTAAGGATAATGATATTACATCTGTTGCTAAAATGCTTGCTGAGCAATTAAAAGCTTCCTTTGATATTGCATTACCTGTAAAAGCTGGTTCTTTAAAATCAAATGGTATCTTTTTTGTGCAAAATGACCAATTGGGTGATGAAGCGTATCAATTAAATATTACTACTAAAAATATTACCATTCAATCCAAAAATGGAAAAGGTGCTTTTTATGCATTGCAATCCTTGTTTCAATTAATGCCTGCACAAGTTTATACAGCGGTAAAGTCAAATATAATAGCAACAGTGCCGGCTTGCCAAGTGGCGGATGCGCCTCGATTCAGTTATCGTGGTTTAATGTTGGATGCGGGTAGGCATTTTTATTCTGTCGATTTTATTAAACGCTATATTGATTTAATGGCAGTATATAAATTAAATACATTTCATTGGCATCTAACAGAAGACCAAGGCTGGAGAATTGAAATTAAAAAATATCCTTTATTGACTAGTATAAGTTCCATTAGAAAAGAGAGTATGGTGGGTGCATATAAGGATATGAAATTTGACAAAACACC
Source organism: Sediminibacterium sp. (assembly GCA_030726065.1). Lineage (GTDB taxonomy): Bacteria > Bacteroidota > Bacteroidia > Chitinophagales > Chitinophagaceae > Sediminibacterium. Next base: position 157,604 of record JANREK010000030.1, on the reverse strand, counting down.
TTATGGTGGTTTTTATACGCAAAATGAAATTAAGGAAGTGGTTGCCTATGCTTCAAAAAAATTCGTTACCATCATTCCTGAAATTGAAATGCCCGGGCATTCACAAGCATTATTAGCAGCCTATCCGCAATTGGGTTGCAATCCAGATAAAATTTATGAAGTAGCTACAAAATGGGGGGTATCTGAAGATGTTTTATGTCCACGTGAGGAAACTTTTACAGTTATGCAGGATATACTTACGGAAGTGATGGCTTTATTTCCTGGGCAATATATACACATTGGTGGAGATGAGTGTCCTAAAAAACAATGGAAAGAAAGTAGGTTTTGTCAGGATTTAATTAAAAAATTGAAATTGAAAGATGAGCATGAACTACAAAGTTATTTTATTGGAAGGATAGATAAATTTATTACTTCCAAAGGTAAAAAGATGCTAGGATGGGATGAAATTTTAGAAGGAGGACTTTCACCGAATGCGATGGTGATGTCATGGAGAGGTACTGCAGGAGGCATTGAGGCAGCAAAATTAAACCATGATGTAGTGATGTCACCGAATAATTTTTTCTATTTGGATTATTATCAAGCAGATCCTAAAACACAACCATTGGCCATTGGCGGTAATTTACCGTTATCGAAATGTTATTCCTTTGAACCAGATTTGCCAGAATTAACGGAAGCAGAAGCAAAACATATTGTAGGTGTACAAGCTAATCTATGGACAGAATATATTGGAACACCGGCTTATGCGGAATATATGACGTTCCCAAGAGCATTGGCCTTGGCTGAAATAGGATGGTCACCCAAGCGTCCAAAAAATTATGTTGCTTTTTCGGATCGAGTAAAAAAGCACATTCCTGTCATGGATGCATTGAAAATAAATTATTGCAATGTGGATTTAAAGTAGCGCGTTAACTTACTTTCCAATTTGATTAATGGTATTTTGAATGAGTCCTTTAACTGGCTTTCCTGTGTCATCTAAAAATTGGAATTTTACCTCCATAACATTCGTCGGTTTTACATCCATAATAGTTAAGAATACTTCTTTTCTATCTTTACTTAAAGTTGCATTTTTAACGACAAGCGCTTTTGTATTGTAATGATCAGAGCCATATTTTCTTGACCTTTTTAAATCCCAAGTTTGCACTTCATAGGACGAAAGATCTTCTACATTTTTTTTATTTAATTCATGGGAGAATTTAATGCGAATGCCATTTGGGAATACATGGAGTGATAATGGCACAATCGTTTTTTCGCCATTATATCTAATGCGATAAAATCCACCTAATTCCGGCTGCGCTGATCCCCATGCAGATAAGCCACATGCATATAATTGACCGTCACCTGGATTAAATCTCCCACGCATTACGCCAGTTGAAAAAGTGGGGATGGGTAATTCAAAAACACCCCCTTGCATTTGATTGCCAATTTTTTCATGGGGTACAATAAATACTTTACCATAACCGTATGAAAAACTAAGTAAGCTTCCATTGAGTGGCCCCCAGGCCTTACTATCCACCCAAAGTAATTCAGAAGGGGAGCGATCAATATCTCTTTCTACCCAGGTCAAGGGTGGTTCCATCCCAGTATTTGAGCTATCTGATGACGGATTATATGCGTACATATTTCCGTAAAATTTGTTGGTGGGAGTTACCCAATTAATTCTATTCATTGGATTCCAGTGACCTTCTTGGTCTGTAACAATAAAACTTCCATCAGGATTAATACATACCCCGTTGGCCGCCCTGAAGCCATGCGCAACAATGCTCGTTTCTTGGCCATCTTTAGATACCTTAAGTAGGGTACCATGTTGTGCTACTAGTGCACGCCTTGCGTGTCTGGCACTTTTCGCATAGTAAAAATTTCCTTCTTTATCTGTTTGAAGGCCCATTGCAAATTCATGAAAATGATTGGTTACTTGATGATCACTATTAAAACTTTCATAATAATCAATTTCTTCATCCCCATTAAGATCATGCAATTTTACAAGTTGATCTCGGCAGGTAACATAAATTTTTTTATCAACTATTTTAATGCCCAAGGGCTGAAATAAACCCGAAGCAATTCTTTTCCAAGTTAATTTTCCTTCTTGTTGAAGAACCCCTTCAACTAACCAAACATCACCATCCGTGGAACATATGACTGCTTTATTTCTGTCCGCCAAAAAATCAATACCACTTAATCGCATTTGATTTTTCCATGGGCTTTGGTAGGGGAGTTCCATTCTATCTACTTTAAATGCACCAGGTTGATTCCCTTTGGTAATTTTCGTAATTAATTTTTGGGCATATTGTGGTTTACCTCCATTGGTGTATACTAAAAGATTTTCTGGTTTTTGTGATGTTTTTGTTATTACATCAAAATTTTTAATTTTCTGATTGGCAATTAATAGTTTAATGTTAATCTTTTTAGCTGCTGGAATATTTAATACAAAAAATCCATTTTCTTTTTTTATTTCTGCATCAGTACCGATGAGTGCAACATTTGTATTGATGGGTGCAACCCTCATTTTTAAGTTGGTGGTTGAAGCAGACATATTTAAAGTGCGTGCAAAAATGGGCATTTCAGTGGTGCCTTCTAATGATAGCTTTTCAAGTACCGATGAATTGCCTACGCTATACGATATGATAAGTTTGTCTTGATAGTGATAAAGCCCTTTATACTGTGCCCAATTTCGAGGTAGTGGCCCAAATCTTCTATTATCTACTGCTTTAAAACGCGGATCAACGAATGAACCATTTGCGGGGTTTGCCCAACTTGGACTTACTGGTGTTGCATATTGAAGTTCTCCAATAGTGCGGGGCGAGATATTATGTTGCCCATTAAAAAGAATTCCTTCCCAGTCAACAAAACCTTCGCCCGTCCATGCGCCTGCAATTCGCATTAAATCATGATCAAATATCATCCATGCTTTACCTGCGGCAATACCACCTGGGCCTTCATCTAATCGAACCCCAATTCCTTTGTATGCGAAATTGGCATTTACCAAATTTTCATCTTTTAATGGGGAAGGGGCACCTGAGATTTCTCTTGGTTTGGCATTGGCTTCAACTAATTCATAGGTATTGATTAAAAAATTTCCATAATCCATTTCTAACCAACCTTCTTTTTTAATGCTACTCGGCCCTTTGGATTTACCGACAGGTAAACTTGCTAAGTAATTGGAATCAATATTAAAGTAAGCCGCTTTATTTTGTTTCAATATAAATTCTTCTCTAATGTAATGAATGACATTGTATTTTTCAGTAGGCGTTAATGCCGTTTGAGGAGGCATTCCACCATAACCTCGCGTTAAAGTTTGGTATATGGCATAGGGGTCTTTACCTACTTTAAAGCTGTCCTTCCAATATTTAAATGCAGTAGGTAAGGATCCTTCCTGTTTGGGTGTACCGTGACAATTAATACAATTACTATTGTAAATTTTTTTTCCATCCATGAAGGCTTCCTCTTGATTGCGTTGGATGTTGTATAGTATTCCTTTATGGTCAATGTCTTTTTCATATGCTGGCAACATAGATTCATCCATGGTGAATGCAATGTTTGGAGGTGTATAGGAATTGTTATTACATGCAGCAACTATAATAATGAGGTAACTAACTAAGATAATCGTTTTTCTGTTTTGCATTGCCATAAGAGGAGTGTTTATATTAGAAGTTGTTTAGGGTCAACTTAATCTAACTAAATATACTATTTTTTTAGTCATAGTAAATTTTATAGTCATGTATAAATTGGATCCATTGATAAATTCAAGGGTAAAACGACTTATTCATTTCATCTAAATCAACAAATATTATATATATTTTGTCCACTTTATGCTGACGATTTACATCTGTTCCATTTCAGTTTGATATTCATGCTATTATTCATTCTGAAAATGCGCCAGAACTAGAACGTCAATTACATAAGAAGTTTCAAGATCAACGTTTAAATAGAATTAATGGTAGAAAAGAATTTTTTAGAGTTGGACTTGAGGAAATCGAAGAATTTGTTAAAGGGCATTTAAATGCTCAAATAGAGTTTACGTTACTTGCAGAAGCAAGGGAATATAGAGAAACATTATATTTAACCAGTACTCCATTAAATACATTTTTTGAAACAACTGATGAAAAAGAGTTTCCAAAATCTCTTTTAAGTAAATAATTAAATGGGGTGTTTTAGTTAAATTTATCGCTGCATATCTGAGTAAACAGGTGCACAAAATGTTTTAACTATGTTTGACCAAAATGAAAAAAGTCGCTGTAAACTATTCATTTACAACGACCCTTTATCTTATTCTGTGACCGCGTTAGGATTCAAACCTAAAACCCCCTCATCCGTAGTGAGGTACTCTATTCAGTTGAGCTACGCAGCCATTTCCCTAGTTATAGGGGGTGCAAATATATTTGAAATACCTCATTCCCCCAAGGAAAAAGTCAATTATCGGTACTAATTTCTAATAATGCCAGCGCACAAATGCCTCAATAGCAGCATATTTGGTCAATCCTAGGCGCGCATAGATATCTGCGGTATGCGCATTGCGAATTTCTGCCCTTTGCCAAAATTCCCTTGCGTCTGAGCCTTGGAAGGGTACACTGTCCTTTTGTGATTGGTGTATGAATATGCCAAAACGCTTTTTTAATACCTGATCTGGGCTCATTGGCATTGCCATTTCAATTTTGGAGATATCCCATTCCTGCCATGCGCCTTTGTACAACCAAACCCAGCAATCTTTAATCCATTCTGCGCCTGATGCCTTAAGTCGGCGTAAGCTTTCAAATATAATCTCTAAACAAACTTTATGGGTACCATGTGGGTCAGCTAAATCACCTGCACAATAAATTTGGTGTGGTTGTAATTTATTTAAATAGTCCATGGTGATTTTAATATCTAATTCACTCATTGGCTTTTTTTCAATAGCGCCTGTCTCGTAAAAAGGCAAATCTAAAAAATGGTGATTCTCATCTTTTAAGCCCACATAGCGACAAGTAGCTTTTGCTTCACAGCGACGAATTAGTCCTTTGATCGCCCTGATTTCAGCAGTATCAATATGGTCTGATTTTTTACTTGCTAAATAGGCACGTGCATTGGTTAAAATTTCTTGACTTTTTTTATTGTCAATGCCAAACAAATCTTCAAAACCAACAGCGAAATCTAAAAAGCGGGTAACAAATTCATCGGTCACTGCAATATTACCACTGGTTTGATATCCTACATGAACATCATGGCTTTGATCTTGTAATCGCATAAATGTTCCACCCATACTTATAATATCATCATCAGGGTGAGGGGAGAAAATCAATACCTTTTTTGGAAAAGGATTACTACGTTCAGGATGCGCAGGTGTAACAACATTAGGTTTGCCACCTGGCCAACCAGTAATGGTATCCCTTAACATATAAAATACTTGTAAATTAATATCGTAAACAGATTCTCTTAAAACTAATAAGTCAGCCAAACTATTTTCAGTATAATCATTTGTCGTTAAGCTTAAAATTGTTTTATCTAATTTTAGTGCAAGTTCAATGACAGCTTTTTTTATTAAAGTAGGTGTCCAATCAGTACTTCCAGTAAGCCATGGTGATTTATGTCTGGTTAAATCGGTAGCAGCTATTTCATCTATGACAAAAGTACAATCATCATGATTTTGTAAAATACTTGCAGGCACTTGTTCTGTAATATTTTCTTCCACTGCTTTTGCTATAATATCCGCTTTGCTTCCCCAAGCCAATAAAACAATTTTTTTAGCTTTCATGATGCTACTAATACCCACCGTGATGGCTAGTTTAGGGACTTTATTCAAATCATGAAATTCATAGGTGTTTGCAATTCTTGTTTCCTGGTCTAAATGTATGACCCTGGTTTTTGAATGAAAACTTGAACCTGGCTCATTAAAACCAATATGACCATTTTTACCTATGCCTAATATTTGCAAATCAATTCCGCCTGATTTTTCTATAATTTGTTCGTAACCTGCACAATGTTCTTTAATTTGCTCCTCTGCCCATTCGCCATTAGGGGTATGAATATTTTCTGGATTGATATCAACTTGGCTTAATAAATGACGATGCATGAAGCTCCAATAACTTTGGTACGCCGTCTTGTTAATGGGGTAGTATTCGTCTAAGTTTATCGTGATTACATTTTTAAAACTTAACCCTTCTTCCTTGTGTAATCGAACTAGTTCCTTGTATAATAAAATAGGGGTACTTCCAGTGGCCATTCCAAGCACACAGTTTTCTTTTTTTGCTTGCTTATCTTTAATGAGTGTTGCAATTTGAGCTGCTACCATGATAGACCCATCGTTAGCCGTAGGGAATATCTTAACTGGAATTTTTTCAAATGATTCAATCATACAGTGCTATTATATTATTATAAAATTAAATAAAAAAAGCCTCCCAAGTGTTGGAAGGCCAATTTATTATTCTACTTTACTAATTTTTATCACATTCGTAGGTAGGTGTAATTCTACAGGGGTACTACCTGTATTTACCACCACATCGCCCGTTTGTACGAACCCTCCTTTTTTTAATATTGATATTTGGTCTTTAATGATATTATCCAAACTTTCTTCTTTGGTATAATAAATCGTTTTTGCACCCCAGCTTAAGCTAAGTTGGTTTACTAAACTTTTCTCCTTTGTAAAAATGAATAAAGGCGCTTTTGGACGGAAACTACTTAACATGAATGCAGTGTACCCACTTTGTGTCATACCGATAATTGCTTTTGCATCACTATCATCAGCTAGTTTACAACCATTATAACAAACGGCGTCACTCAAAAATGAAGGAGAATGTGATTGCGGCTTAAAATCATCCGCACGATTATATTTATAACCATTCAATTCAACCTCATGAATAATTTTACGTATGGTTTCAATCACTAATACCGGGAATTGACCAGTAGCAGTTTCACCACTTAACATCACCGCATCTGCACCTTCAATAACCGCATTTGCCACATCCGTAATTTCACTACGATTTGGTTTTACTCTATCAATCATACTTTCCATCATTTGCGTAGCAACAATCACAGGCTTCGCACGATGCAAACATTTACGTATCAATTCTTTTTGAATCAAAGGAATTTTTTCAACAGGAAGCTCTACACCTAAGTCACCACGTGCAATCATAATTGCATCACTTGCATTGATGATATCTCGGATATTGGTTAAGGCTTCAGGCATTTCAATCTTCGCAATAATTTTTGATTTGCTATTGTTCTTATTTAAGATACCACGAAGCATTTCAATATCTGCAACTCTTTTTACAAAACTTAAGGCAACCCAATCTAATTTTTCTTTGATGATAAAATCAGCATCTTCTAAATCCTTTTCAGTTAATGCAGGCAAGGAAATTTTTGTATCCGGAAGGTTAATTCCTTTTTTGGAAGAAATAATACCACCCAATGTTACTTTTACTTTTACATCTCCATCTTTTTCAATACTGCTTACCATCACTTCTATCTTTCCATCATCAATCATAATGGTATTACCAACAACGACATCACCCGCCAAGTTAGGGTAGGAGACATATATTTTTTCAAGTGTGCCAATACATTTTTCATTCGTGAAAGTTAAAATATCACCGGCTTTTACGTCTAATTTGTTGTCTGCAATTTCACCTACCCTCAATTTAGGCCCTTGTAAATCGCCTAATATCGCAATGCTACATCCCAATTCTTTGTTTATGCCACGTATATGGTCAATAATTTTCTTTTTGTCCTCATGGCTACCATGTGAAAAATTTAAACGAAAAACATTCACACCAGCAATGACTAAATTCTTCAATTGATCATAGGATTCGCAAGCTGGGCCAACAGTGGCAACTATTTTTGTTTTGTGATGTATGTTTTTAAATTCTTGCGGCTGGCTCATTATTATTTGGGGTTAGTGTTAATTATTAAAATGTTTTTTGTTAAGATTTAGCTCGCTAATATTTTTACAATTTTCAACCATTCTTCTGATATTTTTTGTTTTGCTTTTACTGCATTGTCTAATGGGGTATACTTCATTTTATTATCTTCAATTCCCACCATGACGTTGTGTGTGCCATTTAACAAACACTCTACAGCGTGATAGCCCATTCTGCTTGCGATCAATCGATCCAAACAACTCGGAGATCCACCTCTTTGTATATGCCCTAAAATACAAACACGAATATCTGCATTGGGTAATTTTTCCTTTAAAAAATTTCCAACCTGTGTGCCACCACCAAATTCATCTCCTTCGGCAACTACGATTAAGTTCACTAATTTTTTTCGCTTTTCTTTTTCAGTCAATGCAGTAATCAACGCATTCATATCTGTTTTGGTCTCAGGAATTAATATATTTTCAGCACCTGTTGCAATACCACTATGTAGGGCAATATATCCTGCATCTCGGCCCATCACTTCAACAACAAATAAACGGTCATGCGCATCCGCGGTATCTCTAATTTTATCAATGGCTTCCACTGCCGTATTGACTGCTGTATCAAATCCAATCGTAAAATCACTACCAGCAATGTCTTTATCGATGGTACCAGGAAGTCCAATACATGGGATGTCAAATTCATTACTGAACTTTTGTGCACCTTTAAAGCTACCATCTCCACCTATCACCACGATACCGTCAATATTTCTCTTTTTTAAATTAGCGTAAGCTATTTTTCGACCCTCTTCTTCAAAAAACTCCTTACTTCTTGCTGTTTTTAGGATGGTTCCGCCACGTTGTATGATATTCGCCACTGATTTTGAATCCATTGGAAAAATGTCATCCTCAATCATTCCATTATAACCTCTAGCTACACCAAATACTTCTAATCCATGGTATAAACTAGTTCTAACCACTGCTCTAATAGCTGCGTTCATCCCGGGGGCATCACCGCCTGAAGTCAGAACGGCAATTTTGGTCACTTTTTTTGTGGACATATGCTAATCAATTGTAGGTTAATGCATTGATTTACAAATTAAAATTCAATTGCGGCTTAACCAAATGGAGCTACAAATTTAAACAATTGGTACTAATAATAGGTATTAAATAAACAAATGTGGGTATTTTTCTATAAAAGACGAAGAATCGTTAGTTTTTGCACATCAAAGGGTGCATTAATCATTGCACCATGTGTTGATGGTAAAACTAAAGAAAAAATTGATGTACGGCGATATGTTCTATTTGCCTATTACTTGCTTTCTAAAACCAGCAAATCATTGAATGCAATTTCATATTCCTTATTCATGGATCTAATCAACGCATTTTTATCTTGGTAGCTTTTTTCTACGACATGAAACTTTTGCGTATCAGAATAAATAGCTGGATCGGCCATTTGTGACTCAATATCCAATTTTTCCTGTTGTAATATCTCAATATTATGCTCCAATAGCGCAATGGCACGTTGTAATTTTTGTATTTGTTTTTGTAAATCCTTATCAATAGCTACGTTGGTTTCAACCGCTTTAGCGACAGGCTCCGACTTTGATTGCTTTTTATTTTCCTTGGTATTAGTATTTTTTACAGGCTCTGTAGATGCAACTTTTGCTTTCGCCATTCTTTCCTTCCATTCAAGCCATTCTTGGTAACCCCCTTTGAATTCTATAATTTTTTCATCTTCAATTTCCCAGATCTTATTCGCTGTTTTAGAAATAAAGAAACGATCGTGACTTACTAAAATAATGCTGCCATCATATTTATTTAAAGCCTCCGCTAATAACTCAACGGTAACCATGTCCAAGTGATTCGTAGGTTCATCCAACATTAAAAAATTGGCCTTACTGATAATGGTTTTAGTAAGTGCGACTCTAGCTTTTTCACCACCACTTAATACCTTAATTTTTTTATCAATTTCATCGCCACCAAAAAGGAAACAACCTAATAGTGCACGAAGTTCTAAATCGGTTTTTTTAGTACCACATTCTTGTACTTCCTGTAAAATGGTATTGCTTAAATTTAAAGATTCTAATTGGTGCTGTGCATAAAAGCTTTCGTCCACATTATGCCCCCAAACTCTTTCTCCTTCATAGCCTTCCATACCGGCTACAATTCTAAGTAGGGTAGATTTACCTTTACCATTGGCGCCAATCAAGGCAATTTTATCACCACGTTCAATTTCAGCAAACGCATTTTCTAAGATGACTTGTTTAGGGTAGGACTTGCTAATGCCTTTTAAATCAACCAATACTTTTCCAGGTGTTTTTTCTACAGCAAAGTTAATTCGAATATTAGGGCGTTCAATTTGAACATCTTCAATCACATCTAATCTATCTAAACGCTTTTGTATACTCTGTGCTGCAGCAGCCTTTGATGCTTTTGCTTTAAATCGCTCAATGAACTTTTCTTGCTGACGAATATAATCCTGTTGATTTTCAAATGCACGTTGTTGTATTTCTACTCTTTGTACTTTTTCAACTTCATAGTACTCGTAATCGCCAGTATAAAAATTTAATTGTTGTTGGTAAACCTCAACAATTTTATTCACCATTTTATTTAGGAAATATTTGTCGTGACTTACGATAACTACACTGCCTTTGTAATGAATCAAATATTTCTCAAGCCATTCAATACTTGGTAAATCCAAGTGATTCGTAGGCTCATCCAGTAATAATACATCTGGTGCTTGTAAAATCATTTTTGCTAATAAAACACGCATTCTCCATCCGCCACTAAATTCCAAATAAGGTCGAGATAAATCCTTGGTTGTAAAACCTAGGCCATGTAAAACTTCCTCCGCTTTGTGGTTAATATTATAGCCATCTAACAAGTCAATTTCATGTAAAGCGTCCGTATACTTTATCAATAAATCATTGTCCTCAGGATTGGCTTCTAATTCAATCCCTAATTTTTCAACTTCTTTTTCTAACGCACGCACTCTTTCAAATGCGCCTAATGCCACTTCGGTGATGGATTCGCTGGTATCAAAACTTAATAAATCCTGATGTAAATAACCAATGGTTGTATCTCGGCCTTTTTCGATTGTTCCTTTAGAAGGGGTTAACTGACCCACTAATAATTTCAAAAGTGTTGACTTACCCGTACCATTATAACCAATTAATCCGATGCGTTCGCCTGGTTGAATATGCCAAGTTGCTTCACTCACAATTGCCCTTGCTCCAAACTCAAATGTTACATTTTGTAATCCTATTAGCATACTTTTTTCAATTCAGACCGCAAAGTTAGCTAGTTGGAGTATGTAAATTGGTATAAATTTGGAAAAATATTTTATGGGGAAGCTTTATATATTCATTTTAAGCATTTTACTAGTGGCCTGTAATAGCCCTGAAAAGCAGGGTGTACATAAGGATTTGTGGTCATTTACCGCGTCCAATAACAATCCACAACTAGATGACCTTTGTACTTTAATCATCAAAGATTACGAAGGGATACTCCAGGTATTAGCCAAAAATGATACTGCAGATGTGTTTGCAAGGTCAAAAGCGGCCATTTTAAGATGTGATTCTTTGCCAAATTCATTTATCACGAAGGATAGCGTTTTGCTGAATTTATTTAAAACCGGGCTTGTCAACTTTCAAGATGAATTACAAGGGGTCGTACTAGAGCAATTTCCGGAGGAATTAAATATGGCCATGAATATGGCAAGCATTCAGTTATTACATTTATTAGGGGAGGTTGGGTATAATAAACAAGCTGTTTATATTTTTAATACCAATGGTAAAAAGGCCGATTTGGAGGAGGATGGGTTGTTGTGGGTTTCTTTAAATAAAAAATCAAATAACCCATATTATAATATTGAAAATGAAATAGTTAGTGCAAATTGTATTTTGCAAGAAAACTAGTTTACTTTAATCACTGGGCTTATATACAAACTCAAATTTCGCATTCACTTTATTGGTCGTGGTGATGAAAAATTCCTGCCGATTATTGGCATCATTTAGAACAACCAAGGCAGTATTTGGAGGGATTGATCCCATATTATGGGCTACAACAATGATATCATGTTGTCCAGTGGTAAATTCAAGTTCAACATGAATCGCTTTGTAACTGAGCCTTTTTAAATTCGCGATTACCTTGTTGTTGTCATATATAATTATGGTGTCGTTATCAATAGTCCCATTATCATATAAATCAAGTGTAATTTTTTTGCTAGAAGTAATTAGCCTTTTAATTAATTTATTCTCTCTACCTAATAATACCCAAGGGAGTGTTTCGTCATTATTATTACCTGGATTGTTATTTGCATTAATTGACTCCGATTTAGCTTCATTGTTTGGTTTTCTTGTGTCTGAATCTTTAGCAGCCGTGGATATATTTATAACAACGGGGTCAGCAACTTTTGCAACAGGCGCATTTGCCAATACGGTGGTATTATTAAAGGGCGCTGCAGTTGTAACGGTGGCTCCATCTTTTTTAACAGTAACTGGCGAGTTAATGCTAGTTGGTGCGGGTGATTTAAGTTGGGTTGAAGTATTTGTTTTTTGGATAGAATTGCCAGCATTATTTGCAACACTATTTGCAATTGGCTTGGATATAATACTACTGCTCGATTCTTTTGATTTAACTTTTGCACTTGGAATTTTACTTACTACAGTGGTCGTTGTTTTATTTGCAGAAGTTGATGGAATAGGGGTTTCCGCATTTTTTGCAATCGTATTATTTTTGATAGGTTTAACTACCGGTTTTACAATTTTTTTTATGAGCCCTTCTTTTTTTAAATACACTTTTCCGCCGCCGCAATCTCGGGTGCCTTTTTCATTATTCGAAATATAAGTGCCTTGTAAGATACCCCTGCCACGATTATTACTAAAGGTTAAAAAATTCATCATTAAACAAGCTTGCATATCGCCCACAATATTGATATCCTCAAACTTTGTTTCGTTAATGCTCACCAGTTTTGTATTGACAGAATAAAAACCAGTAGCAATGGCTTTTGCTGAAAAATTGCCAGATAAATTGGTGTAGGTAACCACATTTAAATCATAGTTCTCATTTTCAATAATATCAACCTCATAAATATAGATACGCGATTCAGGATTATTATTAGGGATAAAGTACCCTTTCCATTTACCCGATAAATCTTGCGCATGCAAGGGGCTAAATTGGACCAGGGCGAGCATTAAAATTAATAAGCTTCTCATATTACAAAGCTATGTATAAAATATGAACCGCATTTGTTACCTTTAACATCTTATATTATATACAAAAATATGGTTCAGATTCAATTTCCAGATGGTGCAGTTCGTCCTTATGAAAAAGGGATTACTGCTTTAGGTATTGCAAAGTCGATAAGTGAGGGCTTGGCTAAGAAAGTTTTGGCAGCTTCGGTGAATGGCGAGGTTTATGATGCCACGCGACCTATTGAAACGGACGCGGCTTTAAAATTATTAACCTGGGATGACGCTGATGGTAAAAATACATTTTGGCATTCTTCCGCGCATTTATTAGCAGAGGCTGTAGAGATGCAATTTCCAGGGGCTAAATTTTGGGTGGGACCGGCACTAGAAAAAGGTTTTTATTATGACATTGATTTAGGCGATAAAACGATCAGAGAAGAAGATGTGTTAATGCTTGAAAAAAAGATGAATGAATTAGCAAAGCAAGCCAATGCATATATCAGAAAGGAAATGTCTAAAGCAGAAGCCATTGCTTATTTCACAGAAAAAAATGATGAATACAAATTAGATTTATTATCTGGATTAGAAGATGGTAAAATTACTTTTTATACGCAAGGGGCATTTACAGATTTATGTCGTGGACCGCATATCCCAAATACGGGGGCTATTAAAGCAATTAAAATTACCAACATTGCAGGAGCGTTTTGGAAAGGAGATGAAAAAAATAAAATGTTGACCAGGGTATATGGTATCACTTTCCCGAATCAAAAAGAATTGGATGAATATTTATTATTATTAGAAGAAGCAAAAAAGAGAGACCACAGAAAATTAGGAAAAGAATTAGGCATTTATACCATGGATGATGATGTTGGACCAGGTCTTCCATTGTGGATGCCGAATGGTACCATCATTATTGAAGAATTAGAAGGCTTAGCAAAAGAAACGGAAGAAGCGGCAGGGTATAAGCGTGTTGTTACACCGCATATCGCTAAGGAAAGTATGTACATTAAAAGTGGACACTTACCTTATTATGAGGACAGTATGTTCCCGCCGATGGAATTAGATGGCACTAAGTATTATTTAAAAGCAATGAACTGTCCGCATCACCATAAAATTTTTGATGCTGAACCAAAGAGTTATAAGGACATGCCAATGCGTTTGGCAGAATATGGAACCTGTTACAGATACGAACAAAGTGGGGAGTTGTTTGGATTAATGCGCGTTCGTTGTTTGCATATGAATGATGCGCATATCTATTGTACCAAGGAACAATTTGCACAGGAGTTCAGAGCGGTGAATGAAATGTATTTAAAGTATTTCAAAATTTTCGGCATTGAAAAATATGTGATGCGATTAAGTTTGCATGATCCAAAAAAATTAGGCCAAAAATATATTAATGAACCTGAGTTGTGGTTGGAAACGGAAGCCATGGTTCGCGCAGTTTTAATTGAAACAGGAACGCCATTTGTGGAAGTACAAGATGAAGGTGCTTTTTATGGTCCAAAGATTGATGTTCAAATATGGAGCATCATTGGACGTGAGTTTACATTGGCAACCAATCAAGTTGATTTTGCACAAGGCAAGCGGTTCAATTTAAATTTCACCAATAAGGACAATGAGCCTGAAACACCATTAATTATACATCGCGCTCCTTTGGGAACACATGAGCGTTTTATTGGATTTCTATTAGAACATTATGCAGGCAAATTCCCAGTATGGTTGGCGCCATTGCAAGTGAAAATTTTACCGATTAGTGATAAGTTTATGCCATATGCAGAAACCGTGTTGGCGGAATTCAAAAAAGCAGGAGTCCGTGTGGAAATTGACGATCGCAATGAAAAAATTGGCAAAAAAATCAGAGATACGGAAATTATGAAAGTCCCTTACATGTTGGTGATCGGAGAAAAAGAGGTGGCTGAAAATAAATTATCAGTGCGCCGACAAGGGAAGGGTGATATGGGTATGTTGGACAAATCTGTATTTTTAGCACAGGTGGTGGATGAAATTGCGCAAAGATTGGCTCCTGCAGAATAAAAATTGTGTATTTTTAAAAAAATAAGAATAAAGGGTCATATCAGAACAATGACTATCTTTACTAACTTAAACAACGTTTTAATAATTAATGCCATTACCGAACAGAGGACCCAGATTTAACCCCAGGTTTCAAAGACAACAAGAACCAGAGCATCGTATTAATGATCGCATTCGCGTTCCCCAAATCAGATTAGTTGGTGATAATATCACATTGGGTGTATACAATACCCAGGAAGCGCTGAAAATAGCTGCTGATCAAGGTTTGGACCTTGTGGAGATTTCTCCAACCGCTGATCCGCCAGTATGTAAAGTTATTGATTACAAGAAGTTTCTTTACGAGAAAAAGCGTAAGGAAAAGGAAATGAAAGCGAACTCAAAACAATCTGAGATTAAAGAGATTCGTTTTACGCCAGGAACGGATGACCATGATTTTGATTTTAAAGCAAAACACGCTGAGAAGTTTTTGCAAGATGGTAATAAGGTAAAAGCTTATGTTCAATTTAAAGGTCGTGCTATCATGTTTCAGGACAGAGGCCAATTGTTATTGTTGAAATTTGCAGAACGTTTAGCGGAGGCAGGCACCTTGGAAAGTATGCCAAAGTTGGAGGGTAAAAGAATGTTTGCAATTTTTCAACCAAAAGCAGGCGGTAAAAAGAAGGCTTCAAGCTAGTTAAATAGCTGATTATCAATATATTTATATAGTGAGTCATTCATTCAAATTGAGTGACTCATTTTTTTGCCATCTCACCATTCTAATGTACCTTCGCCATCCATTTCCCACAAGGCTCAACAAGTGTCTCGCCCGTGCAAGACCGCCAGTAGGGAGTAATCTATAAGATTATATAATGCCAAAAGTAAAAACTAACTCGAGCGCAAAAAAGCGTTTTAAAGTTACTGGAACAGGTGAAATCACCTTCCAAAAAGCCTTCAAAAGACACATTCTTACAAAAAAATCCACAAAGCGTAAAAGAGCGATGAGGAAAAAAGGTTTGGTAGCTTCTACCAACAAGGACTTTGTACTTCGTCTTTTAAGATTAAAAGGGTAGTATCCGATTAATTCCCAGTGAGTAAAAACATTTAAATTAACCGAATCCGAATTACATCTTATTAGATAAACAGGGTTCAAAAAAATATTAACTATGCCACGTTCAAAAAATGCCGTTGCATCTAGAGCAAGAAGAAAAAAGATTTTAGATCAAGCAAAAGGTTTCTATGGTAAGCGTAAAAACGTATATACCGTAGCCAAAAACGTATTAGAGAAAGGTTTAACTTATGCATTCGTAAGTCGTAAAATTAAAAAGCGTGAGTACCGTACTTTATGGATTGCGCGTATTAATGCTGCAGTGCGTGAGGAAGGACTTACTTACTGCCAATTCATTAACTTGTTAGCTAAAAAAGGTTCTGATTTGAACCGTAAAGTATTAGCTGACTTAGCAATGAATGAGCCAGAGACTTTCAAAAAGATTGTACAATCAGTTAAGTAGTTTTTTTCTTAATGATATTTTAAGCCCCCTCCAATAACATGGAGGGGGCTTATTCTTTTCGCCTTTTATAAAATTTAAAGGCTCAAAAAACTTTCCTCTCATGATTTTTAAGCCCCCTCCGATACTCGGAGGGGGCTTTTATTTTATCGCCTAATCGCAGGGGGCAATTTACTCTCAAAAATCAGGCGAATATCCGTTCAAAGAACTATTTTTGTTTCCTGAATTTTAACCCATAAACAATTGCATAAGAAATGAACAATACCTACACTTCCTTAGTGAATCAAACATTCCATTTTCCGCAAGATGGATTTGAAGTGGATGATAATGGTTATTTACAATTTAATGGGGTGGTTTTAAAAGAGATTATTGAAAAACACGGGACGCCTTTAAAGCTTACTTACTTGCCAAAAATTGGCATGCAAATAAAAAAAGCGAAGCAAATGTTTGCCGCTGCTTTTAAAAAACATAAGTATACTGGGAAATATTTTTATTGTTACTGTACTAAAAGTTCTCACTTTTCTTTTATTGTGGAAGAGGCATTAAAACAAAATGTTCATTTAGAAACTTCATTTGCTTATGATATTGATATTATCAACAGATTGTATCAACGTAGAAAAATAAACAAGGATATATTTATCATTTGCAATGGCTATAAGCAAAAGCAGTATACGAGTCGTATCTCCAAATTAATCAATACCGGTTTTAAAAATGTGATCCCGATTTTAGATAATGTGGAGGAGCTGCAATTCTACAAACGCAATACTAAACAGCCTTTCAAGCTAGGGATTAGAGTAGCTTCAGAGGAAGAGCCAAGTTTCCCTTTTTATACCTCTCGATTAGGAATAAGAGCGAAAGATATTTTAGAATTTTACGTAGATGAGATTGAAGGATATGAAGATAAGTTCCAATTAAAAATGTTGCATATCTTTTTAAACAAAGGTATCAAGGATGATATTTATTATTGGTCAGAGTTGAACAAGATTATCAACTTGTATTGCCAACTTAAAAAAATATGTCCTGAATTAGATTCAATTAATATTGGCGGCGGATTCCCAATCAAACATTCATTAGGATTTGAATATAATTATCAATTCATGATCAATGAAATTGTTTCCAATATTAAAAAAGCATGTAACAAGGCAAAAGTACCCATGCCAAATATATATACCGAGTTTGGTAGTTTCACAGTAGGTGAGAGTATGGCGCACATATATAAAGTGTTAGCGCAAAAAAAGCAAAACGATCGAGAGTGTTGGTATATGATTGATTCTTCCTTCATTACCACCTTACCAGACACGTGGGGAATCGGTGAAAAGTTTTTGATGTTGCCTGTGAATAAATGGGAGAATGATTATCAAAGAGTCGTATTGGGCGGGTTAACTTGCGATAGTCATGATTATTATGATTCCGAAGAACATATTAATGAAGTGTTCCTTCCAAAATTAAAGAATGATTTAAAGGAGGATAAGGTCGAAGAAAATATTGAACCACTCTATGTTGGATTTTTCCATACAGGTGCGTATCAGGATCAAATTAGTGGTTACGGGGGTATAAAACATTGTTTGATCCCGTCGCCTAAGCATGTCATTGTCGAAAAAGACCCCAAAACCGGGAAGCTGGTGGACTGGGTTTACGCCAAGGAGCAAACTTCTCAAAGCATGCTTAAGATCCTCGGATATCTTCGCTAATAGCCTTAAAATAAGCCTTATTATACCATTTTTGGCCGTCTAAACGGATGTTATCTTATTATTAAATGCCAAAATGTCTCGAAAACAAATTTGTAGGGGATTTCTAAAATCCCTAATTTTGGTACAAATAGTAGAAGATATGTACCCTGAAGAGATTGTATTACCAATGAAAGCAGAATTAGTTGATAATGGATTTGATGATTTAACAACAGCTGCTGAAGTTGAAACTGCAATAAATAATCAAGGAACAACATTGGTGGTTATAAATTCAGTTTGTGGTTGTGCTGCTGGTGCTTGTCGACCAGGTGTTTTAATGGCAGTCGCAAATGCAACGAGTAAACCAACAAAAATCACAACTACATTTGCAGGTTTTGATATTGAAGCTGTCAATAAAGTAAGACAAATGCACTTACCTTATCCTCCATCATCACCCGCAATTGCATTATTCAAAGATGGTCAATTGGTAAATTTTATCGAAAGACATCAAATTGAAGGAAGACCGGCTCAAGTGATCGCACAACATTTAATTAGTGTTTTTCAAGAACATTGTAATTAATAAAAATATTAAAGAGTTTTTGTTTTTAGATGGGTTAGTAAATACGGCCGCACTTTCTAGTGTGGCCCTTTTTTTAAACTTAAATCAAATATTCTAAGTAACATTGTAAACTATAATCATAATCAAGCATGTATCCCAATCTGTATTATTTAATTGACGATTTATTTGGTGTAAAATTAAACGGACTTAGACTCGTTAATTCATTTGGATTTTTTGTAGCTATAGCTTTTGTGGCTTCAGGATTTGTATTATATAGTGAATTAAAGCGCAAGGAATCCTTGGGGGAGTTTACACCTACGGAGGAATCAATTATTATTGGGGCACCTGCTAGTTTGAGTGAATTATTAACCAGTTTTTTCTTTGGATTTTTATTTGGTTACAAAATAATTGGGGCATTTACTATTGCGGATGCTTTGAATAATACGCAGGCTTTTATACTCTCCCTTCAGGGTAATATTGGGGCTGGTATTTTGGTAGGCGGTATTATGGTTTATTTAAAATGGAAGGAAAAAGATAAGGAAA
Organism: Sediminibacterium sp.; assembly: GCA_030726065.1. Classification (GTDB taxonomy): domain Bacteria; phylum Bacteroidota; class Bacteroidia; order Chitinophagales; family Chitinophagaceae; genus Sediminibacterium. The sequence goes on along the minus strand of JANREK010000030.1, from coordinate 138,306 downwards.
AATTAGCTAAACCAGAAACGCGTAAACTATTGCTGTGGCCACATGACAGGGTAGGTGATATAGTTTTGCAAGCAGCCTTATGGGGATTTTTGGGTGCGAAAATTTTTCACAATTTGGAGAATTTAGATGAGTTAATGCTTGATCCTTGGGGGTCATTAATTTCATTCAGCGGACTTACTTTTTATGGGGGATTAATCTTGGCAACCATTGCAATTGTCGTATTTATTCTTAAATATAATATGCGCGTGATTCATTTTGCAGATGCGATGGCACCCACCATGTTATTTGCTTATGCAGCAGGTCGAATTGGATGTCATATTAGCGGCGATGGCGACTGGGGAATTGTTAATTCAGCACCTAATCCTTTTGCATGGTTGCCAGATTGGATGTGGTCCTATCAATATCCGCATAATGTGGTAAATGCAGGTGTATCTATTCCGGGATGTGTTGGAAATTATTGTAACCAATTACCTGAGGGCGTTTATCCAACTACTTTTTATGAAGTAATTATCATGTTCATATTGTTTTTGATTGTATGGATGGTTAGAAAAAAGATAACGCAACCAGGAATCATTACAGGCATCTATTTCATTTTTGCTGGGGGCGAACGTTTCTTTATTGAGAAGATAAGGGTGAATAATAAATATAACTTTTTACCTTTTCAACCAACACAAGCTGAATTAATATCAGTTATTTTAATTATATTAGGTATTGTATTCCTAGTTAAATCAAAAAGCTGGTTCCCGAAAGACATTCAAAAATCTTAAATCATATTTTATGCCATCCTTTGACATTGCGAGTTCCGTTGATATTCAGACCTTAGATAATGCAATTAATATTGTAAAAAAAGAAATCACCAATCGATTTGATTTTAAAGGCAATCATGTAGTGATTGATTTAAACAAAAAAGAATATTTGATTAAGTTGGAATCTGAATCAGATATGAAAATTCAACAAATAATTGATGTGGTTATAAGACGTTCCATGAAACAAGGTATTGATCCGTCGGCTTTTGATTTTTCAAAAGATGCCTATCCAAGTGGCAAAATTTTCAAAAAGGATGTCCCTGTTCGTAATGGCTTAAAACAAGAGGACGCCAAAAAGGTCGTTAAATTGATCAAGGAAAGTGGTTTAAAGGTGCAGGCAGCCATTATGGATGATATTGTTCGTGTAACAGGTAAGAAAATTGATGATTTACAGGACGTTATAGCTGCTTGTAGGGCTGGAAACCTTGGCTTACCGTTACAGTATATCAATATGAAATAGCCGGTCAAGGCGTCTTTTAAGCCTATAAAATTTGGCTAAACCCTGGATTTTACCTAAATTTGCAACCTATTTATTAAATTGTACGGCAAAAACCGTGCATCCTTAAAAATCATATATAATGAAACAAGGTATCCATCCAGAATCGTATCGTTTTGTAGTGTTCAAGGACATGAGTAACGGTACCTCTTTTTTAGGTAAATCTTCAGCGCAAACTAAAGAAACCATCTTATTTGAAGACGGAAATGAATATCCAGTTATCAAATTGGAGATTTCAAACACTTCACATCCTTTTTACACAGGTAAAAACATGTTAGTGGACACAGCTGGACGTATTGATAAATTCAATAAGCGTTACGCTAAGAAAAAATAAAATAGCCCATTAAAAACCTTTTTTATAAATTATTGAACCCTTTCTTACCTAGTAAGAGAGGGTTTTTTGTCATTAATTAGCTTTTTGTTTATAGGGTGAATAGGGTTAAATGGTTGGTTCATTGGTATTATAACAATTTCAAAGTTTTGTATACGATTGCTTTATATGATGGCGTAACTTTGAATACAATTAAAAGAGAAATGCAAAAACTAGATATACTTGCTTTTGGTGCACATCCGGATGATGTAGAACTAGGTTGTGGTGGAACGCTTTTATCAGCGGTTGCCCAAGGTAAAAAAGTGGGCATTATCGATTTAACCAAAGGGGAACTAGGAACCCGTGGGAATAGTTCGCAACGATTAAAGGAAGCGCAATTGGCAAGTCAAATTATTGGTGCAGCCGTTCGCGAAAATTTAGGGATGCCTGATGGATTTTTTGAAAATAACAAAGAAAATCAATTTGCGATTATTGAAATAATTCGTTGTTACCAACCTACTATTGTTTTATGTAATGCAGTGGATGATCGACATCCTGATCATGCACGTGCAGCACAGTTGGTGGAGACAGCTTCATTTTTAGCGGGCTTGGTAAAAATACAAAGTACGCACAATGGCCAAGTGCAAACAGCTTGGAGACCCAACCAAGTTTTTCATTATATTCAATCAAAATCATTAGCACCTAATTTTGTCTTGGATATAAGTGCTTTTATGGATAAGAAAATGGAATCCATTATGGCCCATGATTCTCAATTTTATGATCCAAATTCAACGGAACCAGAAACATTTATATCCGGCGCAGCTTTCATCGAATTTATAAAAAGCAGGGCCAAGGAATTAGGACATCAAATTGGGGTAGAATACGCGGAAGGATTTATAACGCAAAAGTTGTTGGGGATGCGTAATTTTGATTCAATTATTTAATTCATTTTATATGGCAATCGTAAAAGTAGGAATTATACAAATGTCTTGTGACGCAGATAAAACTGCCAACAACCAAAAGGCAATTGAAAAAATTAGGGAAGTTGCAAAACAGGGCGCGCAAATTATTTGTTTACAAGAATTATTTTCTTCTTTATATTTTTGTGATGTTGAATCCTATGACAACTTTAAATTAGCAGAACCTATACCAGGAGAAACCTCCAATACTTTAGCGGCATTTGCAAAAGAATTAGGCGTAGTAATTATTGCTTCCTTATTTGAAAAAAGAGCGGAAGGACTTTATCACAATACAACAGCGGTTTTAGATGCAGATGGTGCTTATTTAGGTAAGTATCGTAAAATGCATATTCCTGATGATCCTTCTTATTATGAAAAATTTTATTTTACGCCAGGTGATTTAGGCTATAAAGTTTTCAAAACAAAGTTTGCAACCATTGGCGTTTTAATATGTTGGGATCAATGGTATCCGGAAGCGGCACGTATTACGAGTTTAATGGGTGCGGAAATGTTATTTTATCCAACCGCCATTGGTTGGGCAACATCGCAGGATGAAGCAACCAACACGGAACAATATAATGCTTGGCAAACCATACAACGCAGTCATGCAGTTGCGAATGGTGTACCAGTAATTAGTGTGAATAGGGTTGGGTTAGAGCAAGCAGGTGCAATGAAATTTTGGGGCGGTTCCTTTGTCAGTAATCCATTTGGGACCTTACTTTATAAAGCATCACATGATAATGAAGAAGTTGCGGTGATAGATATTGACACTGAAAAATCGGACAGTTATCGAACGCATTGGCCGTTTTTACGTGACCGTCGTATTGATTCCTATGAACCCATTACTAAACGATATATTGATGATGCAGAATAATCATTTAAATGAATTAAGAAAGATGAGTGATGGGGTAACGCCAAAATCATTGGGTTATTATTTTCCAGCCGAATTTGCAAAGCATGATGCAATTTGGTTAACCTGGCCACATAAGGAGGAAAGCTGGCCTGGTAAAATTGCAAGTATTTATCCATCCTATACGGAGTTTGTTAAAGTTGTTGCGTTGACGGAACGTGTTTGTATTAATGTCGTTGATGAAAAAATGCGCAACTCTGCAAATAAAATGTTGCAATTGGCAGGTGTTGATTTAACTAAATTAACTTTTTATTTACATCCTTCCAATGATGCTTGGTGTCGGGATCATGGACCATCCTTTTTAATTCGTAATCATCCTGAAGATAAAAAAGCAATTGTGGATTGGAATATTAATGCATGGGGTGGTAGATATCCGCCATATGATTTGGATGATGTAATGCCAACAAATATTGCGAAAGCATTGAATTTACCAGTTTTCTATCCGGAAATAATTATGGAAGGAGGATCTGTAGATTTTAATGGTGCTGGTACTATTATGACCTCAAAATCATGTTTGTTAAATCCCAATAGAAATCCACACTTAAATCAATCGCAAATTGAAAAATATTTGTGTGATTATTATGGGATAGATCAGGTGCTATGGGTATCTGATGGTATTGTAGGAGATGATACTGACGGACACATCGATGATACGGTTCGTTTTGTTAATGATGATACCGTTATTACAGTCATTGAGGATAATGTGTTGTCAGAAAATCATGAATTATTACAACAAAACTTGAAGGAGCTCAAACAAATGCGTTTGTTGAATGGTAAACAATTAAATATTGTAGAATTGCCAATGCCTGCAGATGTTATTTATGAAGATCAAATGCTCCCAGCATCTTATGCTAATTTTTACATTAGTAATGGTCATATTATTGTACCCACTTTTAGATGTAATAAGGATGATAAAGCCATGCAAATAATACAATCCTGTTTTCCAACACGACAAGTAGTTGGGATTGATTCAACGGATATTATTTGGGGTTTGGGCAGTTTTCATTGCTTAAGTCAGCAAGAACCAAGTGTGGATTAACATTAGCGCAATTATTTAGATATAAAGTTTAAAATAAATTTTTATACTAACAATTGTTAGCGTAAATTTATACAAACTTTGTATATGGATTTTAGATTAACGGAAGAGCAATTAATGATTCAAAAAGCTGCGCGTGAATTTTCGCAACAACAATGTTTGCCGGGAGTCATTGAAAGAGACGAGCTGCAAAAATTTCCCAAAAATCAAATTGAACAATTAGCGGATTTAGGTTTTTTAGGTATGATGACCGCACCTGAATTTGGTGGTGCAGGAATGGATACCGTATCCTATGTATTAGCGATGGAAGAAATTTCAAAAATAGATGCCAGTGTGAGTGTTTGTATGAGTGTAAATAATAGTTTGGTATGTTGGGGTTTGGAACATTATGGTTCTGATAGTCAAAAACAAAAATATTTAACGCCATTAGCACAGGGTAAAAAAGACGGGGAATTATATTTAGGCGCATTTTTATTAAGTGAACCAGAAGCAGGTAGTGATGCAACACATCAGCATACCTCAGTGCTAGATAAAGGGGATCATTTTATTTTGAATGGCGTTAAAAATTGGATCACTAATGGGTCAAGTGCTTCCGTTTATTTAGTGATGGCGCAAACCGATGCGAGTAAAGGGCCTAAAGGGATTAATGCATTTATCGTTGAAAAAAATACACCTGGTGTAACCGTGGGGCCGAAGGAAAATAAAATGGGTATCCGCGGCAGTGATACACATGCCGTTTCATTTACGGATGTGGTTGTTTCGAAACAAAATCAAATTGGGGCGGATGGTTTTGGTTTTAACTTTGCAATGAAAACCTTGAATGGCGGGCGAATAGGAATTGCAGCACAAGCGTTAGGTATTGCGAGCGGTGCGTATGAATTAGCATTGGCATATAGCAAACAACGCCAATCATTTGGAAAGCCGATACATGAACATCAGGCAATTCAATTTAAGTTAGCCGAAATGGCCACGCGTATTCAAACAGCCAGATTTTTATGTTATCATGCAGCATGGGAAAAGGACAATGGAATGGATTATACTTTATCTGCAGCCATGGCAAAACTACATGCAAGTGATACAGCAATGTGGGTGACCACCGAAGCGGTACAAGTGCATGGTGGGTATGGTTTTGTGAAAGAATTTCATGTAGAAAGGTTAATGCGTGATGCAAAAATTACACAAATTTACGAGGGTACGTCTGAGATTCAAAAAATGGTGATTGGCAGAAGTATTACCAAATAATTTTATTTTTAGTCCTATTTTTGTGCAAAGGGTTAATCCCCTTAAAAGTAAAGCATAATATATTTAGATGTCTGTTAATATTGAATTCTATAAAGAAGTAACTACTTATTTACAATTAAATAAAGTGCAATTAATTGCGGTTAGTAAAACGAAACCCAATGAAGCTATTTTAGATTTACACCAATTGGGTCAAAAGGATTTTGGCGAAAACTATGTGCAGGAATTAGTGGATAAAGCCGCAGCATTACCTCAAGATATTCAATGGCATTTTATTGGGCATTTGCAATCTAATAAAGTTAAATACATAGCGCCATTTGTATATTTAATACACGGGGTGGATAGTGAAAAGTTACTGATTGAAATCAACAAACAAGCCCAGAAAAATAATCGCATCATTGATGTGTTATTGCAAGTACATATTGCATCAGAGGAAACAAAGTTTGGATTTGATGAATTGACTTTATTGGAGTTAATTCAAAGTGGTCGATTAACTAATTATTCGAATATTAGATTATGTGGGTTGATGGGAATGGCTTCTTTTTCTGATGACACAGTTTTGATACAAAATGAATTTTCTAGTTTAAAGCATACTTACAATATAGCAGAAGCACTTTTAAATACCAGTTATTTTGATCAATTAAGTATGGGCATGAGTTCGGATTATAAGCTTGCCATAGAATATGGTAGTACTATGGTTCGTATAGGAAGTTTATTATTTGGTGCCCGCGTCTATAATAAATAAATTATTTTATTTTAATTCACTTTAGCATAATCGAAAACTAAATTACAAAAAGCTTTAACGCCTACTGTAAATCCAGATTCATCAATGTAGAAATTGGGTGTGTGGTGTGGTGCTGCATCTTTTGGATCTTTACCAGCTGGAAGTGCCCCTAAATAAAAAAAGAAGCTTGGTGCTTTTGCACTAAAAAATGAAAAATCTTCTGCGCCTGTTTGCCAAGTGGTTTCAAGCACATTATTTGCACCTGCTGCCTTTAATAGGGAGGGTAAAGTTTTTTTAACTAAGCTTGGTTCATTATAAGTAACTAATGTTTTTGTATCAATGGTAACCTCGGCAGTTGCGCCGGAGCTAGCTGCAATATTTTTGACTGTATTTCTAATTCTTTCATGCACTTCAGTTTGCATTTTTGAATCAAGGGTACGAATGGTGCCAGTAAGTTCGGCAGTTTCAGGAATAATATTTGAACGAACACCTCCTTTGATGGTACCAACAGTAATCACTACAGGTGCTGTAACTATGTTCATTTGTCTGCTTACGATATGTTGTAGCCCTTCAATAATTTGCGCGGCAGATGCAATTGGATCAACGCCACCCCAAGGTTGTGAGCCATGACTTCCTTTGCCGTTTATTTTAATGGTAAACCAATCTGAGGATGCCATAAATGCCCCTTCTTTATAATAGAGATTTCCCACTGGTAATTCTGCTTCAATATGTAATCCAAATACTGCTTCTACTTTGGGTTGGTCTAGTGCGCCTTCTTTGATCATTAATGGTGCGCCCCCTTCCTCTGTGCCTGGAGCACCTTCCTCAGCAGGTTGAAATAAAAACACCACAGTTCCTGGTACTTCTTTCTGCATGGATTGAAGCACTTTTGCTGTAGCCATTAAAATAGAAATATGCGAGTCATGTCCACAAGCATGCATCACATCCACTGTTTGCCCCATAAACTCTGTTTTTACCTTTGAAGCAAATGAAACGGGAGTTCTTTCCTGAACAGGTAGCGCATCTATATCAGCCCTCAATGCAACCACGGGACCTGGTTTGCCGCCTTTTAAAATAGCAACAACACCAGTTTTTGCAACAGGGTAGTGCACTTCAATGCCTAAAGTTTTCAAATAATCGGCAATATATTTTCCTGTATTAAATTCACGATTAGATAGTTCTGGATTTTCATGAAAATGTCTTCTCCATTTTATGAGTTGTGGTTCAATATCCTGCACTAGTTGATTGAAATTTTTAGGCAGCTCTTGTGCAGAAGCACTGATTGTTGTAATAGCTAAAAATACAAGTATTAAATATTTCATAGTCTTGGGTTATTAAATGAATAGGGTAATGTTAATTAGGTTGTATGGTAAAATAATTAGTTTATGCTTGGTATTCGCCAAATACGGAACGTAGGGTGTCCGCAATTTCACCAAGAGTACATAATTTTTCAACAGCATCAATTACGGGTGGCATAATATTGGTATTGTTTATCGCCGCATCCTTGATGGCGAGTAAGCAAGCATCCACTGAACTTTGATCTCGTTTGGATTTAAGTATTTTTAATTTTTCAATTTGTTGTAATCGTATAGATTCATCAATTCTTAATATTGGAATTTCTACATTATTGGAAGATTGAAATTGATTTACCCCTACAATTATTTTTTTATTGGATTCGATATCTTTTTGATAAGCATAAGCACTTTCCCCAATTTTATTTTGCATAAAACCTGATTCTATCGCTGCTACACTTCCACCCATGGTATCAATTTGCTGAATAAGTTCCAATGCTTTTCTTTCTATTTCATTTGTCAAACTTTCAACAAAATAACTTCCTGCCAATGGATCGGCTGTATCAGTGATACCACTTTCAAAGGCAACTACTTGTTGTGTTTTAAGTGCAATGCCTGCAGCTTCTTCCGTTGGGAGTCCTAGAGCTTCGTCAAAACCGTTGGTATGCAAACTTTGCGTACCGCCTAAAACTGCTGCAATGGTTTGTATGGTAACCCTGCTGATATTGTTCATGGGTTGTTGGGCTGTTAATGTAGCACCACCGGTTTGTGTATGAAATCGAAGCATTAATGCCTTTGGATCAGTTGCGCCTAAATCTTGCATGATTTGAGCCCACATTTTTCGTGCAGCACGGAATTTGGCAACTTCTTCAAATAAATTATTATGTGCATTAAAAAAGAAGGATAATCTTTTGCCAAAAACATCAATATTTAAACCTTTTTCAATCGCAGCTTTTACATATGCTTTACCATTACTTAAAGTAAATGCAATTTCTTGTACAGCTGTACTTCCAGCTTCCCTAATATGATACCCTGAAATTGAAATGCTATTCCATTTTGGTAAATGTGTACTTGACCACTCAAATATATCGGTGATGATACGCATGGAGCTTTTTGGCGGATAAATATAAGTGCCTCTGGCCGCGTATTCTTTTAAAATATCATTTTGTATGGTGCCAGATAATTTTGCCAAGTCAATACCTCTTTTTTTAGCTAATGCAACATAAAGCGCGAGTAATATATAGGCAGTTGAATTAATGGTCATGGAAGTACTAATCTTATCCAATGGAATATCCTTGAATAGAATTTCCATATCATCTAAGGAACAAATGGAAACACCCACTTTACCAACTTCGCCATCTGCTAAATCATGATCCGCATCGTATCCAATCTGTGTGGGTAAATCAAAAGCAACGCTTAAACCCATTACGCCTTGGGCCAACAAAAAATGATATCTTTTATTACTTTCTTCTGCAGTGGAGAATCCTGCGTATTGACGCATTGTCCATAATTTTCCACGATACATGTCCGATTGAACACCTCTTGTATATGGGAATTCGCCAGGAAGGCAATTGCCATTCATGTCCACAGGTAGATCCTGTTGGGTATAAACTTTTTTTACTTCAATACCACTATCGGTTCTTTTTGACTCCTCTTGCATAGTTAAATTTACGATTTTTTACTTGTTTTTATGCGCAGATTATTTCTATTTTCGACACAATATCTAATGACAGTTGCGCTAGATTTTGTAATTTTGTGTTTTACAAGATTATCTTAAATTCTAAGTATATGGGAACCGAAATAGCGAATGTAACACCAGTCAATTTTACGGCAGGTGCCATCATTGAAATTCAGCGTTTAATGGCTGAGCCTGATTTTGACAACCAACAACGATTAAGGGTGGGTGTAAAAGGAGGGGGATGTAGTGGTATGACTTATGTTTTAGGGTTTGATGTTCCAGCCCCTGCAGATGAATTGTTTTTATATGAAGGAATACCATGTTGCATGGATAAGTCACATCAGATTTATTTATATGGCATGTCTATCGATTGGCAAGGAGGTTTAAATAGCCGTGGGTTTACTTTTACCAATCCAAATGCTTCTAGTACCTGTGGATGTGGCACTTCATTTGCGGTTTAATTTTTTGAATAAATACAGTCATCCTCGCTCTCAATCGCTTTGCTCAAATGTGAATTTTACTCAATAAAAAATCCCTCCCGAGGACTCGAGAGGGATTTTTTTTATATCAAAGTTTACTTGATTATTTCTTTTTATCTTCTGCCTTTCCTAATGGTCGATTTTTTGCAAAATCTACCAATACTGGAGCAGCTACAAAAATAGAAGAGTAAGTACCTGTGATCACTCCAATTAACATTGCGAATGCAAAACCTCTTGTTACTTCACCACCAAAGATGAATAAAATTAAGATGGTTAAGAACACAGTTAATGAAGTCATAATCGTACGACTCAATGTTTGGTTGATTGCTTTATTAATGATCGTAGCACTATCTGATCCTTTCATTAACTGGCTGTCCTCTCTAATACGATCGTATACAATCACTGTATCGTTCATAGAGAAACCGATTACCGTTAAAATTGCAGCAATAAAATGCTGGTCAATTTCTAATGGGAATGGAACTACTTTTCTTAAGAAACTAAATACAATTAAGGTAACAAATATATCATGTAACAAGGAGAAGATCGTTCCTAAAGAATATCTCCAATCACGGAAACGAATAAATATGTACAAACAAATTGCAATTAAAGCGAATATAGTTGCTTTGGTAGCGCCGGCTTTTAAGTCATCAGAAATAGTTGGCAATACTGTTTGAGAACTTTGTTTGTAATCAGTTTCGAATTCTTTGAAAGAAGTATTTTCTGGTAATTGTTTTGCTAAACCTTTGTATAATAAAGCTTCCACTTCTTGATCAATATTATTTCCTTGCTCTTGAATTTTATAAGAAGTAGTAATATTGATTTGGTTTTTAGTATCTACTGTTTTAATAATAGGAGCTTCGCCAAATACTACTTTTAATGCATCTCTTACTTCTTCCGTATTTACTGCATTTTTAAACTTAATCGTGTAACTACGTCCACCCGCAAATTCAACACCTTCATCAAATCCGTTAAAGAAACTTGCCACACCCATTACCAATACAACTGCTGATAACATGTATGCATACTTTCTGAATTCAATGAATTTGAAAGAAGCATGTTTGAATATATTACGAGAAATTGCAGTGAAATATTCAAAGTGTCTGTTTTTGCTTGTATAGATATCAGTAATTAAACGAGATACTAAAATTCCACAAAACAAGGATAATAAAATACCGATGATTTGTGTTGTAGCGAATCCTAATACTGGACCTAAGCCAAAGTAAGCTAAAATACATGCAGTTAATAGGGTAGTAACGTGTGCATCCAATACTGGAGACATAGAACGCTTATATCCGTCTGTAACTGCTAGTTGGTAACTTTTTCCTTTGGTTAATTCCTCTTTTATTCTTTCGAATATAATTACGTTTGTATCTACCGCCATACCAATGGTTAATACCAAACCGGCAATACCTGGTGCAGTTAAAGTGAATCCAAGTGCACTTAATATTCCTATAGTGAAAAGTAAGTTTAAGATCAATGCAATATTTGCAACCCATCCACCAGTGTTAAAATATAATAACATTAATGCAAAGATGACAAGGAATGCGATTCCAAATGACATAGCACCACCTTGAATAGAAGCCTTACCTAAAGTAGGGCCCACTTGTTGCTCTTGTACAATTTTTGCGGGTGCAGGTAATTTACCACTCTCTAAAATTTGTGCTAAATCCTGTGCGGTTTTTAATGAGTAGTTGCCAGAAATTTGTGAGTTACCTGTAGTAATTGCGTCATTCACATTAGGTGCAGAGTAAACGATATTATCTAAAACAATGGCAATAGGTTTACCAATATTTCTTGTGGTCATTTTGCCCCAAATACTTGTACCTATTTTATCCATATTCATTTTAATCGCCACCTTTCCTCTTTCGTCAAAATCTTGTGCAGCATTCGCAACATGATCACCTTCTAATTCAGCGGTACCGTTGTCTAATGTTTTAATTGCGTATAAAGGAAGAACATCTTTTGTTTTAGGATCTTCTGATTCTACTTTACCATACATGAAAACCAAATTCGCAGGGAATTTAGATCTTACTTCTGGCATTGCTAAATAAGCATTTAAAATAGCAGTATCTTTTTTCAATGTATAACCAATCTCAGCAGGGAATGTAAACTGACCATTTTTTCCTTGGAAGGGTTGTGTAAACTGAACTGTTCTTAATAATGGATTCTTATTTGCTAAAGCTTTTGTTGTATCTGCTTTTGCAGTAGTGTCGGTAATACCATTTAAGCTTGCTTCAATGGCTTTATCCGCAGCTAGGATACCCGCTTGGAAATCTTTATTTTCAAAAGTGTATACTTCAAAAAATTGAAGATTTGCAGTTGATTGTAAATAGGAACGAACACGCTCTTTATCATTCACACCTGCTAATTCAATACTGATAATACCTTTGTTAGGATCTGGATTAATATTAGGAGAAGCTAAACCAAAACGGTCGATACGTGTTCTTAATATACGATAAGTATTATCGAAGGCTTGTGTAGCTTGTTCTTTTAAATAGCTAGCAGTTGCGTCATCAGAAGCGTCAAATTTTAATTTTCCATTACTGCGTGTTGCAAATAAAGGAGCCAATTTGCCAGAAGGATTGACTGTTTTATATTCGTCTCTAAATAAGGAGATTAAGTCAGCGCTGCTGTTTGCTTTTTTAGCTACTGCATTGTTTAATGCGGTATTGAAAGAAGCATCCTTCGTGTAATTCGCTAATGATTTAATCAAACCATCTAAGCCCACTTCCATGGTCACACTCATACCGCCTTGTAAATCAAGGCCTAGCATTAATTCTCTTTCCTTTGCAAATGCATATGTGGTCAAGCCAAAAGCTAATTTGGTCTCTTTTGTACTATCCAATAAACGCTTATAATAGGCTTTTTGAATATCACTTACACTATCGTTGTATAAAAACTGTTGTTCTTTTTCATTTGGATAAACAGATTGTGCAGTAGGTAATTTCTTTACCCAAGCTGCTGCCTTAGCTTCCATTGATTTTTCATGGCTACGAACGAACCAGGTGAATGATAATTGATAAAGACAAATTAAAATAAGCGCAAATGTAAAAAAGCGCACTAATCCCTTGAGTTGCATAATAGTTTGGTTAACTGATTTTTAGTCGGCAAATATAATGGAAACGAGGCTAAAATATGGGTTTAAAGCCATTATTTTCCTAGTTCAAAGTGATATCAAAATACAGTGGTGAATTTGCTGGAATTGGACCCGTACTTTGCGCGCCATAACCCAAAGAAGAGGGAAGCACCACTTTGATGCGACCGCCCTTGCCAATGAGCGGAACTGCTATTTGCCATCCTACGATTAATTGGCTCAATGGGTAGGAGATAGTACCGGCATCAAACTTGGTTCCGTTTAATAAGGTTCCTGTATAAGTCATTGATATTGTTTCACATAGGTTAGGTTTACTTGCCGCACCTGCGGTAATAATTTGGTATAAAATCCCACTTGGATGTGTTGAATAAGGAATGTTATTGGTTGTACAAAAGGCAACCATTGCGGTATTTTGTGCTGTATTGGCGTCGTTCGTATAACTAGCCTTCAAATCACAAGCGTTCGATTTCGCACATGATGAATTTAAAGAAATGACGAAAATTAGGGCAAAAATTGCCAAAATTGATGAAAATCGGATGATTTTTGTTGTTTTTTGTGTCAAAATGCTCATTTTTTGTTTTTTAAATATTTCAATTCTTTATAGCGTTGTTCGTTCATTTCAAAGGTAAATTGTTGGTAGATCCAAGCAAAACCTAGCGAAAAGGCAATGATAGCGATTACAATCCATATTTCATTGCCCTGCATATTTCCGACCATGGTTGCACGTTCGTACCAGCCAGTTTCAGAAATGATTAAAATGAGTAGTCCAAGAGACAAACTTATACTCAAACCCCTTAAAAAGGGTTTTCGTTTAAAATGGGGTATAATTCTATCTTTTTCCCATTGCAGGTAAAATTTTTCTTCTTCTGGACTCATCTTACTACAAATTTATGCATTGATTCTTAAATTAGGTGTGCATTGCTTACTTTTAATTTACAATCGAATATTTATTAATTTAAACTTGCACATGAAATCAGTCATTCAAAAAAGGGGAATTGTCATTAGTATATTCATTTTATTGGTGCATTTTACTGCCCAATATTTAGGAGAAGAGTATAAAACAATAGAAGCAATCAGTAAAGCAATGTTATTGCCCTCCTTGATGTTGTATTTGGCAGTGCATCCGAATGTATCAGGATTGCCAGGCAAAAATTTAGTGCTGTTCGGATTATTTGGCTCCTTTTTAGGAGATGTGTTTTTAATTAATAAATCATTATTTATTCCTGGGATGGTTGCATTTATGACCACGCATATTTTTAATATTTTATTTTTTAGTAAAATTTACGGACCGGCAGAACCTAGGTCAACTAAATTGTATGTTTCTACATTATTACTAGTGTTGTTTTGTGTGTTTATTTATTTTCAATTAAAAGATGGAACGAAAGGAAATTTAATTTATCCAATATTAGCCTACATGGTACTAATAAGTTCGGCTACATTAATGGCCATCCATATATCAAAACATCAAGCTGTTAAAATGATTGCGAATACTTTTTGGATTCCTGGGATGTTGTTTTTTTTAGCTTCAGATGCAATTTTAGCGTTGAATAAATTTAATTGGGCAATCAATAGTCCAATTAAAAATATAGGCTTGTTGGTCATGGTTACTTATGGATTAGCACAATTGTTTTTAGTAAAAGGATTTCAAGTTTACTTTTCACAAGCTAAAAAATAGGACCGATAATAATTACAATTCTTTAACTGAAAGTTTTTGGTAATAAAAAAGCTTCCCCGATAAATCGAGGAAGCTTTTTTTAAATACTTAGGTTGTAAAGTATTAGTATCCGCCCATACCACCCATATCAGGATGACTATGACCACCAGCAGGAGCTGCAGCAGGTGCAGGTTTGTCAGCAATTACACATTCTGTTGTTAACAACATAGATGCAATTGATGCTGCATTTTCCAAAGCAACTCTTGTTACTTTAGTTGGATCGATAACACCAGCTTTGAATAAATTTTCAAAAACTTCTGTTCTTGCATTGAAACCAAAGTCGTCTTTACCTTCTTTGATTCTTTGAACAACAATAGATCCTTCGATACCACTATTCTTAACAATTTGACGAAGGGGTTCTTCAATTGCACGACGTACAATTTGAATACCAGTTGTTTCGTCATCATTAGCGCCTTTTAATTTATCTAAGCTAGCAACCGCACGAATATATGCAACACCGCCACCTGGTACAATACCTTCTTCAACAGCAGCACGCGTTGCGTGTAAAGCATCGTCAACACGATCTTTCTTTTCTTTCATTTCTGTTTCAGTAGCAGCACCCACATATAATACAGCGACACCACCACTTAATTTCGCTAAACGCTCTTGTAACTTTTCGCGATCGTAGTCTGAAGTTGTATTTTCAATTTGAGATTTGATTTGATTTACACGTGCAGTGATGTCTGCTTTTTTACCTTTACCACCAACAATAATAGTATTGTCTTTGTCGATAGTGATAGAAGTAGCTTGACCTAAATAAGTCAAGTCAGCATTATCTAATTTAAATCCTTGCTCTTCACTAATTACTGTTCCAGCAGTTAGGATCGCAATATCAGTTAACATTTCTTTTCTGCGATCACCAAAACCAGGTGCTTTAACAGCAGCTACTTTAATGGTACCTCTTAATTTGTTAACCACCAATGTTGCCATTGCTTCACCTTCTAAATCTTCTGCAATGATTACTAATGGACGATTTGTTTGTGCTACTTTCTCTAAAATATGCAAGATGTCTTTCATTGCTGAAATTTTCTTATCATAAATTAAGATGTATGGATTTTGCATTTCAGCTTCCATCTTTTCGCTATTGGTAACGAAGTAAGGAGAAACATATCCACGATCAAATTGCATACCTTCTACAACATCAACAGTTGTATCAGTACCTTTTGCTTCTTCAACAGTGATTACACCTTCTTTACCCACTTTTGCCATTGCCATTGCAATTAACTTGCCAATTTCATTGTCATTGTTTGCAGAGATAGAAGCAACTTGCTCAATTTTTTTAGTATCATTTCCAACTGTTTGTGATTGTGCTTTTAAGCTAGCAACCACTTTTTCAACAGCCTTGTCAATACCACGCTTTAAATCCATTGGATTTGCGCCAGCAGTAACGTTTCTTAAACCTTCCCCAATAATTGCTTGCGCTAAAACAGTTGCAGTAGTAGTACCATCACCAGCTAAATCAGCAGTTTTTGATGCAACTTCTTTCACCATTTGAGCACCTATATTTTCGATTGGATCTTCTAGGTCAATTTCTTTTGCTACAGTAACACCATCCTTAGTGATTGAGGGAGAACCGAATTTTTTTTCAATTACTACGTTACGACCTTTTGGCCCTAAGGTTACTTTTACAGCGTTGGCTAAAGTGTCAACACCTTTTTTCATTTTATTTCTCGCTTCTAAGTCGAAAAAAATCATTTTAGACATATACAGTTAATTTTTAAAGTTATACAATCGCCAAAATATCGCTTTCGCGCATAATTAATAAATCTTGACCTTCAATTTGGATTTCAGTTCCAGCATATTTGCCATACAAAACATTGTCACCAACTTTAACAGTCACTGGTTCGTCTTTTTTACCAGTTCCAGCAGCTAGAACAACACCGCGTTGTGGTTTTTCTTTTGCTGTATCAGGGATGATGATTCCACCAGCTGATTTTTCTTCTGCAGCAGCAGGCATTACAATGACTCTGTCATGCAAAGGCGTAATGTTTAATTTTTTAGCCGTAGTCTTAGCCATATTTAATCGTTTTTTGGTTGTTTAATAATGTTATTGCACAATAATAATCGATAACCGTGCCAATGACCTTTTTTCATATAGGATAGGTCAAATTTTCAGTTTATTGATAATTAAGGGCTTGGGGAAGCAAATCTATGCCTAAAAATGCATCTTAGGCGCATGATAAAGGTAAAAAATGTCAGTTTTTATAAAATATTTAGATAGCTTTGCAGCTATTTAGCTCTTATAAATATGATGAACCGACGAAATATTAGGATTAAGGTAATGCAAGTGTTGTATATGGTTGAAACCGAGACGCAAGGTACACAAGCTGGCTTACTCCAAAAGGAATTTGATAAAACAAGAAATTTGTTTGTTTTTTTAGTTCATTTATTGCACCAAGTGACATTATACGCCGAAGTGGAAGCGGGTCAAAGGGCTTCCAAAAATTTACCCAACGCATCCGATTTAACAGTCAATACCAAATTGGCGGGAAATAGTATTGTTTGGCAAACCATGGAGTCAGATAGCTTTAAAAAAGCCATGGAAATAGTAAAACCACAGCAGTGGATCCAGGACGATATTGTGAAATCTATATTCAGATCATTGTCTGAAACGCCCACTTATTTAAGTTATATCAATGAGCAAAGCAGAGATAAAGCGAAGGATAAAGATATTTTGAAATTTATTTTTGGTAACCTCATTATTGAATCAGAAAATACACTTGAATACATTGCAGAACATTTTACTAATTGGGAGGACGAGGGAGATGTGATGATTGGATTTATCATGAATTATTTACAAAAGCCAAATGGGGTTGACTTTTTGGATTTGGTAGGCGATGAAAAAAATAAATTCGCAACAGATTTATTAAAAACAGCGATTGATAAAAAAATAATTACGGAAGATATTATTAAGCCAAAATTGAATAATTGGGATCCGGAAAGGATTGCCATGATAGATATGATATTGTTACGTTTGGGCGTTTGTGAGCTTTTGTATTTTGATACTATTCCAACAAAAGTGACCATCAATGAATATATTGATTTAGGCAAGGAATACAGTACCGAACAAAGTGGCCATTTTGTAAATGGTATTTTGGATAATATTCACAAGGAAATGGTTGCGTCTGGGAAAATTCAAAAAATCAGCCATAAAAATAAATAACATTTAATTTGCAAACAGTAAGTTGAATTACGCAGTTTGCCCATATATTTGTAAATAACAGAAAAAATTAATATTTAAAATTTTAAAAATAAAAACATGACACAAATTTTGTTACAAGCACCACAAGGTGGCGGAACTTTCCAATTAGTAATGTTGGGTGGAATTATTTTAGTTTTTTGGTTTTTCATGATTCGTCCACAAGCTAAAAAAGCAAAAGAGCAAAAAAAGTTTATTGACACTATGCAAAAAGGAGACAAGGTGGTTACCATTGCTGGAATCCATGGTGTAATCAATAAAGTGAATGAAGATAATACCATACAATTAGAAGTAAGCCCTGGTTCTTATTTGAAAATTGAAAGATCATCTATCAGTTTAGAGTGGTCTCAGGCGCAAAGCAAATAAAACATTTGTTAAAGTAAAAATTCAATCCGAAATTGGGGTAACTAATTTCGGATTTTTTATGCCCATTATGATCGGACTTACGGGGGGGATAGGTGCTGGCAAAACAACGGTCGCCGATGTTTTTGCTGCCATGGGTATTCCTGTATTTAATGCGGATAATGCAGCTAAGGAATTAATGCAAAATAGTCCCGAAATTAAAGCGCAATTAATAAAGCAATTTGGAGATAAAGTTTACGAAGATGGAATATTAGATAAATCCTATTTAGCATCCGTTGTTTTTTCAGATCCTTATCAATTAGAATTATTAAATGTCATTGTGCATCCAATAACCATTCAAGCAGCTTGGGATTGGGCGAAGGTGCAAACA
Organism: Sediminibacterium sp.; assembly: GCA_030726065.1. Classification (GTDB taxonomy): domain Bacteria; phylum Bacteroidota; class Bacteroidia; order Chitinophagales; family Chitinophagaceae; genus Sediminibacterium. The sequence continues at coordinate 119,637 of JANREK010000030.1, read as the reverse complement.
GCGCCTTATGTCATCAAGGAAGCGGCATTATTGTTTGAGTCCAATGCAGTGGAAGGCTTGGATTATGTTATAGGTGTTACGGCACCTTTAGCTATACGCAAACAAAGGGTCATGGCGCGTGAACAATGTACACTGGAGGAAGTAGAGAAAAGAATGCGCAATCAAATAAGTGATACTATTAAAATGCGTTTGTGTGATGGAGTTATCGTGAATGATAATGTCCAATTAATTATACCACAGGTATTGAAGATGCATGAAATAATTTTAGCGAAGCTGGGTAGCGGTAAATAATTACCCAATAAAAATTATTCTTTCTCAATTTTATAACACCACCTTTTTAGTCGGCCTTCAAAATCAAATGGGGTAGTGGCCTTGGTAATATCTTTGATTAATTTACTTTTTATATTTTCAGTGTCAATAATGAATTGGGTATAGTTGGTACTAAAAAATAATATACCCCCTGGTTTCATCGCTTTAAGTACATCGTTAATTAAAATAACATGGTCTCTTTGGATATCTAATATATCTTTCATCCTTTTACTATTACTAAAAGTAGGCGGATCCATAAGGACTAAGTCAAAATAGTTCGCTGGTAAGGTTTTCAAATATTGCTTGATATCCGCATGTACAAAATGATAATTATTATTATTCTTTAATTGATTCAGTGCAAAATTATCTTCACTCCAATTTAGATATGTTTTGGATAAATCAACCGAGGTGACTGATGCTGCGCCTGCATTTGCAGCATACACCGAAAATGAGCTTGTGTAACTAAATAAGTTTAACACATTTTTATCCTTACTTATTTCACTAAACATTTTCCTGGTAATACGGTGATCCAAGAAAAGACCAGTATCTAAATAATCAGTAAGATTTACTATAAATTTTAAACCTTCTTCCTGCACTGTTATAATTTTGGAAGCGACGACTGCTTCTTCCTTTTCATATTGCCCTTCCCGGTGTGACATTCTTTTGCGAACTCGTAGATACATTTTTTCCAAGGGGACTTGCGTCATTTCTGAAATGATATCTTTACAACCAATCAGCCAAGCATCATGATCTTCGTCGCTCATGCCATGACGGCGATTGTATTCGGAAATATAAATGTAGTCCTCGTATAATTCAATACAGATAGGAAATTCGGGCAAGTCATGGTCATACAAATGCCAACAAGTGATATTTTGTCGCTTGGCTTGTTTGTATCGATGCTTGTAATTTTTCAGCAATCGATTTTTGAACATATCGTATTTCTCTATACTCATATTTCTAATCTCTATTTCACTTGGCAAAAAAAGAAGCGTTAGTTGGTTAACGCTTCTAAAATTAATATATTTAAAATGAATCGTACTTATCAAGTACTAATATTTGTGCTTATTTCAATTTCGCTAATGCATCTGCAATTCTAGCCCATGCTTTTTCAATATTTGGCATGCTATTCGCAAATGAAAAGCGAACACAATTAGGTTCTCCAAAAGCGTCACCCATTACTGAGGAAACATTTGCAGTGTTTAACAAATACATACTAAAGTCAGGGGCATTTGTAATGGTTTGTGTACCATCTGACTTTCCATAATAGTAGCTAACATCAGGGAAAACATAAAATGCTCCTTGTGGCGCAAAACATTTGAAACCAGGAATATTATTCACTAGGGCCAAAGTTTTTTCACGTCTTCTTGTAAATTCTTCGGTCATTTCGATAGAAGGTTTTAAATCACCTACTAATGCAGTCACAGCCGCCTTTTGAGTAATTGAACAAGTACCTGAAGTAAATTGACCTTGTAGTTTTTCCATCCCTTTGGCAATCGCAACATTTGATGCGGTATAACCTAAGCGCCAACCGGTCATGGCGAATCCTTTACTTAAACCATTAATCACCACTATCTGATCTTTGATAAAATCAAATTGTGCAATACTTTCATTCTTGCCTACAAAGTTGATATATTCATAAATTTCGTCAGATAAAATAGTAATGCCTGGGTATTTTTTAAACATATTAGCCAAAGCCTCTAATTCTTCTTTGCTATACACAGCACCTGAAGGGTTACAAGGAGAGGAAAACATAAATACCTTAGTGTTGGGCGTTATAGCCGCTTCAATTTGTGTTGGACTTACTTTAAATCCATCTTCCACGGTGCTTCTGATTTCAACCACTTTACCACGGGCAATTTTAACTAATTCAGAGTAAGTCACCCAATAAGGAGTTGGAATAATTACTTCATCGCCTTCATCCACCAAGGCTAAAATAGCATTTGCCAAACTTTGTTTAGCACCAGTGGAAGTCACAATATTTTCAGGCTTATAGTCTAAGTTATTGTCTCTTTTTAATTTACTACAAACTGCTTCTCTTAAATCAGCAAAACCAGCGACTGGGGTATAGTGACTCCAGTTATCATTGATTGCTTTAATAGCTGCATCCTTGATATGTTGTGGGGTATCAAAGTCAGGCTCGCCTAAGCTTAAGTCAATGACATCAATACCTTGCGCTCTTAATTCACGGCCTAATTTGGCCATTTTTAAAGTTTCAGGTTCACTAAATCTGTCTAATAAGGAGGATAAAATCATAATTTATTAATTGATTTAACAAATTTCGCAAATAAATCGCAAACGATTGTCAGTTTTGGACTTGTAATTGAATTAAATTATTCAGTGGGTGTTAATATCTATTTTGAAGGGCCAATGATATTGTCAAAATTTGGTCTGTATGCTGTTTTTCGGCTAAGCTCATATTGGTAAATGGTATTACCTAGGTTTTTCATAAATGGAAGCCCAATGGTTCGGTAATCATAAGTATTGTCATTCAAAATACCGTCTGCGTTTACATAGATAACCGCACTCAGCATGAATTCCACTTTAGCTTCCGTATCAATGATATAAGTGTTGTCCAATAAAAATCCATAAGCGTCACCTGCTTTACTAAATATTTTTATATTGGAAGGAATAGTGCCTCTTTCTGAACCCAACATGATAAATTTAGCATAAGCTGGGTAATACTCCGAGCTGTCATAAGTAGGATAAGATGATTCCTTTGGTGTGGTATGCATCCATTGCAATAAAAATTTACGATCATCACTGCATAAGTTAAATTGTTGCTTTTTGGGCATTTGATCTGGGAAGATGACCGATTGCATAATGTGGTGTAAATCACTTAAGCTAATTCTGTTTTTTTCTGAAAAATTAAGTGGTGCATTGATCAATGAATCTTGACTATTCAAATAGCCATTTCCGATTAATACATTATAGTAGGGTAGTTTCCCCGTGTTATTTTGAGCTGGTTGGGTATAAATTAATTTATTATTGGCATCGTAAAATTGAACGGTTTGAGTTTGTCTGTTTTCTAGTGGGGTGCGACCAAGTTCAAGTCGATTTCTAATATATACTTCGGGATAACCTCTATTGGCTAATTGGGAGTGAATATATTCCTGGCCTAAAAATTCATATAAACGATTTGCTGCATTATTATCACTGACTACTAAAACCTCTTTGATGGCTTGTTCGATAGTTTGGCGACCATCAATTGCATAAGGATTATTATAGATTGTTTCCTGCCTGGCCGTTACACTATCATAAATTGCAGTGGTTCCTTTATTCAGTCCAGCAACTTTTAAATTATTTAATTTTTCAAGGGCCAATACTGATAAAGGAAATTTAACGGTACTTGCTGGGTAAAAATATTCATTCGCGTTTAAGCGATAACTATATTCTTTAAAATGAGGTACGTTATTTTTATCTCTATTAATTTCCGTATATAAAATTTGAATGCGGTACTGACCTGGATCCGCCAATAAGGAGGCAAAGTAATTTGGGTTTTGCTTCATTAATGCTACCAACAAAGAATCACTATTGGCATTAATATTTTGCGCTTGCATATTTGCGCAATTAAAAAAGAAAAATAGTAAGCTTAGATAAAATACTTTTTTAAACATCTTACATTTCGTTTTCGGCGAATTCGTAATTAGAATAGTCTTGAATCACATTGTATAAAGTACCTCTTTCAACGGGTTGGCGTTTGGCCTGCTTGATTAATCCCACTAATTGTTCTGTGGTCATTACAGGTGTTTGTTCCTCACTACCGGCCATTGAATATATTTTAGTGGTATCGTCAATGGTGCCATCAATATCATTCACCCCATAGCTTAAAGTAAGCTGTGCAGTTTCACGACCCAACATAGGCCAATAGGCTTTAACATGCGGGAAGTTTTCCAAGTACAAACGAGATATTGCATACATTTTTAAATCATTGGCTAAGGTAGATTCTGGGACATCATGCATATCGTTGTCCTTATTTCTAAATTTCAATGGAATAAAAGTATTGAACCCTTTGGTTTCATCCTGTAGTTGACGCAGGCGTTCCATATGATCAATGCGGTGTTCGTATTTTTCAATATGCCCATATAATAAAGTAGCATTACTATGCATCCCTAAATTATGTGCTGTTTTATGAATATGCAACCACTCATCGGCCGTTGCTTTATCAGCGCAAATAACTGTTCTGATATCAGGATGAAAAATTTCAGCACCACCACCAGGTAATGAATCTAATCCTGCTTCATGTGCGAGTTTCATGCCTTCTTCTGTGGTTACTTTGGCTTTACGGAACATATATTCCAATTCAACAGGTGTGAATGCTTTAATATGTAATTCAGGACGATGTGCCTTAATGGTGCGCATTAATTCCAAGAAAAATTCCAAGGTTAATTTAGGATGTACGCCACCCACAATATGAACTTCAGTAACAGGTTTGCCATCGTATGATTTTACAATGTACATCATTTGATCAATGGTTAATTCCCAGCCTTCTTCCTTATGCGCATATAATTTTGAGTAAGAACAAAACTTGCAGGAGAACACGCACACATTGGTCGGTTCAATATGAAAATTTTTATTGAAATAGGTTTTGTCTCCGTGTAAAGATTCTCTTTTCCAATTGGCCAATGCGCCAACATAGGGTAGTGATGCTTTTTCAAATAAATAAACGCCTTCGTCAAATGAAATACGTTCATTATGAATAATTTTGTTCCCAATATTTTGTAATTGATGATCAGTTTCCGAGTTTATAATCACTTGTATATTCTCCGTTTGCATTGCCCACTATTTTAGGCTACAAAGTTAAGAATTATAGTCACAATACTATCCAATTTTACAACTAATACAAATCATAATTACAGTAATAAGCCTGCCATACTTGCGGACAAGTAGGACGCTAAAGTTCCGCATAAAAGGGCTTTTAAACCTAATTCAGCTAAGTCCTTTCTTCTGTTTGGTGCTAATTCACCAATACCACCAATCAGCATACCTACACTACTAAAATTCGCAAAACCACAAATGGCAATACTTACAATTAATAAACCTTTTTCTGTAAGGATAGGAACGGCTTTACTGGTTAAACTTTTAAAGGCAACAAATTCGTTAATGGTTAATTTTTGTCCTAATAAAGTAGCTGCATTTTGAATATCAACCGACGGAATACCCATGGCCCAAGCCATTGGATAAAATAGTTTTCCAAATACAAAATTTAAACTCAGGTGTAAGTTCGGGTTAAACAAATGACCAACGCTTAGCATGATCCAATCAATCATCGCAATTAAAGCGATAAATCCAATCAGCATAGCAATTACATTCATTGCTAATTTAAATCCATCACCAGCACCATGCGTGATGGCATCGATGGTATTACTATATTGACTTTTCACTTCTAGTTTAACACTTCCCATGGTTTGAGAAACCTCAGTTTCAGGGAATACAATTTTAGCTATCACCAATGCCCCTGGCGCTGCCATTAAACTTGCAGTGATTAATTTTGGTGCCAAATCCATTCCTGCTTGTGCACCCATATTTGCATACACAATTAAAATACCACCAGCAATACAAGCCAAACTTCCACTCATACTGGCTAATATTTCACTTTTGGTCATAGTGGCCAAATAGGGGCGAATCATAATTTGCGCCTCTACCTGTCCAACAAAAGCACTTGCCACATTACTTAATGCTTCAGCACCACTTACGCGCATAATAAAATTCATCGATTTTGCAACAGCTGCAACAATTCGTTGCATGATCCCAAAATGATAAAATAAAGCAACTAAAACACAAACTAATATAATAGTAGCGGTCACATTAAATGCAAATACAAAACCACCATTGGCAAAATCAGCAACACCAGTTGGGGTAGTTGCAGCAACACCACTATAAACGAAAGAAGCACCTGCGCGTGCAAATTGTTCAATTTTGCCCATACCTCTTCCTATAATTTGAAAAAAGTGGGTGATTGCTGGAATTTTTAAGATTAAAACCCCAATCGTAAATTGTAACAATAAGCCACTTATGACCAACCGGTAATTGATTTTACTTTTGTTATTTGAAAACAGATAGGCAATGATGATGATAACAATGATCCCTATAATGCCTTGAAATCGTTCCATAGTGTGAATTTAGATTCCTAAGATAAACAAAAATCCCATCCCGGGTGTACAGGATGGGATTTTATATGAATACCATTGGTGTACAATGATAAAATTATAAATGTGCTTGAATTTTTTTGTCTAAAACAGCTTTTGGTACTGCACCAATTTGCTTGTCAACTACTTCGCCGCCTTTAACAAATAAGATAGCGGGAATGGAAGTAATACCAAAGTTCATGCTTAAGTTAGGATTAACATCCACATTCACTTTCCCGATATTTACTTTTCCTTCATATTGCACAGCTAATTCTTCAATAACTGGCCCAATGGCACGACAAGGACCACACCATTCTGCCCAAAAATCAATGACTGTAAGTTTATCACTTTCCATGACGTCTTTCTGAAAATTCGCATCTGTAAATTCTAATGCCATAATTATATATTTTAATTGGGTTGTTTGTTATACTTGTTCAAAAATAGTTCCAATATTTAATAACTGCCCATTTGACTTTTCCACTTTATAAAAAAATATTGGGGACAAATTTTACCGACATAGCGTCATGCAATTACCTGTTAAGGCAGTTGCTTAAACTAGGTTCACTAGGACAGATAAATCAGGATGCTTGTCCAGAAAGGAAACCATATCATCATTCATCAAAAAACCCTTTTCATAGGTACGAACACTGGCCACCAGTTGCTCCTTGGGTTCAATGAAGTTGAATTTTAAGTAAGCGCGGCCTGGGTTCTGTTTTAAATTCTTCTCAATAAATGCTAAAATCTCTTGGTCAAGCTTGGAAGGGTGCATACTTATTTCAATGGACCTGGTTTGGTTTTGCTTCACGGTTTCCAACAAGGACATATTGGTGATTTTAAATTCAAAGGCATTGGGTTGATTGTATCTGTTTCTAAAACTTCCAGTTAAAAAAATCTTTTGCCCCACTTCTAGGTAATTTTGGAACTTGATATAATCTTCGCTCCACAAAATAAAATCAGTTTTACCAGTAAAATCTTCAATAACAAAGGAGCCAAAATTTTTGCCTGTTTTGGTCATCCGATGTTGTACTTCAGTCACCAAGCCAGCTAGTTTAAAGTTTCGGCCTAATTGATTTAAATTCACTGATAAAGTATCTCTTACTTCATTAAAATCATTAATGGGTGTAAATTGATAATGTCGCATTTCAAAACTGAAATGATCCAAAGGGTGCCCACTCATAAACATGCCAGTGATGTCCTTTTCATGATCCAGCTTTTCGGTTAAAGTCCATTCCTCACATACGGTTATTTTAGGAACAGGTACTTGCATGGCCGAAGGTAAATCGCCAAATAAAGTGTTCGTCGTACCCGCATTTATGTTTTGTAAAGCTTGTGCGTAATTGATTAATTTTTCTAATCCGTTGGTTCTATCACCATCCGCTACATGAAAAAATTGAGCTCGGTGGTATTCTGGAAAACAGTCAAAAGTGCCAGAATAGGCCAAACTTTCTAATGATTTTTTATTGACAGATCGAGATAATACGCGTTTGATAAAATCAACCATATCTTTAAAATGACCTGATTTATTTCTTTCGGTAATGATGGTTTCAATTGCGGCTTCACCCACACTCTTTAATCCACCTAAGCCAAATCTAATTTCTCCATTTTTATTTACTGAAAAACCATTGAGCGATTCATTGATATCTGGACCCAACACTTTTATTGTCATTCTTTTACATTCTTCCATGAAGAAGGTAATTTTATCAATACTACCCGCATGGTTTAATACGGCTGACATATATTCACCAGGGTAGTGTGCTTTTAAATAAGCGGTTTGATAGGCTAAATAGGCATAGCAAGTGGAGTGTGATTTATTAAAAGCATATTGGGCAAATGCTTCCCAATCCGTCCAAACTTTTTCTAATACATTTTCAGGATGTCCATTTTTTACAGCGCGCGCCACAAACTGTGCTTTCATTTTATCCAATACCGATTTTTGCTTTTTACCCATGGCTTTTCTGAGTACATCGGCATCACCTTTTGTAAAGCTGGCAATTTTTTGACTGAGTAACATTACCTGTTCTTGATAAACAGTAATACCATAAGTATCCGCTAATATTTCTTCCATCACAGGCAAATCATATTTGATTAATTCTCGCCCGTGTTTACGTTCAATGAAATTAGGAATATATGCCATCGGGCCTGGACGGTACAGAGCATTCATTGCAATTAAATCAGCAAATTTATCCGGTTTTAAATCACGTAAATGTTTTTGCATGCCCACACTTTCAAATTGGAAAGTAGCATTGGTTTCGCCGCGTTGGTATAAATTAAAAGTTTTTGCATCGTCCAAAGGAATCAAATCCAAATCAATGATAATCCCGTAATTTTGTTTGATTAATTCCAATGCAGTTTTTAAAATGGAGAGGGTCTTTAAACCCAAGAAGTCCATTTTTAATACGCCAGCTTCTTCAATCACACTTCCTTCAATTTGGGTAACCCACAAAGTAGAATCTTTGGCAGTGGCCACTGGCATGATTTCAGTTAAATCGCTAGGGGCAATGATGATACCTGCTGCGTGAATACCTGTATTTCGGATAGATCCTTCTAATCTTTCTGCTTCATGTAAAACGGCTGCACGTAAATCATTCCCTTTATATATTTCTCTTAACTTTTTTACATTATCAATATCTTCTGGTTGATAGCCTTCTCTTTCTGCTAATGATTTTTCACCTTCCTTCACCGTCAGTGGTGCATGTAAACATCTATTTAATTCAGTGCCTGGTTTATCAGGAACTAATTTGGCTAATAAGTTACTTTCAGATAAAGGCAAATCCATCACACGGGCAACATCTTTAATACTACTTTTCGCAGCCATGGTACCATAGGTAACAATTTGTGCCACCTGTTCCTTACCATATTTATCAACCACATAGTCAATTACTTTTTGACGACCTTCATCGTCAAAGTCCGTATCAATATCGGGCATGCTCTTACGATCTGGATTTAAGAAACGCTCAAATAGTAATTGGTATTTAATCGGATCAATATTAGTGATGCCAATACAATAGGCTACCACACTACCTGCAGCTGAACCACGACCGGGGCCTACAAAAACCCCCATATTACGTCCTGCTTGAATAAAATCACTTACAATTAAAAAATAACCCGCAAAGCCCATGGTACGAATCGTGAATAATTCAAAATCAATTCGCTCTTGTAATTCGGTGGTAATTTCGGGGTATCTTTTATTTGCACCTTCCCAAGTTAAATGTTTTAATAATTCCCACTGGTTCATATTGGCTTCCTTGTGAATCTGAAATTCCTTTGGAATAGGGAAGGCGGGAAGTAAAATATCTTTTTTCAAGTTCAACACATCTACCTTGTCAACAATCGCATTGGTATTATCAATGGATTCAGGTAAGTCGCTAAACAAGGCAGACATTTGCGCCTGTGTTTTAAAATAAAATTCGTTATTGGGGAATTTAAATCTTCTGTTTTTTATTTGAATTTCATCATTCACAAAATCATCAAATCCCGGGGTGGATTGTTTTTCACCCGTATTGATACATAGTAAAATATCGTGTGCATTGGCGTCATCTTCATTAATGTAGTGACTATCATTCGTTGCAATAACAGGAACCTTGTATTTTTTTGCATATTGTAAAAGACGGTCATTAATTATTTGTTGTTCCGGAATTTGGTGTCTTTGAATTTCAATATAATAATCCTCGCCAAAAATATCCAACCACCATTTAAATTCCTTTTCCGCAGCGGCTTCGTCACTTTTTAATATGGCTTGGGGTACATGTGCACCAATACAACAGGTAGTAGCAATTAATCCTTCGTGGTATTTTTCAATTAATGATTTATCAATACGTGGGTACTTACTGTACATCCCTTCAATGTATCCAAGCGAAGTAAGTTTGATTAAGTTTTGATAACCAATCGCATTCTTTGCTAAAAGAACTTGGTGATAACGATTGTCCTTTAATTCCTTGGTGAAGTTTTTGATATGACGATCCTTCACCACATAAAATTCACAACCAACAATGGGTTTTACAGTCGGTGCTAATATATCTTTCCCATCTGCATCTTTGCCAATGACTTTTGTTTTTTTCCAAGCCTGGCTAACAAACTTAAATGCCCCAAACATATTACCGTGATCGGTGATGGCAAGTGCTGGCATATGATCACCCATTGCTTTTTCATACAATCCCTCAATGGAGGCAGCACCATCCAAAAGTGAATATTGGGTATGAACATGTAAATGTGAAAATGTAGGCATCTTGGAATAGGTGTAAGTGTACAAATATCGTAAAATTAAGGGGTATAAATTGGCTTAATTTTCCACAAATAAATCGTTAAAAACAGACTAAAATTCCCTTTTTACACCTACAAACATTAACTTGCCTGTCTATGGGGATGCAAAATTTATACAGGGGTGTTCACTTATTTGGATTACTTATTTTATTGGCTAGCTGTAGTACCCTTAAAAACTTATCCTTTCCTTTGAATACTGGAAAGCAAATTGTAATTTCTGATACTAAGAAAACGCCAAGAACCATGGAATTTTTGGAAGATATCTCGGTGTCCCCAGGGAAAATTACAATCAATAAAGCCTCTAATGCTGTTGAAACTGAAAAGCCAGCGGTTATTAATAAAAATTATGAAATGATGCCCGTGAATTTGTCTGATATAGAAAAGGCAAATTGGCTACAAATCAAATATTCGCTTAAAATGGATATTGCAGTAGAAGAAATTAAAAACATTCCATTACTGCAAAAAATTGATGAATGGTGGGGTACACCGTATGTTTTGGGCGGTAATTCCAAAAATGGGGTGGATTGTTCCTATTTCACCTTGGATGTAATGCGCGATATATATAAAGTTAATTTAAAACGTACCGCAGCTGAACAGTATGAGCAAAGTGTAAAAATAGAATGGAATAATTTAAAGGAAGGTGACTTAATATTTTTTAAAACCGAAGGACGTCGCCGCATTTCACATGTGGGTATTTATTTAGCTAATAATAAATTTGCACATGCAAGTACAAGCCAAGGGGTAACGATTGGTGATTTAACTGATCCTTATTGGCAAAGAAGATTATATAGTTTAGGCAGAACTAGCCCACAATAATATTATCGATTATTATTTCTTAGTTTTCTATGGACGTGTTTACGTAATATAATCTGTTGATGAGTTTTACAAAATCCTTAATATCAAAATCTGGTTGTGTAATTAATTTCTTTTGTGGAATATAATCCATGGGATTTAATTGGTATTTTTTTCCTTTGTAATTTAAAGCCAAAGGAAGATTAAAACCAACAACACAATTTTTCCATTGGTAGGTCAATATTTTTTCTTTCTCATCATATTGGTAAACAAAGGAAGGAATTTGCGTGTTTCTTAAATATTGGTCAAAGATTTTAGTAAAGTTGAAACCGGCAGATTTAGAAATAAAATTTTCAATATCAACACTGTTCACTGTTTTATGATAGTATTGTTTGTTTAAATTGATTAATAATTGTCGGAACAAGGAATCGTTGTCGATGGCATGCCTTAAGGTATGAATTAGATTAGATCCTTTATTATACATATCCCCATCACTTTGTTCATTCACGCCGTAATGTGCAATAATGGGTTTGTTATTTTGTATGCCTCGTCTAATTCCAAAATTATAATCATTACCTGCTTCAATACCATAATAGTATTCGGTCATTAAAGTTTCCGTATAATTTGTAAATCCTTCGTGCACCCACATGTCAGCAATATCATTGGTGGTAATATTATTGGCAAACCACTCATGACCACTTTCATGTACAATGATAAAATCCCATTTTAAACCCCAGCCTGTACCTGACAAGTCTCGTCCTAAATAACCATTAGCAAATTTATTACCATAGGCGACTGCGGATTGATGCTCCATACCTAAATGGGGTGATTGCACTAATTGATAGCCATCCTCATAAAAAGGGTATGGCCCCAACCAATATTCAAATGCTTTCAACATTTGAGGTACTTGTGTAAATTGGGCTTTTGCTTTGGTGGAATCTTGTTTTAAAACCCAATAGTGTAAATCTAAATTCCCTTTTAAGCCACTATACTTTTCACTCCAACCCATATAATCGCCGATATAAGGGATGATGTTATAATTGTTTATTGGATTTTTAACTTCCCAAGTATAGGTCGCAAGCTGATTATTGCTTTCTTTTTTTATCATTCGGCCATTTCCTATTGCCATTAACGTATCTGGAACAATCATAGTTAAACTAGCACCTTGGTCTGGTTCATCAGATTGGTGATCCTTACAAGGATACCAAATCGAAGCACCTAATCCTTGACATGCTGCAGACATCCAGGGTTTACCATTGGCATCTTTTTTCCAAATCCAGCCACCGTCCCAAGGAGGGCGAGCAGCTTCAACAGGAATGCCGTGGTAGTAAATGACTATTTTAAAATTTGTATTTACATTTAATTTTTCATTGAAGTTGGCAATGGCTACATTCAAGTGTCTTGAAAAGGAAAGGGGTTTACCTGACTTAGTATTAGGTGCAAAATAAATGACACTATCAATGATTAAAGGCTGTTGTAAATCAATTTGAATGTTATTTGTGGGCTTTACCACTTTTGAAGTCCAACTAACCTGGCCAATGATGGATTTAGTTTCAAAGGTTGGTTTGACCGTAATGTCATAATTTTGAATATCAAACCAATCACGATGTTCATTTAAACTTCCTCTTAAAGTATCCTGCATATTAAATACGGGTTGACTTTTTAAAGCCAATGAAAAAAAGGACAGTGCAACAATGCATAAAGTGTTTTTCATATGGTTGCTCTAATTAGTCGTAATTAATAAACAAGTAATGATATGATTATGATATTATTCTTTGATCAATTTATCAGCAAATACTTTTTCAAATTTCTCCAATTTAGGGCCAATCACATATCTGCAATACCCTTGATTTTTATTATTGTTATAATAGTTTTGGTGATAGTTTTCGGCAGCATAAAACTTTTCAAATGCTTCAACGGTTGTCACCACTGGATTAGGCCATGCTTTTGCTGCGTTTAATTCATTAATATATTTTTTTGCCAAATCTTCCTGGTGCTTGTTGTGAAAAAATACAACGCTACGATATTGTGGCCCAATGTCATTTCCTTGTTGGTTTAAAGTGGTAGGGTCATGCGTTTTCCAAAAAACCGATAAAATTTCGTCTAAACTAATCTTTGTGGTATCAAATAATACCTGACATACTTCTGCATGTCCGGTGGTTTTATCACAAACCTGCTCATAGGTAGGGTTGTCAACAAAGCCACCACTATAACCACTGGTTACTTTTACTACTCCTTTTAAACGTTGAAAAAAGGCTTCGGTACACCAAAAGCAGCCTGATCCAAGTGTTATGGTTTCAATATTTGTCATTTTTATCTTATTCGGTTTACTGTTTGTATTATTTTGAGCGCATGCGCTAAAGGAAATAAATAGGTATAATAAAATACTTGTTTTTTTTAGGCCTAGCATAAAAATTTTTTATAAATATAATACAAATAATATACCCAAATTGTTTAAAGCAGGTTAATGTTTATTTAAGTAAATTTGTCCCCTTATACGCCCATGAAAGTTTATCCAGAAAATGCATTATCTCAGTTAGAATTTGATAAAATTATTACTATTTTATTAAACTATTGTCAAACGACAATTGGTAAGGAAATGGTGAATGATATCCGGATTCATACCCATCTTAAGTATATACAAACCGCCTTACAACAAACGCAGGAATTTAAATATATCAGATCGGCTGGTCAGTATTTTCCCACTGATTTTGTGATGGATATACGAAGGGATTTGAAATTGTTAGGTATCCCAGGCGCGCAATTGGTCGTAGAACAATGGTTGTTGGTAAGAAAGTTAGCGGATCATACCTCCCAAGTATTTAAATGGTTTGATGCAGAACGACAATCAGCTTATGCAGCTTTGTATGAAATAATAGCAGATACGTATTATGAAAAGTGTATCATTGAAATGATTGATGTCGTGGTGGATGAACGGGGTTCGGTGAAGGACAATGCATCAGAGGATTTGGCCAAGATAAGGATGCAGTTGTATAAAAAAAGACAGGAGCTTAGGCGGATATTTGAAAAAGTAGTGAGTAAGTTAGCCAAGTCAGGTTATACTGCTGACATTGATGAAAGCTTTAGTAATGGAAGAAGGGTAGTTGCAGTTTTTTCAGAATACAAACGACAAGTGAAAGGTTTTTTACACGGCGAAAGTGATAGTCGTAAAACGGCTTTTATCGAACCTGAGGAAACCATTGAATTAAATAATGAATTATATAGTTTAGAACAGGAAGAATTGAAGGAGGTGCAGCGCGTATTAAGACAACTTACTGCACAGTTGTCGCCTTATTCAAGTTTATTAATGAACTATTTACAAATCATTGGGCAATTTGATTTTGTAAAAGCAAAAGCTTTGTTGGCAATTGACATGAATGCGCAATTACCCATGGTTAATAACTTGGCCACTTCGCATTTGATAGATGCTTATCATCCTTTGCTTTACATGTACAATAAGTCATCAGGTAAAAAAACAATTCCTGTTATCATTCAATTGGACGATAATACACGGATACTTATTATCAGTGGACCTAACGCTGGTGGTAAAACCGTATCCATGAAAACATTGGGACTCAATCAGGTGATGTTACAGAGTGGCTTATTGATTCCGGTGCATCCAGATTCTCAGATGGGTATTTACAAACAATTATTTATACAATTAGGGGATACCCAAAATTTGGCATTTGAATTAAGTACGTATTCAAGTCATTTGATTCACATGAAACATTTTATTGAAAATGCGAATGGAAAAACCTTATTTTTTATTGATGAATTAGGAAGTGGTAGTGATCCACATTTGGGTGGTGCTTTTGCGGAAGTAATATTGGAGGAATTGTCACATCGACATGCCCAAGGTATTGTGACTACCCATTATTTGAACCTAAAAGTAATGGCTAATCATAATAAAGGTATTGTTAATGGTGCGATGCAGTTTGATGAGGTTAAGTTAGAACCATTGTATCAATTGGTCATTGGAAAACCAGGAAGTTCATACACATTTGCTATTGCAGAAAGAATTGGCTTACCTAAAAATTTAATAAATCGTGCGAGGAAGTTGGTGGATAGTCATCACTTTGAGTTAGATAAATTATTGAATAGTACGGAACAGGATTTACAATTAATTCAAAAAGAACGTCGTGACTTAATTAAGAAATTAAAAGAGGTGGATATTTTACAAGCGGAACTAAGTAAAACATTGAATAAGGAAAAGCATTTACAACAAATCAACTTATTAAAGGAGCAGAATAGGGTGGCGGAGGATAAGTTTACCTATTTAAAGGAGATGGAGCGAAAACTAAAGCAAATTGCGTTGGATTGGAAAAAAGCAGAAAAGAAGGAAGAAGTAGTTAAAAATTTATATAATTTATTGTTTAAGAAAAATGATAAAATAGTCATCAATAAATTGGCAAAGAAAGTAGATAAGAATTACAAAGAGCTTTCTAAACCTATTGAAGTTGGGGCTACAGTAAAAATGAAAAATAATTATCAAGTGGGTGAAGTACTTGATATTAAGGGAAAAAGGGCCATTGTGAAAATAGGGCAACTTCCCATGAATATTGATTTGGTTGACTTGGTGGTGGTGGAGAAGATAACAGCAACTTCTTAACCTTATTCTTATGTACATTATTACATATTATAAAATAAAAATATATTAGTATAATTCCACAATAATTCAATGAAATGTTTACCTTAGTGCTTCATTATAATTGAAATGATTTATGAGAAAATTTATTACCTATTTAGGATTGATTATAGTTGTTTTATTTACAGCTTGTAATAAATCTATAGTGTATGAGTTGGATTATGCATATAACAAACGTCTTATTACTAGTGAGGTAAGGGATAAATTTGTTGGAAATTGGTCAAGAAGCATCACTTTACAAATGCCTGATTTAGTATTTAATGCAAAGGATTCTATCAATCCTGGAGTAATAAAATTTGCAGACACTATCATTATTAGAACAATTAAGGATCCTAATGATAAAAATGGTTTGGCTTATTTAGATTCATTGAATATTATTTATCCCAAATCACCAGGAAATATGGGTGATTTAGATAGTGCGCATGTTCATATTTCAGATACATTAACTTATACTTATGCGCCATTATTGATTAATGTGAATTATAATCCATATGATTCTACCATTAAGAATGCGGTTTTAGAATTTGAAGGACAAGGAAAAAGAAATGCAAAATTCAATACAGGTTTAATTTTGGAGTCTGGAAATTTAACCTTAAGAAATAAAGCATCTATTTATATAGGTTTCTGGAATAGTTATTTAACAAGATTCTAGTAAGCTTCATCTTATTATCATATAAATAACGTGCAATTCATTGTGCGTTATTTTTTTTATAAAAATATACATATATGAGTACGAAACAAGTTGAAATGGTTTTAGCACCTAAGCAACCCCATTTTGTGGGAGATGGATTTAGGGTGCATAATTTTATTCCTAGTGGATATGGCTTAACCATGGAAAGAATGGATCCTTTTATTATGTTGGATTATGCATCTAGATATCATTTTCCGCCAACAGGTAAACCTAAAGGCGTGGGTGTGCATCCACATCGAGGATTTGAAACAGTAACTATTGCCTATAAAGGAAGTGTTGCACATCATGATAGCGCTGGAGGTGGTGGTGAAATTAAGGAAGGAGATGTACAATGGATGACAGCAGCAAGTGGTGTTTTACATAAGGAATATCATGCCGAAAGTTTTTGTGCAACCGGTGGTGATTTTCAAATGGTACAGTTGTGGGTGAACCTGCCTGCGAAGGATAAAATGAGTACACCTAAATATCAAGCGATTGAGAATAGTCATATTCCAAAAATTAAAGTAGACGGAGGTATCGTTGAAGTGATTGCAGGTTCCTATCAAGATCATCAAGGAGCCGCTAGTACTTTTACACCTGTAAATATGTTGAATGCCAAGTTAGCTTCAGGTGGTAGTGCTGAATTTAGTTTCCCTGCCAATCATAATACTTGTATTTTAGTGATTGAGGGGGAAGTGATTTTAAATAATACTGAAGAGGTTCCATTAGATCATTTAGCGTTGTTTAAAAATGAGGGTGAATCATTTACTATGAAAGCAACGCAAAATAGTATTGTTTTAATCTTAAGTGGAGAACCTATCAATGAACCCATTGCTGCGCATGGCCCATTTGTAATGAATACCCGTGAACAAATTATGGAAGCTTTTCAGGATTATGAATTAGGGAAATTTGGAGAGTTGGCCGATTAGTAAACAAATTAACTTTTGTGCAAAGTAGTTTTGCTCCGGTAGCCCATCTAAAATTTTACAAATTTTTTCCCCACCAGGATTACCTCCCTTCGGTCGGTGATCTGTTTTGTAATTAATTTTCAATTAATTACCCCAACTGGATTGCCGTCGCTTTGCTCCGGCTTCCCATCTAAAATTTTACAAATTTTCTTCACCAGGATTACCTCCCTTTGGTCGGTGATCCTGGTGGGGGCGAGAATGACAAAAAAGGGGAAGCCTGTAGTTTTTATGCCCAAAACCAAATGGCTGCGCCATTTTAACGTGTTACTTCAAAACTTGCACATTAAAGCAAGCTTTATGTGCCGTTTTTTGTAATCCGTTGTCACTCCGTTCAGTTTTGGGCATTAAAAAAGGGGCTTTTAGCCCCTTTTTTGTCATTCTGCGGAGAGTTAGGGATTCGAACCCCAGGACCTGTTACAGTCAACAGTTTTCAAGACTGCCGCAATCGACCGCTCTGCCAACTCTCCGCGGCAAATGTAGGAAGGGAAACCGAATTTTGCAAAAATACTTGCAATTTATATGGTTAAACAATTGGTCTAATTTATTGACTACCATGTATCTTTACAAAAATGGGCTAAGTGAAAGAATTATCTGCATTAAATGTGTTTTTTTGGAAATATCGGGTGCGATTCTTCATTGGAATTGTATTTGTCATCGCAACTAACTATTTAGCGGTTTTGGCACCCCAAATCACAGGTTATGTGGTTGGTTTGGTTCAAGCTAAATTACCGGGTTCTAAGATCGTTTCTCCAATACATAATGAAATGGTCACGATTGGTATCGATCAAATTAGTACACATTATAATTTTACATTTGCGGGTTTGGTCACTTTTTGTAGTCTTATTATTTTGATTTTGGCCATCATCAGAGGGGTGTTTATGTTTTTTATGCGCCAAACCATAATTGTGATGAGTAGGCATATTGAGTTTGATCAAAAAAACCAAGTGTACGAACACTATCAAAAATTAGATACTGAATTTTATAAAACACATAGCACTGGTGATTTAATGAGTCGCATCACTGAAGATGTGAGTAGGGTGCGTATGTATACTGGCCCTTCTTTAATGTATTTAATTAACCTAGTTTCATTAATCGGTTTTTGCTTGTACAATATGTTTAGCAAGGATGTAATTCTAAGTTTATACGTATTAGCACCGCTTCCAATATTAGCCATTACTATTTATTATGTAAATAGTATTATTAATAAAAAGAGTGAACAAATTCAAGGACAACTTTCTGATTTAACCACGAATGCACAGGAATCCTATTCTGGAATAAGGGTCATAAAATCATTTGTGCAAGAAAAAGCAATGCTGGGATTTTTTAAAAAAAATAGTGAATTGTATCGTGAAAATGCAGTGAGCTTGGCAAAAGTGGAAGCAATTTATGCACCAACAATGGCTTTAATGATTGGCTTAAGTACTTTAATAACTATTTACCTGGGTGGATTACAAGCGCTGCAAGACCCTTCCAAAGTGGCTACTGTCATTGAGTTTGTGATTTATATCAATATGCTTACTTTCCCAGTGAGTGCGATTGGTTGGACGGCAAGTATGATTCAAAGAGCAGCTGCGTCACAAAAAAGATTAAATGAATTTTTATCTATTCAACCAAATATTACCAATCCAACTTCACCAGTCATAACACCATTAAAAGGTGATATTGATTTTAAGGATGTTTCATTGGTTTTCCCACATTCTAAAATTAAAGCATTGTCTGATTTTAATTTAACTATTAAATCGGGTCAAAAAGTTTTAATATTAGGAAAGACTGGTGCTGGGAAAACTACCATTGCGCAACTATTAACCAGGATGTATGAAACCTCCACAGGTCAAATTTTGATGGATGGGGTAGATGTAAATCAATATCAGGTACAGCATTTAAGAAATGCTATTGGCTATGTACAACAAGATGTATTTTTATTCAGTGATACGATACAAAATAATATTCAGTTTGGATTAAAAGAAAAAGTGGCCTATGATGATTTAACGTATGCAGCTAAAACGGCTCATGTATTAAATGAAATCAATAATTTGCCCAAACAATTTGATACTTTAGTAGGTGAACGTGGTAACACTTTAAGTGGGGGACAAAAACAAAGAGTGGCAATTGCAAGGTCATTAATAAAAAATCCATCTATTTTAATTTTAGATGATTGTTTAAGTGCAGTAGATGCAAATACCGAAAGAACCATTTTAGGGAATCTTGATTTTTATATAAAAGATAAAACGACCCTTTTTATTACGCACCGTATTTTCTACAATTTCAACTTCGACCTCATCATCTATCTACAGGATGGTAAAATTGCAGAACAGGGCACTCATGATAGCTTGTTAGCTAAAAATGGCCTTTATGCTGAATTATATAGGGCCCAACATTCTTTAGACAATAATTAAAGTGATCAAATGTCGAAGAAGACTGATTTTCCACCTTGGATGGAAAAGGGATAATTTTTTTGATTTTCAACAACATTTTTATATTTTTAGTTATAATTCAATGTAACTATGGAGCAAGAGAACTTCGATAAAAGTAATGAGCGACCAATTGAAAGTGTTTATAGTACGCGTATTCGTGCTGGCAAAAGACGCACTTATTTTTTTGACGTCAGAGCCACCCGCTCAAATGATTATTTTTTAACCATTACGGAGAGCAGAAAGCGCTTTGACAATAACGGATATGATCGCCATAAAATTTTTATTTACAAGGAAGATTTCAATAAGTTTATTAAGGCTGTTACAGAAGCCATGGACTTTGTTAAGACAGAATTAATGCCTGATTTTGATTTTGATGCTTTTAACCATGAAGAAGATCCTAATGCACCTGACCAAGGCGTAAGATATACCGCACCACCAGAAGTTTCAGAAAATTCAGCACCTGTTGCACCTGCTACAACACCTGCGCCTCCAGTAGAAGAAGCTATTCCAGCTGCTCTTGTTGCTCCTGAAGTTGAAATTGATCCAGCTACAATAACAGAAAAAAAGCCATTAGAAGCAAGAGATTCTCCTGTAAGTCAGGGCGATAATATGAGTCAAGAAGAGGTTGAAAAATGGTAATCAGCTATTACTTTTTGTAGTGCGATTATAAGTTTTTAATCATCCAAATATCACATCCATCATGTCCACTATTACCAAGTGCATGATGGATTTTTTTAAACCCAACATTTTCATAAATACTGACTGCTTTGGAAAGTTCAGGCATGGATTCTAAATACACTTGATCGTATCCATTTTCCTTGGCCCATTGCATTGATTTTAGTAAAAGTTGTTTCCCTAAACCAATACCTCTTGCATCCTTGTGTAAATAGAGTTTTACTAATTCACAGGTTTTTTCTGGCAGACCTTCTGTAGGGAAGATACCTGCACCACCAACCAGCGTTCCTTTTAATTCTGCTATGAAATAAATAGCGCCGGGTATTTGAAATAATTCAAATAAATGATCCGTAGTTGTATCGTAATAAGCAGTGCCTGGTTTATTTGCACCAAATTCAGTTAAAGCTGCTCGTATTACTTCGCTATTGCTTCATTGTCATGAAGGGCAATGGTACGTATGATTATATCAGGAGAAATTAAGCTTGTGTTTTCCAATTTTTATATTGATTGATTAAACCATTGGTGGAGCTATCGTGATTGTCCACTTTATTGTTGTCAGACAATTCCGGTAAAATTTTATTAGCCAATTGTTTTCCTAATTCAACGCCCCATTGGTCATAACTAAATATATTCCAAATAACCCCTTGTGTAAATATTTTATGTTCATAAGTGGCTATTAAAAAACCTAAGGTTTCTGGCGTAATTTTTTTAACTAAAAAAGAATTTGTTGGTTTGTTCCCTGTGAATACTTTAAAGGGCGTTAATGTTTCAATTTCCTTGGCTGTTTTTTTACTTTGTTTTAATTCAGCAACTACTTCTGCATTTGTTTTTCCATTTAACAATGCTTCTGTTTGCGCAAAATAATTACTTAGTAATTTATCATGATGATCACCGATAGGGTTATGACTAATCGCTGGTGCAATAAAATCACAAGGGATAACTAGAGTGCCTTGGTGCATTAATTGATAAAATGCATGCTGTCCATTGGTGCCTGGTTCTCCCCAAATAACTGGGCCAGTGGTATAATTCACAGCCGTTCCATTACGATTAATAAACTTGCCATTACTTTCCATATTACCTTGTTGAAAGTAAGCAGCAAATCGATGCATGTATTGGTCATAAGGTAGGATAGCTTCACTTTGAGAGCCAAAGAAGTTGGTATACCATATTCCCAATAATGCCATAATCACTGGTATATTTTTTTCAATCGCTTCATTTTTAAAATGATGATCGGCCTGGTGTGCACCTTTTAATAATTTTTCAAAGTTTTCGTGTCCAATAGTTAATGCTATGGAAAGTCCAATGGCACTCCATAAAGAATATCTTCCGCCCACCCAATCCCAAAACTCAAACATATTTTTACTACTAATGCCAAAAGCATTTACTGCTTTTTCATTGGTTGACAAGGCCACGAAATGGGTAGCGATATGTTTTTCATCTATAGCTTTTTCTAAGAACCAAGCACGTGCAGTATGTGCATTGGTCATGGTTTCCTGGGTAGTGAATGTTTTTGAAGCAATCAAGAATAAGGTTTCTTCGGCATTCACTTTTTTTAAGGTCTCTACGATATGTGTGCCATCCACATTACTTACAAAATATATTTGTATCCCATCCACCCAATAAGGTTTCAATGCTTCAGTCACCATCACTGGGCCTAAGTCACTGCCACCAATACCTATATTTACAATCGTGGTAATTTTTTTTCCTGTATAACCTTTATGTGTACAATTATGAATATTGTCACAAAATGTTTTCATTTTTTTTTGCACACGTAAAATTTCAGGCATCACATCCTGCTCATCCACCATAACAGCCGCGCCGCTAAAATTTCTTAAGGCGGTATGTAAAACCGCTCTTTGTTCGGTTTCATTAATTGCCTTTCCCTCAAATTGCGCTGCAATTGCTTTGGGCAATCCACATTCATTCGCCAATTGAAATAATAATTGTAAGGTTTTATCAGTTACAATATTCTTTGAGTAATCAAATAATATATCTGCAGTGTTAATGGAATATTGATTAAATCGGGTATGGTCGGAAGCAAACAAATCTTTCATTTGCTTTCGATTCATTTCTTCTTCAAAATGCTTTTTTAATACAAACCAGGCCTGTGTAGATGTTGGGTTAATTCTTTCTAACATAATCTTTTCTATTTCACTAATTTTTATCCGCTAATGTGTTCAATTTTATAAATATTTTTTAACTATAATTTTTCAATAGTTGCTATTGTCGTTGCTAACATTTCATTGGTGATGTCCAAATGCAATACAAATCGAACGAGAGCAGGGGTCATTGCAATAACTAAAATATGATGCTCCTTTAAAAGGGAAGCTAATTGTGTTGCATTATATTTTCCTTCAATTTTTGCAATTACAATATTGGTTTCCACTTCAAATACCTCTGTAACGAATTCTTTTTTTACTAATGCATCTTTAATGAGCAATGCTTTTTGATGATCCTGTTTTAACCTTTCCACATGATGATCCAATGCATAAATGCCTGCAGCTGCTAATGATCCTGCTTGACGCATCCCGCCACCAAATACTTTTCGCCATCTTCTTGCTTTTTTAATAAAGGTCGCATCTCCAACCAATACACTTCCAACGGGTGCGCCCAATCCTTTACTCAAACAAATGGAGATGGAATCAAATACTTTGCCGTATTGTTTTGAATCTTCCTTTTTATGTACAATGGCATTAAAAATTCTAGCACCATCCAAGTGTAATCCCAAATGATGCGTTTTTGCAATTTTTTGTATATCTTCAAATTCCTTAAAATCATAACAAGCACCGCCACCGCGGTTACAGGTATTTTCCAAACTAATTAATCTGGATATTGGCTTGTGCACATCCTCTGGATGGATAGCCCCTAAAACCTGATTTGCCTTAATCCTACCTCGATTGCCTTGTAACAATTTAACCGAACAGCCTGAGTTGGAAGCAATACCGCCACCTTCATATTGGTACACATGGGATAATTCCTCACAAATCACCTCATCCCCAGCTTGTGTATGCGATTTAATAGCCAATTGATTGGTCATAGTGCCACTTGGACAAAACAAACCTGCTTCCATGCCAAACAGACTTGCCGATTTGGCTTCTAAAGCGTTGATACTTGGATCCTCCCCAAATACATCATCGCCAACAGGTGCCTGATGCATAAAAGCCAACATTTCGGGGGTAGGAAGGGTAACAGTATCTGATCTAAAATCAATCATATCGCGAAGATAATTCTCAGAAAGGGATTATTCTCAAAAATTTACCCTTTTGGGGACATTTTAACGGGAAAATGTGTGCATAAATGCTTTACAATCAATATTTGCTAAATTAGTCTCAAATTTGTACCTTTGCCGACTAACATTTGGTAAAATTACCTATTTTATTTATCGTTAGACACAACTTTTTTGACCTTTACATCGTTATACCTTTAAATAAATTCTTTGCATGAGGCAGCTTAAAATTGCAACACAGATTACCAACAGAGATTCGCAAGCGGTTGAGAAGTATTTACAAGAGATTTCTAAAATCTCTATGATAAATCCTGAAGAAGAAACCACTTTAGCGCAGCGCATTAAAATGGGTGATCAACGTGCTTTGCATAAATTAGTACAAGCCAACCTTCGTTTCGTTGTATCTGTTGCAAAACAATACCAACACCAAGGTTTGTCATTATCTGATTTAATCAATGAAGGTAATTTAGGTTTAATTAAAGCTGCACAACGTTTCGATGAAACCAAAGGTTTTAAATTCATATCATATGCGGTTTGGTGGATTCGTCAATCTATTTTGCAAGCGTTGGCTGAGCAGGGTCGTTTGGTTCGTTTACCTCAAAACAAAATTGGTACCTATAATAAGGCCAACAAAGCTTATATGGCTTTTGAACAAGAGTATGAGCGTGAGCCATCCACTGAGGAATTAGCAGGAATTTTGGAAATGTCTGAAACTGAGATCAATAATATATTTCAATCAAATACCCGTCACACTTCATTAGATGCACCAGTGCATGAAGCAGAGGATGTGGCGATGGGTGATTTATTAAAAGGTAGTGATGAAACTGACGAAGATGTAATGAAAGATTCTTTAAGAGAGGAAATTCGTCGCGTACTTAAGTCATTGAGTCCTAGAGAGGCAGAGATTGTTAACGCCTATTTTGGTTTAGATGGAGAAAATGGCGTTACGATTGAACAAATTGGCATTAAATACGATTTAACGAAGGAAAGAATAAGACAAATTAAGGAGCGTGCTATTAAACGTTTACAAAAAGCGAGATACAGCAATGCACTTAAAGCTTATTTGGGCTAGTAGTTTAAAATATTATCAAGCCCCTTCAATCTTAGGATTAGACGGGGCTTTTTTTTAGGTGGGATTTATTATAGAATTTTGAATAAGAAATAAAGAAGTTATGGAAACAGAAAAAGTAAGCATTTTAATTATAGGTTCAGGCCCCGCAGGTTATACTGCTGCTATATATGCAGCAAGGGCAAATATGAAACCCTTATTATACCAAGGAATTCAACCTGGTGGTCAATTAACCATTACCACAGATGTGGAGAATTATCCCGGATTTCCAGATGGTATTCAAGGCCCAGAGATGATGGTGAACTTTGAAAAACAAGCGGCTCGTATGGGTACGGATATTCGTTATGGTCTTGCAACTAAAGTTGATTTTAGTGGGGATGTTAAAAAGGTATGGATTGATGATGAAAAGATCATTGAAGCAGATGCCGTAATTATTTCAACTGGCGCTATTGCTAAATGGTTAGGTATTCCAAGTGAAGAGAAATTTAATGGATTTGGAGTGAGTGCATGTGCTGTTTGTGATGGCTTCTTTTTTAAAGGAAAAGAAGTAGCGATTGTAGGTGCTGGTGATACTGCTGCTGAGGAAGCACATTATTTATCAAAAATGTGTACCACCGTTCATATGATTGTTCGTAAAGATAAAATGCGCGCAAGTAAAGTAATGCAGGATCGCGTTTTAAATACACCGAATATTAAAGTGTATTTCAATAGCGAAACGGATGAAATTTTAGGAGATAAAACAGTTAAAGCGGTTAGAATCAAAAATACCCAAACCAATACCTTACAAGAAATTCCAGTAAGTGCATTTTTTGTTGCCATTGGTCACAACCCGAATAGTAGTATTTTTTCTGAGTTTATTAAAATAGATGAAACTGGTTATATATTAACGGAACCAGGCACTACTAAAACAAATGTGCCTGGTGTATTTGCTTCAGGTGATGTGCAAGACAAAAACTACCGTCAAGCGGTTACAGCTGCTGGAAGTGGCTGTATGGCTGCCTTAGATGCAGAAAGGTATTTAACTGCAAAAGGCCACTAAAATAAAATTCATGTCAACAAATCAAACCATGCGTATTAGTCTGAACAAATTATTATTTGTGGGGTATCATGGTTTATATCCTGAAGAAAAGAAATTAGACAATAATTATTCTGTTGAAATTGACATTGACTTTACACCCAATCAAGGAGTCATTGTTCAATTGGATCAAACCATCGATTATGTGCATGTATATGCAATTGTAAAAAAATGGATGGAAATCCCAACGCCTTTATTAGAAACTTTGGTAGGAAAAATAGCAGATGATATTTTATCATCACAAGCATTAGCCAATAAAGTATTTGTAAAAATCACCAAACTTCATTTGCCAATTTCATTTTTTGAAGGAAATGTGTCCGTTAAAATTGAAAAATCAAGAGCCTAGCACTCCTGTCTTTTTTGCGGAGTATTGATTATCCCACTTCAAGGAGCTATATCTTTTTGTCCTTCCAGCGGTACGATTTAATATATAGGTAAGAAGGGATTAATAAGGTCAACCAGTATATGATTTCACACATCCATCCAATGGTAATTGGAAATTGGTAATATTCGATGGTTAAATATGCATAGATTAAATAAATAATAATAGCTACAAATTCAATGGCTAAATTAATTTTCGATTGGCCTGTACCCGTAACTCCATTTAACCAAATAGTAGCAATAGACATCAACAACAAGGCGATAGAGGCTACTCTTAGAACAGGTATGCCTTCCTGCATAAAACCTTCCCCTTGTCCATAGATGGATAAAAATTGATGTGCAAATACATTTAAAATAATACAAACGCAAAAAGCAAATCCAAAACTCCATTTAGCAATTTTATTAATTAATGGAATTACTTTGTCCTGCATATTTTGACCAATAATATTACTCACCATGGTATTGGAAGTGGCTGCAAAAGCCCAAGTAAAGCTGCCAAAAAATCCAAATATATTTCGCATTGAATTGGAAACTGCTAAGGTTTGTTCCCCTCTATGTTCAATCAAAATGTAAAATATTTCCCAACTAATAATACTTATCATGTATTGCATCATGATGGGGGAAGATTGCACTAAAATGAGTTTGATATAATCCCATTTAATTTCAAAGTTTTTAAATAATTCAAACCTTGCACCAATTTTTTGATAATGAATCACCAAATATATGACGAATAATCCCATCACTTCTGAGATAATGGAAGCATATGCTGCTCCATTCAAGCCCATTGCAGTAAATCCAAAATGACCAAAAATAAAGCAATAATCAAAAAATATATTAAAAGCAGCTTCTGTAGCCGTACCAATAATTAAAAAATTACTTTGATTCGTACCCACCAATAATGCATTACGCATTTGATAAATAAATAAAAATGGGATACCCCAAATTCTTATTTTCAAAAATTCAATCACGGAATTGGCTCTCTGGGTATCATGTAAAACACTATGAAAAATACTAGGTGCGATAAAATAAGTAAATGCAATAGCAATAACTGATAATAATATTGATATGATAACGCCTTGATTAAACAATACCCCAATTTCATCCACTCTATTTTCGCCTGCGCGACGGGAAATAAGCGCTTGAAGTCCATTATTCAATCCTTGTCCCATCACCCCAAAAATCAAGTAAAATACACCAGTAATACCACCAATCGCCAAGGCTTCTGAGCTTAAAGCGCCTAAGAAAATATTATTAATAACAAAATTAACCTGCGGAACCATGATGGCTAAAGCAATGGGCAACGAAATGGCCAATATCTGTTTACTTGAAACTGTTACCTGTAGGGATGGATTGCTATTGCTGCCGCTCATATCGGCAAATCTAGAATTAGTTTTTACATTGAACTGCCCCTTTTTTTATAATATTGCATAAGAATTACAACATGGCAAAGAAAAAAATTGGTATTTACGGGGTATTAGAAAGCACCGCTAATAATAAGGTCGAGGATTTATACCTTATTGTGGATGAATCTGCGATTGCTTTTTCAGTAAAGAATAACATAGCTAATACCTACCAATGTTTCGAATATTTTGTCAACGATCCTGAAAATATTGGATGGAATCAATTGGTGGCCTATTTACAGAATAATTCAAAATTGATTCAAAATACGTATGCTAATATTTATTTTGTGATGAATAACAGTAGTTATATGGTTACAAAAAAATATAACATCGCCGACCACTTATTGTATAAAAATGAACTCTCCTTATTACATGAAGTTTCCCCGGAAGAAGAAGTGCAATTAGCACCATTAGCAAATGATAAAATGTTGGTTTATTCAATACCTGATCATTTAAATACATTACTAACCCGATCATTTCCAATGGGGAAATGGCATCATTATACCGAATTTCTTTTACATCATCCTAAGGACGGAGTTAATGTGACCATGTTTAATAATAACTTTTGTGTAGTGATTCATCAAGAAGGACAATTAAAATTAATTAACCATTTTAAAGTAGGGGGGGATGACCAAAATACCTATACGCTTTTAAATACCTGTTCGAATGCAGGTATTGTTCCTAATGTTTTTTCATTAACCATTGCTGGATTTGATGCAGAACAATTAAATTGGATTAAAACATTACAAAGATATTTTGCAGATACGACCATATTAATGGCGCCGAATGAAGGCATTGGCATTAATTTAAACAAGGAATACCCACACCACATATACGCACCCTATTTTATATTTTAATGAGAATTATCGCTGGACAATATGGTGGCAGACGCATTCATCCACCCCAAAATATGCCGCATACCAGACCCACCACTGATATTGCGAAGGAAGGTTTGTTTAATATATTGCAAAATAGGGTACAATTAGACGGCATTAAAACACTTGATTTATTTGGCGGAACTGGCTGTATTAGTTATGAACTTGCTTCAAGAGGGGCATCTGAATTAACCATTGTTGAGAAAGATCCGATCATGCTCGACTTTATAAAAAAGAATGTGGATTTATTGAAAATTGAAAACGTACAATTAAATAGGATGGATGTTTTTCAGTTTTTAGCATCTTGTAAACAATCTTATGATATCATTTTTGCTGGCCCACCATATGCTTTAAATACCATTGACGAACTACCTAAAATTATTATGCAACAAAAGCTAATTGCACCTGATGGTTTTTTTATATTAGAACATACGCCGCGCAATGATTATATCCAGTTTGCAGGATTTAGTTTCCAAAGAAATTACGGCACCACTATTTTTAGTTTTTTTGCTTGTGTGTAAGATTCAATAAATTTTCGTAAATTATACTATGTTTAAAGACGAGGCAAGGAAATCCTTATTACAAAAGCGTAAAAATTTATCCCAAAAAGAATGTATCAAATGGGATGATTTGTTGTTAATACAATTTCAAAAATTAGATTTTTCAAACATACATACCATGGGAAGTTTTTACCCAATGGAAAAGTACAAAGAGCCGAATACCATTTTATTGACCAGTTACTTGCAACAATTTATACCCGATTTAGTCATTGCTTATCCAGTGATTGATAAAACATCGGGGACGATGCAATTTCATGAAACTACTCCTGATCTTCATTTGAACGCTATGGGTATATATGAACCACATCAATTTAACCTGATTCCAAATAATGATATTGACTGTTTCTTAGTTCCGTTATTGGGTTTTGATTTATTGGGACATCGCTTAGGATTTGGTAAAGGGTATTATGATAAATATTTTTCTACCTGCCATCATCCGCATTATCGTATTGGGATTTCCTATTTTGACCCCATACCAAATATCCAAGATACCCATGAATTTGACGTACCTTTAACCCATTGTATTACGCCTTGGAATAGTTATGAATTTAAATAACCTCTTTTTAAAATCTTTTAGAGTTTTACTTTTACCTTTTGCAATTGTATATGGTTGGATAGTTGCATTTCGTAATTGGCTTTATTTTAAACATTATTTAAAGTCAGTACAATTTAATGTGCCCATGATTTGTATTGGTAATTTATCATTAGGGGGTACGGGAAAATCACCCATGGTGGAATACCTTTTATCTATTTTATCTGATGATTATAAATTAGCGACATTAAGTAGGGGATACAAACGAAAAACAGAAGGTTATGCTTTAGCGAATCAATTTACATCCGCACTTGAAATTGGAGATGAGCCTATGCAGTTTCATATTAAGTATCCAAATGTGGCGGTGG
The DNA here is from genome assembly GCA_030726065.1 of Sediminibacterium sp. GTDB lineage: Bacteria > Bacteroidota > Bacteroidia > Chitinophagales > Chitinophagaceae > Sediminibacterium. The sequence continues at coordinate 89,293 of JANREK010000030.1, read as the reverse complement.
CGGTTGGAGAAAGACGTATTGAAGCCATTCCGCAATTAATTCAAGATGTGCCTGACTTGCAATTAATTATTTTAGATGATGCATTTCAGCACAGAGAAATAGTGGCTGATTATAATATTTTGTTGACCGAGTACGATAATTTGTATTGTGATGATTTTTTTATTCCTACGGGTGATTTAAGAGACGAACGAAAGTCAGCCAAAAGAGCAAATATTATTATTGTTACCAAATGTCCAACTAACTTATCTATCATTGAGAAAGAGGAGATCATAGAAAAGTTAAATCCTGAACCAGAACAACATGTATTTTTTACTACCATCGCTTATGATACGCCCTACCATATTTACAATCCGTCAGATCAATGGGTGTTAACCATGCGGGACGAACTATTACTCGTTTGTGGCATTGCGAATCCACTCCCTTTAAAAAATTATATTCACGAAAACACACATACCTACTATCAAATAATTTATAGCGATCATCATATTTTCTCCATAGAAGATTTAAATGAGATCAAAGAAAAATTCAATCAAATTAATTCAAAGAGCAAATTAATTTTAACCACCGAAAAGGATGCAGTACGACTGGTAAAATATACAGAAGAACTTAACGACATTCCATTATATGTTTTGCCCATTAAACCTCAATTTTTATTTGGGGAGCAGGGTAAGTTTGATGCGCTGGTTATTAATAATGTTGCACAATTTTATAAAAACAACAATGGGAACTAAGAAAAAAACAACAAGAAAGGGGAAACCCACAACAAAAAATACAAATATTACCACGAGTTATACAGGCACTTTAGACATTGCTAAATCGGGGATGGGCTTTGTGATGGTATCAGGATTGGAAAACGATATACTGGTTTTTCCAACTGATTTTAATACTGCTTTAAAAGGAGATCAAGTACAGGTAAAAATTACAAAAATTAGACAAGGCACTGGCAAAAAAGAAGGGAAAGTAATAGAAGTATTAAAACGTAAACAAGTTTCCTTTGCAGGAACCATGCAGGTAACAAATAAACATGCCTTTTTTATACCGAACAGTATTCATCCCATGCCAGATATCTATATTCCAATTAAATATTTAAATGGGGCAAAAGATAAGGATCGTGTAATGGTAAAGCTCATTAGCTGGGACAAGGCCAGTCGCAAACCAGAGGGGGAAGTATTGAATATATTTACCCCTGAGCAAGCAAATGATTTGGCAATGAAATCGATTGTGGCTGAGGCAGGATTTTCATTAGAATTTAGTGCCGAAACATTAGCTTTTGCGAGATCCTTATCTGATAAAATATCTGAGGCAGAAATTGCCAAAAGAAAGGATTATAGAAAGGTGTTAACTTTTACGATTGATCCATTAGATGCCAAAGATTTTGATGATGCCATTTCTTATCAGGTTTTACCGAATAAAAACATTGAAATTGGCGTTCATATTGCAGATGTAAGTCATTTTGTACAACCAGGCACTGCAGTCGATCATGAAGCCTTTGAACGCGCTACATCGGTGTATTTACCGGATAGGGTATATCCTATGTTACCAGAACGTATCTCCAATGAATTATGTTCTTTACGACCTCATGAAGAAAAGTTAACTTTTTCAGCCACATTTGAAGTGGATCCAACTGGAGCTATAGTGCAAACCTGGTTTGGTAAAACAATCATATATTCTGATCGTCGATATACTTATGAGCAGGTGCAGGAAATTATTGATACAAAAACGGGCGACCCATCCATGGATCACGTGAATGAAATTTTATGGTTATTGGATTTCACCCAAAAATTAAGACAACAACGTTTTGATCATGGCGCTATTAATTTTTCATCACAGGAAGTACGATTTACTTTAGATGAAAAAGGAAAACCCATTGGAATAACAGTAAAAGAAAGTAAGGAATCACATCAGCTTATTGAGGAATTAATGTTAAAAGCAAATCAACTTATTGCTGAAAAAATGGGTAAGATTAAAATTAAAAAAGAACCATTACCTTTTCCATTCCGTATCCATGACCAACCGAATGAAGAGAAACTCGCACCATTCGTGGTTTTTGCAAAAAAACATGGATATACTTTCAGCATTGATACCCCAGAACATATCGCGCATAGTTTTAACCAACTCATGCAAGCAGCTAAGGGTAAACCGGAACAACATGTCATGGAGCAGTTGGGTATTCGTACCATGGCCAAAGCGGTTTATACGTCAAAAAATATCGGGCATTACGGATTAGGGTTTGAAAACTATTGCCATTTTACTTCACCTATTCGTCGTTATCCAGATATTTTAGTGCATAGAATTGTGGAATCCGTGATCCAAGGTCACCCCATGAATGACGAAAATTTAGAAGAAAAATGTGTACAATGTAGTGAAAGAGAACGTGCAGCGATGGAAGCAGAAAGAGCATCTAACAAATACAAGCAAGTTGAATTCATGCGTTCCTATGTTGGCCAAAGTTTTGAAGGGGTTATTAGTGGCGTATCCAGTTTTGGATTTTGGGTGGAAACCGTTGCCCATAAATGCGAGGGCTTGGTGAGTATTACCAGCTTATCCAAATATGATGATTTCAGGCATGTTGAAACTGATTATGCCCTCGTGGGATTAAGATCTGGGCGTAAATTTAATATGGGTGATAAGATCATGATTAAGGTAATTGCCGCCAATTTAGACAAGCGCCAATTAGATTATGAATGGGATATGAGCCCGGTGGTTTAGCTATATATTTAGTGTTAGTTCATTGGGTGATTTTGACCCATTTTTAGCCTTAATTTATTACCCACAACTGTGGATAAAAGAACCAAAAATAGACCCCAATTTTTAAAGAAAAAAGGCCTCAAAAAGTTATCTTCGTAATACATCAAAATGGGATTTTTAATCCCCATTTTTTGATGTAACGAAAGATAAAATATATGGAAGATAATTTAGGACTAGAAGCCACACAAGATAGTGATCGCGTTGTAAGGGTCAATATTGAGGAACAAATGAAAACATCCTACATAGATTATTCTATGTCAGTGATTGTTGGCAGAGCATTACCGGATGTTCGTGATGGATTTAAGCCAGTGCACCGCAGAGTTTTATTTGCAATGCATGAGCTTGGTAATAACAGCAACAAGGCGTATAAAAAATCAGCACGTATCGTAGGAGAAGTCATGGGTAAATTTCACCCACATGGTGATACGGCTATTTATGACACTTTGGTTCGTATGGCGCAGGAATGGACCATGCGTTATAAGTTAGTGGATGGGCAAGGTAACTTTGGTAACCAAGATGGTGATCCACCTGCAGCAATGCGTTATACTGAAGCACGTTTACAACGTATTTCAGAAGCCATGTTGGACGATCTTGAAAAAGACACTATTGACTTCCAACTAAACTTTGATGATAGCTTACAAGAACCCTCTGTATTACCAACACGAATCCCACAACTTTTAGTGAATGGATCTTCTGGTATCGCAGTGGGTATGGCGACGAATATGCTGCCACATAATTTAAATGAAGTTGTAGATGGTTGTATTGCATACATTGGAAATAGAGATATTACTGTTGAGGAGTTAATTCAGTTTGTGAAAGCACCTGATTTTCCAACTGGGGGTATTATTTACGGAATGGAAGGCGTTAAGCAAGGTTTAATGACCGGTAGAGGTCGTGTGGTAGTGAGAGGAAAATGCAACATTGAAACCAAGGCCAATGGTCGTGAATTGATTGTTATTAATGAAATTCCTTACCAAGTAAATCGTGATACTTTAACGGACCGCATTGGTCAATTAGTGGTAGACAAAACAATTGATGGCATTACCCATGTCAACAATGAAAGTAATAAGCGAGAAGGAACACGTATCGTCATTGAACTACGTAAGGATGCAGTTGCGCAAGTGGTCATTAATCAATTATTTAAATATACCGAACTACAAACTAGTTACGGTATTAATAATGTTGCCTTAAGTAAAGGCCGTCCTAAAATTTTAAACCTTCGTGATTTAATCAGCGAGTTCGTAGAATTTAGAATGGAAGTGGTGATTCGTCGTGCCAAATTTGAATTAAAGAAAGCCGAAGATCGTGCACATATTTTAGAAGGATATTTAATTGCTTTAGATCATTTAGATGAAGTAATACGTTTAATCCGTAGCTCTGCTAATCCAGATGCAGCGAAAGAAGCATTGATGACTGCAGGTTGGGGTATTTCAGAAGTACAAGCAAAAGCAATCTTAGAATTAAGATTACAACGCTTAACGGGTATGGAGCGCGAGAAAATTAAAGAGGAATTTGATCAGTTGATGAAATTGATTGCTTCTTTAAAAGAATTATTAGGAAGCGAGTATTTACGTTTTGAATTAATCAAAACTGAATTGTTAGAAGTTAAAGAAAAATTCGGCGATGAACGTAAATCTGAAATTCAATACTTAGCAGATGAAATGAAATTGGAAGATTTAATTGAAGAAGAAGATGTGGTGATTACCATTTCTCATTTAGGTTATATCAAACGTACTTCTGTTTCAGAATATCGACAACAAAAAAGAGGCGGTCGAGGCGCGATTGGATCTAAAACGAGAGAAGAGGATTATGTAGAGCATTTATTTATCGCATCTACCCATGATACCATGCTTTTCTTTACTGAAAAAGGAAGATGTTTCTGGTTAAGGGTGTATGAAATCCCTGAAGGTGAAAAGACAAGCAAGGGTCGTGCAGTTCAAAATTTAATACAAATACCGCAGGATGATAAGGTAAAAGCGATCATTGAAGTTCGTAAGCTAGACTACAAGGATTATGTAAGCAATCATTATATCGTTTTATGTACCAAGCGTGGAATCATTAAAAAAACTTGCTTAGAGGAATTTAGTCGTCCAAGAGTAAGTGGTGTGAATGCGATAACCATTAACGAAGGAGATGAATTATTAGCAGCCCGTTTAACAGATGGAAATAATGAAATCATGATGGCGGTTAAATCTGGTAGAGCTATTCGTTTCCCAGAGGAAAAAGTACGTCCAACAGGTCGCGGTGCGATTGGTGTCGCCGGTATTGAAGTTGACAATGATACCGATGAAGTAGTAGGACTGGTTTGTGTGAATAGAGGAGATAAAAACCGTACCATATTAGTGGTAAGCCAACAAGGTTATGGTAAAAGAACAGCTATTGACGACTATCGTGTAACCAATCGTGGTGGTAAAGGGGTGAAAACAATTAATGTCACAGAAAAAACAGGCAGCTTGGTTGGATTAATGGATGTTCTTGAAAAAGAAGATTTAATCATCACCTGTAAATCAGGGGTAACTATTAGAACCAGTATTACTGAAATCAGAGAAGCGGGTAGGGCAACACAAGGGGTAAAATTAATTCGTTTAGATGAAGGGGATGAAATTGCTGCCACATCAAAAATTGAAGAACAGGATGTTCCTGAAATGGATATAGCAGAAGGTGCAGAAGCATCTGGGGAAGCAACGGATGACATCATTGCATCAAACGATAATGAAGGCGCTACCGATACTGAAAATAAAGCAGATGATACTTTAAATGACACGGGAGATAATACACCTGAAAACTAATTACGCTATTTAAAAAAAGAATTTTAATATTTAAGGGTGTTAAAAAAATAACGCCAACCAAAACCAAAAATCATGAAAAAAATTATCGGATTGTTAAGCTTAGTGACATTTATGCAAATGTCATATGCACAAGACTTTAAAAAAGTTCAAGGCATATTATTATTGAAAAAATTTGATGCAGCAAAAATTTTATACGATAAAGCTGTGACAAAAAATGCTTCATTAGCAACAACACCTGATGGTGTTTACATAAAAGCTGTCATTTATGATGGCTTAGCAAAAGATAGTACAACATCAAAAAAATATCCAAACGCGTTCGATATTATGCGTTCGGCTGTTGAACAGTATATGAAAATGGATACCAGTTTTAAGATTGCTGTAGAATATGGTCAAGATCCATTTTTTACCATTTATTTTAAAGCATTCAAGGATGGGGTAGCAGGCTTTAGTAGTAAAGACTGGAAACAATCAGCAGAAAATTTTGATGAAGCGGTAAGATTAAGCGATATTATTTTCTCAAAAGGTTGGGCTAATGCGAAACAAAAATTTGATACAACATCATTAATGTATGCTGGTTATGCCCATCAAAATGCTGGAAATAAAGCAACTTGTGCAGCTTATTACAAAAGATTAATTGATGCTAAAATAAATTCAAATGAATTAATTGACGCATATCGTTATCTATTAGTGTATTATATTGATACAAAGGATAAATCAGGTTTTGATACTTATTATAAAATAACCCAAGCAGCATATCCAGCTGAAAATTGGTTTGAATATAAGACAGACTATATTGATAAGCATTATAGCATGGAAGAAAAAATAGCTTCTTATGATGAAATGATTACCGATAATTCAATCACTGAATTTGCTTGTCAAATGTTTGGTGATATGTTCATGGCCGGGAAATCAATGGATGGAGTAAGTGCTGAATTATCAAACACTTATTTACTTAAAGCACAAGATGCTTACAAAAAAGCATTTTCAATTAATGCAAATAATTTTGCTGCAGCCTTTAATGCAGGTATCAGTTATTATAATCAATTTTCTGTATTGGATGATAAAGTAGCTGAAAATATCAGAACCTTACAATCATTAAATACCAACAGACCCGCTCCTTCAAAAGATCCTAAAAAGAAATTATTAGAAAATGCTAAATTTAAAGCTTCTATTGATTCTGTAAAAAAATTAAATGTGGCATTAGAGCAACCCATTTTAGTTAAAGTGGATGCAGCTATTGAATGGATCGAGAAAGCATATAATAATCTAAAAGACAAAGACAAATTCACAAAGCCTGAGAAGAATGTTATTTCAAGATCGGTTGATTTTTTAGCTACCTTATACAGTTACAAAAGAGATAAAGCAAGAGGAAAGGATCAAAAAGCGTATGATGAATTTGATGCTAAATATAATTTCTACGATACATTACATGATAAGTACCAATAGTACTTTATAAATACTAAAAAGCCGTCCCAATTAATTCATATATCGGGACGGCTTTTTTTTTGGTATCAATTAATACATATTCCTGCATTAATCTCTTAATACCACTGTTATTTTATAGTTTTTTGTTTCATTTAATTCAACTGTAACATCTTCTCCACCAAATTTAAATACCGCTTGAATAGGGAAGATGACATTCTGAAAAATATAGGTGTTTCTTTTTTGTTGATTGGTTCTAGGAAACATCTCTTGAAACGACCCCTTATTAAAGGTATGTTCCGTTAAGGTGGGTTTCGGCATTTCACCTGATAAAGTAGCAGATCCACCTGAAACTGATTCCACACTTACTTCAATAATATTTTCACTGGGATTCGCTGGTTCGGTTGTAATATTGGCATTACTCACCATATAGGACTTGCTTATAATTTTATAGGGATATTCAAAAAAGCCAACGTATTGGTCTTTTTTCCAATAGCCAACTAGGGTACTATCCTTATCAAAAATGGTTCTATATTTTAATTCACCATAACCTTCTTTTTTACCTTTTTTAAAGCTGCCTTTAAACACATTACCGGAAGTATCTGTCATAACGCCATTACCATCTGGTTGGCCATTTTTTTAATCACCCACATAGGTGGTCGCATTTTGTACTGATTTTTGGGCTTTTAAACTAAAGGTTTGACAACAGATAGTAAATGCAATTAAACAGCTTAGTATGTTTTTCATAGTAGGTTATTGGTTGATATAATACTGTTTCTAGGTTTGTACTGTAAAGCTATAAATAATTCAAATAGATAATGAGGAGCAAATCCTTATATGACTAATAAGTTATTTAACATAATGTTAATTATAAGCAATTAATATAACGAAATTTAAGTGTGTATAGATTGAATATGTAAGAATAGATGGCTTTAGATGTATATAGGCTCATCCGATCATATGTAGTTTCAAGAAGAGGTTATTTGTCTGTTCTCTATCTAATAGATAGTATAAGGGAATATAATTAACAGGCATTGAATGATTTTTAAATGATTTAAAACTTAGTAATGTAATTGCATATTAAACCACATATATTTTACCTTAAATATTACATTTACAATGATTTATAAAGTGTTACTTCACTAAAATATTTATGCTAATTGGTTATAAGCCTCTAGTAAACGGATTTGGTTTATAGTACGCTGGTAATTATGACCTTCATAGAATGCACCGTAATAACTATCATTATTCAAATGGTCTGTCAAAAAGCGCAGTGCTTGCATATATATTAAAAATTGACCGCTAAAAAAGAAGTGGTCCAGCTCAAAATTTGAAAGCACGTCCTTCATATAATGTAAATAGCCATTTTTTAAGGCTTGCCATTTTTCACCATCCACCCATATTTTATTCAAATCTCTTTCTTCCTCGGAAACGGGACATAAACAAGTACGACACATGTCGCCCACATCGCTTATATAGTAACCGGACATCGTAGTATCTAAGTCAATCACACATATTGCCTGTTCCTGACCATCTATCTTATTGAATAGTATATTGCTGATTTTAGTGTCATGATGTGTAACCCTCTTTTTTACGTCATTATGGTGTATGTAATTATTATAGGTATTCACATAGTTCTTGAATGAAAGTAATAATTTGATCTCCTCCTGGCTTTGTTCAATTCTGTGTGCATTACCATGTTGAATAGCTTCAGTAAATTGTTGGTACCTGAAATTCAAGTCATGAAACTGTACTAATGTATCTGTTAAACGATGGGCATCAAAATCCTTTAATACATAAGTGAATTTAGCAAACTGTTTTGCCGCTTCTTCAACTTGTAATTTATGATCAAGTACACTTAAGGCATACCCTTCAATTTTATTAAATGCTCTATAATAACCTCCCTCCCATTCAATTAATGTATTTCCTTGAAGCGTAGGTAACAAATGCGTATATAAGTAATCGGGGTTCGTTTCCTTAATGTAAGCTCCAATCGCATTGATATTTGCATCAATTGCTTTGGGATTTTTAAATACATTGTGATTGATGGATTGCAGAATAAATTCACCTTTCGTAGTTTGAACAGAATATGTTCTATTAATAAGCCCTTGCTGTATCGTATCATACACATTCACTTCCCATCCATATAAATCAAATAAATATTGCATAATTATTTATTGTATTAAAATTACATAAATAAACACATTGTTTGTATCTTGAACATGATTATTTAATAACTTAAACGCTGCATTAAAATGGATCGCCGCAAATTTATCAACTTAGGTGGAGTAGGAATATCAAGTTTTACATTAGCTGGTTTTATTCCTAAAAATTTGGTCAAAAAACCAATTGTAATTGCTACTTGGGATGCTGGTATTGCAGCAAATGCAGGCGCTTGGACAATTCTAGGTGCTGGCGGTAAAGCACTTGACGCAGTTGAAAAAGGAGTCATGGTTACGGAAGATGAAATGAACTGCTGCGTTGGTTTAAATGGAAATCCAGATAGAGATGGTCATGTAACCTTAGATGCATCAATCATGGATCATGAATTTAATTGCGGAAGTGTGGCATTTTTAGAACGTATCAAACATCCAATATCAGTGGCACGACGCGTAATGGAAAAAACACCACATGTGATGTTAGTGGGTGAAGGCGCACAACAATTTGCCATAGAACAAGGATTTAAATTAGAGTCCGGTGAATTATCAAAAGATGCTAAAAAATCATATAATAATTGGTTGAAAAAATCAGAATACAAACCAGTCATTAATATTGAACGCAAAAATGCAATGAGTCAATTAGATGCAAATAAAATGGCACCACATCGTTTATCTAATGGAGAATGGAATCATGATACCATTGGAATGATTGCATTAGATAGCTTTGGTAATTTAAGTGGTTCATGTACCACAAGTGGTGCAGGTTTCAAAATGCGTGGTCGTGTTGGCGACTCCCCTGTTATTGGTGCTGGTTTATATGTGGATAATGAAGTGGGTGCTGTTGTTGCCACAGGTCAAGGAGAAGATGTAATTAGAGTTGCAGGTGCAAGTGCTGTAGTGGAACAAATGAGACAAGGAAAAACACCTACGGAAGCTTGTAAAATTATAGTGGAGCGTATTAATAGAATCAAGAAAGAAAAAGCAAAGGAGATACAAATTTGTTTTATTGCTGTTAATAAGAAGGGTGTTTTTGGTTCGTATTCACTTCACAAGGGATTTAATTATGCTGTTTATACCAATGAAGGAAATAAATTGTACGAAGCAAAATCATTAGATTAAATCGTTTTTTATTATAGTCAACTATATGTCAAAAGTCACTTTAGAAATTGCTGTTTTTTCTGTTCAATCAGCCTTGGATGCCATACAAGCGGGTGCGCATAGAATTGAACTTTGTGAAAATCCAAATGAAGGTGGTACTACCCCATCCTATGGAAGTTTACTAGCAATTTCAAAACAACAAACTGTTCCTGTTTTCCCAATCATTAGGCCAAGAGGCGGTGACTTTTTATATACGGAGATGGAATTTCAAATCATGAAACAGGATGTAATAGTCGCTAAGGAATTAGGATTTAAAGGAGTGGTTATTGGACTATTAAATTCAGATGGGCGCATTGATAAAATCAGAACTGCGGAATTAGTTTCCTTAGCGAAACCGATGCAAGTAACTTTTCATCGTGCTTTTGACAGGTGTGTTGATCCAATACAAGGGCTTGAAGATATTATAGAAACAGGATGTCATCGAATTTTAACAAGTGGCCAAGTGCCCAATGTTGCTAATGCACTACCATTAATCAAACAACTAGTGGATCAAGCGAATGGGCGTATTATTATCATGCCAGGAAGTGGTGTACGCGCTAATAATATCAATGAAATTTTAATGCAAACAGGGGTAGTTGAAATTCATAGTTCTGCACGAAAAAACAATCCATCGAAAATGGAATTTAATGTAGTCTCCATGAATGAAAATTTACAAAGCACAGGTGTGGATGTGGATGAAATTAAAATGATGTTGGCTCATTTTTAATTCTCAAATTCATCGCATCTACTAATACAACATTCTTGCTCTGATGGTATGCTTCACTTTCTTCAATAAATCAAAGGCTGTTTTAGATAATTTTGAATCCACATCTAAAACCACATATCCAATTTCATCATTGGTCTTTAAGTATTGACCAACAATATTTATTTTATTTTTGGACATCACGATATTAATGGCACTCAATACACCAGGTACATTGTTATGAATATGTAAAATACGATGCGCGCCATCTACAGGAGGTAAACCAATCGAAGGAATACTGTGTGATCCGTTTGAAACGCCTCTTTCTAAATATTGGTATAACTTAATACTAACATCTTCCCCAATATTTTCCTGCGCTTCCTCCGTACTTCCACCTATATGTGGTGTTAAAATTACATTGGATAAACCTTGCATCGGGGTTTCGAATTTATCGCCATTTTTTTCTGGCTCCCAAGGATAGACATCAATAGCAGCACCAGATACCGCTTTTGATTTGATGGCTTTACTTAAAGCAGCTAAGTCAACTACTTCTCCCCTAGCATAATTTATTAATATCGCACCTTGCTTAAATTGTTTGATCACTTCAGCGCTAATTAAATTTTTAGTTTGATTGGTTTCAGGCACATGAATGGAAATGATATCTGAACTACTTACCAAATCTTTCAATGATTTAACCGCTTGTGCATTACCTAAAGGCAACTTTGCATCCGTATCATAAAACTTTACCTTCATACCCATGGCCTCTGCCATGATACTTGTTTGGGTACCAATATTTCCATAACCGATTAAACCCATTGTTTTTCCTCTTAGCTCAAAACTTCCTTTTGCTTCCTTATTCCAAATGCCTTCATGAGCCGCTTTGTTTTTATCCACTATTTTACGAATCAACATAATGGATGCACCAATCACTAATTCAGCAACACTTCTTGTATTACTATAAGGGGCATTAAAAACAGCAACCCCTTTTTGTTTACAAGCTTTAATATCCACTTGATTAATACCAATACAAAAACAACCAATGGCTTGTAATTTTTTTGCGCTATCTAATACTTTTTTTGAAATAAATGTTTTAGAACGAATACCTAAAATATGTACATCTTTAATAATCTTAATTAATTCTTCCTCACTTAAAGCACCTGATATTTTTTTAACATCCGTATATCCTTGTTCTTTAAAATACTGCACGGCCTTATCACTGATATTTTCTAGAAATAATACTTTGATTTTGGCCTTGGGATAACTTGTATTGTCAATATTGCTCATGCCACAAAGTTAAAAAAAATAACTGTTTTGTATTCATTAACAATAAATTAAGTCATTGTAGCGTTATTTTGTAGATACTTATCCCTTTTGCACCCTATAAAAGCGAACAGATGATTGTGAGACTCACCTTGATTTTAGGTATATTCCTTTTAAGCTCAGCTTGTGGAACCAGCCAGGGGCCTAATCCATTGGTCAATTACCCTTTTGCCTATCAAAAATTAAGCCCCAACGATAAGGATAAATTAAAGAACGAGGTCAAGGCTAAATATGAAACCTTATTAGGTAAAAAAGGATTTAGCGGTCAAATTTTGGTGGCAAAAAATGGTCAGGTTGTATTTGAAGACTATCAAGGCTATTCCAACTATAGTAGTAAAACTTTAATCCAACCCGAAACTCCCATTCATTTGGCTTCCATTTCCAAGACTTTTACTGCCATGGCAGCATTGAAATTATGGGAGCAAGAAAAATTGGACCTGAAAGCCCCGGTAGCAAAATATTTAAATAAGTTCCCTTACAAGGAAGTGACCATTGAACAGTTATTATCACATCGCAGTGGATTGGCTGATTACACTTATTTTATGGAATCAAAGAAGTATGCTTCAGTAAGGGTCAAAAATAAAAGAGGAAAATGGGTCAAGCAATTAAAGCTGATTAAAAATGAAGTGCCATTTAAATCTGGATTGTATAATAACCAAGATGTGTTTGATTATATGGTCGCACGAAAGCCTTTGCCGCAAGCATCTCCAAATCGCGTATTTAAATATTGTAATACCAATTATGTTTTACTCGCTTTGGTCATTGAGAAAATCACTAGTCAATCTTTTCCCAATTATATGAAAGAAAACATTTTCAAACCTTTGAAAATGGAGAATACCTATGTTTTTGATACTTTTTCAATAAGCAAATACACGCCTTCCTATAATGCGAAAATGGTGCCTTATAAAATTGAGAAATACGATTGTATCTACGGGGACAAAAATGTATATAGTACAGCTCGAGATATGTTTTTATGGGATAAGGCATTAACCGAGGGTAAATATTTACAACAAGCTACGATGGATATGGCTTATGAACCCAAAAGTCCTACCAACAAATACTTCCAAAATTATGGACTAGGATGGCGTATTTTGAGCAATCCCAATGAGGAAAAAATCATCTATCATAATGGCTGGTGGCATGGCAATAACACGGTTTTTACAAGGCTAATACGTGAAACTGTCACAATTATCATATTGGGCAATAGATACAATAGCTCCATCTATAAAGGAAAGCAAATTGCGTCTGTTTTTACAGGTAAGGAGGATACGACAAGTTTAGAGGAGTAAACTCCGTATTTTTTGCCTTTTTTTGGATTTTCTGCCCTATTTTTGCATCCCCTTAATTTTAACTACCGAATATAAGTTTCTTATGAAAGAATGTATCAATGATTGTTTGTTTTATGCCGTTCCGGCAATGGGTATTGTAGGTTTATTATATACCTTATTGAAATTCAATTGGGTATCTAAGCAAGACGCTGGTAATGACCGTATGAAAGAGATCAGCACCTATATTGCTGAAGGCGCTATGGCTTTCTTGAAAGCAGAGTGGAAAATACTAGGCTATTTTGTAGTGATTGTAGCATTATTGCTAGGCTTTATGGCAACAAAAAATGCCGAAAGTCATTGGAGTATTGCGATATCCTTCGTTATTGGTGCTGTTTTCAGTGCTACTGCTGGATATATCGGTATGAAAGTTGCTACTAAAGCAAATGTAAGAACAGCACAAGCTGCTAAAACTAGTTTAGCTAAAGCTTTAAAAGTATCCTTTACAGGTGGATCCGTAATGGGATTAGGTGTTTCTGGATTAGCTGTTTTAGGTTTGGGCGGGTTGTTTTTAGTGTTAAAAAGCATGTTCTATGTTAATGGAGATCCTTCTGAAATGTTAAGAACCATTGAGGTGTTAACCGGATTTTCATTAGGTGCCGAATCTATCGCATTATTTGCCCGTGTGGGTGGTGGTATTTATACAAAAGCGGCTGATGTAGGCGCTGATTTAGTAGGTAAAGTAGAAGCAGGAATTCCTGAAGATGATCCGCGTAATCCGGCAACAATTGCAGATAACGTAGGAGATAATGTTGGTGATGTTGCAGGAATGGGTGCCGATTTATTCGGTTCTTATGTTGCAACTGTATTAGCTACAATGGTTTTAGGACAAGAAGTTACTGCAGTAGGTGGTGGCAGATTAGTAGATGCCTTTGGTGGCTTATCTCCAATTTTGTTACCAATGATGATTGCTGGGGTTGGTATATTATTATCAATTATCGGAACCTTGTTTGTTAGAATTAGTGAAGATGCTGGATTGAACACGGCAACGGTTCAAAAGGCTTTAAATATGGGTAATTATGGTTCAATGATTTTAACAGCGATTGCTTGTTATTTCCTTGTAAGCTATATTTTACCTGAAACCATGTCATTACGTGGAATTGAATTTACAAGAAACGGTGTCATTGGCGCTATCGCTGTAGGATTAATTGTGGGAACTCTAATGAGTATTATTACTGAATACTACACAGCAATGGGTAAACGCCCTGTTTTAAGTATTATTAAACAATCTAGCACAGGTCACGCTACCAATATTATTGGTGGTTTAGCAATTGGTATGGAATCTACCTTTATGCCAATTATTGTATTGGCTGCAGGTATTTTTGGTTCAGCTTATTGCGCAGGTTTATACGGTGTAGCTATTGCTGCTGCAGGTATGATGGCAACAACAGCGATGCAATTAGCGATTGATGCTTTTGGTCCAATTGCTGACAACGCAGGTGGTATTGCTGAAATGAGTGAATTACCAGCGGAAGTGCGTGAGAAAACAGATATTTTAGATGCAGTTGGTAATACAACCGCTGCAAGTGGAAAAGGATTTGCTATTGCTTCGGCTGCATTAACTTCATTAGCATTATTTGCAGCTTTTGTGGGTGTAGCGATGCCAAATAACCAACATATTGATATCTATAAAGCGGACGTTTTAGCGGCCTTATTTGTAGGTGGAATGATACCTTTCATCTTCTCTTCTTTAGCTATTCGTGCGGTTGGAGAAGCTGCTATGGCAATGGTGGAGGAAGTGCGTCGTCAGTTCCGTACCATTCCAGGAATTATGGAAGGTACCGGTAAGCCAGAATATGAAAAATGTGTGGCAATTAGTACGGAGGCTTCATTGAAAAAAATGATGTTACCAGGTGCAATTACCATCATCTCTCCTATTTTAATTGGATTCACGATGGGTCCAGAAGCATTGGGTGGTTTCTTAGCAGGTGCAACTGTAAGTGGTGTATTGATGGGCATATTCCAAAACAATGCCGGTGGTGCTTGGGATAACGCAAAAAAATCATTTGAAAAAGGTGTTGAGATCAATGGTGAGATGTTCTATAAAAAATCAGAACCCCATAAAGCTTCTGTAACTGGAGATACCGTGGGAGATCCATTTAAAGATACTTCTGGTCCTTCTATGAACATCTTAATCAAATTAATGTCGATTGTTTCATTAGTCATCGCCCCTTCTTTAGCGCAAATTTATGATAGTAAAGGAACTACAGAAGTTAAATCACAAACAGTTGAAATATCTGTGATTAATACAGATACTGCTTTATCAGCTAAAATAACTGCTGATACTGCTAATACAGTTACCATTACAGCGGATACCAAAACTTTAGTTCAAGCTTTACAAGAAGATGGATTAGCACCTAAAGACAAAGTAAACATTCAAATTAAGAATGGTCAAATTACTGTAAACGGTCAAGCTTTAACAGAAGCTCAAAATACCAAATCCAGTCAATACTTAAAAGCAAACCCAAATAAATAGCGCTTAATTTTCGAAAGCCTTTTTAATAAACTTTAACAAAAATCCATCCCTGTTTTCCGGGGGTGGATTTTTTTATTAGAAAACATTTCGTAGATTGCTTACGAATATAATCGTATAAACTATGAGTAAGACATTTAAACCCACGGAAAGTGAACTAGAAATTTTAAGTATCCTATGGGAGAAACAAACGGCTACCGTTCGTGAAGTGCATGAAATTGTACAAAAAACAAAAGATGTTGGCTACACGACAACCTTAAAATTAATGCAGATTATGAATGAAAAAGGATTAGTAACCCGTAATGTAATGTCAAAAACACATATCTACACCCCTACGATTCAACGAGAAATTGCACAGGAGCAATACCTCAACAAAATGATCCATACCTTATTTGGTGGCAATGCATCTCAATTGGTGTTACAAGCATTAGGATCACACCCTACTTCTAAAAATGATTTGGATCAAATAAAATCAATGATAAATTCATTACAAAATAAATAATTACAATCGTATTATGGAATTACTTTCTAATATACCTAATGCAATTTTAAATAATATCGGCTTCATGGCTATATTATTTATGTTGTATGAGTGTGTTAAATGGATGGGTAATTTAAAACCAGCAAAATTGTTCCTATTCGCAGGTGCCATTCAAGTAATCAGTTTATTACAATTCATTAGTAGCATTTTTGGAGCCCATACTTTTAGCTTAATTGAGATTACTGCTAAAATTGCCAATGTTATAATTCCATTGAATAATAATAATAACATACAATGGCTAACCTTAATCGGCTTGACCTATTGTATTATTTTGATTTATTTTTTAGCAAGAATTTTAATTCAGTTAAAATATATAGCTGGCTTAAAAAAGTCGGCAAATTTTACGCAGTCTGATTTTTTAACAAGTAGTCTTCCAACCCATATATTAAAAAATACAGCAAATATTAAAATTGGCTTTAGTGACCAGATTGATGCGCCTATTACTTTTGGCTGGCTTACCCCTATCGTGTTACTGCCGATGGCCATTTGCAATCAACTGACTACGAAAGAAATGGAGACTATTTTAATCCACGAAATAGCGCATATCCTAAGAAAAGATTACCTAGTTAATATTATCATTAGCCTTAATCATACCATTTTATTTTTTAATCCATTCTCTATTTTATTAAATAAAGAAATGAGTTTGCTAAGGGAAATTGCTTGTGATTTAATAGTCATTAAAAACAATCCAAAAAAAGTTGAATACATGAATGCATTATTAAAAATTGCAGAACATGTAAATAATCGCATCTCCAATACTACCAGCCTAACTATGGGGATTTTTGGATCACAAAGCGAATTATTGAAAAGAATACAATATTTTAACAATATTAGTATTCATTCAAGCAAACAATTCATTGTAAAATTAAGTTTAGGGGCCGTATTAGGCAGTTTCATTTTTATATCAACAGGTCCAACAACTATTACAAATAATAATACCCCTATTGCGATAAATGCAAATTATATTATAAAAAATAACAACTTAGCTGTTGCAGTCACAAATAAAAAGGCAACCAAGGTATTGAAGCAATCGCATATAATTAAAGGCATAAAGGAAAAACACAGTCACGATTTAAAAAATGAAACCTATGCGAGTTTGGTTGATCAAACTTTATTGTGGATTAAAAAACATGAACCAGCGACAAAGTTGGCTACTTATCAAGAAGAATTAGATAATGATTATTATAAAATTGCAGATAAATTATTAATCCGCGCTATTTTCTCCAATTACCAATTAAAAAGAGATTTATTGAATCAAAAATTGGCGAAAGCTAGTAATTTGAAAGAAGCGTTGGACTATTTATTAAAGAGTGAGGAATTGGAACAAATTAAGCAATATGAAAAGTGGACAAAGGAATTCCTTCAAACGCATCCCCAAAATATAGATACTACTTTATTGGAGGAGCCCATAATTTACTAATCTCTCTTCCTCCCACACAAAATAACATGTCTAATATAGACGCGTTTGTAACAAAATCAAGTTGATCTGAAAATACTTGTTGGTACTTTGGCAATCCGTTAAGTTGGTTGTAATTTTTAGGTAACCATGGATCATGGTATTTTAATACTACATCTAGGTCAACTTGATCATGTGGTAAACGCAGTTCCCAATTCACTTTTAATTGCGTTTGTAGCCAGTCGGAACATTGTAATAAAAAATCAACTAATTTTTCTGGTTTTTTTTCATATAATGCAGTTAAACTTTCTTCATAATATTCAAAATAAGGAGCCCTCTTATAACTGGTGATGATGGATTTTAAATGTTGTGCGCTCCATGGTGAATCATAAGCAATTCTAATATCCTTGATGGGTGTTTTTTGATCTCGGCCACCTACAATGGGGATGGTTAACATTAAGGGTCCTTGTGAAGTAACAATAACCATTCTATTTTTGAAACTCATCTTTGTAAATGGTGCATCCAAATCAAATACCACATTTCTATTTTCCATTAATGTTTTCACAAAATGAATACTTCCAAAATATTGTAGGTCTGTTTTAAAAATTGACTGGGGCATGTGGTTCAATAATCATTTACGATAAGTAAATATATTTCCATAATCAACAAATAACTAATAATTTTATATAAATGTCAAAAATGAACTTTCGAAACATCCCCTACTTATTTTTTTTAGCGTGCGTATTATTGATGATTTCATGTAGCCAACCCCAGCCATTTGTTTTTAAAGGGTTGAAATCAATAAAAATTGAAAAAGCAAGTTTAGGAAAAAATGTTTTTAAGGCTGAATTTACCTATGAAAATCCAAATTCATTTTCATTAGCATTAAATAAATTAGACGCGGATATTTTTATTAACGATGAAAAATTTACGCATTATCATTTGGATACCGTGTTTAATATCCCAGCAAATGCTGCATTTGATTTACCAGCGATTATGGAGTTTGATTTAACCAGTTTACTAAAAAATAGCATTGACTTAATTTTCAACAAGCCAATGAAAATTAGTGTAAAAGGAACATCCACTTTATCAAAAGGCATGTTTACTAAAACCATCCCCATTGAATTCGAAACCACCCAAAAATTAAATTTGGCTTCCGTATTAAGTGGAAGAAACTAAGACGGATATTTTGATTTTAAATGCTTAGCTACATTCTTTAATAATTAGGGAAACCTTTCCTTTATTGTTTCCAAGTAGCAGGACTATTGCGCCACTCCATTAACATATCCTGTGTGTTCGCATCAACATCGCCTTTCTCAACAGCCAAATCAATTAAACTCGCATAATTGGTCAAGGAAATAAAAGGTACGCCTGCCTTTTTGAATGCTTCATCTGCAATATCAAATCCATAATTAAAAATAGAGACCATTCCAACCACCTCTAAACCTGCATTACGAAGTACATCCACTACTTGCAAACTACTTTTGCCTGTGGAAATTAAATCCTCAATCACTAAAATTTTATTGGTGGTTGCATAGGCACCTTCAATTTGATTACCCAAACCATGTTCTTTTGGTTTTGGTCTCACATAGATATATGGAAGTTTTAATTGATCTGCAGCCATAGCACCCCATGGAATTCCAGCTGTGGCTACACCAGCCAACATATCAGCTCCGTCAAATTTCTCAAAAATTACATTACACATTTCACTTTTAATAAAATCACGCACATAGGGGAAGGATAATACTTTTCTATTATCGCAATATATTGGACTTTTCCAACCACTAGCCCAGGTAAATGGTTCGTTAGGACTTAACTTTACTGCGCCCACTTGTAATAACTTTTCAGCTACGGCTTTTTGATTTGTCATAATTGTAAATTCGTAGGGCGAAATTAAAGTCAAATTGCTACATTCGTTGCAAGAATTATTAAATACTTTACACATTTTATGCCTACACAAATCATCGCAGCTGGTGGCCTAGTCACCAACCCACAAGGCCAAATACTTTGGATATACAGAAGGGGATTTTGGGATTTGCCAAAAGGAAAATTGGACGAAGGTGAAACGATTCAAACTTGTGCAGTTAGAGAGGTAGCGGAAGAAACAGGGATTAAGGACATACGATTACATGAATTATTAAAATTTACGAATCATACCTATTTTGACAAATACTTAAATCAAGAAGTTGTTAAAAGAACCTATTGGTTTCATATGACCATTCCAACCACACAATCTGGTGTTCCTCAAATTACAGAGGATATCGAAAAAATTGAATGGCATTCACTTGCCACTGCAAAGCATTGCTTAGCACAAACCTACCCAACTATCATTGAAGTGATTGAAGCTTACAGACTAAAAATTAATGAAATTTAACCGTTTTACAGAAGCGCTAAATAGTTATTAAACGAAATAAACTATTTTAAGGTTTTAATTACCGCTTCAGGTAAAAATGGAGAAGCGTCTCCCCCATTCCTGATAATATCTCTTACAATGGTCGATGCCACTGAGGTATATTTAGGTTCCCCTGTTAAAAAAATAGTTTCAATAGTATGATCCATGGTTCGATTTGCATCAGCGATTGTTTTTTCATATTCAAAATCACTGACGTATCTAATGCCTCTTAAAATAAAATGGGCGCCAATGGATTGACAAAATTTCACGGTCAATCCATCATAAGTAGCCACTTCTACCTTGGGTTGATCTTTGTATATTTCATCAAACCATAACCTGCGTTGGTCTGCTGTAAACATGGGATTTTTAGAAGCATTAATACCAATACCCACTACCACTTTATCAAATAATGGTAAGGATCGATTAATGATATCTATATGACCTAAGGTAACTGGGTCAAATGTTCCAGGAAATAAACAGATTCTTTGCATGGCTTAAAATTAGGAAAATTGCGTATAACTAAAGCAATTATGCAGGATTAGTTCGACCAGTCAACAGATATAAACAAGACATTCTCACTGCAACGCCATTTTCCACCTGGTCTAAAATGATCGAATGTGTACTATCTGCCACATCACTATCAATTTCTACCCCTCTGTTAATAGGGCCTGGATGCATGATGACAATATCCTTTGAAAGCTTATCCAACCTTTGTTTCGTGATACCATAAGCCATGTTATATTCCCTTAAAGATGAGAATAAAGGCTGATTTTGACGTTCTAATTGAATTCTGAGCACATTGGCCACATCACACCAAGAAAGTGCTTTGTCGATATTATATTCAACTTTGATATCCATTGCTTCTTGAAGATAAGTAGGTATTAAAGTAGGTGGTCCAGAAACCATCACTTCAGCCCCCATTTTTTTAAGTAAATAAATATTACTTAAAGCAACCCTGCTGTGCATAATGTCTCCAATAATAGCCACTTTTAAACCAGCCAATTGGCCTAGTTTTTCCTGCATGGAGAATGCATCTAATAATGCTTGTGTTGGATGTTCATTAATCCCATCTCCAGCATTTATAATAGCCGCATCAATGTGTTTGGCTAAATAATGGGGCGCGCCTGAAGCACTATGTCTCATTACGACCATGTCCACTTTCATGGACAAAATATTATTGACGGTATCTAATAATGTTTCCCCTTTCGCTGCAGAGGAATTGGACACAGTAAAATTGACTACATCCGCTGACAATCGTTTTTCAGCGAGTTCAAATGATATTCTAGTTCTGGTTGAATTTTCGTAAAATAAATTTACAATCGTAACATCCCTTAAAGTAGGAACCTTTTTAACAGGTCTTTGTAAAACTTCCTTGAATTGCGATGCAGTAGATAAAATAAGTTGGATATCCTCTTTAGTGAGGTCCTTGATACCAAGAAGATGTTTGGTAGATAGTGCCATTAAAAAACAAAATTAGTATATTTTTTTCAACCTTCCTTGTCTATTATCCAATATTTTAGTCCACCAGGAGTATTACATCATCTACCCCATCATTTTCCTTCCACCTAACTTTCACCTTATAAGGGGAGGCATCTATCATTTCTTTACCTGTAAAATCGGGCTGAATGGGTAATTCTCGACTCGGTTTGCGATCGACCAAAACACATAAAGAAACCTTTGATGGACGTCCGAAAGCCAATAAAGCATCCAAAGCGGCTCTAATGGTGCGCCCTGTAAATAATACATCATCTATTAATATAACCGTTTTCCCTTCAATACTAAAAGGCAAATCGGTTTGTGTTGCTAGGTGTAATTCTCTACGAATATCATCTCTATAAAAGGTGATATCTAATTTACCATAAACTACCTGGTCCGCAGGTAATTCTTGGTGCAAAGCGGCTACAATTCGGTCACTTAAATAAATTCCCCTAGGTTGTAATCCAATGATAACCGCATTAGTTAAACCTGGATAAGTTTCCAAAATTTGGTGTGCCAACCTTTTAATAATGCTCGGTAGCTGTTGTTCACTGATCAGCGTCATTCCGTTAAATTTTAATAAAATTACACCCTTTTTCTCAATTTTTAAGGTGCTTAATGAAACCCTTTGTATTTTGCACACATGTTGGGGATTCAGCAACTTACATTGGTTCAATTCAGGAATTATATTCAAAAGGAATTCCACTTTACAAACCGTATTGTAGGAATCGTTGGCCCTAATGGTGTTGGAAAAACAAATGTTTTAGACGCCTTGTATTATTTGTCCTTTACCAAAAGTTACTTCAGCCGACCCGATGCCCAAAATGTACATCACGCCTATCAAGGTTTAAGAATTGATGGAAAATATAATATCAATAACAACGATGTCACCATTTCCTGTATCATCAGAGAAAATTTAAAAAAGGAATTTTATTTCGATGAAGAAATGTACCCGAAGCATTCGCTGCATTTGGGAAAAATTCCCTGTGTGATGATTGCCCCGGATGACGTTCAAATTATTACAGGTGCAAGTGAAGAAAGAAGAAAATTAATGGACAGTTTATTGTGTCAAATACATCCCCCCTATTTAAAATATTTAATACAATACAATAAAATTTTACTACAGCGCAATAGCCTTTTAAAGATTACCAATGAAACAGGAAATTTAGACGCCTTACTTTTAGAAACATTGAATGAACAATTAATTGCAAGTGGGAATCCTATCCATGAATATCGTAAACAATTAATGCAAGAATGGTTGCCCGAAGTTTTAAATTTATACCAACACTTAGCTGGACAAGCCGATGATATCTCCATCAAATATCAATCTACATTAAGTGACCAGGATTTTAAATCTTTGCTTGTACAATCTTTAGCCAAGGATACCTTACTTCATCGCACTAATGTGGGTATCCATAAGGACGATTTGGTGGTGACCATTCAAAATCAACCCTTTAAACAAGAAGCTTCTCAAGGACAAAGAAAAAGTTTATTATTCGCCATTCGACTTGCTGAATGGATAATCTTAAAAAAATACAAAGGATTTTCACCTATCTTATTGATGGATGATATTTTCGAAAAATTAGATGAGAACAGAATGGTTCAATTACTTGCCTGGGTAAGTAAATCCACTGAAGGACAAGTGTTTATCACCGATACACATAAGGATAGATTAACCCAGTTATTGGGCAAACATTTGAGTAGTTATCAAATAATTGAAATTTAAAATCGTAACTTGGTCTTTCGTTATGTCAACATTTAAATTAGGCGACGCTTTAAAGCAATTCGTACAAACAAGTAAATTAAAAAATGGAATTAGGGCTGCTCAAATTGAGGAAGTTTGGTCTGAAATTATGGGTGTCACTGTAGCAAAATACACAGATAAAATTTACATCTTTAATCAAAAGCTTTTTATTGAAACAAGTATCGGCCCTTTAAAAAACGAATTGGGTTTCCAGAAAGTGCAAATTATACAAAGAGTCAACGAAAAAATGGGAGAAAACGTAATCTCAGAAGTGATCATTAAATAATTAACTTATTTACTTCTTTAAATAATCCTCGTAGGTTATTTTTTGCATGATGGTAGAACCATTCATTACAAAGATGGTTGGCCAAACTCTAGCAGCAGTTTTAATCATGGTGATATCACCAATAAGTACATTTTTACCAGGCAATGATTGAATAGCACCCGCCTTATCAGCGGTGACAATATAAATTAACTTAAACTTTTCTCTTAATTTTAAAATCATTTCATTCCATGGGATGCTACTATCCACGTACCCAGCAAATACTAAAACATAAGGTATAGGTGTAATGAAAATCTTTTTGGTAGTATCTAATCCCGACAAAGTAGTTAATGTAAAATCACCAATGCCTGCTTTTAAACCATTCCCTTTACTTACCACTACTTCTTTTCTGTCGATGTACACATAGGTTGAATCAAAATCATTTGGAAAATTATTGGCATCAAAAAAATATTTTTTACCGCCTTTTTCAAACTCCATCATTATCGTAACACTATCCGCAATTGCACCTTTGGGTGATTGCATTTTTTCTTTAATATCATTTCCTTGTTTATAAGGCAAACAATCAATGAATGGTAAATGCGTCAACACCTGTTTTTGACCGTAGCCCACCAAAAATGTAGTTATTAATAAAATACTTATTCCCAAACCGGGATGCATATTTGCTTTGATCTTTTTTTGGGTAAATAATAATATAACAATACAAATAAATAAAATAATGTCTTTTATAAAACTGGTTTGCGGAGTTAAAGGAATACAATCTCCAAAACATCCACAGGTTTTAATTTTACCAGAAAATAAAGCGTACCCAGTTAAAAATGTAAAGAAAACAATCAAACCTAATAATAACCACAGTGTTTGTTTGTAGGGGAATTTGATCAGTAATGCAACACCAGCAAAAATTTCAAGGGTATTCATTATTAAGGATAATGCCAAAGTATAATCATTAAAATAGATCATACCCCAAACCTCAAAAAATTCTTGCATTTTATAGCTTAATCCCAAGGGGTCATTGGCTTTAATTAAACCAGAAAAAATAAATAACAATCCTACACTCCAACGAATTATTTTTATAAAATTTTGCATAAGCTTGTTTTAATGTTTGCCTTCTCCTATTTGAATTAACGCAAAAACAGCATAATTCAATATGTCCACAAAATTTGCATCTATCCCTTCACTGATTAATGTTTTTCCATCATTGGTTAAAATTTGTCTAGTGCGCATTAATTTCATTAAAATTAAATCCGCATAACTTTCTTGACTCATGTCCCTCCATGCTTCCCCATAATCATGATTTTTATCAAGCATGGTTGTTTTAGCAAAATTGACATATTCATGGTACATGGCCTGCACTTTTTCAACAGGCAGTTCATCTACTTTCGGATCCCCCAATTTTAGTTGGATAAGCCCTATAACGGAATAATTAATGATTCCTTTGAATTCTGATGCGATGTCATCACCCACTTTTTGGGTACCAATATCTTGAATGGTTCGAATCCTGAGTGCTTTAATGAATATTTGATCTACGACTGATATAATTCTTAAAACGCGCCAAGCAGTGCCATAATCCTTGGTTTTTTTGATGAAAATATCACTGCATGATGCAATGGCTTGATCAAATTGTGCGGAAGTTTGACTCATGAAAATTGACCTAATTACTATGTTAGTTAATATCTTTGAACAGTTGCAAGATAATCAATAACCACTTTATAATAAAACTATGTTCATAAATGTCGCTCAAAATGGAAAATGGGAATTAAATAGTCCTCAAATCATGGGTATTATTAATGTCACCCAGGACAGTTTTTATGAAAATAGCAGGGCTAAATCAATGGCGGACTTTTTGGCAAAAGCAGCTCAAATGATTTCGGAGGGGGCCGATATTTTAGACATTGGTGCACAAAGTACCCGACCTGGTGCTGAAATTATAAACACGGATACTGAACTCGCTAATTTAATCCCCTATCTAGAAGCGCTTAAAAATACGTACCCCACACAATTAATATCCGTTGATACTTTTAATCCAATCGTGGCAGAACAGGCGCTAAAAGCAGGTGCACATGTTATCAATGATATTAGTGGTGGAAGTTTTGACACTAAAATTTTAGAAGTGGTTTCAAAATTCAATGCAGGTTATATTGCTATGCATATTACAGGAAACACCCAGTCGATGCATCAAATTGAAGAAAGAACGGATGTCATTGCTGCGATTATTGATTATATGGAAATGAAAAAAGAATTGCTTGCCTCCTTTGGTATTACAAACTGGATCATAGATCCAGGATTTGGATTTGGTAAGACTGTGCAAGAAAATTTTGATATCGTTAAAAGATTACAGGAACTAAAAGTAATCAACCTCCCCATTTTATTAGGCGTTTCTAGAAAGTCCAGTATTTATAAAACATTGGGCATTGGGCCAGAAGATGCCTTGAATGGCACAACAGTTTTACATACTTTAGGATTAATAAATGGTGCTTCTATTTTAAGAGTCCACGATGTAAAAGAAGCAAAACAAATAATTCAACTACTCCCCTACCTACAATAAAAAACTCCCTCCCAAAATGGGAAGGAGTTTAATTTATATTTCTATTAAATAGAATTTATTTATTTGCGCCTACTGGTGAAGGAGGTGCAGACATTGATTTAAAAGTTACATCTACCACTTCAATATCAAAAGCTAAATTTTCGTAAGCTTTAATTTGACCATTTGGCTGAGGGCCATACGCCAACATTGCAGGAATGTATAAACTACCTTTTCCACCTTTTCCAAAATATTGTAATCCAATATCCCAACCTTGAATCACTGAATTAGTTGCAATTTTTACTTCAAAAGGCTTTGAAGCTGAATCTTTAGGATTGATGTTCGTATCAAAAGTTTCTCCTTTAAAATTATAGCCTTTGTAATACACGCTTGCAATTTTTGTAGAGTCTACTTTATTAGTTGCATCTCCCGCTTCTTTTACAACAACGAATACACCATCTGGTGATTGTACTGCATTGATTTTGTTTTTAGCTAAGTATGCTTTAATGGCGTTGATTTCTCTATTCTTTTCAGCAGCCATTTCTTTTTTATAGTCATCATCAACTTTTGTAACATCAGCAAATACATCTAAAATTTCAGCTTTACCTAAAATGATATCTTTTGCTTTAAATACTTCATTCACTTGAACTGCGCCCATTTTAACTAAAGTATCAATGCTTAAAGAGAATTCAATTTTATCTCCTTTTTTACATTTTGTAATGATTTCAGTAAAAGTATATTTACCTTGTCTTGTAGTATCAATTGGGAAATAAACTGGTATTACCCCATAAGTACTACTTAAAACAGTGTCTTTAGATTTTAACTTGTACTCAATATTTAATTTTACATATTGCCCTTGCGCCAATGGCTTTGAATTACCACTACCATGTGTAATTTTGTAAAGCATTCCTGAAGGGGCTTTTTCATATTGATTACAACTTGCAAACAATACAATAGCAGCTACTAACTTTAAAGTTGATTTTATCATTTTTATTTTAATTGTGTCAATTGTGATTTATAGTTTTCTATTATGTTTTTAAAATCATTAAATGTTTCATCCAATGACTTTGAAGATCTTCCTCCAGCAGCATTCGCATGTCCGCCACCTTCAAAATGAGTTCTTGCAAATATATTAACATCAAAGTTACCTTTGCTTCTAAAACTCCATTTTCTTTCTTCTTCTCGATCAATTAATATGGCTGCAAATTTAATGCCTTCAATTGACAATAAATAATTAACAAGCCCTTCCGTATCCCCTGTTTTTAATTCAAATTTGTAAATATCTGTTTTAGGGATCGCCATGACTGCAGTTTTAAATTCAGGAAGTACGGTCATCCTATTCAAAAACGCATTTCCCATGAATTTTAAGCGTCCTTCCGTTGAATTATCATAGATAATTTCATGAATTTTAGCGTGTTGCAATCCCAATTCTTTCAAATGGGCCACAATTTTATGAACCGACGCAGTTGTTGACGGGAAACGGAATGACCCTGTGTCTGTCATTAATCCAGTATATAAACAGGTGGCTATATCAATATTGATTAAATTACTATGGCCGGATTTTACAATAAAATCATAGACCATTTCACAGGTAGAACTCATTTTCACATCACTAATACCATATGCAAAAGACGGATTATCAGGTTGTTGGTGATGGTCAATTAAAATTTTTAACGCCTTGGAATCCCTAATGCTTGGCTCCAAATGCTTTGTACGATGTAGGATATTAAAATCCAAGCAAAATACATAATCCGCATCAGCTACAATTTCACTGGCCTCATTCTTATTTGCTTCAAAATCAATGACTTGGTCAACACCAGGCATCCAATCTAAAAACTGCGCCCAATTGGTCGGTGAAATCACGGTAACCTCATGACCCAGTTGTTTCAAAAAGTGATACAAACCAAGTGTAGAACCCATCGCATCCCCATCTGGTTTTTGATGTGCAGTGATTACAGCCTTAAAAGGTTGATTTAGAAATGGGTAAAATTGTTCAATTGCTTGCATAAGTGTACAAATTTAACATAAATCAGATGTTTTTCAGTAAATTTGCGCCTTCAATTAAAAACTTTCAACAAAATATATATGAGTAACAGCACATTTACAATGATTAAACCTGATGCTACATCAAAAGGTTACACAGGGGCAATTTTAGATCAAATTATCAAAGCCGGCTTCAAGGTTAAGGCAATGAAATGGACAAATTTAACGCCAGCACAAGCCGGTCAATTTTATGAAGTTCATAAAGAGCGTCCATTTTATGGCGAATTAGTCGACTTTATGAGCAGTGGCCCAATAGTAGCTGCTATACTTGAAAAAGAAAATGCAGTGGCTGATTTTAGAACATTAATTGGTGCAACTAACCCAGCACAAGCTGCGGAAGGTACAATTCGTAAGAATTTTGCGGCATCTATCGGCGAAAACGCTGTTCACGGAAGTGATAGTGATGAAAACGCACAAATTGAAGGCAATTTCTTCTTTTCTAAATTAGAAAGATTTTAATCCAACTTTAAATAATGTATTTACGAAAAGCACCTCTATTGGGGTGCTTTTTTATTTTTTAGCCCCTCTTGTTTTTGGCTTGCCGTATTTTTTTTGCATATCTTCTTTGTGATTTTTTCTTTTATTCACTTTGCTATTTTTGGCAGACTTTTCATGAAACGCAGGCCCTGATTCTTCTTTTTTTGGAACCTTAGTTTGTATGATTTTCATTCGAATCTTAGGCTTCTCATCTTCCGTTAAAATTGCTGAAATTTCAAGCTCCTCAGGCAATGGTAACATTGGGATATCTTGTTTCATTAGAGTTTCAATCCCCTTTTGTAATACCTTTTCTTTTTCTGTTATAAAAGTTATGGCAATACCTTTTTTATCTGCGCGTCCAGTTCGTCCTATTCGATGTATATAATTTTCCGGCACATCAGGGGTGTCAAAATTAATTACATGGGTAACTTCTGCCACATCAATACCCCTTGCCATTACATCCGTTGCAATGATATATTTAAATACCCCTGCTTTAAACTGCTTAACAGTATTGAAACGATAATTTTGATCTTTATTGGAATGGATCACACCTACTATTTCAGGAAATTTAATTTCAAGTTGTTCAAATAACTGATTTGCTAATGCCTTGGTAGCAGCAAATATTAATACTTTAGTCATTGCCTCATTCGTTGACAATAAAAGGTTTAATAAATTAACTTTAGTATTAAAATTAGGAACATGATAAGCGGATTGAATAATATTTTCTAAAGGTGTACCTGTAGGAGCCGCTTCAACGGTGATGGGCGCATTAAAATAGTCATGCATTAGTTTTTCAACATCATCTGTGATTGTAGCAGAGAAAAGTAAGTTTTGTCTTTTCTTTGGTAATAGTTCTAAAATATTGGTGATCTGTTTTCTAAATCCCAAATTCAACATCTCATCCATTTCATCAATAACAAGCTTTTTAATCATTTTAGTTTTAAACGCACCATTCATGATTAAATCAAATAATCTTCCTGGGGTAGCCACTAATACATCTACTCCTTTTTCTACTTCAATTTGTTGTGTATTTATATTCACACCTCCAAAAACACCCACGGTAATAACACTCATATAAGTCGTTAATTTCTTAACTGACTCTACCACTTGCACCACTAATTCACGGGTTGGAACGATGATTAAAATTTGAGGATCTTTATTTTTAACATATTTCCATTGTCTTAAGCAAGGAAGTAAGTATCCAAATGTTTTACCAGTTCCGGTTTGGGCAATACCACAAACATCCGCCCCAGACATCACTATTGGAAACACACGATGTTGGATGGTCGTAGGGGTTGAAAAGCCCGCATCTTCTAATGATCTTAATAAAGGTGTATTTAGGTTTAAATCTTGAAATGTCATAGCGCTTAAATGTGGCATGAAGGTAGTTTATTAAAAGCGCTTAAATGATTAAATAATTGGTTATTTGGCAGATACAAAGACCCAATTTGTTGAAATTCAATATTTTATAAATAATTCGTAAGAGTCGTATATGATTGCTTTAAAAAAATTATATTTAAATATTGGAAGAACCACTGATCCTATAAATATAAATCAAAAAGTATAAAATGAAAAACGCTAAAACTGGAAAATCAATGTTAACCACAATGATAAAAAGTGCAACGTTAATTATTATTTTATTTCAAAGCACTGTTTTATTGAGTCAAAACGACGATAATATTAATAGTAGGGATATTTTATACCTTACTTCCGGGGGTAAACTTATTCCACAGCAAGCAATCATGGATATTAGGCATTATACCATTGCATTAGAAGTAGACATGGTAAAAAAATCAATCAATGGCTCCACAGAAGTTAGTTTGAACTTATCAAAAAAAACTGATACCCTATTACTCGACTTAATTCATTTATATGCAGTTACAAAAGTAAAGGTCAATAATAAACCTGCTTCCTTTTACCAACATGATGATAAAATATTTATTACCAACACCGCTGGTTTTGAAGTTGGCAATCAAAAAGTATTAGTTGAATATAACGGTATACCTCCTGTTGCTGTTAAACCGCCTTGGGATGGAGGTTTTACTTGGGCAAAAGATATAAATGGTAATGATTGGATGTCCATTAATATTCAAGGGGAAGGTGGAAAAATGTATTTCCCATGTAAAGATCATCCAAGTGACGAGCCTAATGAAGGGGCGGATTTAAAAATAACCATTCCTTCAAATTTAATGGTGGCAGGCCCTGGATTATTAATGGGCGTAACAACAAAAAAGAACAAATCAACCTATCATTGGAAAACAAATTACACCATTAGTAATTATTGTATTTTATTCAATATTGGGAAATACAAAGTAATTAAAGATGAGTACATTACTGTCTTAGGAACCAAAGTACCTATTGAATATTATATATTAGAAGTAGATACGATGCATGCAAAAAAAGTAATTGAAACCAGAAAAAGAGATAGTAAAATATTAGAGAAATATTTTGGTGAATATCCATGGGCTAAAGAAAAGATTGGCATTGCAGAAGTACCTAATTCAGGAATGGAACATCAGACCATGATTACTTTTGATAATAAGTTTAGTTATAAAACTATTAATGGACAAGAATACTCTGCAAATTTATTACACGAATATGCGCATGAGTGGTGGGCAAATAAAGTAACCAATAAGGACTGGGGGCATATGTGGATTCAAGAAGGAATTGGAACTTATGCAGAGGCATTGGCTATGTTAGAAATAGGTGGCGAGGCTGCCTATGATGAAATCATTGCGGGACATCGTAAAAATTCAAGAAACAGAATGCCCATTGTACCTGACGTTGATGAAGCAACTGAAGAGTTAGTATATTCCGGTGGAGACATTTATGGTAAGGGCTCCTTTTTCATGCATAGCCTACGCTATGTTATTGGAGATGATGTGTTTTTTCCGACATTAAAAAAGTTAGCGACAGATACAAAATACACTTATGATAATTTTGTTACAACTACAGATGTTGAACAATTATTTAGCAATGCTTCCAATAAAAATTTAAAACCATTTTTTGATTTTTATTTGAGAACAACTAAAGTATTGGACATTACGATTAAGGAAATAGGGTTCCAAAAATTTCAAATAAAAGTCAATAATCACTTTATGGATTTACCCTTTGATATTTTGGCGAATAGCAAAACTACTAGAACTATTATCCCAAGTGAGGGAATCATAGTAAATAGCGCAACCCCTCCGCAGGTGGATGCAAAAGGTAATTACTTGAAAAAAATAACACTATAATAATGAATAAGTCAACTAAATTTTTTTTTAACATCATTTTATATACCCTACCCTTATTTGCTTGGGCTGATCAATATCCAATTAACAAGAATATAGACATCAAACATTATGTTTTTCAATTACGCCTAACAGACAGCAATGATGAAATTATTGGAACTACCCAAGTTACTGTTAATTTTAAGCAAGCTGGCTTGCAAAATTTTCGTTTAGACTTAATCAATAAAACAACGGAAAAGAAAGACAAAGGAATGGTGGTAGATGGTGTTAGTATTTCTAATACTGCAGTAAAATACACACATGAAAATGATGCCTTAATCATTTATCTCCCTAAAAATTCTCTTGCCAATGAAACTATCACATTTACTATTAAATATCATGGTATTCCTTTTGATGGCTTAAGAATCGGCGCGACTAAATTTGGAGATCGAAGTTTTTTTAATGAGAACTGGCCAAATCGGGGCAGACATTGGTTACCAATTATTGACCATCCCAATGATAAAGCGACTTCAGAATTTATTGTAACAGCACCGGCCCATTATAAAGTGGTTTCAAATGGCTTATTGTTAGAAGAGTCCGATTTAGGAAATAATACAAAGTTTACACATTGGAAGCAATCTGTTCCAGTTTCTTCTTGGTTATTTGTTTTAGGCGTTGCTGATTTTGCGGTACAATATGTGGATGATTTTGAAGGAAAATCAATTCAAACATGGGTGTATTCAAAAAACAGAGAAGCTGGATTTTATGATTTTAAAGAGCCTACTAAAAAGGTATTGGCATTTTATAGCAAATACGTAGGCCCATACGCCTATGAAAAATTAGCCAATATCCAAACGCCTAGTGTGAATGGAGGAATGGAAACTTCTTCTGCTATTTTTTATGGTGAGGATTTAGTGAATGGCAAGCGTGATGAACGTACAAGAAATATAGTTATACATGAGATTGCACATCAATGGTTTGGTAATGCAGTGACGGAAACTACCTGGGATGATGCATGGCTAAGTGAAGGATTCGCTACCTTTTTCACATTATTATTTATTGAAAATGAATATGGACAAGCTGAATATAATAAAGGGATTATAAAAGCAAAAAAATCAGTCTTTGATATGACTGTAAAAATGCCCGATTTTAGTATTATAGCTCCTAGAACAGCAGAAAAAGAGGCTGTCACCACAGGATTAACTTATCAAAAGGGGGCATGGGTATTACATATGTTAAGAAATAAAATGGGAGAACAAAATTTCAAAAAAGGAATACAATCTTATTATAAAAAGTTTTACAATGCCAATGCTACCACGGATGACTTTAGGTTAGAAATGGAAAAAGCTTCCGGTTTGGATTTAAAAATATTTTTTAAGCAATGGTTGTATCAAGCGGTGAATCCCAAGATTGATGCAATTTGGAGTTACGATGCTGTCAATCATAAAATCAATATTAATTTAACGCAAACACAATTGACCAATTTTGATTTTGATTTACCAATCGAGATTGGTTACTATACTAAAGATAGTAAAACACCCATATTATTAAAAATGAATTTGAACAAAAAACAAGTTAGTCAATCATATAATGTAAAGGGTGTCCCAGAAAATATTGAATTGGATCCAAGAAATGTTTTACTCAGCTCCAATACAATTACAAAAAAGTAACACAACCTATTTTTTAAATTAATACTGTTTCCAATTTCTAAAATTGTATGAAAAAAATATTTATCCCATTTCTCCTTTTTAATATGTTGCAATTAAATGCACAACATACAAAAAGACCGAATATTATTTTATTCTTGATTGATGATATGGGATGGATGGATAGCTCAGTTCCATTTGGTGACAGTATTGGTTTATTGAATAAACAATTCAAAACACCGAATCTATCATTATTAGCAAAACAAGGGGTTAAATTCACAAATGCTTATGCTAATTCTGTTTGCACCCCTACCCGCACTAGTATTTTAACAGGAATGAATGTAACACATCATGGTGTTACAAACTGGACATCTCCAGTAAAAAATAATACGACAGATGCAAAAGATGCGCAGTTTAATCCTGCGCCATGGAAAATAAATGGGGTTGATATTAATACGATTACTCCCTACCCGCAATTATTAAAACAAGCAGGTTATTATACGATACATGTTGGAAAAGCACATTGGGGATCAGCTGGCACTCCGATGTCAAACCCGTTGAATGTTGGATTTATGGTAAATATAGCAGGACATGCTGCAGGACATCCGCAAAGCTACTATGGGAAAGATAATTATGGTAATATCCCTGGGAAATCAACCTATCAATCTGTACCTGATTTAATGAATTACCATGGTTCTGATACTAATTTAACTGAAGCACTTACGTTAGAGGCTTTAAAAAGTATAGAAGAACCTATTCGATTAAAAATGCCATTTTATTTAAACATGGCACACTATGCTGTGCATGTTCCCATCCAACCTGATGTTAAATTTTATCAATCCTATTTGGATGAAGGATTAGATACTGTAAACGCAAAATATGCAAGCATGGTTGCTTCCATGGATAAAAGCTTAGGTGAAATCATGAAATATCTTACAGCAAAAAATATTGCAAATAATACCATCATTATATTTATGAGTGATAATGGTGGCCTAAGCTTAACTGGCGCAAGAGGAAATGTTGCGCATATTCAAAATTTACCTTTACGCGCAGGAAAGGGATCATTGTATGAAGGTGGTATTCGAGTTCCGATGATTGTAAAATGGCCTGCAATTGCAAAAGCAAATACATCCATCAAGCAATATGTTATTGCAGAAGACTTCTTCCCCTCTATTCTTGAAATGGCAGGTGTTTCTAATGCTACGACTATTCAAAATGTGGATGGCAAAAGTTTTGTTCCATTAATAATGAATAATAAATTGTCAGATACGAATCGTGTTTTGGTATGGCATTACCCGAATAAATGGATTGAAGGTGACGGGCCAGCAATTAATTACAAATCAGCCATTAGGCAAGGTAGTTGGAAATTGATTTATGATTTAAGAAACGGCCATAAAGAATTATACAATTTAGCAAATGATATTGGCGAACATATTGACCTATCAATGCAACAACCAGCAAAAACCAAACAATTAACTACCCAACTTAAGGAAATATTGGGGAAAAATAACGCCCCAATGCCTAGTTATAAGGGTAATTCAAAAAAAGTGGAAATATTAATTGATTAATTAACTTTACACTTATAAAAGAAAACATGCTTAATAAGGATAATAATGGTTTAATCGCCTCCATAATCACTGTACTCTATTTAATGGTACATTTTGTTTCTGATTTTGGTGGTGCTGATGTGATGGGCGCACAATGGTTATATACGAGCACCCTTGATCTTGCCGTTTTGGCTTATATAATTTTCAACAGAAATACATATAATGAAGCTATAACTGGAATATTTAATTACAAATTCACCCTCCTATTTTCATTTTTAGTTTTATGGGCCATTGGTTCTTATTTTTATGCAATTAACCCTACGGAAACCTTAGTTACGCTTGCAAGATTAATTTCGACTTATTTGGTATTTGTTCAGGTATCAATTTTATTTTATAAAAAAGATATAAAATATATTTTCAATATTGTTTCATTAGCTATTGCTTTCTTATTACTATGGGATTCCTTTTATATTTTAAAAGGCTTTTCTAGAAATATAGAAACCATGGATTTAGATGCCAACATTGTAAGCTTAAGTGGCAATCATGGCAATAAAAATGTTATGGCCGCAAGTTTACTAATCAAATTCCCATTTGTTTTGTGGTTAATTATCAATCATAAATCATTTATTAAAATAATCAATATTGGCGTATTGTTTTTTGGTGTGGTTGCATTATTTATTATGAATACAAGATCTACCTATGTAGGCTTAGGTATTATATTTTTAATCTATTCAATCACAACAGTTCTTTTTGTTGGTTTAACAAACAAAATAAAAGCTGCATTACAAATTGGTTATTTTTTAGGGCCAATCATTATTGGTTTTTTTGCAGCTAATTTACTTTTAGCCAACGCGGTTGAATTGCAAGGTTATCAAGGAGGTTATGGTACGGTTACAAAAAGAGCAGGTGACATTACCATCCAAAGTGAACAAGGAAGTCGTATCCATTTATGGAAAGGTGCCATTGATTATGCAACTAAACACCCAATTGTTGGTGCAGGTTATGGTAATTGGAAACTTGCTTCCATCCCTTACGAAAAAGAGTTTACGAATGATTTATTTGTACCCTATCATTGCCACAATGATTTTATTGAAATGTTTGCCGATTTAGGTATTATTGGTGGTATTGCTTTTGGTTTGATGTTTTTACTAGTGCCTATTTTTACCATTAAAATTTGGCGTAAAAAAGAATTCAAGCCCTATCAGCTAACTGCTACTATATCATTTATGGCGGTTACCTGTTATGCCGTGGATGCTTTTTTAAACTTCCCCGCCGAACGTACAGCCATGCAAACTATGTTGGCTGTTTCAGCTGCATTAGCTTTTTTACCCATTAGTCATATAGATAAAATAAAAACAACGAAAGGAAGTAGTAAAAATTTAGTTACGATACTCTTTTTTTTGGTTTCACTTGTATTAATTATTCCATCTATTTATGTTGCTAAACAAACGTATGATTCTTTAAAAATTCAAAAGTTTGTGATGGGCGAAATAGATTCCGATCCTAAAATGGCATTGGATGAGGTAAAAGCTTCTTTTCCCGCTATTCCAAATTTATCAACTTCTACCTTGCCTATTAAAGGATTAATTGCACGATATGAATTTAGGGACAAACATTATGAGGAAGCTTTACGATTATTAAAAGAAAGTGAAAACGACAATCCTTATTTACACTATAATGATTTTATAAGAACTGCAGTGTATGCTGACAAACAAAAATTTGATAGTGTCGCCATATATGCAAAAAAAGCTTTTTATAATTGGCCAAGGGCAACCAGTTATTATAAGAATATTATGTTTAGTGCTGCAAAGAATAAAGATTCTATAGAAGTTAAAAAAGCGTATAAGGTGTATAATAAATATCGCCCTGGGGCAGAAGCCAATGCGCAATACTTACTTGCCATGTATGAAGTAAAAGGGGGTGCTGATAATAACATGATTACTTTACTGGATTCGACCAATGCAAGATATCCA
Organism: Sediminibacterium sp.; assembly: GCA_030726065.1. GTDB lineage: Bacteria > Bacteroidota > Bacteroidia > Chitinophagales > Chitinophagaceae > Sediminibacterium. Next base: position 51,969 of record JANREK010000030.1, on the reverse strand, counting down.
ATGGACAGTGCCATTTTAGCAAGAGTTAATAGTATTTTTTCAAGCAATAAAACAGGCGTACAAAGTACAGATGTTGTAACTAATTTATTAAATAGCGGTAAAGCTGCATTTATAAAACGTCAATATATTAAAGCTGCAGCTTTCTATTTACAAGCAGCACAATTGGAACCAGCCAACTTTACGCATTATGAAAATGCCGGTATTAGTTATTATTCCGGTGGTGATTTTGTAAAAGCAATCCCCTATTTTGAAAAAGCGGTACAATTCTCAAATGCAAATACAGGAAAGTCGGAATTTTTTATGGCGATGAGCTATATATCATTAGGTAAAAGGGAGAAAATATGTGCACCATTAAATACAGCCAAGCTTAAGGGATACCCTGGGGTGGATAGTTATTTGAGTCAATACTGCAAATAAGTTGATTTGTCTTACACAGGATTGCCGTCGTTTCACTCCGGCATCCTGACATCCCCTTCGGATTACCTCACTTCGTTCGGTGATCCTGTATTACCCTGGATTGCCGTCGTTTCACTCCGGCATCCTGTATTCACCTTTTTGCAAAAGCATAATATATCAGCCCATTCGCTTCGCTCTGGGCTATGAGTTGTTTCAATTTACTCAAAAATTCAAGCAAGCTTGATTTTCTCGCTCTTGAAACAACTCAGCCACAACTTCGTTGTGGCTGATATACCTTTTTTGGTCGGGTGAACAGGATTTGAACCTGCGACCACACGCCCCCCAGACGTGTACGCTACCGGACTGCGCTACCACCCGATTGTTTTGAACGCTACTCCCGTTTCTTGAAAGCAACTCCTTTAAAGTATTAGACAACAATCTAAATACACCTTAAAATGACCTATTTAGCTGATTTTTAAGCTAAAATTTAAGTAAATCGGGTGTAAATATAACCCTAAATAGAAAAATCAAGGTATATTGCATTAAAATTTTACAGACCCGATGACAATTCTTCTAAGTCAAGTTAAAATTGCAGATACGAGGTCGCCTTTTAATGGGTTGGTTAAGGATATTTTAATAAAAGACCAACAAATTATTTCCATTACAGATAAATATAAAGGAGCGGCTGATCAGACAATCGATTTAAAAAATTCAATAGTTTCTCCCGGATTTATAGACCCATTTGTTCACTTTTGTGATCCAGGTATGGAACATAGAGAAACTTTATCCACAGGTTCCAATGCAGCAATTCAAGGTGGTTTTACTACTGTTTTTGTAGTGCCTAATACAAACCCTGTTATCGATAATAAATCACAGGTTACCTATGTAAAACAACATAGCCAAGAATTACCAATTCATATTTTACCCATTGGAGCACTCTCTAAAAAAATAGAAGGAAAGGATTTGGCAGAGATGATTGATATGAATTCAAATGGTGCAGTTGCTTTTAGTGATGGACTATACCCTGTTCAATCAACATTATTATTTTTGAAAGCCTTACAATATGTAAAAGCTTTTGATGGTGTAGTTATACAAATGCCCATTGATAAAAGTTTGGGCAGTTTGGGTTTAATGAATGAAGGGATTCTATCAACGAAATTAGGTCTGCCAGGAATTCCTGCAATCGCTGAAGAATTAATTATCTCTAGAGATATTGAGTTATTAAAATATACCAATTCACAATTACACATTACAGGTGTAAGTACTGCAAAAGGAATTGCGTTGATACGTAATGCTAAAAAAGAAGGTTTGAAAATTACATGCAGTGTAACCCCTTACCATTTGTTTTTTACCGAGGAAGATTTGAAAGATTACAATACCTTATTAAAAGTATTCCCGCCGCTTAGAACGAAGAAAGATCAAGAAGCCTTATTCAAAGCAATTGAAGATGGCACTATTGATTGTATCAGCTCCCATCATATGCCGCAGGATTGGGATGCCAAAACAATAGAATTCGAAAATGCGAAAACAGGTATTGCAAGTATTGAAACCAGCTTTGCTACTATACAACATTTATTTCCAAAATTATCTGATAATAGAATTTCAGAATTATTCTCGCTAAATGCTAGAAGTATTTTTAAATTAGAAAACGAAGGAATTACAGAAGGCGCCGTTGCTGATTTGACATTTTATAACAAAACAGAAACTACCCTTTTATCTCAAAAGGATTCAAAGAGCAAATCAGCCAACTCTCCATTTTGGGATATTAAATTAACTGGAAAAATTAAAGGCGTATTCAGTAAAGGCCAATTACATTTGGCTTAATAATAAAAACACACAAACAAATAAAGATTATGGAAAATAAAGTAACTTCTCATATTGTCAAAGGCGCTATTTTAAGTGCATTTGGAATTTTAATCAGCATCATTGTAACCGTATTTAACTTATATGAAGTAAGTTGGATCAACTACATCAATTATGCAATTACTATTGGCGGTTTAATATATAGTTGCATCATGTATGCAAATGAAAATAACAACAACGTAACATTTGGCAATATTTTTGCACATGGATTTAAAACTACATCTGTCATCATTGTTATATCTGTGGTATATGTTGTTCTATCTTTAAAAGTATTATTCCCTGAGATGCCTGATAAAATATTAGAAATAGCTAGAAAGAAAATGGCAGAAAATCCTCAAATGACCGATGAAATGATTGAGCAAGGCCTTGGTATGACTAAGAAATTTTTATTACCATTCGCCATTGGTGGCGCCATTATTGGCACTGCATTTATGGGTGTTATAGCTTCATTAATTGGTGCTGGTATTGCTAAGAAAAATCCAGTTGATCCATTTGCAGAACCTACTGCTTAAATTTATATATGCAAATAAGCGTTGTCATACCACTTTTTAACGAAGCTGATTCATTACCTGAATTAATGGCATGGATACATCGTGTGATGCAATCCAATAATTTCAGTTATGAAGTGATCATGATTGATGATGGCAGTGATGATAACAGTTGGGGTACGATATCCAACCTACGAAATGAATACCCAAACTTGAAGGGCATTAAATTTCAAAGAAATTATGGAAAGTCAGCAGCCTTAAATGAAGGCTTCAAAGCTGCACAAGGTGATATCGTTATTACCATGGATGCAGACCTACAAGATTCTCCTGAAGAAATTCCAGAATTTGTAGAAATGATTAACAAACAAGGTTATCATTTAGTAAGTGGATGGAAGAAAAGAAGATATGATAACACCTTCACTAAAAATATTCCTTCCAAAATATACAATGCAGTTGCGCGTAAAAGTTCAGGCATACAACTACACGATTTTAACTGTGGCATTAAAGCGTATCAATTAAAAGTGGTTAAAAGCATCGAGGTTTTTGGCGAGATGCATAGGTACATTCCTATATTAGCCAAATGGGCAGGATTTAAAAAGATTGGCGAAAAAGTGGTAGTGCATCAAGCCCGTAAATATGGCACTACTAAATTTGGCTGGGAACGTTTTGTCAATGGGTTTTTAGATTTAATGACGATTCAATTTTTATCCAAATTTGGCAAGAAACCCATGCAATTTTTTGGGCTCATTGGCTCTTTATTTTTCATGATTGGATTGATATCCTTTGGATTCATCGTCACAGGAAAAATTTTAGATCCTAATTATACCGTAACTAATAAACCTAGTTTTTATATCGCATTAACTTCCATGATGGTTGGTATGCAATTATTTTTAGCAGGTTTTATTGGTGAATTAGTGAATCGAAATGCGTCTGAAAGGAATGTCTATTTAATTGAAGACAAACAAGGATGGTAAACAAACTGGTCATAATTGGCCCAGCATGGCCTTTACGCGGTGGACTTTCCGCTTTTGATGAAAAATTAGCTACCCAATTTACAGAAAAAGGTATTCAAACACGCATTGATACATTCTCTTTACAATACCCTTCCATTTTATTTCCAGGGAAAAGTCAATACACGACCGATCCAAAACCCAATAATGTAAATATTGAAGTTTGTATAAATTCAATTAACCCTTTCAATTGGATTAAAATTGGACTTAAATTACACCGTGAAAAACCAGATTTAATTATAGTTCGATTTTGGATTCCATTTTTAGCCCCTTGTTTAGGTACGATTTTAAAAATTGCTAAAAAAAACAAACACACCAATGTCATTTCGATTGTAGATAATATGATCCCACATGAAAAAAGAATAGGTGATCGTTTATTAACTAACTACTTCGTAAAAACAGTGGATGGATTTATCGCCATGAGCGAAAAAGTAAAAAATGATATAAAAACATTTTCACACAAACCAGTTTGTATATCACCACATCCCATTTTTAATCACTTCGGTGATCCAATTACAAAATTGGAAGCAAGGACGCAATTGGGATTGCCACAAGAAGATAAAATCATTTTATTTTTTGGTTATATCCGTAAATACAAAGGCCTTGATTTATTAATTCATGCAATGGCTAATGAAGCAATAAAGAAATTAAGTATTCAATTAATGATTGTAGGAGAATTTTACGAGGATGCAAGTGCCTATCATGATTTAGTTAGTTCGCTTGGTTTACAAGATCAAATTAAGTTTTATTCCAATTATATACCGGATGTTGAAGTTAAAAATTATGTTTGTAGCGCTGATTTTATCATACAACCCTACAGAAATGCCACCCAAAGTGGCGTCACTCCCCTAGCATATCATTTTGAAAAACCAATGTTGGTGACCAATGTAGGCGGTTTGGCGGATACGGTACCTAACTTAAAAACAGGCATTGTGGTTGCACCTACTACTGAAGCAATAGCTAAAGGGATTGAAACCTTATATGAATTAGGCGAAAATCATTTCATTCCCAATATTATAGAAGAAAAGAAAAAATACAGCTGGGCACAAATGACTGAAAAGTTTTTAGCTTTGTACCAACAATTATAATTACGAATTTTAAAGCAAGCAACTATTTATATGCATCATCAAAAAATTTCATCTATTATTAACGAATCAATTAAAGTAAAACAAGCCCTTTTGGGTGATGCTCACTTAATTGCCCAAATTGATACAGTCGTTAAAGTAATAACCACCGCCTTTCAAAATGGCAATAGTGTTTATTTTGCTGGCAATGGTGGAAGTGCAGCTGATGCACAACATTTGGCTGCTGAATTTTCTGGTCGTTTTTATAAAGACAGAAAAGCATTGCCTTCTGAAGCTTTACATTGTAACACTTCTTATTTAACTGCTGTGGCAAATGATTATAGCTACGAAGTCATCTATGCGAGGTTAATAGAAGGCATTACAAAGCCAGGAGATGTATTAGTGGGCATAAGTACTTCAGGGAATTCTGGAAATATTGTAAAAGCATTTGAAATGGCTAAAACCAAGCAAGTAGTCACCATTGGATTTACTGGAGATAAAGGTGGTAAGATGAAAGAAATTTCAGACTATTTAATCAATGTCCCCTCCAATGATACCCCACGAATTCAAGAGTCTCATATTTTAGTAGGACATATTATTTGCGAATTAGTAGAAAGCAATATTTTTGGATAATTATCTATTTTAAAAACATCATTTTGTCATTTAACTTATCAGATATCAACCCCAATTGGACACTATTTTTAGATAGAGATGGTGTAATTAATGTTGAAAAGGACAATGACTATATTAAAACTTGGAATGAATTTGAGTTTTACAATGAAAGCATTGAAGCCCTACCCATTTTAGCGAACTTATTCAAAACCATTGTTATTACCACCAATCAAAAGGGCGTTGGGCGTGGTATTATGACCGAATCTGATTTGAATCAAATTCATGAGAATATGTTGCGCACCATTGAAACTATCGGTGGTAGTATTGATCATGTATTTTATTGTACCGATATTGAAAATGACTCCATCAATCGTAAGCCGCAACCAGGAATGGCCATGCAAGCCAAAGAAATGTTTCCTTCTATTGATTTTAGTACTTCAATTATGGTCGGTAACAGACCTAGTGATATGGCATTTGGTCGTAATGCAGGTTTACATACTGTTTTCTTAGCCACTACCCATCCCGAAACTCCTTTCCCTGACCCAAGTATTGATTTTAGATTTAACAACCTACTTGAGTTTGCAAATGCAATATCAAAATAAGTATAAGATAATGAAACAATTTATTTTATTTGGAGCAATACTTATTTTATTAAACAGTAATGTTAAAGGGCAGTCAATAATTAATTACGATTCCACCGGGATTCAATTACAAAAATTAGCTACCCGTATTCAGGAAGATACCATTCTTAGAAATCGATTAAACGCTGATAGCATTTTCACGAGAGCATTGGTACAAAACTTAAAAAGTCCCTACTCCTTTAAATATAACTTTGACTCATTAACGGCGATTAAACATATCATTTCCCCTGATGGACGTTTTAAGTTTTTTAGTTGGCAGGTGGACTTGGGTGACGGCACGTATCGTCAAAGAGGCGCCATGCAACTACCTACCCCTGATGGACAACTTAAATTATTACCATTCTTTGACAATTCAGATTTTGTTCAAAATAATACATTGGGGGTGAATGACAGAAAAAAATGGATTGGTGCTATTTACTATGATATTATCCCAATACCATACAATGAAACAACCATTTATACCTTGTTAGGATTCGATGAAAATAACACCAGTGTTTCAAAAAAAATAATTGAAGTAGTACGTTTTGAAAATGAAGAACCCATTTTAGGGGGAGATTTTTTCAAATTCCCGTCGGATCCAACCTACCCCATCGGAACCATTGATCG
>JANREK010000030.1:0-45189 GCA_030726065.1 Sediminibacterium sp. | reverse complement strand
ACCGCTAAAAATGCTTCCTGTGGAATTTCCACATTACCTATTTGACGCATTCTCTTTTTACCTTCTTTTTGCTTTTCTAATAACTTACGTTTACGACTAATATCACCACCATAACATTTGGCAGTAACATCCTTACGCATAGCACTAATATTTTCACGCGCAACTACTTTAGCGCCAATCGCTGCTTGAATGGCGATTTGGAATTGCTGCTTCGTTAATAACTCTTTTAGCTTCTCACAAAGTCGTCGTCCAAAATCAGACGCCTTCCCTCTATGTATTAATGCACTTAATGCATCCACCTTTTCAGCATTCAATAAAATATCCATCTTCACAATATCTGCATCTCTAAAACCAATTTGAGAATAATCAAAGGAGGCATAACCTCTAGTTTGACTCTTTAGTTTATCATAAAAATCAAATACAATTTCCGTCATCGGCATTTCAAAAATCAATTCTACCCTAGTAGGTGTTAAATAACTTTGATTCATTAGTATACCACGCTTGCTCAAACAAAGTGTAATGATATTTCCAATATAATCCGGAGAGGTAATGATTTGAGCACGAATATAAGGCTCTTCAATATGTTCAATCTTTACGGGATCGGGCATTTCAGAAGGATTATTCACTATAATTTTTTCACCTCTGGTCGTAAAAGCAATAAAACTTACGTTGGGTACCGTTGTAATCACAGTTTGATTAAACTCACGTTCCAATCGCTCTTGAATAATCTCCATATGAAGTAACCCTAAAAATCCACATCTAAAACCAAAGCCCAAAGCTTGTGAAGTTTCTAATTCAAAAGTTAAAGAAGCATCATTCAATTGTAATTTTTCCATACAATCTCTTAGCTCCTCAAACTCATCTGTATTCACCGGATATATACCAGCAAAAACCATTGGTTTCACTTCTTCAAATCCATTAATCATGGGCCCAGGATTATTTGCAAGTGTGATGGTATCTCCCACTTTTACTTCCTTGGCCACTTTAATACCTGTAATAATATAACCCACATCTCCCGCACGCACTTCTGCCTTTGGGGTCATCGCCAATTTTAACACACCCACTTCATCCGCATTATAATCTCTACCGGATGCAACAAATCGAATTTTATCATTTTTCTTTAACACCCCATTCATAATTCGATAGTAAACAATAATACCTCTGAAGCTATTAAAAACACTATCAAAAATGAGCGCTTGCAATGGTGCTTCTGTATCTCCTACTGGCGCTGGAATACGCTCACAAATGGCTTGTAAAATTTCTTCAATACCAATACCTGAACGTCCACTGGCCAATAAAATATCTTCTTGTTTGCAACCTATTAATTCAATGATTTGATCCGTCACTTCTGGAATTTTGGCACCATCCATATCAATTTTATTGATGACAGGAATAATTTCCAAATTATTATCTAATGCCAAATATAAATTACTAATAGTTTGTGCTTGTATTCCTTGTGATGCATCCACTAATAACAATGCACCTTCACAAGCAGCTAATGCCCTACTTACTTCATAACTAAAATCCACGTGACCCGGTGTATCAATTAAATTGTAGGTATAGGTTACGCCTTTATGAATATAATTAATTTGAATCGCATGACTTTTAATCGTGATTCCTTTTTCACGCTCCAAATCCATATCATCCAAAACTTGGTTCATCATTTCTCTTTCCGTGATGGTTTTGGTGTGTTCTAACAAACGATCTGCCAAGGTACTTTTACCATGGTCAATATGAGCGATAATACAAAAGTTTCTTATGTTCTTCATGTAAGTGAAAATAGGCTTTAAAATCTATTGAAGTGCGTTTATGATTGCAGTGAATTCGGTAGCAATTAAAGATGCGCCACCGACTAAACCACCGTCTACATCTGGTTGTGAAAATAATTCAACTGCATTAGCGGCTTTTACGCTTCCGCCATATAAAATTGAAATTTGATCCGCAATATCCGCACCATATTTTGTTGCTAAAACAGATCTAATAAAAGCATGTATTTCCTGCGCTTGTGCACTTGATGCAGTTTTACCAGTACCAATGGCCCAAATGGGTTCATAGGCAATCACCACTTTTAAAAGTTGCTCCGGGGTCAAATGAAATAAGGAATTGATTAATTGTGTTTCCACAAAAGCATTTTGTGTACCCGCTTCTCTAATGGCTAAAGGTTCGCCGCAACAAAAAATGGGAGTGCTATTGTTAGCCAATACTGCATTTACTTTTTCTGCTAATAAAACATCTGACTCTGCGAAATATTCGCGCCTTTCGGAATGTCCAATAACGATATGATTTACCCCAACTGAGGAATACATAGGAGCAGATATCTCACCAGTAAAAGCGCCATTGCTGTTTTGATGGCAATTTTGTGCTGCTACAAAAACATTGGATATTCCTCCAATTTGTTGAACAGCATTTGATAGATATATGGCAGGAATTGAAAATACAACTTGTTGATTATCAGTTAATTTAGGCAACTTATCTAATATATTTGTCAGCAAATCTTTCGCTTCTTGCTGATTTAAATTCATTTTCCAATTGGCTGCAGCTATTTGTTTTCTCATATTCTTATAACTATTTAAACACTAAAATTAGCGTTGCAAAGGTAGTTAAAAAATAGATGAATTTGTGGCAATTTATCAGTTTAAACAAGCTATTGCAAAAAACGTAAAATGAGTAAAATAAATGGTTTAGGAAGCTTTTTTATACAATTTTTGGAGCACTTGCTTTTCTTCTTCCGACATCACAAAACCTTTTAATTGTTTCCAATTTCCAATGTCTTCAATGGCCTTATCAATTTGATATCCAGGTACAATACCCCAAGTAAAATTGGGAATAAATTTAGGGAGCAAGCCATTCCCGAATATGTTGGCACTCACACCAATATAGCTGCCTGTATTTATGCTTGATTGAATGGCAAAACGACTATAATCACCCACCAGCATCCCCATTTTTTGACCTACGGTTTCCCAAATTTGTTTGGCCTCATTCCACATTTGAATGGGTCCTGCCGTATTTTTAATATTACTATTACAAGTGCCCGCACCTAAGTTGCACCAATGCCCAATAATACTATCTCCCAAATAACCTTCATGACCCTTATTTGAAAAACCCATCAACACTGAATTTTTAATTTCTCCGCCAGCCAAGCAATAAGGTCCAATGGTCGTTGCCCCATAAATACTCGTATTCATTTTGACAACCCCCTTTTCCCCTAAAACAAAGGGTCCTCGTATGGCAGTGCCTTCCATAATCATGGCATTTTTGCCAATATAAATAGGGCCTGTACTTGCATTTAAAATTGCGCAATGTACTTCGGCACCTTTTTCAATAAATATATTTTCAGGCTGAATCACTTTATTGCTTGTGTCAATTTTTATACCTGTAACATGTTTCTTAACCCATGTAAAATCATTCTCAATAAACTTTGTATGTAATTGCAACATGCCAATCGCATCTTGCACAAACTCCCCTTGTTCAAAAGTAATGGGTGCAAAATTGGCCAATAAAATTTTTTCTAAAGATCGATCTTCGGAATGTGTAGCTATCCATTTGCCCGATTTACTAATTATTTTTTCTCCCAATTTCAAATTTAAAATGGCATCCACTAAATCAGGCGTTGGGATGCATGTCACATTTATAAAAATAGCCGCTTCTTTATTTTGTAAAAAATCACTATTATCATATAATTTTTGCAGGTATGGGACTGTATATATCGCGGTTTCTTTGTTTAACAAATGCTCCCATCTTTCTTGAAATGAGTAAATCCCAATCCTAAATTGCGCGACCGATTGCGTCAAACTAAAAGGATAAAATTTTTCTCTATCCGCAATATCCACTAAAACAAACTGCATAGTATGCTTATTTATATGTAAAAGTAAAGCAAGTTTAAGGAAATTGCAGATCTTCCTTAACTTATTCATTTAATGCTTATTTTTGAAGTATAAATTATCAGTTATGCAAATAGGTTATTTTGATTACCCTACTCCGGCCAATGAGCCTGTTTTATCTTATGCTCCAGGAACCCCTGAAAAATTAGCTTTAAAGAAAGCCCTTGCTAGTTTAAAAAGTAAAACAATGGATATACCCATGTACATTAATGGGAAAGCGGTACGTACAGGAAATAAAATCGCGATTCATCCGCCACATGAAATTAAACATACCCTTGGTCATTTTCACATGGGTTCAAAAAAGCATGTGGATCAAGCCATTACAAGTGCATTAAAAGTGCGTAATGCTTGGGCGGATATGTCTTGGGAATCACGTGCACATATATTTTTAAAAGCTGCGGATTTATTAGCCACCAAATACCGCTTTGAAATGAATGCGGCTACCATGCTTGGTCAAAGTAAAAATGCTTACCAAGCTGAGATAGATGCTGCATGTGAATTGATTGATTTTTTAAGATTCAATGTTCATTTTTTAAGCACTATATATAAGCAACAACCAGTTTCATCTCCAGGAATGCATAATAGAATGGAATGGCGTGGATTAGAAGGATTTGTATTAGCAATCACTCCTTTTAACTTTACAGCAATTGGCGGAAACCTTCCTGCATCCGCTGCCATGTGTGGCAATGTAGTTGTATGGAAAGCAGCCAACACGCAAGTGTATTCTGCACAATTATTTATGCGAATTTTAAAAGAAGCAGGACTTCCTGATGGCGTTATAAATTTAGTATATGTAGATGGGCCAACTATTGGTGCTACTTGTTTCTCCCATCCTGATTTTGCTGGTGTCCATTTTACAGGATCAACAGGTGTATTTAATTATATGTGGAAACAAATCGGTGAAAATATTCCTAAATATAAAACCTATCCAAGAATTGTAGGAGAAACAGGAGGCAAGGATTTTGTAATGGTACATCCTACTGCCGATGTGGATACAGTTGTCACCGCACTTGCTAGAGGTGCATTTGAATACCAAGGACAAAAATGTTCCGCTGCATCTCGTGCCTATTTACCAAAGAATATTGCACCTGCAGTAAAAGCAAAATTGGTGAAAGCAGTTCAATCCATGAAGATGGGCACCGTGGAAGATTTTTCAAATTTTGTAAACGCTGTAATTGATGAAAAATCTTTTGACAATATTGCCAAATATATAAACAAAGCAAAGAAAGATAAAAAAGCAAAAATTTTAGTAGGCGGAAACTTTAGTAAGAAAAACGGTTATTACGTTGAACCTACCGTTATTGAAACCAGCGATCCAAAATATTTAACCATGTGTGAGGAAATATTTGGCCCAGTATTGACAATTTATGTTTACCCGACGAATCAATTTGAAAAAACATTGGATTTGCTGGACAAAACTTCCAAATACGCTTTAACAGGTGCCATTATCTCTCAAGACAGAGCCTCCATTAATTTGGCTACTGATAAATTACGTCACGCAGCAGGTAACTTTTATATCAATGATAAACCTACTGGAGCAGTCGTTGGACAGCAACCATTTGGGGGAGCTAGGGCATCTGGAACCAATGACAAAGCGGGCAGTATGTTGAATTTATACAGATGGTTAAGTGCTAGAACCATTAAAGAGACCTTTAACCCGCCTACCGACTATAAATACCCATTTTTAAACGAGGCATAAGCTACTGGATTTAAGCTGTTTTAATTCAGAAAACTGTATATTTGCCCCTCAAAATAAAAGGACTGTGGCCCAAAAATTTTCTAAAGAAACCTACCTGTATTGGTATGAATTGATGCAATTAATTCGTCAATTTGAATCCAAATCAGAGGAAATGTATAAAATGGCTGGAAAAATCAGAGGATTTTTCCATGTTTACAATGGACAGGAAGCCATTGCAGCTGGATGTATGACTGCTACAAATCAAGAAGATCCCTTCATAACTGCTTACCGTGATCATGGTTTGGCTTTGGCCAAAGGCATGAGCCCTAATTCTGCGATGGCAGAGTTATATGGTAAAGCGACTGGCTGCTCTAAAGGAAAAGGTGGCAGTATGCACTTTTTCAGCAAGGAACATTACTTTTTTGGAGGACATGGTATTGTAGGTGCTCAAATAGGAACTGGTGCTGGATTAGCCTTTGCGGAACAATACAGAGGTTCAAAAAATGTTGTTTTGTGCTTTTTTGGAGATGGTGCTGCAAGACAAGGGATGTTACATGAGGTATTTAATTTAGCCATGCTTTGGAAATTGCCTGTTGTATTTATTTGTGAAAACAATAATTACGCTATGGGAACTTCAATTGAAAGAACAAGTAATGTAATAGATATATACAAATTGGCGGATGCTTATGAAATGCCAGCTGATAAAATAGATGGCATGACTGCAGAAGCAGTGCATGAAGGTGTTGCTCGTGCGGTAAATAGGGCACGTCAAGGAGAAGGCCCTACTTTGTTGGAAATGAAAACCTATCGTTACAAAGGACATTCGGTATCTGATCCTCAAAAATACAGAACGAAGGATGAAGTAGAAGAATACAAAAACCAAGATCCAATTACCAAAGTAACTAAAACCATTTTGGATAATAATTTTGCCACTGAAGCTGATTTAAAAGCAATTGATGATAAAATAACTTTAATTGTGGATGCATCCGTTAAGTTTGCGGAGGAAAGCCCTTGGCCTGATGATAGCGAAGTATACAAAGATGTATACATTGATCAAAATTATCCATTCATTGTTGACTAAATAGTAGAAAAATTATAAAATAATAATATGAGCGAGTTACAAAAAGAGAATCACCCATTTTTAGATTTCCTAAGTAAAAATAAAAAGGTTTTAACATATACAATTACAGCAATTGCAATTGCTTTAGTTGCTTTTTTTGGATACACTGAATTGTATCAAAAACCAAGAGAAGAAAAAGCAGCGGATGCTATGTTCACTGCTGAAAAATATTTTGCTATGGATTCTTCTAGCCTAGTGTTAAATGGAGATGGTCAAAGCAAAGGTGTTTTATATATCATCAAAGAATTTGGTGGTACAAAAGCAGCTAATCTTGCAAAATATTATGCAGGTATTAGTTATTTTCGCATGAACGATTATAACAAGTCAGTTGAATACTTGAAGGACTTCTCTACTTCAGCGAAACAAGTTCAAGCAATAGCTTATGGTACTATTGGAGACGCTTACAGTGAATTAAAAAATACAGACGAGGCTCTGAGTTATTACAAAAAGGCAGGTGGTCATTTCCCAGACGACGAAGCCATTAGTTCAGAATACCTATACCGAGCCGCTTCCCTATTGGAATTGAATGGCAAAGCGGACGAAGCCGTAGAAATTTTTAAAGATATCAAAACCAAATATCCTAAATCTGAAAAAGGATTGATGGCAGATAAATTCATCAATAAATTGAAGGTGCAGCCTTAATAAGCGCAATTAATTAACTTATTTTAAAGCATTCTCCACATTTTGTAGAGAATGCTTTTTTTATGTTCTTTATTTAATGACAATTCGTATTTTTGAGTATGATAGTTCAATTATTTGTTCCCTGCTTTATTGATCAATTATATCCGCAAGTTGCATTTGACACCATCAAAGTGCTTGAAAAAGCAGGATGTACTGTAAAATACAATGCACAGCAAACCTGTTGTGGACAACCTGCCTTCAATGCAGGATTTTGGGGAGAATCAAAAGATGTTTGTACCAAATTTGTACAAGATTTAGAAGGTGCTGATTACATTGTAAGTCCAAGTGCAAGTTGTGCTGGTTTTGTTAGAAACAATTATGGAAAGTTATTTGAAAACAACGCATTTCAAAGTCCAGCTAAAAAAGTAGCCAGCCGCATTTATGAACTATCTGAATTTTTAGTGAAGATTTTAAATATTACAGATTTAGGTGCTTCATTTGAAGGCAAAGCAACTTATCATGATAGTTGTGCTGGATTGAGAGAATGTCACATTAAAGACGAACCCAGACAATTATTAGCAGCTGTAAAAGGTTTGGAATTAGTTGAGATGCAAGAGACTGATGCATGTTGTGGATTTGGTGGAAGTTTCGCTGTAAAATTTGATACGATTAGCGTTTCCATGGCGGATCAAAAAATAGATAACACCATTAATACAGAAGCCTCCTACTTAATAAGTACTGACATGAGTTGTTTAATGCATATCGATGGCAGAATGAAACACAATGGACAAAATGTAAAAGTATTGCACCTGTCCGAAGTATTAGCAAGCGGTTATTAATATAAATTCACATCTTTTATCATGGCATATTGGTTAATTAAATCAGAACCCTTTAAATATTCTTGGGATCAATTCAACAAGGATAAAAAAACTTTTTGGGATGGTGTCAGAAACTATCAAGCACGAAATAATTTACGCGCTATGAAAAAAGGCGATCTAGCTTTTTGGTATCATAGTAATGAAGGCATGGAAATTGTGGGTATTGCAAAAGTGGTGAAAGAATCCTACCAGGATCCTACCACTACTGAAACTGCTTGGTTAGCTGTTGATTTTGCACCGCATAAAAAATTAAAGCATACCGTGAAATTGGCAGATGTGAAAGCCAATACTAACCTAGCGAATATGGCCTTGGTTAAAATGGGTCGATTGTCGGTACAACCGGTCACCGAAATGGAATGGGAAGAAGTTTTAAAAATGAGCCAAGGCTTATAATGCCTATTTAAAAAAGGTGTACCCAATTAAAATGGCAATCACCACTCCTATTAAATCAGCAAAAAGACCTGCCCACAAAGCATATCGTATTTTTTTGATGCCTACACTTCCAAAATACAAAGCAATAATATAAAAGGTAGTATCTGCTGAGCCCTGAAATATAGAAGCCAATTTGCCTACAAATGAATCAGGTCCTTGTGTTTGAAATATATCCAACATCATACCCCTTGCCCCACTCCCACTTAATGGTTTCATAATTGCTACAGGAAGTGCTCCAATGAATTCCGTATTCACCCCCGTTAATTGAATTAAATAAGTAAGTCCATTTAAAATATAAACCATCGCGCCACTATCTCTGAATACACGAATAGCCACCAACATGGCGACTAAGTATGGAATAATTTTTACGATTACATCAAATCCGTTTTTTGCCCCGTCAATAAATGCATCAAAAACGGATATTTTTTTATAGGCGCCGCCTAAAATAATGCCAACTATAATGAATAACAATAATCCATTGCCTACAGTTTTTGAAAATAGTTCTTTTTGTATCGAGGTTAATGCATTCACACTAAATATAACACCTACCATTAAAAGAATTAAACCAAGTATCCAACCAATTAATATTTTATCCCATTTTAATTTTTGATATAAACCAACTACAATTATTGAAGCCAAAGTAGTCCCAATGGTGGCAAGTACACAAGGAATAAATATACTAGCCGCATCCTGCGAACCAGCTGCTAAACGATAGGAAATAATCGTCAATGGTATGATGGTGAGTCCACTGGTATGCAAAACCAGGAACATAATTTGTGCATTGGTCGCTTTTTCCTTTTCAGGATTCAAACTTTGTAAACTTTCCATGGCTTTTAACCCAAATGGCGTTGCCGCATTATCCAAACCCAACATATTTGCACTAAAATTCATCACCATTTGACCCATGGCAGGATGATTTGCTGGCACTTCAGGAAACAAACGACTTAAAAATGGATTCATCCATTTGGCCAATTTTTGAATAGCACCCGCTTTTTCGGCAATATTCATTAAACCTAGGAAAAACACCATGGTACCAGCCAAAGGCAAGGCAACATCCATCACAGATGACTTAGCGGAATCAAAAATACCATCGGCCAGTAATTTGAAAATCTCCGTGTCCCCTAAAAATACCAGTTTAAACAAGGCAATAACAAAAGCAATTACAAAAAAAGCCACCCAAATAATATTCAAAGCCATAAATCAATTGTTTGTGGTTCTAATATAGTCAATTTTGGGATTAGAATTGTATTTTTGCGCTCTTAAAACATGATAGATTATGGCATTACAGGCAGGAATTGTGGGATTACCTAATGTAGGAAAATCAACCTTATTTAACGCAGTAAGTAATAGTGCAAAAGCACAGGCAAGTAATTACAGATTTTGCACCATTGAACCGAATGTAGGATTAGTGGATGTACCTGATCATAGAATGCAACAATTGGCCGATTTAATTATTCCCAATCGCATTGTCCCTACCCAATTAGAAATCGTAGATATTGCTGGCTTGGTAAAAGGAGCAAGTAAAGGAGAAGGATTGGGAAATAAGTTTTTAGCGAATATCCGTGAAGTAAGTGCAGTGATCCATGTGATTCGTTGTTTTGAAGATGAGAACGTATTACGTGAGGAAGGGGTCATTAACCCAATTGGTGATAAGGAAATTATTGAAACCGAATTACAATTAAAGGATTTAGATAGTGTCGATAAAAAAATCCAACGTTGTGAAAAAATGGCCAAAACGGATCCTAAAGCCAAAGTTGAGTTAGAGGTATTGCAAAAGTGTAAAACACATTTGGAGCAAGGTAAAAGTATCCGATCTTTAGATTTATCAAAAGAAGACAGAACAGCGATTGCTGATAGTTTCTTATTAACCGAGAAGCCTGTCATGTATGTGGCCAATGTAGATGAAGCCTCCATGCATACAGGAAATAAATTTTCAGCTATGTTAGTTGAAATGGCAAAAAATGAAGGTGCCGAGGTTATTGTAATGTGTAATAATATTGAAGCACAAATTGCTGAATTAGAGGATCCAGCAGATAAGGCAGTTTTTATGGAAGAATACCAAATGAAGGAACCAGCTTTGAATAGATTAATTCAGTCTGCGTATAAATTATTGAACTTAGAGACCTACTTTACAGCAGGTGTGCAGGAAGTAAGAGCATGGACGATTGAAAAAGGCTGGAAAGCACCGCAAGCGGCTAGTGTCATTCATACCGATTTTGAAAAAGGATTTATTAAAGCAGAAGTCATTGCTTTTGATGACTTTATTAAATACAAAAGTGAAGCAGCTTGTAGGGACAATGGAAAATTAAGAATTGAAGGAAAAGAATATTTAGTAAAGGATGGTGATGTGATGCATTTTAGATTTAATGTTTAAAATTTGAAAAACTGATCATGCTTCGATTCATTAAATACATACTATTATTTACATTCATTATCACAATGAATTCGTGTGGTAATAATACTGCCACTTCCGAGAATAACGAAGTGAATGAAAATGTAATCAAAGCCCCTACCCAATTGCAATATGAAGTTGTTAAAGTGTATAAACATGATACCAGCTCCTATACTCAAGGTTTGGAATGGTATGGTGAAACATTAATTGAAGGCACGGGTAATTATGGAAAAAGCCAATTACATAAGATGGACGCCAATATGAAAGGCGTTGGCAAAAAATTAGATTTACCCAAGGAATTATTTGGTGAAGGAATTACTGTTTTTAAAGATAAAATTTATCAATTAACCTGGAAGGAGCATAAAGTATTTGTATATAATGCGAATACTTTACAAAAAGAAAAAGAATTCTATTGGCCATATGAAGGCTGGGGACTTACGCACAATGATACTGCATTAATAGTGTCAACAGGCGGCAGCGACATATATATTGTTGATCCCAATACTTTTGCAATTAAAAAAACCATTGGCGTTTATAATAATTATGGCTATGTAGGTGATATCAATGAATTAGAATATGTAGATGGCAAAATATTTGCAAACATTTATGGGCAAAATGAAGTTGTGGTGATTGATCCTGCAACAGGACAAATTATAAACAATATAAATTTTAGTAATTTATTAGCGCAAGCAGGCGTAAAATATGACCCAACAACCATAGATGTAGGCAATGTATTAAATGGCATCGCTTACCAAGCAAAATCAAAAACTTTTTTTATCACTGGGAAATGTTGGCCAGTAATGGTTGAAATAAAAATAAAATAACCTCTCCCTATCTAATCTTCTTTCGTTTTTTTTATCTCGTAAATAATCGAACTCGCTTTTGCATTTGAATTTAAAGCAAGTAAGTTGGATATACCCCCTATTAAAAAGGCCCTTGCAATACCCAGCAAGCCTGTCTTTTTATATTTCTCACTCAATAGGCTAACATAAAAACTATCAAACCACATCGGCTTTAAATTAGCCAAAATAAATCCATTGGATTTCATCAAATATTTCATGGAAGAAGGCGAAAAATGATATAAATGTCGAGGTACATCATAAGCAGCCCAGTAATTTTTATAAAACTGAGCATCATAACTCATATGATTAGGCACCGCAATGATTAAACGACCATTGTGTTTTAATAATTTCCTGAATGTATTAATATAAATTTTCAAATCATGAACATGTTCAAGTACATGCCATAAAGTAATTACATCAAAACTATTGACTGGTAAATTAACCAGTTCCGAACTAGGCATTAAATTTATGCCATAATTTTTTAATGCAATTTCACGACTTGAAGCATCAGGTTCAAGCGCAGTCACCTTCCACCCTTTCTTAGCCATTGCATCCGCAAACGCACCAGTTCCTGCGCCTACTTCTAATAAAGCGCCTTTATACCCTGTAAATAAGGATTGAACCCAGTCTGTTTTTTGTTTCAAGGTACGTTGACGCACTTTATGGTATAAGGTGTTCATCCATCCTTTTTTGATATCCGTATGTGATATGTATTCCGGGAAATGATAATACGGTGCTATGGCATCCTTGTCAGGAATTGGAAATGTGAAATTTAAACTGCATTTTTCACAATGTACTATTTCAAATAAATCACCAGTTAAAGATAAATCGTTCACCGGCATTAATAATATAACATTACTAGCATCACAAACAGGACAAATAATATTTTGCTGATTTGCCAATGCCATAAATTATTGTTTTAATAATATTGCCAGTAAAGCAATCACTGCTAAAGCAATTGCCCAGTTGGCCCATTTATCATTTTTTTGTGCTGATAATTCAGTTTCAAATATTTCAGAATTGAGTAAATTTCCAACTTCAATATCTTTATAAAATTGACTTGAATTGAAATGTGATTCAAAAGTATAACTGTCCTCATTTTTTGAAATACTACCTAAATTTCCAATCATTACTTTTTGGTCATTTTCAAATTTGCTTTCCCAACTTTGGGCATATTGTATGGCTGCTTGATCCGCTGAAATGTCAAGTGCATTTCCCAGAAATTGATAAAACTGTTTAGAAGGTGTTCCGGCATTTGTCTCAAATTCAATGAATTCCGAAGGCGACTTTAATACACCATCTATTAATTCAGCTTCCTTTTTTAACAATTTTAGCTGCCCAATAGAAGGGATATCCAATTGACCAAAACGAATAAAATATTTAATAGCTAAATGAATCATACTTATTTATAAAACGAATATACAACACCTGCATTAATTTGAACACCTAATGATGGATATTCGGCCCATCTTTGATATTGACTATTTAAAAGATTCGAGGATTTAACCCAAACTTTCCAAGGAATGGATAATTTGTAGGACAAACCCGCATTCAATAAGGTGATTGGGTTTAAAGTTTTCGAAACATAGCTATACCCCTCCTTAACAGCCTCGATTCCGGACATGAAATTTAATGACCCATCAATCAGTAATTTTTTATTGGCTTGCCAGTAAAAAGTGGAATTAAACTTAACTGGCACAAAGCCCCAAGGCTTTTCATTGTCCTTTATATAATTGAATTGGGTATAATTAAAATGATTATCAATAGATAACTGATCACTAAATTGGTAGTGTAAATTGGCTTCTAAATCAATGGTGTGCGCTTTTGATTCAAATAAAGTATAATATTTTAATCCATTAGCGACACGGTTGTTGCCATATGATGGGAAACCTGGCAAATAATCTGAAATTGCTAAAGGTTCTTTTGTATAAAAAGGTAAGTTAACATATCTGTTTAATGATAGACCAAATCCATATTGTAAATGTTTAGAAGCATTTACCTCGAATTTTAAATACTGTTTGTCTTGAGACATTATATTTAAATTAACGGGTATCGTAATCCAAGGATTTTCATTTAACAAATCACCATATTGGGTATTGGTGGTATGATTCATCCAACCTGCCTTAATAACCCAAGTAGTGTCCTTTAAATTATGTTGCAATTGTATGTTTGGAAATAATTTAAAGCCGTCTGATTTGTATACGGGCGAAACACCCAACAATATCTTTAATTTCCATTTATTTAAATTCAAGGAAGGATCAAAACGCAATAAAGTATTTGAGCTGGATGCATAACTATTAAAATGACTGTAACTGAAGTTAACATCAAAATTAAATAGCATCTCCTTATTCATTTGATAAGACATTGGACTTGTGATAGCAATATAAGTATTGGATTTATTTTGTACATCCGACAAATGTGAAAATTCAAATTTTGGCCTATACGTAAATACAGAACTAGGTTTGTATTTATTTAAAAATGCCACACTTGCACCTACATTGGTCAGCTTCTGCAAATAATTTGAAGTAGGTAAACTTAAAGTATCAGGCACTAACCCATATCTGTAATATTGGTTTTGATTGGCAAATACATGGGTTAATAAAGAACTGGAGTCATTGAGCATTAAATTACCTTGATAGTCAAATTTGCTCATTCTGAATTTTTGCAAAGGATGTATACCTTCGGAAGATTCCGTTGAAATACCCAAGTTATTGATCGTTTTAGGGCCTTTATTTATAAAATTAATACTTAAGAATTGGTATAAATAATTTCCGAACCCCACCTTGGCATTGGTATTACCTACTAAATTAGCGGGACTTGCTAATACAATAGCCAAAGGGTTTAATGCAATGGGCCTGTATGAGAATGATAGATTTTGACTAGGAACTTGATAAGAATATTGCACTGATTGGGTATCCATAATTGGAGCCGCATTCGTAAAATTGATTTTAACCACACTTTTTAATTGCGGTTTAAATGCCGATAATATACTTACCACCTTTGTTGGTGCCGTATCTCTCATTACAGGAATTTCCAATGGCACTTGCTTTACAATGTCTTCTATTTTTGTAGGTTTAATAATAACTGCAGTAGTCGATTTTTTTGAACGGTTATTTTTTGCTTGTTTCTTTTTGGAAGGCTTTTTCTTTTTTGCTGTATTTGTAATTTTGGCTTTTGAATTGGTTTTCTTTTTTTGCCATGCAAAAACTTGATGCGAAGAAATCACAAGAAAAAATGTAATGAATATATAGGTAAATAATTTGGACATGCTTTGTTTATTGATTTTCAACTTTATTTGAAATTTTTTCAGCCGTTTGTACTAAATTATATTTTTGGCTTGCCTCCTCCTTTAGTGAAGTAATAGTTGCATTATCAGTGACACTTTTATACGTCGCCAATGCATTAAACCAATCCTTTTGTGCTGCATAAATATCGCCTAACAAAATATAAGCACTGGTTACCCAGAATTCATGAGAAGCTTGCTTTTTTGTTACCTCAAAAGCTGTCTTTTCCGCCAATGCATAATTTTTTTGCAAAAATTGCAAATGTGCTAATTCATAATGGGCTTCGGCAGTGTAAATGGAGGAATTATTTAAGATGATTTTACTTAATACTGCAATTGCCCCTGAAGTATCGTTTTTCAATAATTGCTCATGATACAATACCATATTGGCCATTAAAATATCATCAGACGCAAATGATTTTTCATCTATAATTTGTTTTGCAATGGGTGCAGCTGCTAACCATTTGCTATTTTTAAATTGACACCTGAGTACCCCACGCAAAGCTTCCAATACGTTTTCTTTTTGGACAGCGAATTCTTTCAATTTCAAATAATACTTTTCAGCCAATTCATAATCTTTAAAATTGAAATAATATAATCTAGCTGCTAGTAAGTTTGCGCGTTCGGCGTACCGATTGGGTGATTGGTCTGCCACTTTCGAAAAATAATAAGCTGCAGAATCGAACGTCTGACTCGCATAGTTCATTTCACCAACCAAATAATTAGATTCAATTTGATAGTTCCCGTTCGGAAATAATGATAAGTATTTAATTAAACCTGCTTTCGCATCCGTATAGTTTTTTTCATCATAGCGCAACATGGCAGAACGATAAGTCAGTGAATCTTGTTCATTGATTGCCAAAGGATGCCCATTCTCATTCATAAATGATACATATTGTTCTGGCTTTTGGTCTTCAATAAAAATATTTCTAACAAATTCTAATGCATTTTCTGTTTCTACTGAATTAGGATATGTTTTTATTAAGGTTTCGAAATTTTCCAAAGCTGGTTCATTCTTATTCATATTAAAATAAGTAACCCCTAATTTATATAAAGCAACTGGATAAAATGAGGCTGCTTTTTTATCTATCACTACTGCACTTAAAGGTGCAATGGCTAATTTAAAATCTTCTTTAAAAATATAGGTTTCCGCCAGTTCCATTCTAGCATCATTCAAATAATTCGAACGCGGATACAGATTGTCGAATTGCTCTAGAATATTAATTTTTTCATTTGTTTTACCCAAGCCGCCTAGAATAATTGATTTTTGAAGCGTTGCATAATCTTCCATGGTCCAATGCAAATCAATCACATTTTGATACGCTTGTGTTGATTGTTTAAATTGCTTCAACATCATTAAACAATCCGCGGATCTGACATAGGCGTCTTGTTGAAAATTTTGCTTTGCATTGATTGGATTTACACTACTCACTGCATTAAAATTATTCAATGCCTCCTGATATGCCCCTTTTTTCAAATAGGCAAATCCTAAAGTATATTTGGCGTGTTGTATGGTAATTTCACCTTCATTAATAGGCGCATTTAAATATTGCGTTAAGGCTATAATCGATTCGTCAATATGACCCAACTTATACCCCAACTCTCCCAGCCAAAAATTAGTTTGGCTAATGACATTTTGATTGTTAGCGAGTGTTGTTATTTTATGCAACAAATCATATGCCTTATCAATTTGACCATCATTTATATAAATGACACTTCTTCCAAATAAGATGGTTGGGTAAATTTTTAAAAGTTCGTCATTGGGCGTCTCGATGGTTTCGAATGCGGCTAATGCTTGTACATAATTATTATTTAAAGCCAATGCTTTAACCCATAGCTGTTTGGATTCAATTAAATAAGTTGAATTCGGATAGGTATCCATAAATTGGTCTAATGAAACTACTGCTTGGGCATACTCCTTCAATTCTACTGACAATTTTCCATAATTAAACAAAGAAATTTCCTTTTGAAGTAGATTTTGGCTTTGGGTAGAACAAAATAAAAATGCATTTTTAGCCCCTTGCTTATCGTCAATTTTAAGATAAGCCGTAGCTAATAAATACATACTATTTTGCGCCAAAGAGTCACTGCCATTGTTTAATTGCTTAAAACCGGCAATTGCCTTATCCCATTGTTTTGTTTGAAAATAACAAAAGGACAATTGATATAAATCCTGTGATTGTACTTTTTCTTGTTTTGAAACATAAGTCGCTAAATAAGGCAATGCTTTCTCATATTCGTTTTTATCAAACCACAAGTGCCCTAATAATTGCCTTATTTGAGCATCATAAAATTGATCCTTTGATTGTAATGCACTTGTGCAATATTGGATTGCTTTATTGACATCCCCAATGAAATAATATAATTGACCTATATAAAATGGGACTACGTTGGCATAGTCACTATTATTTGCAGCTATTTCAAAACAGGACAAAGCTAAATTGTAGTCTTTATTTTTTAATGCTAAAAAGCCTGCATAGTAATTTGCGTCCGTATAGAACAAACCTGTTTTAATTTGTCGTAAACTATTTAATAAATTATTTGCCTTTTCCCAATCACCTAGTTTAAAAAACAAATACCCCAAATGAAATTTCATTTTTACAATTTCATCATTATTCAAATCTTGAATAGGTACTTTCAAAAAGGCATTTATCGCTTTCTCTGCATCTTTTACTTGGTAATAATATTCACCTAGAAAATATTGTAGCCTTGATTGGTAAATAACATTATTGGTTTGCTGAATCCATTTTATTGCCAATGGCTCAGCAAAAGGTTTTTCAAGATGCAAAGACAACATTAAATAGTAATAAGTAATTTGATCATCATTTTTTGAAAAACCATACGCTTGTTCAAATTGTTGAAAAGCGGTTAAGCTATCCCCCAGCGTAAGCGATTGCAATCCTTTATTAAAATAATTGGCGGATTGTTCTATGCTTGAAACTGACTGAGCTCCCCCTGAAAATTGGAAAACTATTGAAAAAAAGCCGATCAATAAATATCGATAAAATGAAGCCATGAATTCGTTTTATTTAGTAACCTAGTAAAATTACGCTACCCTATTAAAACGATGTGTTAAATGAGGTTATTGTGGAAAAACAGATTCTATTCGTAAATTTGTCAACAATTATAAAAATATGTACGAATTTAAAAATCAAGTAAGGGTAAGATATGCGGATGCTGACCCCATGAATGTGGTTTATTATGGCAATTACGCCCAATACTTTGAGGTAGGTCGTGTTGAAAGCTTGCGGGCGCTGGGTATTAGCTATAAAGTAATGGAGGATTTGGGGATTATGCTTCCTGTGGTTGAACTAAATGTTAAATATTTAAGACCCGCCAGATATGATGATTTATTGACCATTACCACACAATTAAGAGAACTACCTATTGACCACCGAATCACTTTTCACCAAGAAATTCATAACGAGGAAGGCAAACTATTGACCATTGGTACCGTAAAACTATATTTTATGGATAAAAACCTTGGGAATAGAGCTTCCATGCCCCCTTACTTAGCTGAAAAACTACGTTCCTATTTTAGTTAAAGCGCCTATTTTTGATTTACTTTGCAACCTAATTTAACCCTGAAGCATGGATCAAAATAAAGCCACTATTATTACCATCGGAGACGAGCTTTTAATTGGGCAAGTCATTGACACAAATAGTGCCTTTATAGCGCAATCCTTAAATGCCATTGGAGTCGTTGTAACCAGTAGAATTGCTGTAGGAGATGACAAACTAGCAATATCGAATGCATTGGATAATGGCATTGAGCATAATAATATCATCATACTCACTGGAGGATTAGGCCCTACTTCTGATGACATCACCAAGCCATTTTTGAGGGAATATTTTGGAGGTAAAATGATGGTGCATCAACCTACGCTTGATCATATCACTTATATATTTGAACAGATACATAAACGTCCCATGATTGATCGCAATCGTAAGCAAGCCGAAGTGCCTGATTCTTGCGAAGTATTATTCAACGAAACAGGTACCGCACCTGGAATGTTATTCAAAAAAAATGGCGCGTATATTTTTTCTCTTCCTGGCGTGCATCATGAAATGAAATGGTTGACTGAAAATAAAGTAATCCCCTATTTGCAAAAGCAAATCCTTTCCAGCCATGTTGGCCATAGAACCCTACTAACGGCAGGTATCGGAGAATCTTTCCTTGCTGAAATAATTTTGGATTTTGAAAACAATTTACCAACAGCACTTAAATTAGCCTATCTACCCAATTATGGTATGGTCCGATTAAGATTAACTGGACTAGGCAATGACAACCATCAATTAAATACATTACTTGATCATCAATTTGAATTATTGAAAATAGCCGTATCCGAATATTTGGTAACTGATTTGGACGAAACCATGGAAGTCGTAGTTGGAAAACTACTAAAATCGAGTGGCAAAACTGTGGCGACGGCAGAAAGCTGTACCGGAGGATTTATTGGTCATTTATTATCCAAGCACGCAGGATCATCTCAGTTCTATACAGGTGGAATCATTAGCTATGACAACCGAATCAAAACTGAATTTTTAGAAGTCCCTAGCCATATTTTACAAACCGTAGGTGCAGTAAGTAAGGAAGCGGTTGAGCAAATGGCTAAAGCGGTTCGGGAAAAGATGAGTACAGATTATGCAGTTTCGGTAAGTGGCATTATGGGGCCAACTGGGAAAACAGACGAAAAACCTCTGGGTATGGTCTGGATTGGTGTTGCAGATAAAGAAAGGGTGTTTTCAAAGGTTTTCTACTTAAGATTCGACAGGCAAAGGAATATTGAAATAACAGCTACCCAGGCTATAAATTTACTTAGGTTATTAATAATCAATAAAATTTAGTCTTATTTTTACTAAAATTTACCCTTATGCCAATTGTTGATTTGGTTTTGCCTAAGCTGGGTGAAAGTATCATGGAAGCGACCATTTTAAAATGGCACAAAAGCGTTGGTGATACCATCCAATTGGACGAAACTTTATTGGACATTGCTACTGATAAAGTAGATAGCGAAATACCTTCAACGGTAGCAGGGAAAGTTATAGAAATTTTATTCGAACCAAATTCAGT
This sequence comes from Sediminibacterium sp., assembly GCA_030726065.1. Classification (GTDB taxonomy): domain Bacteria; phylum Bacteroidota; class Bacteroidia; order Chitinophagales; family Chitinophagaceae; genus Sediminibacterium. Next base: position 24,988 of record JANREK010000030.1, on the reverse strand, counting down.
CGTTCCTATTGGAACTGTTATAGCGCGCATTGAAAGCGATGATAAAAATGTATCAAATATAAATATCGAAGTTGCCACTCAAGCACCATCTCCAGTTATTGAAAAACCAACAACTGAAAATGTTGCACAAAATGAAAACGCTACTAGCCAAAATGTTTCACCACTGGAAGTTCCATTTATACCAGCGCCTAGTTCAGTAGCGACCGATACCCAAATAATATCTGATGGAAAATTTTATTCTCCATTGGTCATGAATATTGCGCAAAATGAGGGAATCCCCATGCAGGAATTGCAGCAAATTAAAGGAACAGGCAATCAAGGCCGTGTGTCAAAAAAAGATATCTTAAATTATATTGCCGATAAAAAAACTTCAAATAATAATAGTCAAAATATTGTAAATCAATTATTTATTGATTCCAATAATATGGTTACTGCAAACAGCGCTCCTGTTACAAATAATGAAGCCATACACCAAGATGATCATATACACACAACTGCGATAACTGGCAAACTAGCACAACCCGAGGATGTAATCATTACCGGCAATACTGAAATTATTGAAATGGATCGTATGCGCAAAGTAATTGCAAAGCATATGATTGATAGTGTTCAAATTAGTGCTCATGTTACTTCCTTTGTAGAGGCTGATGTTACCAATATGGTGGTTTGGAGAGAAAAAGTAAAACAACTATTTGAAAAAAGAGAAGGGGTAAAATTAACTTTCACCCCCATGTTTATAGAATGTATTGCAAGTGTGATGGAAAAATTCCCAATTATCAATAGCAGTTTACAAGGGGATCAAATCATATTAAAAAAAGATATCAATATTGGAATGGCCACCGCCCTATCCAATGGAAACTTAATTGTACCAGTGATTAAAGGCGCCAATCAATTAAGTATTGTTGGATTAAGCAAGGCAGTAAACAACTTAGCAAACAACGCAAGGTTAAATCAATTAAAGCCCTCAGATACGCAAGGCGGTACTTTCACCGTTACTAATGTGGGTACTTTTGGTAGCATTATGGGAACACCAATAATAAATCAACCACAAGTAGCCATACTCTCATTGGGTGCAATTAAAAAGCGTCCAGTGGTTATTGAAACACCATCTGGTGACGCTATTTTAGTTAGACACATGATGTATTTATCCATGAGTTACGATCATCGTATCGTGGATGGTGCCATTGGATCACAATTTTTAGCTGGCGTAGCTAAATCATTTGAAGCCTGGGATCCCAATCGTCAATGGTTCCAATATTTATAACCGTACTTTAATTCAGCCCTAGTGTGCGACCTTTCATCATTGCAGCTATTCCTGAATTCAACCATGTTGGCATTGGCGCTCCTTTTAAGAAAGAATCAAAAAACTGTTGTTCTCTAATTTGAATGTCTTTCCTGTTTTTTCTTTCTACTAAATTATGCGCTTCATTATTGTAGACTAAAAGCCAAACTTTTTTATCTAATCGTCTCATGGCAGTAAACATTTCAATTCCTTGATACCAAGGCACCGCATCATCAGCATCATTAGTCATAATCACTAAGGGTGTAGTTACTTTGGGTAAATCAAATAAAGGGGAATTTTTAATATATAAATCAGGGCGCTCCCATAAACTTGCCCCAATTCTACTCTGTGTTTTTTCATATTGGAATTGTCTGTTCAAACCAGATCCCCATCGTATACCGCCATAAGCACTGGTCATGTTCACGACAGGTGCACCTGCCCAAGCAGCAGCAAACAATTTTGTCTTAGTAATTAAATAAGCAATTTGATAGCCGCCCCAGCTTTGTCCTTGCAAACCAATTTTTGTACTATCCACAAATCCTTTTTGCACCATGGCTCTTGCGCCACTTAAAATATAATCATAAGCACCTTGACCAGGATAGCCTTTGGTATACCAAATGTCCGGTACAAAAACGACATAACCCCTACTTGCAAAAAATGGAATGTTTAAACGTGAGGGGGTTGGCGCTGGTGGTAAATAATTATGTAAGGATTGATTGTTACGCTCATAAAAATAAACAATCATTGGATACTTCTTTTTTGCATAAAAATTTTCTGGCAAATACAAAATACCTTCTGCTGTTTTGCCAGTATAGGACTTCCATTTCACTAATTGCGAAGTCATCCAATTGTAATTACTTTGTTGCGGGTTGATTTGCGTAAGCGCCATCGGATTTTGCTTCAAAGAATCAAAACTATAATGATACAAATTGGGCGATTGTTTTTCATCTTCTTGCATTACCAATAAATCATTTGATTTTTTTGCTGCTACAATAGTGGTCAAATGCATTGGCAACTGATTCATAGTAAATAGCTTTTTGGTGCCTAATGACAAGGAAACCAATCCTTCTGATTTGTCCACCTCATTAAATGTTCTCAATAAAATAACTGCATCCCCATTTAAAAACTGGCGATCATTGTCTGTTTCAACAAAACGATAACTTAATTTATTTTGACGACCGTTGGTTAATTTTATAGAAGGCGATTTACCCTCTGCATCCCCTAGCCAAACATCATATTTGTCGTACACTAAAAAATGCTTATTGTCCTGCATCCACTTTGCAATCCCATAAGCATTAGGATCATCAGGCACATCATTTTCCTCATCATACAAGGCCGACGGAATATCCGTTAAAATATTTTTGGTAACACCTGATACTGCATTATAAGATTTATATTTTTTTTGATCCTCCACATAATAAACCAAACATTGACCATCATAAGAAGTGGACAACTGACTTACTTTAACATTTTTTTGAATCAGCTTATTTTTTCCTGTGTTATTATCTATGACATACAAGTCCCTTTGCGAAAACCCTTGCCATTGCGACGCTATTACATAATTTGAATCAATTAAAGCATAAGTATAACGACCATCTCCTTCCATTGTTTTTAATATATCACGGTCTTTAATTTTTCCAAGATAAGTAACCGTATTATCTGCAGGACGAAATAAAAGGGCTTCAGTGCTTTTAAGTGTCGCATCTAAATTCTTTAATTGTACTGTTTGTAATGTAGGATCTGCGTAATGCCAAATATCAACACTTACGCGTTCAAATTCAGGCAATGTAGTATCCTTGACAGGAAGTATGGGCTGAATACCTAAGGAGATAACCTTACCAGATTTACTAAATGAAATTTTACGATCTCCTCCAATAGTGTATTGTTTTGGAATTTGATCTTGGTTTCTATTAATGACAAAATGTGCCGAATCCAATTCATGATTATAATAAGCAAGTGAATAGTTCTTTTGTAAAGCTTTGTTAGTGCTATCACGTTCAACTAAATAGGCCAATTGCTTTCCTTGTTCATCCCAAGTAAAATTAGTTGCGGTATAAAAATGGCTATTTAAGGTGATGCTATTGGTGTCAGCAATCGAACTTAACAATATTTTTGCTTCCTTTAGTTTGGTTTTAACTTGATACATCATTACCCCTTCCCCTTTCGGATGAATTAAATATTGGGAGATATTATTAAATACCCTTTCTTGACCTGAATTTAAATCTCTTAAATAAAGAGCTGCCCCCTCCTTGTTAAAGTCTCCTTTTGTTTCTTTTAAATAAGCAATTAAACCATTACCAAATTCAGGCAGTTGAAAACTTTTTACCACTGGAATTTTAGTAATATTACCATTCGCTATTGTTACAATGACCAAACTATCTTTGGGCATTTCATCTGGCTTTTTTTTATCAATTTTCGCTTTCCTAGTTTCATTGAAACTGGGTTTAATTTTTGCGATTAAATAATTCCCATCTTCCGTAAAAACAGGTTGTGCTCCTCTTGGAATAGTTATTTCTGTTTTTGAAGATTTATTTTTTACAATCAAAACCGCATCCCCTTCCTGAGGGTTAATAGTATAACAAATAAACTGACCTTGTGGTTGCCAAATAGTTTCACGGATGGATTCCCATTGATCATATACTGAATGATCCAACGCTAATTTTTGGGAAAACGAAAAAATTGAAATAAATAATGAAAAAATAGTAAAAAGTTGCTTCATATTATATTATTTGAATTTCTAAGATACATCAACATTTTGGCAAAATAATTGTTATAAATTTACATCCTTATTGTTTTTTATATGAAATTCAGATTACTCTTCATTTTGCCCACTTTTTTAGCAATTTTTGCACAAGCCCAAACTACCGGAAAGCTATCAGGATGGGTAGTAGATAAAAATACCCAAAAACCTATTGCAGGAGTCAATGTAAAACTGATCAATACCAATTTTGGGACGGTAACCGATTCGTTGGGTAAATACCAATTTAAAAGCATCCCCACTGGTCAGTACCAAGTAAGCTTTACTTCATTAGGTACTTTACCCTATAGTTTATTTAATGTGGTTATCACTGTAGGAAATGAAACCAATAATACGATTGAATTACTCCCTGCAGATAATATTTTAAAAGAAGTGCAAGTAAGCACTACCCGAAAAACAGTTCGAACTGCTACCTTGGAAACCCCATTAAGTGTCCAAAAATTAACTGCTGAAGAAATTAAATCAAATCCAGGAGGCAATTTTGACATTTCTAAAGTTGTGCAGGCATTACCAGGCGTTACTGGTTCGGCAAGTACCGGTGCCGGATTTAGAAATGATATCATTGTAAGAGGTGGCGCACCCAATGAAAACGTGTTTTACCTGGACGGTATTGAAATTCCGGTAATCAATCACTTTAGCACCCAAGGAAGTGCAGGTGGCCCACAAGGTATTTTGAATGTATCATTTATAGATGAAGTCAAACTTTCCTCATCGGCATTTGATGCCAAATTTGACAATGCTTTATCTTCTGTTTTTGAATTCAAACAAAAAAGAGGCAATGCTGATAGATTACAAGGAAATGTAAGATTAGGCGCTACTGAATTTGCGACTACTTTAGATGGCCCCTTATCCAAATCAGGTAAAACCACTTTTTTAGCTTCTGTTAGAAGAAGTTATTTACAATTCTTGTTCGAAGTGATTGACTTACCTATTCGACCCAATTTTTGGGATTTTCAATATAAAGTCACGCATGTGATTGACCCAAAAACCACTCTAACATTTTTAGGGGTAGGTGCTATTGACGATTTTAAATTTGCTTCACCAAAAAACGCCACACCTGAAAAAATTTATGCATTAAAAGCAGGACCTTCCATTAACCAATGGAGCTATACTGTAGGTGCCTCATTAAAAAAATTAGTGAACAAAGGCTTTTGGAATTTAGCTATAAGCAGAAACCACCTTAACAACCTTAGCGAAAGATATGAGAATAATTTGGAGCCGATTCAAAGTGAAAAAACTTTTGATTACACCTCCAATGAAATTGGAAATACAGTAAGATGGGATATGACTAAAAGTTTATTAGGATTAAAATGGACTGCAGGTGTGAATATTCAAAATGTGGGTTATGACAATAGCACCAATCAATTATTAAAATATACTGCAATTAATACGCTAGGGCCAACACCCACAGCCATCCAAATTAATTATAATTCTGATTTTAACTATAATAAATATGGCGCATTTTTCCAATTAGGAAAAAAAGCATTCAATAACCGATTAGGTATTAGCGCAGGAATTCGTACTGATGGAAATGATTTTACAACCCAAGGGACGCAATTAATGCGTCAACTATCCCCTAGAGTTGGATTAAGCTGGGTAGTATCAGATAAAGTGAATTGGAATTTCTCCATCGGCAATTATTATAAGTTAGCACCTAATACTGCTTTAGGTTTTAAAAATGCTGCGGGTGCTTATTTAAATCAAGATGCCGACTATATACAAAGTACGCATTATGTTACTGGCTTTGAATATATCCCATCCGAATCAACAAGATTTACTGCCGAAGTTTATTATAAGAAATATAAAAACGTACCAATTAGTGTTGAAAAAGGAACTAGCCTTTCCAACCTTGGTGCCGATTTTAATATATTAGGAAATGAGGATATTTCTACAAACGGATTAGGTAAAAGTTATGGCTTTGAATTATTCGCACAACAAAAGTTAACCCAAAGAATGTTTGGCGTTGTTAGTTATAGTTATTTTAGAAGCTCTTACACTAATAACCTTGGAAAATATATTGCAAGCTCCTGGGAAAATATCCACTTACTGAGTTTGACTGGTGGCTATAAGCTGAATAGAAACTGGGAAATTGGAATAAAATATAGATACCAAGGTGGCGCACCTTATACACCCTATGATATGAATGCCAGCAGACTAAACTTTGCCACCTTAGGGGTGGGAATATTAGATTATTCAAAATTAAATGCAAATAGAAATAAAGCGTTTCATTCTAGTGATTTGCGGATTGATAAAAAATATAACTACAAAAAAACAACATTGGATTTTTACATAGACATTACAAACTGGTATGGTGCTGCATCAGTAGCTCCTCCTTTTTATGTTTTTTCAGCAAACGACAATGGTGTATTCAAAACAACAGATGGGCAAGCATTAAAAAAAGATGGATCCAATGCAATTCCGGAATTATTTGATAATAATTCTGTATTTATAACGCCTACCATTGGGTTTATATTAGAATTTTAAACTTGCGAACTGGCTTTATTTTGTTTTACTATTCTTAACATTTGAATGAGTACAGATAATGCTATTAAGCTAAGCCCAATGTAAAAACTTCCGCCTAATTGCTTTTGTTCCTTAAACAAAACAAAAGCAAGAATGATGCCATATACAGGTTCTAAATTTAAAGTAACATTTAAAGTAAAGGCACTAATATGTTTTAAGGAGGATAACATTAAATGATTGGCCCAAACAGTACATGCGAGTGCTAAAACAATCAGCCAAATCCAATCATTCCAATTGGGTAAAACGAATTGATTTTGATTAAGTCCAACTGATCCTAATATAACTAAGGTTAAAAAAAATACACCTCCCATCATTTCATAAAATTGTATGGTGAAGGTGTCCACTTTATTGGTGACTCCTTTATTGATGACTGAAAATATAGAAGCCAATAGCGCTGAAAATAACCCAACGATAATCCCAGTTCTAAATTTGGTATCAAAATGGAATATCAATAGTATCCCTATAAAACTAAGTGCCCCAATGAATAAATCATGCCACTTAATTTTTATTTTTTTAGCTAAAGGCTCAATTAGGGAAGTAAACATGCTTGTACTAGAAAAACAAACGAGTGCAATAGACACATTGGCTAATTTAATACTTCCATAAAAGCAAACCCAATGAAGGGCAATAATGGCACCAATACCAATTAATTTAAATTTTGTAGTAAAATTATAATGATGCTTTTGCTGTTTAAAAAAATAAAAAAATAATAAAACAATAGCAGCAAGTAACATTCTATAAAAAACCAACATCAATCCATTTAACTGAATTAAGAATCCCAAAGGCCCTGTAAGACTTGCTAAAAAAACGAAAACATGTAATTGAAGTAAAGCCTTTTTAAAAGTTGACACGAATACGCTTTATGATTTTGATGAATTTACCGGTGCTGGATTGCCATTGCATATTTAAAACGCCAAAAATGGCTTCTTTTATAATACCCTTAGTCATTTTACTAGCCCCAATTTTTCGATCCACAAAATTGATGGGCACTTCCTTGATGATAAATCCTAATTTCCATGCTGCAAACTTCATCTCAATTTGAAATGCGTAGCCTATAAAATTAATGGTACTTAGATTTATGGCATCTAACACTTTTCGTTTATAACAAACAAAACCAGCCGTTGGATCCTTGACAGGAATCCCAGTAATTAACCTCGTATAAGCAGATCCTCCAATGGAATAAATTTGACGGTCTAATGGCCAGTTTTCTGTACTTCCCCCTTTTACATATCTACTTCCTACAGCAACATCCGCACCATTCACGCAAGCCTCTGCTAATCGATTTAAGTCATTGGGACTATGTGAGAAATCGGCATCCATCTCAAAAATTAAATCATAATCACGTTTTAAAGCCCATAAAAATCCATGAATATAGGCAGTACCTAAACCTAATTTACCCGCTCTTTTTTCAATAAAAATGCGACCAATATGTTTTGGAATTAAACCTTCCACTATTTGAGCAGTCCCATCTGGAGATCCATCATCAATCACCAATATATCATATTCAGCTGCAAATCCTACAACTGTTTCAATGATGGAAGCGATATTCTCCTTTTCATTGTAAGTGGGTGTGATGACTAATTTTTTCAAATCGGGGGTATGTATGTAGTAAGTAATTATTTTTTTAAAATACTGCGGTTAAATATTTCCGTAAGCTTTTGTTTGGTATGTAAAGCAAAGTCACCCTTCATCATCCAATCATAATATTGGGGCTCATCTTTAAGCACCTGGACTACGGATTTACCTTTGTGCTTACCGAAATTAAATATTTCTACCCCATTTTCCATAATAAATCGACCAGCAAAGTCCACAATTTGGTCTTCTCCAGTAAATTTAACAATACTTTCAACGGTATTTCCAATATTTGCATACTTTTCCACCTGAGCTTCAAGCACTTCCCAGGTTGCCAATGCATCTGCTTCAGCGGTATGTGCATCCTCTAAATTTTTATTACAATAAAACTTATAAGCAGCTGTCAGCGTACGTTGCTCCATTTTATGGAAAACCTTCTGTACATCCAATAATTGCCTACTTTCCATATCTGCTGAAATACCTGATCTTAAAAACTCCTCATTTAACATAGGAATATCAAAACGATTACTATTATAGCCCCCCAAATCAGCTCCCTCTATGAATTGCTTAATTTCATTCGCAATTTGCTTAAAACTTGGAGCATCCTTTACCATTTCATCTGAAATACCATGAATGGCAGTCACTTGTTCCGGTATGTGCATTTCAGGATTAACTAATTTGCGTTTCACTTGCTTTGTACCATCTGGCATGATTTTTACCAGTGCTATTTCCACAATTTTATCCAAGCTCACATTTATTCCAGTTGTTTCAAGATCAATAAAAACAATTGGCTTTGTTAATTGTAAATTCATATTTTTTATTATGACTCAAAGTTAATCAAACTAATGGTGTAATTAGGGGTAAAATGCCCTAAAATAACTGATGGAAATTAAGTAAATTTGTACTGCTAAACGCATAATTATCATGAACTGGATCCCATTAACCGACCAAACTCAGCTGGAAACAATAAAAGATTTATCCTTTACAACACCACAAGTCATACTGAAGCATAGCACCACCTGTAGCATTAGCAAAATGGCTTTGGCAAGAATGGAAAGATCAGAAGCCCCTGACTCTATTCAATTTTACTATTTAGACTTGCTGAATTACAGACCAATCTCCAATGCAATTGCTGAAAAATTTAGTGTTTACCATGAATCCCCACAGATTTTATTAATCAAAAATGGCGAATGTACTTATGATGAAAGCCATGGTGGAATTCAAATGGAAGAGATTGTAGAGCAAGCAGCGCGCTAATATAAAATTAGCAACTTTCAATTACCATTGCGCTTGCACCTCCCCCCCCATTGCAAATTGCAGCAGCACCATATTGTGCTTTATTTTTTTGTAAAATATATATAAGGGTAACCAATATGCGCGTACCACTGCATCCCAAAGGATGTCCTAAGGATACTGCACCTCCATGTACATTTACTTTAGTTGGATCTAGATTTAATAAGGATGTATTTACCAAACCCACCACTGAAAAAGCTTCATTAAATTCAAAATAAGAAATTGCCTCTTTTTCAATACCTGCTTTCGCTAATGCTTTTGGCAAAGCCAAGGCAGGACTCGTGGTAAACAATCGAGGGTCTTGTTCTGCATCTGCAAACCCCTTAATAATTGCAATTGGTTTTAATCCCAACTCATTTGCTTTCTTTTTGCTCATCAACAGCAATGCCGCAGCACCATCATTCATGGTGGACGCATTTGCTGCAGTCACCGTTCCTTCTTTACTAAATGCAGGATTTAATTGTGCAATTTTATCAAAATTTACTTTATAAGGTTCTTCGTCTTTATCTATAATAGTTGGATCTCCTTTTTTTTGTGGAATGACGACTGGAATTATTTCCTGCTTAAAAAAACCTTGCTCCGATGCTGCTTGTGATTTTTTATAACTCTGAATCGCAAAATTATCTTGCGCCTCTCTTATTATGTTATTGTCCTGCGCACAACTATCTGCAAAATTACCCATCGCTATATTATCATACACATCAGTTAAACCATCTTTTGCTAAGCCATCCAACAAACTTACATCCCCATATTTATTGCCCCACCTTTGTTGCATATTATAAAAAGGAACATTACTCATACTTTCCATGCCACCTGCAATAATTACATCTGCATCACCGAGTAAAATATTTTGTGCAGCAATAGCCACAGATTTCATCCCACTGGCACAAACCTTATTAATAGTAGTACAAATCACATTATTAGGAAGTCCCGCTTTCAAAGCAGCTTGTCGCGCAGGTGCTTGACCAAGGCCCGCTTGTATCACACAACCCATAATAACTTCGTCAATCATCTCTGGATTTACCCCCGATTTTTCTAATGCACCTTTAATTGCAAGAGCCCCTAATTCAGTAGCACTTAAACTACGCAAGCTACCGCCAAAGGAACCAATGGGTGTTCTCACAGCCGATATGATATAAACTTCGTTGTGCATGCTTGAAAGAATTTATTAAAAATTAAAAATCTATTCTGCAATCTCATCTACCACTGTCGCATCCGGTGCTATTTCCACTTCTGGTAATAATCGGATTCCTTCCGCTTCGATTGTGATTCTTTTGCTTTTGTACAAAATGCCCGCATTCATTTTAAATGCCTTTTTACTCATACCAAAAAAAGCATAAATCTCATCAGGATTAGATTTGTCATGGTAAGGTAAAAAATTACCATGTGATTTTAACAATCTAACAATCGTTGATTTATCATCATCTAATTTTTCAACGCCTTGCTTACCAATGCCAATATCTAGTTTATTCCCTTCTCTTATTTTTTTAACAAATGCTTCTTGGATAAATTGTCCAATATGCAAATGTGTAAAAACTTCATTTTTATATACTAACCCTTGGTGCACTTGATTCACAATCACTACATAACCCAAATCAGATTCACGATATACTTGCACACTCACTTTTTCCCCTTCTTTAACCGTTAAATTGTCATTACTAAGTTGGTTGTCAATTTTTTCAGTAGCAGCAACGCGTCCTGTTTGTTTGTCAATATACAATTTTACTAAATACTTGCCGCCCAAACGCATGCTAGATAGTTGTTGCGAAACAGGGACAAATAAATCTTTCATTAATCCCCAATCCATAAACACCCCTTGTTTAGTTACATCGACTACCTTTAAAGCAGCAATTTCGCCCACTACTGCAAAAGGTTCCTGTGTGGTAGCGACCAAGCGATTATCAGAATCATGGTAGATAAAAACGCTTATGGTATCCCCAATTTGTAACCCCGAAGGCACAAATCTTTTTGGAAGTAATATTCCTTCTTCGCCATCATCGATATAAAATCCAAAGTCAACCTTTCGGTCCACGCGTAGGAGATTAAATTGACCTACATTAACAGTTGACATAAGTTTATATTTAAAAAATTAAAATAATTCAGGTTGTTGTTCATCCTTTTTACTACCGGCTTTTTTCTCCCATTCCATTTCCACCGATTTCGTAAAATCAACCAATTTAGTTCCAATGACTTTCCATCCCATAATGTCCACCATTTTGCTCACTTTAAATTTGGCTTTTCTTACTTGCGCGCCCCTACCAGTATGCACTACTAATATTGGATCATCTGCGGTAGTAATTGTTTCCAAATAATTCCCATTACCTTCCTTGATAAAAGTAAATGGTGTTTTTAAAGTAGTGGTTTCTATTTTAAACCTTTTGATATTGAATTGCAATTTTTCTTTGTCAAGATATACTGCAGTAATAATTTTTTCAGGATTAAACTTTTCAATGAACACTACTTTTTCTGGATCAAAACGCTGTGTTGGTTCCGTATCCGTTACTTCATAATTACCATCACTGGTTACCACCAACACCTTTTCCTCCTCAAAGGTACCTAAATAAATACCCTTTCCCTCTGTATTAAATCGTCCAAACTTGTCATCAAACCATAATTTGCGACCCATAAGCGTGCTTTTACCCGCTTCCTTCAATTTTACGGACTTGATGGGGTATTTGGTTATTTGATTTCCCACACTACTTCGACCCTTCACTTCCAACTCGTCAAAATAAAATTCAAGCTCTTTAATCCGCGCGGTACAATTAGGACTTAAAATAATTTTTACCGATTCTGCTTCTCCATTTGCATTCACAGATAAATAATGCACCCTTGATTTATCTGCCGATTTTGTCAAAGGATATTCTTTATCCCTTGTGATACCTGTCACGTTAAATCTTTTGGCATAACTAATTCCTGTTGCGCCATCCACATACATCATATTGTAAGTAGTTCGCTCATCGTTTTTCTGGAATACGGCTGCATGTAAAATATCCTTACCTATAAATACTTTGTCAGATACTTTAACCACTTTCATAATACCAGACTTAGAAAAAGCAATGATATCATCGTAGTCGGAACAGTCACATAGGAATTCATCTTTCTTCAAGCTGGTACCCACAAAACCTTCAGCGCGATTAATATATAATTTGGTATTAGCAATGGCGACATGTTTCACTTGTATGGTATCAAATTCTTTTATTTCCGTTTTACGCTCCTTACCCTTACCATATTTTTTCAATAACCCTTCATAATAATTAACCGCATAATCGGTCAAATTAGCCAAATTATTTTTTACTTCTTTAATCTCCTCCTCTATACCTTTTATTTGCGCAATTAAATCATCAATGTCTAATTTATATATTCGTCGAACAGGCTTGTCCGTTAGTTTCAATAAATCAGTACGTTCAATTGGTTTTTTAAATTTCTTTTTAAAAGGAGTAAACGCATCATCAATGGCATCAATGACTTTATCCCAGGTCATATGTTTTTTCTCTAATTCTTTGTATATTTTTTCTTCAAAAAATATTTTCTCCAAACTAGTGAAATGCCATTTATCTTCTAACTCCTTTAGTAATATTTGTAATTCCGATTGCAACAACCCTTTCGTATGATCTACAGAATGCCTTAACAAATCAGAAGCTCCAATAAATTGTGGTCGATTATTTACAATCACACACACATTGGGCGAAATACTAATTTCACAATCGGTAAAAGCATACAAAGCGTCAATGGTGATATCAGGAGATATTCCGGTGGCCAAATCAATTTGAATTTCAACATCAGCAGCAGTAACATCGGTTACTTTTTTGATCTTTATTTTACCCTGATCATTGGCCTTGGTGATACTCTCCATTAATTGCGTGGTAGTTACGCTATAGGGTACATCCTTGATGAGTAAAGTTTTTTTATCCAATTCCTCAATGGTTGCACGCACTCTAATTTTTCCACCACGTTTTCCGTCATTATAATTAGACGCATCCATTTTACCCTTGGTTTGAAAATCGGGTAATAATTCAAACTTTTTGCCACGCAAATGTTTAATGGAAGCTTCAATAATTTCACAAAAATTATGCGGTAGTATTTTTGTAGATAATCCCACGGCAATACCATCAGCGCCCTGTGCTAATAACAAAGGAAACTTCATAGGTAAAGTAATAGGCTCTTGTTTACGACCATCGTAACTTAAAGTCCAGGAAGTGGTCTTAGGATTAAAGGCTACGTCTAATGCAAACTTGCTCAGTCTTGCTTCAATATATCTTGCCGCAGCCGCATCATCACCCGTGCGTACATCCCCCCAGTTTCCCTGGGTATCAATTAATAAATCCTTTTGACCCAAATTCACCAATGCATCACCAATACTAGCATCACCATGAGGATGGTATTGCATACTTTGACCAATGATGTTGGCCACTTTGTTAAAACGACCATCATCCATTTCCTTCATTGCATGTAAAATGCGTCGTTGTACAGGTTTTAATCCGTCTTCAATCGCAGGGACAGCACGTTCTAAAATAACATAGGAAGCATAATCCAAAAACCAATTTTTATATTGGCCTTGAACACCTGATTCGTTTTCTGTAACCCTACTTAAATTTTTCTCTTTTGCCATATGATTTGATTTTAGAGACGGTAAGTATCTTCACTACCATCCGCTAAACTATTTAGTTCAATAAATACAATATCCGTTTGTGCAGTTACTTGATGCCAAATTCCTGCTGGAATTAATACACGCGCAGGCGCAACTACTTCCACTTCATCACTTTCTAATTCACCATTTTCAATTTTGTTAGTTTTAAACCCTTCTATTTCCTTCCACTGCAATATAAGCGAACCCTGAACGAGCAACATATCTTCCGGGTTTTTATTTGCCGCCCACCCTTTATGGTAATGTTGTCCACTGATGGAACCTTTATTGCGATATACCAACAAAAACTCACCTGATCTATCCGTACTAAAATAATGCAAAGCACCGCGCTCATCAATCGCTTTCACATCAATTTTAGTTATTTCTATTTTCATTTAATCCAAGTTAATGTCAACTCTTATTCTATTGCTAATTTTTACTCCGCTGCCGACTTAATCCTCCACTACCACTGAACTTCCACCAGGCATTTGAACTACTATGTCCTTCCATCCCTTTTCCCAATTGCCAATAAATGTCAGTTTACCTAATTCAGACAATGCTTTTAATCTTGAAACGATGAACACATCTCCTGTTTTAATTTTCATTTTACTTAAAATATGCGCCAAGGCACTTGGCAATTTTTGTGCATTTTTAGTCAATAAGGATAATATTTCTTTATCATAAAAACTAATGTCCATAGTTGCCACTTTTTTACCGCCTTCTAAGAATCGAACAAACCCATTATCAATGCATAATTTTTTCCATTCATCTGGATCCAATTCAAATTCACTTAAAGTAATTGGTCTTGCTAATTTTTTAGCTTTTAAAAACTCACTAGGTTGTATTTGACTTAAATTAGTAGGGTAAAATAATTGGCTTTTTTCATTTAAAAAAGGTAGGTTATTCAAATACAACACTTGCACCTTTCCTTGCAACTCTTTTAATTGACTCATTAACCAATAATAACCACAAACATCGTGTACGTTTTGACCCATCCAAATCCACACTTGTTCGTTTTCATCTTCCTGTAAATCCTGGATGAGTTGATGCACCACTAATTTATCGTCAACAATATCAACTTGCTCCTCGTAGGGAGAATGTTTTAATAATTCCATCCACCAATCACGTCTTGCTAGATAGCCTTCTGTTTCATAAATATCAGCAATAGGGCCTACCGCATAATCGTCTTTTATTTCAATTACTTTACCTGCTAGGGATTCATCCATTTCAATAGCTGATTGCAAAATGGCCACATTGGCTGTTTCGAAAACTAAATGTATCATAATATATTAGTGTGTGTTGGGCGTTATTAAATAATAAACACAGGTTGTAAAATAATTTCTGACCCATGGTATTGCTTTGATAAAGCCAAACTGGATTTTTGGTTTTAAATTAAATTTGTATTCGTAAATCGGATTAATTAAATAATGTATGTTATGTAATATTTTATAGTTTGTTTGTTGTACGAATTTTTCGAATTTTTCAATGGAAATACCCGTTTCCTTTATTTCTAATAAATCAGCCACTGGTTGTTTTGCACTAGATAAAATAAATTTGTATAAAAAAGTGGGTAACAAATGATAATAAGGCAACTTGCTCAACAAGGAATTGGTGCATAATTGCTGGTGTCCGCCAAATGGCATTTGCCAAGGAGGGAAACCAAAATATATCGCGCCACCTGGTTTTAAAAATTGCTGCATCCAACCCATTAACTTTTTTTGATCATGAATATGTTCAATCACATCCTTTAGCAAAATGATATCAAACAAGGAAGGAAATTCAACAGCTGGATTGACTTGATAAATATCTTTCGAGATAAATTGAATTTTGTTTGCATCAATATCTTCTCTTAACCATTCACGCGCATTCACTAATCTTGATTCATCCAGTTCAACGCCCAAACCCAAACAACCTTTATTTATAAATGCCTTAAGCACCCCGCCTTCGCCACATCCTATTTCAAGCACCTGCATGCCTGGTGTGATTGTTATTTTTTGTTCAATAAAAGGAATAACAAATTGTGCAGCGTTATTCACCTGCATGTCAAAATATTGTTTTCTATTTTTATGGAACTCAAACATGCTATTAACTCAAAATGGTTTAGTTGGTTTCGATAATATCTAAATCGGCACGTAAATTTTCGATAATAAACTCTTGTCTTTCTTGTGTATTTTTCCCCATGTAATATTCTAGCAAATGTTGAATATGATCTCCTTGCTCCAAAATCACTGGATCCAATTTTATATCAGCATTAATGAATTTCCCAAACTCATCTGGACTAATCTCACCCAACCCTTTAAACCTAGTAATCTCAGGCTTGGATCCTAATTCTTTTATTGCCGCTTGCTTTTCATTTTCATCATAGCAATAAATAGTTTTTTGCTTATTACGCACACGGAACAATGGGGTTTCTAAAACAAATACATGCCCTTTTTTAACGAGGTCAGGGAAAAATTGTAAAAAGAAGGTTAATATCAATAATCGAATGTGCATCCCATCCACATCGGCATCGGTAGCAATTACAATTTGATTGTATCGCAAGCCTTCCAACCCTTCTTCAATATTTAAAGCATGTTGTAGCAAATTAAATTCCTCATTCTCGTAAACCACTTTCTTCGTTAAGCCAAATGCATTCAAAGGTTTACCTCTTAAACTAAACACCGCTTGCGTATCCACATTACGTGATTTGGTAATACTACCACTAGCTGAATCTCCTTCCGTAATAAATAAAGTACTCCCTTTTTGTAAGGAAATAAACATCTCTTTATTTTTTACAGGTAAATCATCGCTCAAATGGACACGGCAATCCCTTAATTTTTTATTATGCAGATTCGCTTTTTTCGCACGCTCATTCGCCAATTTTTTAATGCCGGCTAATTCCTTACGCTCATGCTCATTTTGCTCAATTCGCTTTTTTAAAGCATCTGCAGTTGCTGGATTACGATGCAAGAAATTGTCTAACTCTTTGGCTAAAAATTCAGTGACAAAGTTTTTCATACTTGGGCCACCATCTGCCACATTTTGCGAACCCAACTTGGTTTTAGTTTGACTTTCAAAAACAGGCTCTTGCACACGCATCGAAACTGCTGCTACAATACTAGTTCTGATATCTGAAGCTTCATAATCCTTTTTGTAATAATCACGAATCACTTTTACATAAGCCTCTCTAAATGCTTGCTGATGCGTTCCACCTTGTGTCGTGTACTGCCCATTTACAAATGAAAATATATCTTCCCCGTAATCATTGTTATGGGATATAGCAACTTCAATATCATCTCCTTTTAAATGAATAATGGGATAACGTAACTCATCCGGGTTTGTTTTTCTTTCCAATAAATCCAATAACCCGTTTTTACTTACGTATTTTTTATCATTGAATACAATACTTAATCCTGCATTCAAATAACAATAGTTCCATAATTGCCCATCAATGTATTCATGTATGTAATGGTAGTTTTTAAACATGGTTGCATCGGGTGTAAAAACCACCAATGTGCCATTCGGCTCGGTCGTTTTAGTCTCTTTAGTTTCATTTACCAATACCCCTTTTTTAAAACTAGCCGATCTTTGTTTGCCTTCTCTAAATGCGGTCACTTCAAAATCTTCACTTAATGCATTCACCGCTTTAGTACCTACGCCATTCAAACCCACGGATTTTTGAAACGCTTTGCTATCGTATTTGGCACCCGTATTTATTTTACTTACCACATCCACAATTTTTCCCAACGGAATACCACGGCCATAATCACGAATGGTCACTTGCTTTCCTTGAATTGAAATTTCCACCTGCTTACCATAACCCATGGTATGTTCATCAATACAGTTGTCGATTACTTCTTTCATTAAAACATAAATACCATCATCAGGTGCTGATCCATCACCCAACTTTCCGATATACATACCAGGTCTTAATCGAATATGCTCCTTCCAATCTAATGACCGGATGGAATCTTCATTATATTCTAATGGAATTTTTGATTCTGCCATAATTATCAATGCTTTGGGGCATAAAATGCACATGTCTAACTGCAAATCTAATGAGCACGGTGGTTACCCCAATTTTACTTTTCACCAATTGGTCCTTTTATGTGGATAAAAGATTATTCGCTTATCTTTATAGCATCAAAACAGACCCAAAATACCCGATTGTTGACCTAGAATACATCAAAACAAAGGCAAATGAGTTAGCCTCTGAAAACGACCAATTTCAGGCTTATTTGAGGGAAATGGATGGAAATCAGCTAGACAAGCTGGTATTTTCCCTATCTGAGGAAATTTCGCCTAAAATTAGTTGTACCAGTTGTGGTAACTGCTGCAAAAGCCTGATGGTGAATATTGACGAGTCCGAAGCCGACCGCCTTTCGGAACATTTGGGTCAAACAAGGGCCGATTTTGATGAAGCCTATATTTCAAAAGGGGAATCGGGACAGATGGTGATTAATTCAATCCCATGTCATTTTTTGATAGATAATAGTTGCAGTGTGTATGAATATCGATTTGCAGGTTGTAGAGAATTTCCAGCATTTCATGTGCCCGATTTCAATAAAAGATTATTTACCACCTATATGCATTACGATAGATGCCCTATTATTTTTAATGTGATTGAGACATTAAAAGAGGAACTCGGATTTGAAAAGTCAAAGTAATTAGTTATGCCAGTTAAATTTGGAATAGATATTATTATTGCAAGTGCGTCCAATTGGAAAACCAAACGCATTGGACTACTTACGAATGATGCAGCAAAAACAAATACAGGAGTTTTAAGTAGAAAAGCATTAATCGATGCTGAATTTAATATCGTAAAACTATTTTCACCGGAACATGGAATTACTGCTTCAGGTGCAGATGGCGCAAAAATGTTGGATGGAATAGATGATGTTACTGGAAAACCTATCATTAGTTTGTACGGCGAAAAGATGAAACCTACCAAACAGGATATCCAAGATATTGAACTACTCTTATTTGATATTCCTGATGCGGGTACCAGGTTTTATACCTATTTATGGTCCTTGACTTATTTTATTCAAACTGCTGCAGAAAATAATTTAAAAATAGTTTTATTAGATCGCCCCAATCCACTAGGTGGCAATTTTGAATTATGCGAAGGCCCAATGCTTCATGAATCTGTTGCAAGTTTCATAGGCCGATTTGATATACCAGTTAAACATCAAAGCACATTTGGTGAATTAGGAAAATATTTTAATGCATCCCAAGCTTGGCATGCTGATTTAGAAGTAATCCATTGTGAAAATTGGAAAAGAAATGCAATGGCAACTGACTGGCATTTACCTTGGGTAAAACCATCACCTGCATTGCAAAATGTAGAAGCTTGTATGCTATATCCAGGATTATGTTTTTTTGAGGCGACGAACGTTTCGGTCGGACGCGGAACCAAACATTCATTTGAATGGATTGGAGCTACCTGGCTTAATTTACCAGCCATTGCGATGGTTTGGCAAAATTTACTTAGAGAAGAAATAAAAATTGAAACAACACCCTTAAGTATTTCACAATCGAATGGTGAAGTTCAAGAAATCAAGGGTATAAGGATTAAAATTATTGATCCTAGTCAATACAGATCAGTCATGACAGGATTATTACTATTAAAGCTTATTAAGGACTTGCATCCACAAGATTTTAAATGGCAGGCCTATCCTACCCAAGCAAATCCCAATGGTGAAAATCATTTGTCCTTATTAATGGGCATCCCTAATGCACAACAATTATTTGATCAGCCACTACAAATTTGGCTACAGCATATCACAAAATTAGTTAGAGTCACCCAATGGCAAAAAGAAATGAGCCCTTTTTTAATTTATACTTAATCAACAAAAAATCATTTTGAGCTTTTCATTAAATATCAAGTTGAACACCATCTACTAATTTATCAGTTCGTTTGGTGCCTGCATACATTTCATATTCCAATAACCTACAGTCAATGGTTGCATTGTAAAATTCAATTCGACGACTTGGTTTTAATCTTATTTTTTTGGCCAATTCTAAATTACCTGTAAATATATAGCCCAGATAACCTTTGCATTTATTCTTCAAAAAATCACCCATTCTTGCATAAGTAGCTTCTAATTCTGCTTCATAGCCTAATCTTTCCCCATATTCAGGATTAAACATCACCACTGCACCCTCCTGCGCTTCAGGAACATTCGTATTTTCAAAATCGCAGTCTTGGAAGTAAATCAAATGTGCAACACCAGCCACTTCCGCATTCGTTTTTGCAGTATCAATTGCCCTTTTGCTAATATCAGATGCAATGATTTTAAGTCCGGGTAGTTTAATTATTTGTTCCTTCAATTTTGCATTTTCAATTTCATACATGGATTTTTCATACCCAAGTATATGCATGAATGCATAATTACTTCTTAATAAACCAGGCACACGATTCGTAGCTATTAAAGCAGCTTCAATTGCTAAAGTACCAGACCCACACATTGGATTTACAAAAGGTGCATTTTTATCCCATTTAGTGGAAAGTATGGTTGCTGCAGCCAAAGCTTCTAACATGGGTGCTGTACCCGGAAGTTTGCGATAACCATGTTTTGCTAAAGTTTCCCCTGAAGTATCTAAGAAAATTTCTGCCTCGTCATTTTTCCAAAATAAATAAACCACTACACCCGAAAGTTCCGAACCAGTACTTGGTCGTTGGTTAGCCACTTCACGCATATGATCCACAATAGCATCTTTCACTCTTAAATTAGCAAACAAATTGGTAGATATGGAAGGATGGAAAACATTACTCGTCACCGAAAAATAACCATTGGGCGCAATCACTGTTTCCCAAGGAATGGAAACCAATTGTTGGTGCAATTCATTAGGGTCATTACAAATAAATGACTTTAAAGAATACATCACCTGACTCGCACATCTTAAATTTAAATTCAAACGAATACAATCCTTTACTGTACCTGTTAACTCCACGCCTGTTTGAAAAACACGATCAGGTGTAAAACCCAAGGCAACCACTTCCTTATTTAAGGAGATAGCCAACCATTTGTGACAGGTAATGATAATTTTTCGTGGCGTAGTAAATACTTGCATAAAAGCAAAGTTAAACAAATTTAACACAGCGCCCTAGTATGTTGCAAGTAATTAGAAGTAATTGCGCTATTTAAAGTCAGTGGCGAATTGATTAATTTCCGCATCCGTTAATTCTCCACCAATGATAATTTTATGTTTAAATACCATTTGCTCTCCAGTTGCTAATACTTTTTTTATTGGAGTTGCGTTTTTATCAAATGTACTTCCACCAATATTGTTACTTGCAAATAAACCATACCCACGTGCATGTGACCATGCAGGGTAGTTTAAATTATTAGGATGATCTAGTATTACAATCGTGATAACTTCTCCCTCCTTCACTGCTCGCAATGCGACCCATTTACTTCTTTTACCCCAAACCTCTCCCGCTTTAAAGCCTTCAGCATTGCGATAAACCCCGTTTACCCCTTCATTGTTTAAAACCGGAACTAATGTTTCAACGCCCTTTGCATCTAAAAATATTTCTGGTTTTGTTGCAGGTTCTTCAAAAGCACGATCTAACCTCATTCCAAGTAAGCCTTCTTTATTTTCAGTAAATGTTATTTGATTTTTTGCGGTGAGTTGTGTAATTCTTTCTATAATTCTTGTATTACCCTTTCCTGAAAAAACAT
Source organism: Sediminibacterium sp. (assembly GCA_030726065.1). Lineage (GTDB taxonomy): Bacteria > Bacteroidota > Bacteroidia > Chitinophagales > Chitinophagaceae > Sediminibacterium. The sequence continues at coordinate 3,272 of JANREK010000030.1, read as the reverse complement.
AAGAGGTTTGCTCGCTTAAAAGTACATTCTTATTTATATCCATCCAATTGGCACTCACTATTAATTTGCCTAATTTGGAATTAACAGATATAATTTTATCAAACGCTATTTTGCCATACTTTGGCTTTTCCGCTGCTGCAATTGCAAATGAATTATTCCAAAAATCAAGTCCATTTACATCGCCAAAATTAAACCACATACCTACATGATGTGGATGATCCGTGCGTTCAAATGGACGTGGTTGTAAAGGATACCCGCGTGTAATAATTTTTCCTGAGGATGCTATAATTGGGTAAAGCGATTGCTTTTCCATATTATCTGGATATATGAATGCAGTAAAAAATTTATTATCAATAAATACTTCTACTTTTTTATCCTGATCAACTTGTTTAAATTGAACTTTTTGCGCTTGTAAGCATGTTGCAAAAAGAACAGACAAACAGATAAGTAATATTTTAAGCTTATGCATATTCAAAAATTTATAAACCTAAGATACTACATTTTAACCATTTTAAACTGCAACAACACCACCCCATGATGATTAATCGTGGTTTTATAGTTGCCCTCATATTTCCCTAATGACTTTTGGCGCCAAACATCTCTAATTTCATATTTTCCGGCTAGCCCTAAGGAAGCGAAGTCAAAATTAAAAGATAATGCTTTTTCATCACCCCATCTAAAATAGGATGCGGGGTTTGTTCCATATCCTCCGGTATTAAATAAACCAATAATGGTTGATCCATCTTCCATGGGTTTTTTCCAAATTTGAACACCATTTATTTCTTTCACCAATCTTGCTGGCGCACCCAAAGGATCCTGATTTATTGCAATCACTTCATCATTGGTTAATAAATTCAAAGTAAATGCATCAATTTGCTCAATAGGACAACCAATTAACATAGGAGCCGCGAGTATACTAAACATACTGATATGGCTATACTGCTCATCGGGTGTTAAGCGTGTAGGATGTAAGATGGGTCCAATGGAAACATTTCCAACAATCATCATGTCAGGATCCATCCAATGACCTGGGCCTGAATATGGTGCCCATTTATCTAAAGTAAAAGTGGTTAAAAATAAGCTGGTCCAACTGTCCTTAATATCTGGTCCTGTTCGGTACATATTGGATAATCGGTTCCAATCATTTACTTTTTCAAAAGGTGCATTATTAGATAAACTTAAAACTATATCGCGTCCTGAATTCTTTAATGCATTCCACATTCTTTCCGTGGATGCTACATCCATTCTCCAATCATACTTTAAAAAATCAAATCCCCAATTCGCCATTTGCTTTGCATCATTTTTTTCAAACTTATAGGGGCCAATGTGATGGTAAAATTGTTTCTTCTTAAGTATTTGCTCAAATGTTTCTCCGCCTTTTGCTGAATCGGATGACGCACCCACATAGCCAGCATAACTAGCAACATAAGGCGTTGAATACAAGCCTGCTTTTAATCCAATGGAATGTATATAATCTACCATTCCTTTTATATCATTGAACTTTTCATTGGGTTGTAGTGCGGTATCTGGGCCAAATCGTTTCCCTTGCCAAGTATCATCAATATTAATATAACTCCAACCATGATCACGCAAATCTTTTTGAACCATGGCATCCGCAGAAGCAATTACTTTTTCACGATCAATTTTCGATTCCCATGCATTCCAACCATTCCATCCAATGGGTGGAGTAAGTGCGATGGTATCCCCTACTTTAATTACTAGTTTTTGTTTGGCGATACCTAATTTATTTTTTGCAATAATGGTTGTTGTATAAACAGCTTTCTCATTTAAGTTACCAGTAATGATACCAGTTTCAGGAGAAACACTTAAACCCTTTGGTAAATTTTCAGCAGAAAATTGCATAGGTCTTATGCCAGTAGCTGCAATAGTATATAAAAACGGATTGCCTGGACGAACGCCCATAATTTTTGCAGAATTTATTTTAGGCGTTGGTTTATCTTTTGGAGTTAGAATAAAAGTTGGATCATTATTTATGGGATGCTCTGGTAAATGATTACCTATCATTTTAATTGAAGCATTGGCCCAATTTGCATAGGTTCTTTTATTGCCTACACCTCCTACCTTATCGGTAACTAATAAACCAAGTTGTTCGATACCAGTTAAATCAATATCAACTTGAATGGGCGCATCGCCTATTCGCATTTCCTTACTTTCAAATAAAACTTTTTTATCCCCCACTACATAAAAGGTAACAGGAATATCTTTATTACCTAAATCATCCGATCCCACTAATGCTGAAAAATGTTTGGCTTTTTTATGTAAAGCAAAAACTAATACACAGGGTGATTGCGCGCCAATGCCTCTTTTATAATGTACCCCTTTGATACGCATGGAATCATGGCTGTAATTTGACTTTGCAGAAACTGGACGTATCCCTTCAGAAAATGTTTGAATTTGTAAATCATCAAGCCAAATTAAATTGGTGCTAGTTTGGCTCAAGTTATTTTGAGCAATTAACGCTTTAATAAATAAGATACAAATAATAAGGCTTGCTATTTTTTTCATAAAACTAGGTCTTGTAATTTTTGGAAAGAGATCTAATCATTTAATCGCTAAAATAACCTATTTGGAATATTTTGGCATTAAAAAATGATAAGATATATGATCAAAATGAATAAATAGTTAAAAAGCCCTAATGGCGCGAACATAGAATGCGTTGACTTTATTATTGGCGTTTTGATCTCCATTGGTGAAATTAAGTTTATACGCGAATTCGAAGTCTTTCTCCGAAGAACTCCAGTAGTTGTTATTTACAAAACCACCAATGATCACTTTGTTTATGTATAATTTATTTAATTCATCTTTACTTGGCAAAAACCAATCATCATATCCACCTCCTTTATATGTCCTTGCTAATCCTGCTGCATAACTTGTAGTTGTTTCTCCTTGTGCGGAAATAATGCTATTTGTATTGGCAAATCCTGTTCCTATAACAACTCCTTTTGCTCCTGTTATTTTGTAAGTTCCATTATGCCATCTTATTGCTGAAGTTTGATCAGAAATTGCTGCAACTAATCCGTGTTGGATATTTGCATCATAACCAGAGTCGCCTCGTTGTAAAATGTATGCTATTTTACCCCCTAATGCAGTATCACCAATAGTATAAAGGGGAATAGTGACTTTATTTATAACTTGAGGAGAAGGAAGGATTTGTACTTCTTTTTTTGAACAAGAATAAATTATTGAAAATATAGAAAGAATAAAAATTGACTTTTTCATTTATATATGAAGTTAAGGCAAAAAAAAGGTCT
>JANREK010000029.1 GCA_030726065.1 Sediminibacterium sp. | reverse complement strand
GTTTAACCCGTACGGCAGTTTAGCAAACTACTGATTTCAGCCACTCATCCACCTCTCCTCCAAAAACCTCTTTCGAGGGGTGCAAAAATAAGCAGTACGGCCTTAAATACCTAAAAAAAGTCCGGAATAAACTTAAATAAACTTAGATCTGAACCCCGAATACCTCAAATAATAATTTCAACCATAATAATAGATAAACCAAGTACAATAATTAAATAAAAGGAAGGTAGGAATTAGGAAGCAGTATGGCATGAACTACATCGCTGCCAACTGCACTTTTTGGGTCAACTCCATTACGTTTTCTCTAAACATAGAATCCGTATCCATTAAATCCTTTACTGTTTGACAAGAATGTATAACAGTAGTATGATCACGACCACCAAAGTGTTCTCCGATCGTTTTTAATGAATTCTTAGTGAAGGCTTTAGCCAAGTACATGGTAATTTGACGTGCTTGTACAATTTCACGCTTACGTGTTTTTTGTAATAGCTTATCGTAAGGAACTTCGAAAAATTCGCAAACCATTTTCTGAATGGCATCGATCGTAATTTCTTTGCTGCTTGTTTTAACAAAGTTGCGTAAAACCTTTTTTGCTAATTCAACATCAATTTCTTTTTTATTCAAAGAAGACTGTGCTAATAAGGATATCATCGCACCTTCTAACTCTCTTACATTCGTATTAATATTATATGCCACATACTTCACCACTTCTTTTGGCATATCTAAACCATCCGCCTTCATCTTCTTTTCTAAAATTTCGATACGGGTATCGTAATCTGGCACTTGAATATCAGCACTTAAGCCCCAACGAAAACGGCTTAATAAACGTTCTTGCAAACCTTCTAAATCCTTTGGTGCTTTATCTGAAGTTAAAACCAATTGCTTTCCGCTTTGGTGCAAGTGATTAAAAATAGCGAAGAATGCATCCTGAGATTTTTCTGCCCTATTGAAAAATTGAACATCATCTATAATCAACACATCTATCAATTGATAAAAATGTATGAAATCATTAATTGCATTATTACGACTATGATCTTGAAACTGGTTGATGAATTTTTCCGAACTCACATATAAAACAACCTTATTTGGATGCGCATGTTTTACATCATTTCCAATGGCTTGTGCCAAATGTGTTTTTCCAAGACCTACACCACCATAAATAACCAAGGGATTAAATGAGTTAGCACCTGGCTTTTCAGCAACTGTTTTACCAGCGCGACGCGCCACCCTATTACAATCTCCTTCAATAAATGAATCAAATGTATAATTATGGTTTAACTGAGGATCAATTTGCATTTTCTTCAACCCAGGAATCACAAATGGATTTTTCACTGGATTATCAATCACCAACGGGAAATTCATCTCGTTGTTATTATAAGTTTTCATACCGCTAGCTGGAACATCCATTGAACCTTTTTTATTGTTCCCGCTATCAACCATGATTCTGTATTCTAACCTAGCTTCTTTTCCTAATTCACGCTTTAAAGTTTTAGCTAATAAGTTAACGTAATGTTCCTCGATGTACTCGTAAAAAAATTGACTTGGAACTTGAATCAGTAAAACGTTTTCTTTTGAATCAACCGGCTGTATAGGCTCAAACCAAGTTTTAAAGTGCTGCCATTCGACAATATCTTTAATAATCTTTAAGCAATTACTCCAAATTAATTCTGCACTCTTAGCCATCTTACTTTCTAACCCTTTATATGATGATAAAACTTGTTTCTTTTTTTCTGATTTCCCTTGCGCCTATTTAACAATTGCTAATCCTTGAATCAGTATGTGAATATGAAGCCTTTATGTTGAAAAAAAACTTTTTTTTTGGTTTTTTTTACATGTACCCCAAACATTGGATTCAACCCCCTTTACTGCAGCTTATCAGGCATTCAAGATAGCACCTTTTTTTAATAATTGGGTAGTTTATCCACTAATTTTTAAGGTTTTTTTATTGGACATCCATCTTGATTTGTAATTAAAATAGCCCCTATCCCATTTGGTCAAATATTGCTACCTTTAACTACTTAATAATAACTATGAGCTACGAATTAACCGGCAAGCTACTTGCCAAATACGAAATCATTCAGAGGAAGGAAACCTTTAAAACTAGGGAGTTTGTGATTGAAAAGACCGATGATATCAATGGTAAAATCATCACTAATTATGTGAAATTTCAGTGTGTTCAGGACCGAACAACGATGCCTGACCGCTTTAACCTAGGAGATACTGTAAAAGTGTTATTTAATATTAAAGGCTCAAAATGGAACAAAGACGGAAAGGACAATTATATCACAAATTTAGATGCTTGGCGTATGGAAGCAGTTCAATTGGGAGGTAATACTGCTCCAACTGAAACCAATACCTATTTTGACATACCTGCAAACGAATCAGGCGACGACCTTCCTTTCTAGTATTAAACATGAATTAGGCATATAATATAGTCACCAGTTATGACACTATATTATATGCTAAATTCTAGGTTTATTATATATAAATAGTCTATAATATATAGACTGCATTTTTTTAGGATAAAAACCTAACCCATGCAAAAAACGATCGCTTTAAAGCTGACCCCCTCCGAAGTTGCTAGCCAACCCATTTTATTGAATGCTATTTTCCAAGCAATAGCCGAGCCAAGTTCCAATATCCAAGGATTCCATATTCTCAAACAATCTATTGATGCCCGAAGCCGCCAACAGGTTTGGGTAAACTTGAGCATTCTTGTATTTATCAACGAAGCCCCAAGTCAAAGATTCACCACCCCTATCCATTTTGATATTTTACCATTAAATGCAAAGGAAGTCATCATTATTGGCGCTGGGCCAGCAGGATTATTTACAGCCCTAGAATGTATTCAACTTGGACTTAGACCAATCATATTAGAAAGAGGCAAGGATGTAAGATCGCGCAGAAGAGATTTGGCTAAATTAAATAAGGAAGGCGTTGTCAATCCCGAGAGTAATTATTGCTTTGGGGAAGGAGGCGCTGGCACGTATAGTGATGGTAAATTATATACGCGTAGTAATAAGCGCGGAAGTATTGATAAAATTTTACGTTTGTTTTATCAGTTTGGGGCAGACGAAAATGTTTTATACCAGGCCCATCCGCATATTGGCACCAATAAATTACCGCATATTATTACTGCGATGCGTGAACAAATAGAAGCATCGGGCGGAAAAGTTTTGTTCAATAAAAAACTTGTCAACTTTACTATTGAAAATGAATATATCAAAGAAGTGATTACAGAAGATGGTGATCATTTTAAATGTGAATCACTCATTTTGGCAACAGGTCATTCGGCGCGAGATATTTTTAGCTTGCTTTATGAAAAAAATATTTTAATTGAAGCCAAGCCTTTTGCATTAGGTGTAAGAGTAGAACATCCCCAAAATATTATTGACCGAATTCAATATCATTGTATCACCAAGGATCCAAATTTACCGCCAGCGGCTTATAATTTAGTAGAGCAAGTTAGCGAACGAGGCGTATTTAGTTTTTGCATGTGCCCTGGTGGTATTATTGCACCTGCAGCTACAGCACCTGGTGAAATTGTGGTGAATGGTTGGAGCCCAAGCAAACGTGATAACCCCTATGCGAATAGTGGCATGGTGGTACAAATAGACACACCCACTGCATTAAATTATATTAATCAGCAATGGAAAGAAAATAAAGCAACAACAAATCCACTGATTGAAAAAACGGTAAAAAGCAATACGGTTCATCCTTTAAGTTTGTTGGCATTTCAACAACAAGTGGAACAAGCTGCATTTTTAATAGGCGGCGGATTACAAGTTGCGCCAGCAGCAAGGCTGGTAGATTTTTGCACCAATAAATTATCCGACACCTTACCGGATGCAAGTTATTTGCCAGGGCTATTGTCAGCGCCTTTACAAAAAGTATTACCCGATTTTGTACACAAAACCTTGCAGGAAGGATTTAAGGCATTTGGAAAAAAGATGAAAGGCTATTATACCAATGATGCTATAGTCGTAGCCACTGAAAGTCGCACTTCGTCCCCCGTGCGTATTCCAAGAGATGCAGAAACATTAACGCATCCGCATATAAAAAATTTATACCCTTGTGGGGAAGGTGCTGGTTATGCAGGCGGTATTGTAAGTGCAGCGATGGATGGACAAAAAATTGCTAACATTATTGCAGAAAAAATACTTCAAATAGCACTTAAGCGTTCCTCTTAATCGTTGGATTTAGGCTTGCCTTTTTTGGATATTAATAAGCTGTCCTGTATTAATCTATTGCTCTTAAATGATTTTAATTCTGCAGATAAATTAAGGGAGATGTCTCTGGTAATAAAACTAGGCTTACCCGCATTTACCCAAGCAGTATACCAAAAATCTGAAAGCATATTTGCAGAAGCAATCAATTGATTATTAATAGTTCCGCCCAATGCATCGGCAAAAGCCTCCGCAAACTCCTTGGTGTACATTCTGGTATTTTTACCATAGTACATTTGCATTTTATATTTTTGCTCAGGTGTAAATGATTTAGAAACTTCAATTTCTTTTGCAAACATTTCAGGAAGTAAGGCATAGGCTTTACGAATATCTGCCCACAATGCAGCTTCTGGATTTTTTAAATACTTCGCTTTATGCGGATTATACAATTGGTATTGATCAATGCGCAAACTAGGAATAAAAGATTCCCATAAACTATGCATTCCTTTTTGACCTGACAATTGACCATCATAATTATTAGTGATATGCAAAGGCACATGTAAGTCGCCCACATAATGCCCTAAATCTGCTGCATAAAATAGGATACTATCCTTGTTTTTAGATTTAAATGCACTCGTTAGTTTTTCTAAACTCATCATTACATAATAAGGACCATATCCATGTTTATCTAAAGTATCAAATGAATATTTCTTAAGTGCTGACGCCCAATCCATCGGCATTTCGTTAATTGAATTTGTGCCGTATTCCTCTATATCAATAATATGTTTGCTTGCTTCAGTTTTATCGGTATTTTTTCGATTATCCGCTCTAGGTGCATTTTCTACCAGATAGGCCATATCCTCGTGAAAAAAAGATTGTAATGGCGCTGGCAAACTGTAAATCGCAATTTGATTAATGGTGCGGTGCACTAAAAAGCCCCAGCTACTTAATCCAAAAAATAATATAGCAACAATAAAAAGATAGACCGACTTCCTAGTATTGAAAAAATTTGAGCGCATACACTAAATTTTGCTCGAAGATAGCCTATTATCCCCTTTTATAACCGCTACAAGGTTAAATTTTCCATTTGATAAATTGAGGCATCGATTATAGAAAAATGAGATTAAATTTGAATCAAATTGTAAAATATGGATCCGCTATTACGTCTATCTAATTTAAAAAAATATTATGCTACCCAAAAAGCGGTAGATGATATCAGTTTTGAGATACAAAAAGGAAGCATTTTTGGATTACTTGGACCCAACGGTGCAGGTAAAACCACATTACTAAGAATGATTACCGGTATTTTTTACCCAGATGGAGGTGATATTATTTTAGACGGAAAACCATTTAATTCAATCGACGATATCCAAAAAATTGGATATATGCCGGAGGAAAGAGGCTTATATAAAAAAATGAAAATTGGCGAACAGGCCTTATACCTAGCGCAATTAAAAGGCTTAAGCAAAGCGGAGGCTACTGAAAAAATAAAGTATTGGTTTAAGAAATTCGAAATGGAAACCTGGTGGAATAAAAAGGTAGAAGATTTAAGTAAAGGGATGAGTCAAAAATTACAATTTGTAATTACCGTATTACACGAACCTAAATTGATCATACTCGACGAACCATTTAGTGGTTTAGATCCTTTAAATGCAAATTTAATCAAGGAAGAAATTTACAACCTTGCAAAAAAAGGCGCTACCATCATATTTAGTACACACCGTATGGAGCAGGTGGAGGAAATATGCGACCATATTGTACTTATGAATCTAGGAAAAAAAATACTAGATGACACTGTGACTGATATCAAACAACAGTTTAAAGAAAATAGTTTTTTAATTCAAACTGACAATGAAGTTACTATTCATCCCAACCCTATTTTCAGTACTATAAGCAATGAAAAAAATAAAATATTAGTAAAAATCAATGAAGGTTACCAAAGCAATGATGTATTGAAATATTTATTGCAAGAAAATGTCAATATTGTTGCCTACAATGAGTTACTACCTTCCTTAAATGATATTTTTATCAAATTGGTCGAAAACACACATGCCACTGCAAGGGCATTTCAAAATAATTAAATTTTAAAAGCATTCCGATGAATAAGACTTGGTTAATTATACAAAGAGAATATACAACAAGGGTTAAAAACAAGCGTTTTTTAATTCTTACTTTTCTAATGCCTATATTAATTGTAGGCTTTATTGCTGCAGCTGGCTATTTAGCTATTTCGGGTGTAGAACAAAGAAGTATTGCCGTGATTGATCCAAATGGATTTATTAAAAATTCATTAAAAAATACCAACCAGATCAGCTTTAGCTTTCCCAAAGATGTGGACACCAACAACTATAAGCAAAAAGGTTTTACTGATATTTTAATTTTACCTGAATTCAAGAAGAATGAAAAAACGGATTATATATTAAGGTCTCAAAAATCAATGGGACTGATGTTACAAGAAAGTATTAGTAATAAAATTAACAAGGCGATTGAAGATCAAATGTTGCAGGATGCTGGTATTCATCAAAGTATTTTAGATTCAATACATAGTGCGTCACGTTTTGCAGAATTAAAAGCTTACGAGGACAAAGGAAAATCAAGTAAGGAAAGTAATGCAGGCTTGGCGATGGGTATAGGATATGCCAGTGGTTTGCTTATATATTTAACCATGTTTATTTATGGTGCCATGGTTATGCGTGGCGTAATGGAAGAAAAAACAAACCGTATCGCCGAAGTTATTATTAGTAGCGTGAAGCCTTTTGAATTAATGATGGGTAAAATCATTGGCATTGGTGCTGTAGGATTAACCCAATTTATTTTATGGATTGTATTAATTATAAGCTTAACAAGTGTTGCCATGGGATTTTTACCCGCAGATGTGCAAACACAAGTTGCCGCTTTACAACAAAGCAATGGTCAAATGGCAGGAGGCGGAATGGCACAAGCGAGCGAATCGGCAGTGAAAATATATAATATGCAGCACACCATCGCTACTGCAAATTGGCCTTTAATTATTGGTTGCTTTATATTTTACTTTATCGGAGGATATTTATTTTATGCTGCACTTTTTGCCGCAGTCGGAAGTACTGTAAATGAGGATCCACAAGATGCACAAAGTTTAATGTTCCCGATTACCATGCCGCTTATATTTTCATATGTAATTACGACCATGGTAACACAAAATCCAAATACCCCTATTGCTTTTTGGGCAAGTATTATACCATTTAGTTCCCCCATGGTCATGATGGCAAGAGTTGCCTATGGTGTACCAAGTGCAGTATCATATTGGGAATTAATTTTAAGTATGGCAGTATTAGTGGGTGGATTTATTTTCACCACTTGGCTTAGTGGACGTATTTACCGCACAGGTATATTATTGTATGGTAAAAAAGTGACTTGGAAACTAATGTTCAAATGGGCGTTTAAGAAAGGCTAAGGCGAACAAGGAATTAAGTTATTATAATGCGATACGCACATTCACGCCAGTCCTAGTAGCTATGATTGGCGGCGATGAAGAAATGTAGGGTGTTGTCCTGCGTTGATCAAAGAAGAATTTAAGATTAATCTTGCTATTCAATACATAATCAATGGAAGGCTGTAAAGTAATTTCTTTTTGACCTCCTGTTCCATAGGCATTTGCTTGATCTAAGCGACTATTACTATTATACATATCACGAAGTCCTAAATCTAATCTGAAAGTTAAATCATTTGCTAATTTAGCATTGTTCATGCCAGGAATATTAAATGGCAATTTCAATCCCCTAGCGCGATAGCTGGTTCCGAAAATCCATTCTTTACTATTATTTTCACTTAATTGGTAATCCACCAAACTTAAAGCCAATAAACGGCTCTTTTTATATTCAAAACGCAATGACCATTGCGTTACTGTTGTTATGTTAACACCAATTAATGGTTCCATTCTTTCGCTAATGGTAATATTAGGAATCAAGAAATAAGGGATATAATTACCACTAATTGGATCCAAGAACGAAGGCGCTCCTAAAAATAATCTGTCCACATACATCAATGAGCTTGCAAAGCTATTCATGGATAAATTTCCATTATAACCATGTGACAATGAAATATTAGTGAAAAAATTAGACAGTGGTTTTATTTTAGATAGCCCATTATATAAAATATTCCAATTAGGCATGGGCAGCATTCCTGAAAATGGATTTGAACGTATATTACTATTATTTTGATTCAACAATGCAACCGATTCTTTATCCTTACCCGTATATGCTGCAATAAATGCTGGTATTAAAACATCCTGTGAATACTTGCCATACCCAATTGCATATCCATTAGGATCCTTTTTATTATCCCAATAAGGATTTTTCTCCGCTACCCTATTTGAAATGCGTAATCGATTATCCTGGAAGGTTTGGAAAACACTTGAAATCATATTAGGATCATGACTATCAAAAAATGTATTCAATGCAAAGTAGCTAATACTAAATCCACCAGCTGATAAAGGATTTAAATGTGATTTAACCCCTGTGCCACTAGTATCTTTAAATAATTCAGAATAATCTTTACTAAAGGTTTTATCTAAATTAATATCAATAATTAAATCTCTGACTGGCTCAATTTGCATTCGAACAGTTAACTTTTGATCAAAGCCCTGACGTAACATTAAATTAAATTTATCATCCTTAGATAATAAACCTTTTGCATCCTGTTGCCTTAACCATATTGAATCAGGTTGTTTACCAAAAGCATAATCTATACCAGGAGCCAAGCCATCCCAAGTTGAATTTAAGAAATTTACGCCTGACATATAACCTGGTAAGCGACTATTGTAATTTTCAGAATAATCTAATGAAGCCGTTTTCAACATCGTTAATAAACCGACGATTTGCTTTACACCGCCAGGCACATTAATTGGTTCATTTGCTTTTAATACGCGCTGTGCAATACGTTCTTGCTTACGCGCTTCCCTCCATTTTAGTAAAGCCACTTTTTTCTCCTTACCCAGTTTGCCCTCCAAAGCCTCTTTCTTTGTCATTAATATTCTATTGGCTAAAGGATCAGCATTACCACTGGCCTGATAAGGTGCATCAGATAAGGCAGCCCGAATAAATTTTGATTTATTATAGAAGCTTGAAAAGTTAAATTGTGCACTTAATTGTTGTGAAAAAGTATTTTCAATCATATTCCCCAGTTCCTGTGCCAACCTGCTTGCGCCCACCCAATTATAATTGGTTGATGCATTATAACTGGACATGATCCAATCCGTTAATGGAAATTTATTGGTGGGGATATCGTATCTAAGCGTGACTCTTTGATTATACAAAGTATTGCGCCCGGCACGAAGTAACATTCTTGTTAATGAATCCTTCTTCTCTTTAGTATCAATACGTCCGCTTGGTTCATCTATTCTTGAATTTAAGTTAGCCGTCATATCCAAGTTCAATGACCTGGTTAAGCCCCAACGCATATTAAATATACGACTCATAGTAAAATACTTGTCATAAGTGGTATCCACTTTATCTGTTGTACCATCAAATGAATTCACTACCCTTGGAATAAATTCACCAAATTGTCGGTCAAACACCGCACGATAACTGATTAAACTTGGCTTTGGATTAAAATTAATTTCCTTCGCCCATGTTAACCAAGGCGAACTTGATTTAATTAGTTTTCGGAAGGGTTCAATTGACTTTCCATTATTATTAAAAGTATACCCTATCGCACCTCTTTGTTTGTCAATCTTGTTTTGTTGTACCGTAGGGCTTGATTGTGATAACTGTGAATAAGAATAACTAAAATCAAGATTACTCAGGCTAATCAAACTTTGTTTTTGTCCAGGTAAAAAACGGACATTGGTAAAGTTTAATGTTTTGATGGTGGTTTGGTCAATAGATGCTTTCTGAACAGAATCTTTTTTGGCACCTGACAAAGCACTTATTTTGTTCTTATACAAGATGTCTTTATCAAATGGATCAAACTGCGGATTTTCCTGGGTTTTGTTGATGCCTGCAAATACAGGCAAAGAAATACGCACTTGTTTTGGAAGTAATTTTCCTGCGTCTATATTGGTAGCAATATCAAATTGTGTTAATCCAGTTTTAGCACGTTCGTTCATTTTTTGTTCAATACTTCCAAAGCCAGTGGTTCTGCTATTCACTGAAACTGCGATGGTACCCAAATCAGCCAAGCTTATATCCATTCTTCCTAAAGCCGCCCATGATCCTTCTTCATCTAAATCAGATAATCTAAGTTCATTAATCCAAACTTCAGCATCCATCGGAACATCGGACTTGGTATTTTCAAATGCAATTAGCACCCCACGCACTTCACCCAAATTTGGATTACCCATCACCGAATATCTTTGTCTTCCAAAATTTTGACCAAACTTTTTATTAAAAGGAATATTTTGTTTGTCTCTTTCTAATTTTAATTTAACCATATCCATTAAACTCAAGTTCAACTCGTTTTCCAAAGGCCATACCTCCCGCGCCTCCGAACTAGCATAAAATTTTTGCTTGGTGGTGGTTAAAGGAATTCTTATCTCATAAAAATTATTTTGAAAATCCTGCCCTATTCTAATAATTGCGGTCATGGAGCCGCTATCTACTCTATTGATATTCCTTTTATCCTCTGCATGCAAAAACACGGACATTTTACCATAACGTCTCACATCCACATTCATAGTTTTAAATACCCCGCGTGGAGAAGCATTTTTTTGCAGCCCGTTTAATTGAATGCTTAATGCTTGCTCATTTTGTAATAAATTAATACCATTATTACTCAATAATTGGACACGTTCAATACCTGGAGGAACCACGTAATTTACTGGTGTACGGCTTCCATTTTCCTCCAAGCTCACTGCCAAGGTATTTACTTTGGTATTTAAGTTGACCCCTCCGAGTGAATCATAATTACCCGAACTATCAATGTTATAATTGAATTGTCTCCATTGATTGCGAACCAAATCCAATTTGGCAAAACGAAGCGTTACTGAATCTTCAAAGTCAGTTAAATACATTCTAATGAACCGAATAGATTTAAAATCTCGAATGCCGTTTACATTACGTTTGTATGATTTTATAGGAATGCGAAATAAATACCAATTTTCAATACTCTTGCTTCCATCTGCTAATGTAACGTTCAGTGTTTTAGAATCGGTTACATAATTAGTGGTAGTAGCGGAAATATTGTTTTTCTGTAAATTAATTTCATACTCAAAATAGGCTTCCGTTTCATTTAATGTATTATCTCTATTTAAATCCTCATTATCTGGAAGCAAGGTGGCAGCGCTACTAAACAAACCATCTCCCGCCAATGCAGAGTTACCTTGTGGGTTATTAAAGTTTTTGTACCTACCTAAAATGCCCACATTACTTGCATCATACTTACCATCACGATACCATACATAGTTATCGGCTGATGGGTCATTTATAAATTGTTGCTTAATATTTGCATTGGTGATTTTATTTATAATATAGGCTTTTTTAATTCGTTCATCATCATCATTTAAACCATCTAAACCCACATCCTGGTATTTTCTGTCCTCCGGATTATTACTAAATGCGTTGGTTACTTGAATCGGATTTACAGGAACCCTGCCCCAAGTGGAGCTATCAATCCCTGCGGGTATGGTTGGCGTCGGCATCCCATTTTCATAAAAGCGTCGACCATCACGTAATATATCTTCACTTACATTTCCTAGGTTCAAGACCAAGGTTCCTTTGGTCGCATTAGATTTTATAAATGGATCCTGTGCCCAAAATTCAACATACTCAATGATACCTGTTTCAAAATCAGTTTGATCTAAGGATCGCATAATTCCGCCCCACTTGTCTTTTGGATTTGTAAACTTTCCGGCGGCATCCATATCCTTGTAATTAAAGTTATAGGGGCCACGCTCCTTTGGATAATAACTTAAATCGAAAGTGGGTAATTGCACATCCGTAATATTCGTCGTTTTTTGTGGAAACAATTCATTGGTATACACCTGACGAACTCTGGGGTCACTCAAAAATGCTAAATTTGATCTAATCGGATTATTGGAGGAGTTTTTATCTTGTAGGTTTGGCTCAATGGTATACCATGCAAGCTTTGCTCTGTTATTATTATAATCAATTGAATCCGATAAATTAGCCTCCTTAAACCGCTCTTGCGGCGTAGATGCTAATGTCCATGAGGTAAAAGGAAAACGCAAGTCAATATTGGTACGCGTGGCTTCAAAATCATCTAAATAAACAACGCCATTACCGCCCCTTCCAATTTGTTGCGCATGCCCGGGTTGTAAAAATGCACCTTCTCCATAAGCTGTTAAGTATGATTTTGTTTTGGTGCTATAAAACGGAAGCTTGTCTAATGCCTTTGTTAATTTAGGCAATTCAGTTTTATAATTAAAATCAAAACCATACATGGTATTTTTAATAGGATCAGAACCAAAATTAGTTTTAGTAAAAAATGGTCTTTCACTTAGCCTGCTTGATGATAATCCAAAAATGAAATTTTTGTTGGCCATGTAATCTAAACGCAATGCCCTAAAGCCCCGCTCCTGAAATCCAAAACCTAAATTATTTTCAAAGGAAACATCTACTGGAATATTTGAGCTTAAAATACCTGGATTAATAATACGCACAGTTCCTGAACCATAATCAACCACATAATCACGCCCTTCCATTAATATTTGTCCGCCTGCACGAACACTTACCGAACCTGGCGGTACATTAAATGCATTTAAACTAATCTCTGATCCACCCGCACTTCCCTTTACTTGGCCTTCCATTACAAAACGATTCAAATTTGCATAAGTTTGCGCATCTGCTTTTATGTTACGATACAATTGCGGGAATAAATATTTTTTAGCAGTATCATCACTCACGCCTTTAAATGCAATATTTTTTAAATCATCACCAAAGGGTTCTAATAAAGGAAAAATGATACGACCCATTTTAGACAAAACCGTAAAGCCCTCTACAAAGTCAAACACCCCATCAGGCTGTGGATCATTTCGATTATTTAAACGATCCAACTGTAATAATTTAATCAAGGATTGCCCCGATACATTAGCACCTGTTACTGGCATATATCTTTTTAAGCCCCTACTTGGCTCTTCGTATAGAATATTTAATTGAAAATCCTGCTGCTGAATGGAACCAAATAAATCTAAAGAATATACGTTTTTCATCATCAAATTCCAAATGGGTAAATCGGTTCGTTGCGTAGTTGCTTTTAATAGTTTTAAAAATAAAATATTTTGTACGCCTTTATTTGGATCTAGTGCGGTATTTTCCGAAAATTCACCCACTTGATACACCCTACCATTATAAGTATATTGAAACGCAACGGCCAATACTTCATCAGGCTGCAAAGGAATATTCAATGATAAGAAACCTATTTGCGGATTAAAGTAATATTCATTCTCTGTTAACTTACGTGCAAAAGTGCGCTCGTAATCCTCGGCCGACTTTAAACCGGCCATGCTTAATACACCGGACACTGCAGAAGGATTTCTTGCGGCACTATTGTTTGCAATACTACTATATAAGCTATTAGCATTATTCTCAGGGAACTTTGCAGAAGCATTCGTAGCATATGTTTTGTTACTCGGATTAGGCTCCCCGATATCCATTAAACCCACTACATCACGCGCATTGGTGGTTTGTCCATAACGATTGGTTACCCATACCTCAATTCTTTGCACCTGCGCTTGCCCTGTCACCAAGGGCAAAGTGGACATGGCACTATTAAAATTATTCCTAAAATATTGTGCTAATAAAAAGTGTCTGTTTTCCTCATAATCATCCAATCTTTTTTGAAATTTTTGGGTAGAAGACCCTCCTTGCAATGCCATAGATTGTCGCTGTGACTTTTGATTAGCGATGGCAGCTGTAACAAATAGTTTACCAAATTGCAATTGTGTTTTAAGACCAAATAAATTTTGCGTACTTGGAATTAAAGTACTTCTAGAAATAAAATTAATATTGCCTGCTTCAATTGCTTTTACAATTTCATCTTTTTTACCCTTATAGTTTAATTTAATTTGATTGTCAAAACCTAAATTTGAAAGCGTGTTTAAATTGATCGGGAATTTTAGTTTATCACCAATACTAGCGTTCATGCTAAAATTGGTATTCGCATCAAAATCAAAACCCCCATTTCTTCGGGCACGTTCAGGCAAGGTTGGATTTTTTACATTTTGACCTTGATATCCTGCTTTAATATTTATCTCCCCCACCGGTTTGATATCCACTTTTAAATCTGAACCTGTTTTGCCGAACAACCGATCAAAATAACTATCAAACACTTTTGATTTAGGGCGGGTAATTTTTCGATTTAATACGCCAATCGAGTTGGCTCTTTGTCTAAAATAAGCTTGTTCATCTTTGGCAGTTTTCAATTTCCAAAATTCATCAAAATTTAAAGTACTTGGGATTCTTTGATATCCTGAACCAATCATGTCCGTTAAAAAGTACCTTTTTGAAGCAGCGTCGTATTCCACTTTACGCTTCACAATGCTGGTATCTCTTAAATCATAGGGGTTATTACTTGCTTGCGATAAAAAATCACCCCGCTTATCTTGAATGGGGTAACGCAAATCATTGGTAAAGGTATAAACGGTGGTATCATTTATATTATCGCTCATATTCGCTCCAATCAGACCACCCAATTTTGTGGTATCTTTTTTAATTGCGGTACTATCCTTTTTTTTACCAGCGGTATCTGTTACATTCTTTGTTAAATCAATTTTTGTTTGCGCATGCAAATGGCTATTCGCAAAAAGCAAAACACCAAAAAATAAAATTGATTTTAAAATGTGCAATGAATAAGAATTAATGAATGAAATAAAATTGTTAGCAATTTTTTAGTGCTGCTTTGATTAGCACTTCCAAACTTAATTCAGCACCTTCTGACTGTATTGTTTTATCCACTGCCTTTTCAGCAATCGCTTTTTGTATGCCTAGTGATATTAATGCCTGAATAGCATCTTGTTGTAAATTAGATTTTGTAAAGCCACTACCTCCATTTAATTGATGGGCATTTAATGGAATTTTTGAAAGTTTATCTCTTAATTCAAGCACCAATCTTTCCGCTGATTTTTTCCCAATCCCTTTAATTTGTTCTAATAATCTTGCTTCGCCATTTACAATCGCTCTGATAATTTCTTCCGGTTGCATACCCGACAACATCATTCGAGCAGTACTTGCACCTACACCAGATACACTAATCAAATGCAGAAACAAATCCTTTTCGGTTTGTTCATGAAATCCAAACAAAACCTGTGAATTTTCGGTAATATGCAAATAAGTATATAACAGCCCTTTTTCTTTTTTTGAAATGGCTTGATAGGTATTTAAACTAATATTTACCTCGTACCCAACACCCCCTACATCCACGATTAATTTAGCTGGGGACAGCTGGACAAAATTTCCTTGTAAAAATGCGATCATAATGTGTCCAAAAATAATACTTAAGCGACGAAAAATGGGTATTTGAGCCGATTCTTAACCAAATTTTTAAGATATTTGTTGACCAAATATTAATACTAGTACTTACATGAGTAATAAAGCAGCAATTACAGCGGTGGGCGGCTATGTCCCTGAAACCAAATTGACCAACTTTGACCTTGAAAAAATGGTAGACACCAATGATGAGTGGATCCGATCACGCACTGGTATATCTGAAAGACGCATTTTGAGAGAACCAGGCAAGGCTAGTTCTGACATGGCAGTTGAGGCCATCGATAAAATTCTACGCAAGAAAAATCTTGACCCTTTAGAAATTGATTGTATCATATGTGCTACGGTAACCCCGGACATGATATTCCCGGCAACCGCAAATATTATTGGAGATAAGATAGGTGCAAAAAATGCATTTGGGTTTGATTTATCAGCAGCATGTAGTGGATTTTTATTTGCACTTTCAACAGGCGCAAGTTTTATTGAAAGTGGCAGGTATAAAAAAATCATCATTGTGGGCGTTGACAAAATGAGTTCTATTATTGACTACACGGACAGAGCTACTTGCATCATATTTGGTGATGGCGCTGGTGCCGTATTACTAGAACCAAGTAATGATGGTAATGGATTTCAGGATGCCATTTTAAAAAGTGATGGAAGTGGAAGAGACTATTTAAATATTAAAGCTGGTGGAAGTTTAAAGCCAGCTACTATTGAAACGGTGATGGTTAGAGAGCATTATGCGTTTCAGGATGGGCAACCTGTTTTTAAATTTGCCGTAAAAGGAATGGCAGATGTGAGCGCGGAGCTATTAGAAAAAAATAATTTAACAGGCGATGATATTGCTTGGTTAGTGCCGCACCAAGCCAACTTAAGAATTATAGATGCCACTGCGAATAGAATGGGATTACCTATGGAAAAAGTGATGATTAACATTCAAAAATATGGTAACACTACAGCCGCCAGCATTCCACTTTGCTTATGGGATTGGGAAAGCCAACTAAAAAAAGGCGACAATTTAGTGCTAGCAGCTTTTGGTGGTGGATTTACATGGGGAGCTTGCTGGCTTAAATGGGCTTACTAACGAATCAATTCATTCTGCGATAAAAAGGTATATTTATACAGCGTCAACAATAAAATATGAAAAAGAAAAACTTTAAAGGAATCAGTACAGTCACGTTGCATTCAGCAAGCACTGAAAATGATAACTTTTCACATACTACGCCTATTTATGCGACATCGACTTTTACCTTCGATTCTACAGATGAAGGCATGGAGCGATTCAAGAGCACAGATAAAACCAGAATTTATTCCCGTTGGGGCAATCCTACTTTTACTGCAGCACAGGATGTGATTGCTGCATTGGAATCATTTGGATTGAAGAATGAAAAAGGAGAACAACTTGAACTTAAAGCATTGTTACACGCAAGTGGCCAAGCAGCGATGAGTACATTGTTTTTAAGTACATTGAGTGCAGGTGATACATTAGTATCGCATTATTCATTATACGGAGGCACCCAGGAATTAATGCAAAAGCTTTTAGTAGAGGCTGGCATAAAATGTATTTTAATTGATGTGCGCGATGCTGATTTACTTGAAAAAACAATTAAAGAAAATACGGGGATAAAATTAATTCACTTGGAAACCCCTGCCAATCCTACATTACAGTGTGTGGATATAGAAGCAATTTGTAAAATTGCTCACGCACATGGTATACGTGTTTCGGTTGATAACACCTTTGCGACTCCTTATTTGCAGCAACCATTTGCATTAGATGCGGATTTTGTATTTCACTCTGCTACTAAATTTTTAAATGGTCACGGATCCGCATTGAATGGGGTTTTATTAGGCAAGGATTTAGAGTTCATGAATACCAAGGTTTGGAAATGGCATGTATTATTAGGCGGTAATAGCAATGCATTTGATGCTTACTTATTAATACAAGGAATGAAAACTTTGGAAATAAGAATGGACAGGCATTGTAGTAACACTGAAAAAGTGGCACAATTTTTAGACAAACATCCAGCCATTGAAAAAGTAAACTATACAGGCTTAGCCGCTCATCCCGATCATGCCATTGCAAAAAAGCAAATGAAGCAACATGCCCCATTAATAAGTTTTGAATTAAAAGGTGGATTAGACGCAGGTAAAAAATTCATTGATGCTTTAGAAATTTGCACGCGTGCCGTTTCTTTAGGAACAGTAGATACCTTGGTATCGCACCCTGCAAGCATGACACATTATGGTATACCAAAAGAGGAAAGAATAAAATATGGCATTACCGATGGTTTAATCAGAATGAGTGTGGGTATTGAAAACTTTGAAGATATTGCTGCTGATTTAACACAAGCATTAGCAAAGGTGTAAACTAATTACGCTTCCCAACAAAAAATTAACAATGGACATTACCATACGCCGCGCTGAAAAAAGAGATTGCGTTAGATTATTAGAACTCATTCAAGAATTAGCGGAATACGAAAAGGCACCCAATGAAGTAACCGTCACCCTATCCCATTTTGAGGAAAGCGGATTTGGCGCAAACCCAGTATGGTGGGGATTTGTAGCCGAAGTGGCAGGTGTGGTGGTGGGTATGGTATTATATTATGTACGCTACTCCACTTGGAAAGGACAAAGAATGTATTTAGAAGATATTTTAGTGACACAGGAAATGCGTGGTAAAAAAATTGGTAGCCTATTATTTGATACCTTAATCAAGGAAGCCAAAGAAAAAAAATTCACAGGAATGAATTGGCAGGTTTTAGAATGGAATGAACCCGCTATCAATTTTTATAAAAAATACAATGCCAATTTTGATCCAGAGTGGCATAATGGAAGTATTGTATTTTAAATGCTAATCAAAAATGGTTCTAAAATTGTTTGATCGCTTTTGACCAAAACTACTTGAAAAAGAGAGTTCAAAACTGTTGGGATTAAGCACTGCACCTGTCATACCCCTGCTATAGACATCATAGCTAATACCAAATCGATATTGCTTCATTAATATTGAAACTTGCGGTATCACGGCATCACCCACCCTGTAAAATAAACCAGCATAAATGCGATTCACATATTCATAATAGCTTCCAAAAGGCAAACTAAATGCAGCGCCTACTAAAAGCTGGTCTATATTATTCCTATTGCTATAAGAAGCATGCACCATAGCAGTTTTTTTATTGTCATTCACTTCTTTTTCAAAATTAAAAAACACCATAGATTTTAAACCCGATGCTTCAGCATTGTTATTAATGGTTAGTTCAGGCTTAGCCATAAAAAAGGCATTCGCACTAAATTGAACAAAGGAGTTTTTATTATGCTTGGTGTATAACAATCCTGTATTCACTGATATTTTGGAGGCGCTACTATTCAAGTTTTGTAAACTAATAGATTGTGAATTATTTATAAAAATCCCTTGAGAAAACTGATCGTAAAATTTAAGCTTATCTAGCTGTAAATTTGACTGTATAAAGGATACACCCAACCCCAACGAAAAATTCTTTTCCTTTTTATCATCAAAATACATGTGATACGCAGCATTAATTGTTGCATAATTAGTTTGCAAAATACCATTCATTACCTGATCTGAAATTATCTGACCACCCAATCCTAAATAGTTTTGTACATCTGGATTTCTATTTTTATACCTTCCATCCCAACCCAATACAATGGTTCTGTATAAGGAATTACCTGCCATAGTTTGGGATCTGTAATTTGCTTGTGCCCTACTTTGATATAGGCCATTACCCACAGAAGCAGGGCTCAAAAATTGAGCAGCCCCATACACTTGAGATAAAAAGGGATCCTGTGCATTTACATTAAAGTAAATACAGCAAGTAAATAATAATATGGATACCTTTTTAATCAAATTACACCTGTGTTATTTTAATAATAAAAACTGACCCGATTTTCGTTCAAAAGTCACCTCACCTAATCCGGTAATTTCTGCAATCCACATATAGCCATCCGACTCCTGCATTACATTGTTATAAGTGCCATCCCATTTAATTGCACTTGGATCTGCATTTTGAATCTCATACACCAATTTTCCCATACGATTAAATACCCTAAAGTAATTAACACGCTTCACTGATGAATTGTACGCTGCTTTTAAAAATTTATTATCCATATACATATCCGTTGGGATAAATGCATTTGGGATTTCGAA
>JANREK010000028.1 GCA_030726065.1 Sediminibacterium sp. | reverse complement strand
GGCTTGCTGTAAAAGCTAGGTGTTGCAGGACAAATAATACCACCTGCCAAAGTGATGGTTTCCATATTTTTAATATGAATTAAATTATATGGTGTTTCGCGCGCTACTAAGATGAGCTTTCTTCTTTCTTTTAAAACTACATCTGCCGCGCGCGTAATTAAATCATCGCTAATGCCTGAAGCAATACGTCCTAAGGTACCCATGCTACAAGGCACCACAAACATAATATTGTATTGTGCTGATCCTGATGCAAAAGGGGCATTGAAATCATTTTTTTGATAAAAAGTAAAAGGGTATGTAGTATAATCTTTATTATCTAATTCAGTTTCCCATACCATTTTTGCATTATCGCTCATTACCACACCCACTGATTCGTATTGGTCATTTAGTGGGACAAGAGCGTCCATCAAACATTTAGCATAAATAGCACCGCTTGCACCTGTAATCGCAATAATTATCTTATTCATATATCATTAACAATTAAAGTTGCAAATGGTTCTGCGTGGTGAAATAAATATTAAACAATTTGTTGGGATGATTCCCTAATATGTAGAGTGGATTGTAAAAAAATATTTTCATTGGGAATGTAGGTCTTGTTTTTGTCTAGGTATTTGAACATCACTTCAGCTGCGGTTTTACCAATATTATAAGCAGGTTGCGTGATGGTGGAAAGGGAAGGGCTTAATAAGGATGCAGTTTCAAGATTGGAAAAACAAATTATTTTCACGTCTTTAGGGATATTGATATTTAATTCTCTACAAACTTGATAGGTGGTGATGGCTAGTTTTTCCACGGAAGCAAAAATACCATCTGGTTTATTTATACCAGTTAATAGTTTTTTCACAAGTTGGTAGTTCATTTCATCATCATTACCGCATTTTACAACTCGTTCCGGTTTGGCTTCCATATTATTTTTATGCAATTCCTCTAAATAGCCACTTTTTCTTTTTTGCATAATTGAAATATTATCACCTAATGATAAAAAGGCAATATCCTTACATTCATTTTCAATTAAATGTTTGGTTGCATTGATGCCGCTAATATAATCATCGGTCGTAACTTTAGCAGTTTCAATTTCATGACAAATTCGATCAAAGAATACAATAGGGATGCCCTTTTGTTGAAAATCAGATAAGTGGGTTTGATTGTTGGTATTCATCGTCACTGACATCAAAACACCATCCACTCTTTTATTTTCCAAATGCTTCATGATCCCTTTTTCCTTTTCAATATCTTCATGCGTTAGGTAGATGAGGACATGGTAGTTATTTTCCTGTGCGATACGCTCAATACCATTAATGGCCAATGCAAAATAGTTATTAGCAACTTCGGGGACCACAACGGCAATAGTTTTACTTTTATTTCTTCTCAATCCACTCGCAAATGGATTGGGGGTGTAGTCCATTTCCTTAGCTTTGGCCAAAACACGTTCTTTGGTGGCATACCCAATTTCATGGCTATTCCGCAAGGCCTTTGATACCGTTGAAATGGAAAGGTTCAATATTTTTGCTAATTGCTTTAAATTGACTGCTGCCATGGAATTTGTGCGATATTTTACTTGTGACCAACTAATTAAAAGCAAATTTACTTAAATTACTACATCGTTTGCGTAAATATTATCGGTTTCTTGTTTTTTTATCGATTGAATAATTCAAAATTTGACTAAAATTTAGTAATTTCAAATCAGTTAATTGACTTTTTGTGCTTGCATTAAGTGAAGGGATCTCCGCACTTAACTTATTGTGTTTGAATAATATAGAAATAATTAATTAAATCATTTGCTTGTTTGCTCTCTTTTTTAATTAGATAATTTTATCTTTTATATTGGGATGATGAATAAAGTAAAAATGAATGATGTTTTTAAAATTTAAAATTATAAAAAATGGGACAATCTGATATGTTTAGTTTGCAAGGAAAAGTAATTGTGGTTACGGGAGGTACTGGTGTATTAGGTGCAGGATTTGTAAAAGGTATTGCGACACAGGGAGGGATTCCAATTATTTTAGGTCAGAATGTGGAGAAGGGAAATGAAAGAGTAGCTGAAGTGAAAGCGAATGGAGGGGATGCGCATTTTATTTCGGTGAATGTATTAGAAGAAGCACAATTGGTTTCTGCGAAAAATGAAATTTTAGGCAAATATGGTAAAATAGATGGTTTGGTGAATGGCGCTGGTGGAAATATACCATCGGGTGTTTTACAACCAACAGAAGATGTTTTCAATTTGAATATTGATGGAATGAAAGATGCATTAGTCCTTAATTTATGGGGCACCATTATTCCTGTGCAAGTTTTTGGACCTGAAATTGCAAAAACAGGCAATGGAAGTATCGTTAATATTTCATCTGTGAGTTCAAAGCGAGCAATAACAAAGGTTTTAGGATATAGTATGGGTAAGGCGGCCATTGATTTATATACCAAGTGGTTTGCAATTGAAATGGCCAATCGTTATGGAGATAAAATAAGAATCAATTCCATCATGCCTGGGTTTTTCCTGACAAGTCAAAATAAAACTTTACTAACCAATGAAGATGGTTCTTATACAGACAGAGGCAATGCGATTATTAGAAATACACCTTACAAAAGATTTGGTCAACCAGATGAATTAATAGGCGCCTTGGTTTGGTTATTAAGTGACGCGTCAAAATTCGTGACGGGAATGGATATTGGTGTGGATGGGGGATTCACCATTAATAGTGGGGTGTAAAAATTGCATTCATTGAATAAGGGCATAAAAAATATTTTACTGTCGATCATTTAACTATTGCAAATGTTTTTTGAGATTGTGTTTAATTAAATTATAAAAGTTGAATTAAAATAATGGGAAATCATTTTTATCCTTCTTATGGGAATGTGAAAAATAGAATGAAACAAACCATGCGCTGGTATGGACCTAACGATCCAGTTTCTTTATCAGATATCAGACAAGCTGGCTGCACTGACGTTGTTACCGCATTGCATCATATTCCGAATGGGGATGTTTGGACAGTGGAGGAAATTCAAAAAAGAATTGATTTGGTGGCCGCGGCTGGATTAAAATGGTCAGTGGTTGAAAGCTTGCCTGTGCACGAGTCTATTAAAACACAAGTGGAGGGCTATTTGCAAATTATCGAAAACTATAAAATCAGTTTAAAAAATCTTGGACAATGTTGCATTAACATTGTGACTTATAATTTTATGCCTGTCATGGATTGGACAAGAACTAATTTAGAATACCCCATGCCAGATGGATCCTTGGCTTTGTTGTATGAAAAAGCAGCGGTTATGGCCTTTGATATATTTATTTTAAAAAGGAAAGGGGCGGAAAAAGATTATACCACAGAAGAAATAGCTATTGCAAAAAATAAATTTGATCATGCAAGTGCCGCTGAACTGGAATTGATTCAAAAAAACATGATCAAAGGGTTGCCGGGAAGTGAGGAAAGTTTTACGATGGAGCAGTTTCAAGCAGCGTTGGATGCATATGCAGGAATAGATGCTGAAAAATTAAGAAGTCATTTGATCTATTTTTTACAACAAGTTGTTCCAGTAGCAGAAGCGGCAGGTATTAAAATGGTGATTCATCCAGATGATCCGCCACATGCTATTTTAGGTTTGCCAAGAATTGTAAGTACAGCATCTGATATACAAGCATTAGCTACAGCAGTGCCGTCTTTGAGTAATGGTTTGTGTTTTTGTACAGGTTCCTTTGGCGTTAGGCCTGATAACAATTTGCCAGAAATGGTGAAGCAATTTGGGGACAGAATAAATTTTATTCACTTGCGAAGTACAAAACGAAACGTGCAAGGTGATTTTTATGAGGACAATCATTTAGAAGGGGATGTGGATATGTATGGGGTGATTAAAGAAATTGTTCTTGTGATGCAGAAGCGTGGGGTAGATATTCCAATGCGACCTGATCATGGACATCAAATGTTAGATGATTTGAAAAAGAAAACCTATCCTGGTTATTCTGCTATTGGAAGATTAAAAGGATTGGCGGAATTAAGAGGTGTTGAATTAGGCATTTTAAGAAGTTTAGAAGAAAATAAATAATTAAATAATAGACGCATGGCAATTTCAAAAAAGAAAACCATTTTTACGGACCAATTTTTACTTGAAAGTAAAATGGCCAATAAATTGTATCATAATCATGTAGCCAATTTGCCTATTATTGATTATCACAATCATCTGCCACCGAATGAAATAGCAGAAAATAAAAAATTCAAAAATTTAACGGAGATTTGGTTAAAAGGGGATCATTATAAATGGAGAGCGATGCGCGCTTTGGGTATCGATGAAAAATTAATTACGGGCAATGCAAGTGATGAAGATAAATTTAAAGCTTGGGCTAGATGTATGCCACAAACTATTCGTAATCCATTATTTCATTGGTCACATTTGGAATTAAAACGACCCTTTGGGATCAATCAATATTTAGATGAAAAAAGTGCGGGTACGATTTATAAAAAATGCAATACACTTTTGGCGCAGGATAAATTTTCAACACAGGGAATTCTAAATAATTATAAGGTAGAATTAGTGGGAACTACGGATGATCCATGTGATGATTTGGCGTATCACAAAAAAATTGCAAAAAGTGGGTTTAAATGTAAAGTATTACCCACTTTCAGACCGGATAAGGCGTTGAATATTGCAGATAAGGGGGCGTTTATAAAATATTTGCAAAAGTTGGAAAAGGTTTCAGGAACAAAAGTTAAATGCATCAATACTTTCTTAATTGCATTAGAGAGCAGGGTAAATTATTTTCATCAAAATGGTTGTCGCGTTTCTGATCATGCATTTACACAAATGCCGTCACAAATTACCTTTACGACTTCTTTGGAAAAAGAGTTTGTTCAATTCATCCAAAATAAAAACAGTAATCCATTTTCACAACCAGAACGTTTTGCAGGTGCTATACTTTTATCATTATCGAGAATGTATTTTAAAAAAGGTTGGGTACAACAGTTTCACTTGGGGCCTATTCGAAATAATAACGCCAAGTTAGTAGCGCGTATCGGAGTTGATTCTGGAACAGATTCTATTGGAGATTATTCCCAAGCAGTTAGTTTGTCTAATTTTTTAAATGCATTGGACCAAAGAGATGAATTGGCTAAAACCATTTTATATAATAATAATCCTGCGGATAATGAGGTTTTCGCAACCATGTGTGGCAATTTTAGTGATGGTAATTTAAAGGGTAAAATGCAGTTTGGATCAGGCTGGTGGTTTTTGGATCAAAAGGATGGTATGGAGAAGCAAATAAATGCATTATCAAATATGGGCGTTGTTTCCACATTCATTGGAATGTTAACAGATAGTCGTAGCTTTTTATCTTATTCGAGGCATGAATATTTTAGACGTATCATTTGTAATTTATTTGCACAGGATATGGAAAAAGGACTTATTCCTACTGATGAAAAATGGATAGTAAATATTTTGAAGAATATATGTTATTATAATGCGAAAGAATACTTTAAAATTAATTAATACAAAATAAAACAAGTTATGAGCAAGAAAGTAGTTACACTCGGGGAAATTATGTTGCGATTGTCAACGCCTGATTTTAAAAGATTTGTACAAGCAGATACCTTTGATATCACTTATGGTGGTGGCGAAGCGAATGTGGCTGCAGCTTTATGTAATTATAGATTAAATGGAACTTTTGTAACCAAAGTGCCTAATAATCCAATCGGACAATCTGCTATTAATCATTTAAGAAGATATGGGGTAGATACCCAATTTATTGCGCGTGGTGGTGATAGACTGGGGATTTACTTTTTAGAAACGGGTGCTTCCATGCGTGCTTCACAAGTAGTATATGATCGTGCAGGTGCATCTATAGCTGATGTGGATGCTTCTGAATTTGATTTTGATAAAATTTTAGATGGGGCTGATTGGTTTCATACGACAGGGATCACACCTGCTTTAAGTGATAAAGCAGCTGCACTAACTTTAGCTGCATTGAAAGCGGCAAAAGTAAAAGGAATAACTACAAGTATCGATTTAAATTACCGTAAGAAATTGTGGACTAAGGAAAAAGCAAGAGAGGTGATGTCTGAATTATGTAAATATGTGGATGTGTGTATCGGAAACGAAGAAGATGCAGATACCACTTTAGGTTTTAAAGCTGCTAATACAGATGTAACAAAAGGAGAGCTGAACTTGGATGGTTTTAAAGATGTATTTAAGCAGATGCAAGCTAAGTTTGGATTTAAATTTATTGCATCCTCATTACGCGAAAGCCATAGCGCAAGTGATAACGGTTGGAGCGCATTAGTTTATAATGGAACTGATTTTTACCATACCAAGCAATACAATGTTCGCATTGTGGACAGAGTAGGAAGTGGTGATAGTTTTGCAAGTGGTTTAATTTATGGATTAGTCACTGGCATGCCAATGGCGGATGCTGCAGAGTTTGGTGTTGCAGCTAGTGCTTTAAAACATACCATCCCAGGTGATTTGAATCATGCCACCTTAAGTGATGTTAAAGAATTAATGAAAGGCGATGGTAGTGGCCGCGTTCAACGATAAAATAATAACTTACGAATGATGTGATTCTATAATGAATTGCATCATTCGTTTTAAGAATATATGATTTAAAACGGAATAATATGATTATAGATACCCTTCAGAATGCACACAAATATTACAGTGTACATCCTTTATTTCAGCCAGCTTTTGAATATATCGCTGCGCAAAATTTAACTGCCATTGAAACAGGCAAATTTGATATTTCAGATGGATTAAAAGTGATTAACAACACCGCAGTTGGTAAAACAGCCGAAGCAAGTGTTGCTAAATTTGAATGCCATAATAAAAATATTGATATTCAACTTTGTATCAAAGGGGACGAGCAGATGGGATGGAAGCCAAGAAGTAAGTGCGAATTGCCTAATGGTGATTATAACGAAGAAAAAGATGTGCAATTGTATTTGGATCAACCGGATACCTTTTTTAGTTTAACTAATCATCAGTTTGTTATTTTCTTTCCGGAAGATGTGCATGCCCCAATGATTGGGGATGGGGAGATTACAAAAATGGTGATAAAAGTGCGTATATAGTTGTTACTTTGCATAACGGATCAGTTTTATTTTAATTAATAATAGTAATAAAAAAATATGAGTAAAAATCAACAAGCAATCGACGCAATCATTCACCAAGGAATGTTACCTTTATATTTTAATGCAGATGAATCGGTGAGTATTGAAATTTTGCGTTCAATTTATAAAGCTGGTGTGAAAGCGGTAGAATATACCAATCGTGGCGAAGCGGCTTTAAAAAACTTCAAAGCAATGGTGGCAATCAGAAATGCAGAAATGCCCGAGTTATTAATCGGGGTGGGCACCATCAAAAATGTAGCACAAGCCACTGATTATATCAATGCAGGTGCTGATTTTTTAGTGAGTCCTGGTTATGTAGCAGAGGTAGCTGATTATACGCACGCTAAGGGTTTATTGTATGCGCCAGGTTGTATGACGCCTACTGAAATTATTGCAGCTGAAAACAATGGGGTAAAATTTATTAAGTTATTCCCAGGTAATTTATTAGGCCCTGAATTTTTAAGTGGCATCAAAGATATATTTCCTAAACTTTTATTTATGCCTACTGGTGGGGTGGATACGACTAGGGAAAATATTGAAGGTTGGTTTAAAGCAGGGGTATGTGCAGTGGGTATGGGAAGTAAATTGATTAGTAAAAAATTAATGGAAGCAAAGGAATATGCGACTATTGAAACTGAAACAATAAAAGTGTTGGAACTTATCCAAACAATTAAAACAAAGTAAATGAAACAAACTACTATTGGAAAATATCGTTGGTCAATTTGTGCGTTATTGTTTTTTGCAACAACCGTAAATTATTTAGATCGCCAAGTGTTGAGTTTATTAAAGCCCACTTTGGAGCGTGAATTTGATTGGAGCAATAGTGATTACGCAAACATCGCTTCGGTATTTCAATTTAGTTATGCTATTAGTTTGTTATTTGCAGGTCGCATCGTTGATAAATTAGGCACAAAAGCAGGGTATTCTTGGGCCATCATTATCTGGTCATTAGCGGCAATTTTACATGCTTATGCAGTTCCAGCGGGTATGATGGTCGCAACCGTTTTAGGATGGGTAGGAATTACAGCAGTTCCAATTTCAATTGCAGGTTTTATGTTATCAAGGGCTTTGTTAGGTTTTGGAGAAGCGGGTAATTTTCCAGCAGCAATTAAAGCAACAGCCGAATATTTCCCCAAAAAAGAAAGAGCATTTGCTACAGGTATATTTAATTCAGGTACAAATGTGGGTGCCATATTAGCGCCACTATCTGTTCCTTGGATCGTAACCACTTGGGGTTGGGAGGAAGCATTTTTTACTATTGGTGCTATTGGATTTTTGTGGTTAATTTTTTGGATTATCTATTATGATAAACCCACTGAGCAAAAAAGGTTATCTGCTGCTGAATTGGAATACATCACGGATCATACTGAGGTAGAGAATACAGTAGTGGATGGTAAAGTAACCAATCGTATTTCATGGGCTACATTAATGGGTTATAAACAAACCTGGGCTTTTGCTATTGGTAAATTTATGACGGATGGGGTTTGGTGGTTTTTCTTATTTTGGTTACCTGGCTATTTGAAGGACCAATATAGTATTGAAGGCACTGCAATTATTATTCCATTAACAGTATTGTACAGTATGACCATGGTGGGCAGTATTGGTGGCGGTTACTTTCCTACTTATTTTATTAATAAAGGGATGAAACCCTATGATGGTCGTATGAAAGCTATGTTGATGATTGCCTTTATTCCATTGGTGGTATTAGCAGTGCAACCTTTGGGTTATTTAAGTTATTGGGTGCCTGTTATATTTATAGGGATTGGTGCATCTGCGCATCAGGCATGGTCTGCAAATATTTATACTACTGTTTCTGATATGTTTCCAAAACGATCCATTGCAACAGTGGTAGGTATTGGCGGTATGGCTGGCGGATTAGGGGGTGTAGTGGTTTCAAAAGTAGGCGGTTGGTTGTTTGATAGCTACAAATTGAAAGCAGTCAATGCTACATGGTCAAGTGCAACCAATACTGGCTTTTCAGATTATTTAAACAAAGTGGTTTCGCTTAATGTTACTGATAAAAAAGGAATATTGGTCAATGTGGCACAAAAAGATTGGTCAAATTTAACCAAAGATATTCAAGCAAAATTACAAGCAGTGGATCCAAGCCAATATGAGTTGTTTATTCATATTCAAAAGGAAGCAGTTCGTGGTTCCTTAACGACTGCCTATTCAATGATGTTTGCTTTTTGTGCGGTGGCTTATTTAATTGCTTGGGGTATTATGAAATCTTTGGTTCCAAAGGAAAAAATAATCAATTTGTAAATACTAAAGCCAATCCTGATTAATTATACAATTTTTTTTGTATTTATAATCTGAATTAGAAAAAGCATAATTAATGAAAAAGCAAATAGTTTATTTTAATATATTATTATTGATTTTGATGCAGTTAAATGTAAAGGCACAAAACAATAAACTAATAGATAATTCCGCTTTAAAAAGGTACAAGAATGACTTATTCACAAACATTGATTCTTTAATTGATATCCCCTACGGAGAAGCTATCAATTTAAAAGGGGAGAATGAAAAATTATTATTGAATTTATTTATGCCACCCGCAGTTGATACTGTTACAAACAGGCCCTTGGTTATTTTTATTCATGGAGGGGGTTTTAGAAATAATAATAAATCTAGTTCAATAAGTAATAAGTTAGGGATCAGACTTGGTAAAAAGGGATTTGTGGTTGCATCTATTGACTATCGCTTGGGTATTGCCACAACCAACACCAATAAAGATTATCATGAAGCCATGTACAGAGCGCAACAAGACGCACGTGCGGCAATTCGATTTTTCAGAAAAAATGCATCAAAATATGGGATAGATGAAAATCAAATATTTTTATCGGGAAGTTCAGCTGGTGCAATGACTGCATTATCGGTGGCGTATATGGATCAGGACGAAATTCCTTCAGATATTGATCAAACAAGATGGGGAAATTTGGATGGCAATGGTGGTAGCGAAGGGTATTCTTCAAAAGTGCAAGGTGTGTTTAATTTATGGAGATCCATGATTGATTATAAATGGATAAAAAAAGGGGATGCACCCCTATATAATGCAGCAGGGCTTGCTGATTTAACAGTTCCCTATGATAGTTCTTATGATTACCATAGTTTCAAATATGGTTCATCGATCCTTTACCAACATTGTTTGCGTTTGGGTATCCCAACAGCATGGCGCCCATTTTACAATGCGGGCCATACATTAAATAATATACCTGGTCAGGGAACTTCAGCAGATAGTAAGTTACGACAGGATACATTATTATTATCTATGGAACATTGGTTGTTTACCCAATTAAAAATAAATGCAGTCAATAATAATATTACGATGAATGGCCCTTGGAAGTATGATGTTGATATTGAACAATTTTGTAATTCGCAATCAAATTTTTTTACTGTTCGTTTACAGGATCATTTTTTAGGCAATGATGGTATAACAGGAAAAAATTTATATGAGTACGATAAGCTGCATTATAATGAGCAAGAATATAAAGAACGGGAACTACCATCAAAGATCAACTAAAATCAAGCATTAATTATTAGTAAAAATCAAAATAAAACTTATATTTATAACATAAAACAATTGCTATGGAAAACAATCGACGAAATTTTATCAAACAAACGGCTAAGGCTGCAGCTGTTACCTATGCTACTGCTTTAGGCTTTAGTGCTAAAAGTTATGCAAATATTTTAGGCGCTAATGATCGCGTAAGATTAGGGGTAGTAGGTTATTCTGATCGTTTCAGACAAGCCCATTTACCAAGTTTCTTAAATCATTACAAGGAATTAAATTTTGATATTGTTGCAGTTTCTGATCTTTGGAAAGTAAGAAGAAAAGAAGGTTCGGCTTTTTTAGAAAAAACAATGGGACATGGTGTACGTGCAGCACGTAATAATGATGAGTTATATGCAGGTAAGGATATTGATGGTGTATTTATCAGCACTGCCGATTTTCAACACGCAATACATGCAACTGAAGCGGTAAAAGCAGGTATGGATGTGTATTGTGAAAAGCCATTTGCAGAAACCATGGAAGACAATCGAAATGCATTTAAAGTAATTAAAGCATCTGACCGTATTGTTCAAATTGGTTCTCAGCGTCGTAGTGGTTCAAATTATAAAGCTGCCGCTGATTTTATTCAACAAGGAAAATTCGGACCCATCACGATGGTTGAATTAACTTGGAATGTAAATCAACCAGGTCGTTGGAGAAGACCAGATTTAGTGGCAAAGTGTAAAGAGGAAGATTTGGATTGGAAAAGATTTTTATTAAATCGTCCATTTGAAAATTTTGATCCTAGAAAATATTTAGAATATCGTTTATTCTGGCCTTATTCATCTGGTATGCCAGGTCAATGGATGAGTCATCAAATTGATACGGTAAACTGGTTCAGTGAATTGCCGCATCCACGTAGTGTAACTGCTAATGGTGGCATTTATGCATGGAAAGATGGTCGCCGTAATTGGGATACGACTACCGCTGTATTTGATTACGGGCCTTTAGATGATATGAGCAAAGGATTCCAAGTGGTGTTTATGTCACGTATGCATAATGGGTCTGACAAGGCTTCAGAAATGTATTATTCTAACGGTGGTGAATTAAACTTGGTGAATAATAAAGTTTCTCCGAAAGGGGGATTGAGTAAAAGGTTTGCGGATGCAATGAATATGCAACCTAATTTATTACCTGAATTTAGTTTAACAGATAAGGAAATAAAAGTGTCTTCTGCAGCAAATACTGGAAGTGATCCGTTGACATCAGCGCATGTGCGTAACTGGATGGAATGTATTCGTTCAAGAAAACAACCTAATGCGCCAGTGGAAGCTGGGTACCAACATTCTATTGCAACCATCATGGCCAATGCTGCTTGTAGAACAGGTGCAAAAGTTACTTTTGATAAAAAAACACAAGAAGTGATGGTGAATGGCAAACCATTTAAATATTAATCAAGTAAGCAAGTTTTTATTTTGATTCAATAAAAATCGCTTTTTTACTAAAATGCCCCCCGATAATTCGAGGGGCATTTTTATTAGCTGGGTTAGTGCAAGTAATTACTAATATTATTATTGTGCCTAAGTTCTAAAATAAAAACTAGGGGCTTTGTAAATTTAGATTTTATACATTTTTTCATAATACTCTTCTGCCATTCTATTACTGTCAAATTGGAAGCGAACATCATTCATTCCGTTTTGTGTAATTTGACGCCAAGTTTCCTTGTTATTATAATACATAGGAACAATTTGTTCTTCTAATATTTTATACATTTCATCTAAATCGTAGTCGTCTTGTTGTTGCGTGGACATGTTGTCATAGTCAGCTTTTGGTACTACAAATCCATTATTGCCATGGTTTATAAATTCAGGTATCCATCCATCATCCGTTGAAAAATTCACGGCACCATTCATCGCGGCAGTCATACCACTGGTACCCGATGCTTCTCTTGGAACACGCGGATTATTTAACCAAACATCAGATGCTTGCTTCATACGTTTACTTAATCCTAATTCGTAGCCAATTAAAACAGCTACGTTATTGTAGTTTTTGCTTAAATGAACTAGGTTATTGAATTGAGAAATTGCAGGATAGTCAACAGGGTAGGGTTTGCCTGCAAAAATAATTTGAACCGGATATTTTTTGTTGGATAGTAATTTTTCAAATCGATCCATATGCCAAGATAAAAAATCAGCGCGTTTGTATCCAGCAAATCTTCTTGCCCAAACAATCGTTAAAACATTGGGGTCAAAAAGCTTGCCTGTTTGATCTGCTACAATTTCAAATGCTCTTTTTTTCAAATACATTTTACGATCATCAAATCCTGTATCATCATTACTCTCAGCAAAACGATATAATTGTTTGTCCGCCCAATAACGCCAGTTTTGTGCATTGGTAACATGCGTAATCGGACAAATACCTTCATATTTTCCCCATAAGGCCCTGCTTACATGTCCATGTAGTTCAGAAACGCCATTGGCCTTTCGGGCAAACCTTAGTGCGGCCAGAGAATGATTAAATTGATCATCATCAATGCCCGTTAATTTTCGTACTTCATCCAAGCTTAAGCCGCAGAAATAACTCATTTTATAACATAAGTAGATATCATGTTTTTCATTACCAGCTTCTTCCGGAGTATGTGTAGTAAATACCAATCTTTTTTTAACCTCATCTAATGACTTGTATTTGTTCAATAAATAAAAGGCAGAAGAAAATCCATGTGCTTCATTTAAATGGTATACTTCAGGTTCGAAATTTAATTCATCTATCAATTTTGCACCACCAACCCCTAATAAAATAAATTGTGCAACTTTGGTTGCGACATTGGCGTCATATAAACGGTGTGTGATTGTTTGAGATACATAATCGTTTTCAGGTAAATCAGTACTCAATAAAAATAAAGGGGCGCTACAAAAAGTATTTGGCGCTAAATAATAAGCTTTTACCCAAACTGGGTGGTCGTGTATCATAATCTGGTATTTAATACCAGTGTCTTCCAAGAAGCTATACATTTTTTCCATGAAGGTGACCTGCAAAGTTTGGTCTTGGTTTCTTGCTTGGTCATAATAACCATATTTCCATAAAATACCAACCCCTATAAAATTTTGATTTAATTCAAAAGCACTTCTTAAATGAGAACCAGCCAGAAAGCCCAAGCCACCGCTGTAAATTTTCAAAGGCTGATGTATCGCAAATTCCATGGAAAAATAAGCTGCCTTCTTTTTAAATTGTTCATTTATCTCGTAGGGCACCTGATAATTTCTAAAACTCATAAATCTTGGTTTGATGATTTGCCTGCAATATAATGGTAATTAGTTAAAACGTACATTTTACACATTAAACTGTGGAAAAGATGACTTTATTGATCATAAATGTGGATTATTTCTTCTTATTCCGCTTCCTTTTTTTGTCGTAATTGTCATTGAAGTAGCAGGTCATGTTGCGGTGATTACCACAATTGCCTTCTTCCTTAATGGCGATAACATTCCCCGTAATGGTGAAATGTATGATGCAAGGGTCGCCTTTTTCAGTATAGGTTGCCTTGTTTTTTGTGAAATTTAAAAGCCCTTTTAGCTCTCCCACACAGTCGCCATTTTGTTTTTCAAAATGTAAAAAAAACTGATATTTATTGGGGGTAGTTAAATCTCGAATTGAAATGAAGTTTTTACTATCTCTCGCATAGTCGCCACTATAAGTATTCATGGTGGGCAATGTATCTATTGGATTGATGATCACACTAGAGTTTGGTTTTTTATTGCTATCAAAAAAGATGAGTTTAAAAATACTATCGGAATAAGCCCATCCCTTTTTTTCATAACTGGCTGCATTATCTTCTCCCATTTTATTTTCAGCAACTAAAAATGTGGGTTCTTTATTGATGGTTAAGGTTTTGCCATATAGTCTTGAATTTTTTTGCTGCTCATCAAATGCTGCAACAACTTTAAAACCTAAGTATTTATTTTTTTTACTAAAAACAACCACGGCAATATCCTGTTTTGTGGGATGCTGCACATTTAATAATAAATAATATTCTTCTTCTTTTTCAATTTTTAAAATTGGGTGTAAAATTGCTTTTTTATCCTTGCTGGCAATAATTTGTTCAACAATGGAGTCAGGTATAAATTGAACCAAAGCTTTACGACCTATTTCTACTGTATCAGTAAATTTAATAAGGTTCGTATCCGTAATGGTGACAGGAAGGGTGGCAAGTTTAAATGCTTTATTAAAATCATTAATTTTTAGGGGGGTATTGCCTGTCAAATCGGTTTTTTTTTCACCGCAAGAAAATAACAATACCAGACAAAAAATTATGGTGCCTTTACGCATTTAGTAAATTTTCACTAAAATAGGCTTTCATATGCAGTTCTACAAGGGATTTATGATTAAATTTGGGGTATCCTATGTCTAACAAATCACTTGATACGCTTCATGAATCCGTCCCAGTACAAAATAAAAGTGGCTGGCGTAAATTTCTTGCCTTTATTGGTCCCGCTTATTTGGTGAGTGTGGGTTATATGGATCCAGGCAATTGGGCCACTGATTTGCAAGGCGGTGCGGCTTTTGGATATCAGCTTATTTGGATTTTGCTTTTAAGTAATATTATGGCGATTCTTTTACAAAGCTTAAGCGCAAGGTTAGGCATTGTTAGACGGTTGGATTTAGCGCAAGCCAATCGCGAAAATTATCCTCCTTTGGTTAACTTTGCTTTATATATTTTAGCAGAATTAGCGATAGCAGCGACCGATTTGGCAGAAGTTTTAGGGATGGCCATTGGAATTAAGTTGCTGACAGGTATTCCTTTAATGTATGGCACTTGTATTACTGTTTTAGATACGTTTTTATTTTTGCTTTTACAACGTTATGGTATTCGAAAAATGGAAGCCTTTATTATTTTATTGGTTGCGACCATTGGGTTTAGTTTTTTAGCACAATTATTTATAGCGAAGCCTGATTTGTCTCAAGCAATAGTGGGGTTCATTCCAACTAAATTATCACCAACCGCTTTATATATAGCAGTTGGAATTATTGGGGCCACTGTGATGCCGCACAATTTATATTTGCATTCAGCCTTAGTGCAAACGCGAAAAATTGACAGAACTCCCAAGGGAATTCGAAAATCCATTTTATATAATTTTATTGATAGCGCCGTTGCATTAAATTTGGCTTTTTTCGTCAATGCTGCAATACTTATTTTAGCAGCATCCACTTTTTTTTATACAGGGCATCAAGGGGTAGCGAAAATAGAAGAGGCCCATTCGTTATTAGCGCCACTACTTGGTTCAAAGTTGGCACCTATCTTATTTGCAATTGCATTAATTGCGGCTGGCCAAAGCTCAACAGTTACTGGAACATTAGCTGGGCAAATAGTCATGGAAGGATATCTGAAATTAAGATTGAACCCCTGGATCAGAAGATTGCTCACGCGTTTATTAGCCATCACGCCTGCGGTATTAGTGATTGGGATTATGGGTGAGGAAAGGGTAGATGCCTTATTGGTCTTTAGTCAAGTTATTTTGAGTTTGCAATTAGGATTTGCGGTCATACCATTAATTCATTTTGTAAGTGATAAAAATAAAATGGGAGAATATGCTATTGGTATAAAAATTAAAATATTTGCATGGATCATTGCCGCTATTTTGATTTATTTAAATAGTCATTTGGTGATTGATTTTGTGGGTGATTTTTTTCAAAATTCAAATTCATTGAGTTTAAAAATTGGGCTAGTGTTATTGGTGGTGCTATTTTTAGCGCTACTATTGTTCATTACATTTTATCCCTTAACCTTAAAGAATAAACCGCTATCTGAAACAGATTTTCATGGCATGCCCATTGAATTAGATTGGTCAGATGATTTACCGGTGCATCGTATTGCTATCGCTGTTGATTTTTCTGTAACGGATGCAAAGCTCATAAAAAAGGCAATTCAACAAGCCCATCCAAGTGGGTTTGAAAATTCGGCCCATCAGGATACCCAATTCATTTTTATACATGTTGTTGAAAGTGCTACTGCTAATTATTTGCAGGACGCGAGTGATGATGCCGAAACCAGAAAAGACCAAGAAAGATTGGATACTTATGCAAATGCACTGATCAGTAAAGGCTATCAAGTAAAAACCTGTTTGAGCTATAAAAATAGGGTAAAGGAAATAGTACGTATTGTGCATGAATGCGACGCGCAATTACTCGTCATGGGCGGTCACAGGCACCAAGGTTGGAAGGACTATATCTTTGGTGAAACCATTGAGTCAGTAAGGCATAAAGTAAGTATTCCGGTTTTAATTGTAAATCATTAAGCAGCCTGCTAATATCCGTTTTCATACAGAGGATAGGGGGTATATTTCAGCCCGATTTAAGGGGATTAATGGCTAATTTTAAGTGTAGTTTTAGTACATTTGTGCATTAAATTTCAAACATTATGGGACAAATAATTAAAGTAGCTAATCCAGTAGTAGAATTGGATGGAGATGAGATGACCCGAATTATATGGAAGTTCATAAAGGACAAATTAATTCTTCCTTATTTAGAGATTGATATTAAGTATTATGATCTAGGAATGGAGTACCGCGATGAAACAAATGACCAAGTAACCATTGACGCTGCAAATGCGATTAAACAATATGGTGTTGGTATTAAATGTGCGACTATTACCCCTGACGAGCAAAGAGTGGAAGAATTCAAGTTAAAACAAATGTGGAAGAGCCCTAATGGGACTATTCGTAATATTTTAGATGGTACTGTTTTTAGAGAGCCCATTGTATGTAGTAATGTGCCTCGTTTGGTACCTAACTGGACAGCACCTATTTGTATTGGTCGTCATGCATTTGGGGATCAATATCGTGCAACCGACTTTGTAACAAAAGGCAAAGGAAAATTAACCGTTAAGTTTGAAGGCGAGGACGGAACAGTGCAAGAATTTGAAGTATTTAACTTTAAAGGAGATGGTGTTGCATTAACGATGTACAATACTGACGAAAGTATTTATGGTTTTGCACGTGCTTGTTTTAACCAAGCCTTGGTTAAAAAATGGCCTTTATATTTATCTACAAAAAATACCATCTTAAAAAAATATGATGGTCGTTTCAAAGATATTTTTGAAGAAGTGTACCAAGGAGAATTTAAAGCGAAATATGAGACTGCAGGTATTACCTACGAACACCGTTTAATTGATGATATGGTGGCGAGTGCTTTAAAGTGGAATGGTAATTTTGTATGGGCTTGTAAAAATTATGATGGTGATGTACAATCTGATACAGTAGCACAAGGGTTTGGCTCATTAGGTTTAATGACTTCAACTTTAATTACACCTGATGGAAAAGTAATGGAAGCGGAAGCGGCACATGGCACTGTGACACGTCACTTCCGTGAGCACCAAAAAGGAAACAGAACTTCTACCAATCCCATTGCATCTATCTTTGCATGGACAAGAGGCTTGGAATTCCGAGGTCAATTAGATAATAATCAAGAACTAATTCGTTTCGCTAAAGCATTGGAAGATGTTTGTGTGGAAACAGTGGAGTCTGGTATCATGACCAAGGATTTAGCAGTATGTGTACATGGTAACAAGGTTAAACATGGCGACCACTATGTTTATACTGAAGAGTTCTTAGATGCATTGGATGCAAATTTGAAAGCAAAGCTTGGGTAGATATAATTAACTACATAATGTTACTTATAAAAAAAGCGATCCGGTTTATCGGGATCGCTTTTTTAGTGGAATAGGGTGATTAATTATCCTTTGCCTTTTCCTTTAGTATCTTTTTTCATTTCAGCACATTTGCCATCTTTCATACACTCTTTAGTGCATTTGTGTGCTTTAGGTTCTTTGGTTTCTTTCTTTTTGCATTCAGTACATTTGATTTTGTCTTTGCATTTTCCATCGCAATTGGCCATAACAGCTGTGGTAGAAAGTGAAAGTAAACCCGCTAATAAAAAAATAGCTATTTTTTTCATGATTTAATTTTTTATGATAATTAATTTCTATATGCAATTTAATATAATTTTTAAATAATATGGTTTGAAAAGGGTTGATTCATATCATATTTATGGATTGCTTATTGAATTACTTCTAAAATCGGTTTCCCAATACTCCCACTTGGCATTTGGATGCCTAATAATGTGGTTATGGTAGGAGCGATATCAGTCATATAGTTCACATTATTTACCTGACCCTTCTTGATCCCTTTTCCGTAAAATAATAAAGGAATATGTGCATCATAATTATAAAATACGCCATGACCTGTTCCTGTATTTCCCCCGCCAACCACACCTGATTTTGTAATAAACATTAAATCACCACTTCTTTGTGAATTAAATCCATTGACTATTCGCTCTCTAATACTTTGCGGTATTGGAGCAATAGCAGCCTTGCGCAATTCTACCACTTGTAAAATATTGCTTTTTTGTTCAAGGTAATTTATAATTACGGAGGTTAACTTATCTTGACTTACTTGTAAGCTGTCCATTATATGATGGTTGAAGTAAATATTGTATTCAGTGATTGCTGAAATTAATTTTGAACTCAAACCTTTAGCTGTTAACATTTTTCCAAGTTCATTTTTAATAC
Source organism: Sediminibacterium sp. (assembly GCA_030726065.1). Lineage (GTDB taxonomy): Bacteria > Bacteroidota > Bacteroidia > Chitinophagales > Chitinophagaceae > Sediminibacterium. The sequence goes on along the minus strand of JANREK010000028.1, from coordinate 55,918 downwards.
CATCATCTGTAATTCTACCAGCTGGTATTTTATGCTTTTGTGCATATCCTGGAATAGGCGCAACTGCATGGTCTGCTGTTAAAAATACAGTATAGTTGTCTTTGCCTACTTGCTGATCGAGTTTAGTAAAAAATTGTGCCAATAGTTCGTCTAATTTAATATAGCCATCCAATGTCTCCCATGAATTAGGCCCAAAAGCATGTCCAATATAATCCGGAGAGGAAAAACTTACAGCTAATAAATCAGTTATGTCATCTAATCCCATTTTTTCATTCATCAAGGTTTGGGTGGCAATATCTAAAACTAGATTGTTGCCATAGGGCGTGCTAGACACTTTTCCATAATCTTTTCCTATGAATTGGGTTAAGCCATATGGAAAGCCTTTTGCATCTTTGCCAAAAGGAGTTGATTCATATTCATTTTGATCCTTATCACAATTTGTTTCATAAACGGATGCGGGTAAGCTTAAACTCCAACCCAATTTATAAAAGCTATCTACCTTTTTTGCATTGTTATAATTCGTTAACCATAATGGTAATGTTTTACCATAGTAAGTGGAACTAATAAAATTACCTGATTTGCTATCATACCAAAAAGCACCATCAGCAGCATGACCTGCAGGAATGATAGCGCCTCTATCTTTTAAGGAAACACCAAACACTTTGCTTTTAAAATTAGTGGCTAATTTTAATTCATCCCCAATGGTCGTAGTCCATACATTTAAGGGACTCATTTTTCCTGCACTGCTATTTTCAATACCTACAGCTTGTACTGAATTATCTTCAACACAATACACCATTCGCTGTTGAATATTATCAAACCAACTGTTACCCGTGATGCCATGAATGGCAGGGGTGCTTCCAGTATACACTGCAGCATGTCCGCATGCCGTTACGGTTGGTAAATAGGAGATCAGATTATTATTACAACTTGCGCCTTGATTCATAAATCTTAAAAAGCCATTTTGTGTTTTAAAAAAGGGTTTAAAATTATTGACGTAGTCCCACCGCATTTGATCAACGACGATGCCTACCACTAATTTTGGTTTTGTAGCTGTTGCCTTAACTGGGTTGGGTTTTTGAGCAAAGGTTTGCGTTGCTATCAAGCCTACTATTAACAAAAGTGTAAATCGCATAAATTCTTGTTTAAATGATACTGCAAATTACAGCTATTTATTAGTGTTTTAAACCAAAAATTTTATTAAATTTGCCTAACTTAATCACACTTATTATGGCAGATATATTCGAAAGACTCATTAAAAACTACGGCCCAATTGGCCAGCATCGTGAAAGAGCACATGGTTACTTTGCCTTCCCAAAGTTAGAAGGGGAGATTGGTTCTAAAATGAAGTTTAGAGGGCAAGAAATGATTGTTTGGAGTTTGAATAATTATTTGGGCTTGGCCAATCATCCGGAAGTACGAAAAGCGGATGCAGATGCAAGTGCTAAATATGGTTTGGCATTGCCGATGGGTGCTAGAATGATGAGCGGAAATAGTGATTTTCATGAACAACTAGAAGCGGAGTTATCTAGTTTTGAAAATAAGGAAGATGCTATTTTAATGAATTATGGCTATCAAGGAATCATGAGTGCGATTGATGCTATTTGTGGTCGTCATGATGTGGTTGTATATGATGCGGAGTGTCATGCATGTATTATTGATGGGTTAAGAATGTTGCCAGGGCATCGTTTTGTTTTTAAGCACAATGATGTAGAAGATTGTGAAAAGCAATTACACCGTGCACAGGCCTTAATTGAAAAACAACAATCTGGTGGGATTTTAGTAATTACAGAAGGTGTATTTGGTATGGCCGGTGACCAAGGTAAGTTGAAGGAAATTGTCGATTTAAAATCAAAAGTGCCATTCAGAATGTTAGTGGATGATGCACATGGATTTGGTACACTAGGTAAAACTGGTGCCGGTGCAGGTGAGGAGCAAGGATGTCAGGATGGGATTGATTTGTACTTCTCCACCTTTGCAAAAAGTATGGCATCCATTGGTGCGTTTATGGCAGGGCCTAAAACGATTATTGATTATATCCGATATAATATCCGTTCTCAAATATTTGCAAAAAGTTTACCAATGCCATATGTCGTTGGAAACTTAAAGCGTTTAGAATTATTGCAAACACAGCCTCACTTAAAGGAAAATTTGTGGAAAAACGCTCTTGCGTTACAAAAAGGTTTGAAGGAAAGAGATTTTGATATTGGTAAAACAGATTCAGTAGTAACACCAGTTTATATGAAAGGCGGTGTTGAAGAAGCAACCCTAATGGTGATGGACTTAAGAGAGAACTATAAAATTTTCTGTTCAATAGTTGTCTATCCTGTGATACCTAAAGGACATATTATATATAGATTAATTCCGACTGCTGAGCACACGCAGGAGGAGATTGTTTTAACCTTGAAAGCATTTAGCGAAACAAAAGCGAAATTAGATGCAGGAGATTATAAGTCAGAAGTGATTCCGGATATGGCGAATAAGTAGTAGTTCCTAAAAAAACTGAAAATAATTTTGAAAGAGCAGCATTCATTAGAGCAAGTCTAATTGATGCTGCTCTTTTTTTAGTACTTCGATACTTACATTTAATTCAAATCCAATGAGTAGTATGAGTGCATTTAAGTATACTAAAGTCATGACCACTAATACGGTTCCAATAGAGCCATAAATTTTACTATAGCTGCTAAAATTATTTACCCAATAAGAAAAGCCTAGGGTGGTAGCAAGCATTAAGAATGTGGAAAGGATGGCACCCGGTGACCATAAGGACCATCTTTCTTTGATATGGGGCGCATATTTATATATAAATGCATTGCCAAAAAATAGTAATAAAATAATGATTCCCCATCTTATAAAGTTCCAATAAGGTATGATGGTTTTGCGCTTGATATCAAAAAATTCTCTTAATAAAGTAGTTAACTGATCCTGTCCAATCAAAACCAATAAACTCGCAAATACCAATAAGATTAATATGAGTGTCAAGCGAATGGCGCGCCAGCGTTGGTGTAAAAAAAATGGTTTATGTTCCATATATGACTTATCAAAGCTGCGAATAATACCTGTCATGGCATTAGAAGCATAAAATAGTAATAAAAGGAAACCAAATGAAAATATACCCACATGTTGGCTCAGTAAATCATTAATAATGTCTAGTATGAAACGATAGGTACTTGAGTTGGGGGAAATATCCTTAAAAATGAGAAGTATTTGCTTTTTTATTTTTAATGTCTTTGGAAAGTAGGGAATAATTGAAAATAAAAATAAAAAAGAGGCAGGAAGCGCCATGATTAAATTGAATGAAATAGCTGATGCGCGATCATATAATCCAATGGTATTAAGTTGCGTGTATAAAAACTTAATTACTTGGTATAAGTTAACCCTTTCAAATCCTGGGATATAAATCAACTTCGCTTTTTGCTTTAAAAATTGAAGCAATGGCTGAATGAGCTTATTTAATATGTTGAATATTTTATTCAAATTTTATTTTTCTTATTTTATAACGATCTGAATTATAATTTCAATCGCTTATTTATTTGCGGCCTCTTTTGACTTCTTTTTTGCTTGGTATTCGTCTAGCTTTTTTTGGTATTCATTTGCATAACGATAGTGTTCCTCATAAGTGCTACTAAAGTGATGATAGCCACTAAAGTCGGCTTTGGCTACAAAGTAAAGGTAATCCGTTTTAGGGGCATTCAATACTAAGTCAATCGTATTCGGCGATGGCGTGCAAATTGGACCCGGTGGTAAACCTAAATTTTGGTAGGTATTATATGGAGAAGGGTTGGTTAAGTATTTTTCATAAATACGGGTAATGGTAAAATCTTGCATTGCATACTTAATGGTTGGGCAGGCTTGTAATGGCATACTTTTTTTAAGTCTATTTTGGTATACGCTTGCAATTAAAATTTTATCTGAATCATTGTTGGTTTCTTCTTCCACAATGGAAGCGAGGGTGTATACTTGTTCTTGCGTTAATCCAGTGTTTGCAGCTTTGTTATTTCTGTTATTCGCATTCCAAAATTTACCTTGGGCTTCCTTCATTTTTTTCAATAATTTGGACATGGATGTGTTCCAATAAAATTCGTAGGTATTTGGAATAAATAAAGTGAATAATTGCGTGGTATCAATATTGAATGGGGCCAATGAATCATTGCTATTTAAATACAAAGCCGCTTCACTACTATCAGTTGTAAATGTGGTGGATATTAATTTTGCTAAATCCCCCTTGGTTCTTACTTTGTTTAATATAAATTTTAAAATGGGTTGTTGGTTATTGCGAAGCATGCGTAAAATTGAAAACAAATTTGCTTTTTTCTTAACCAGGAAGGAACCAGATCTTGTTTTATTTTGAATATCAAATAACGGGGTAAGGAGGGTGAAGCTTATTTTTTCTGGAATAATATGATGCGCTACTAAACTATCACCTAAGTCATTTATTGACATGGTGTTTTTATCATACTGAAAACTGACATGTGTTTCGGGGAATGAAGTTGATTTTATAAAGATAATATAGGCTTCATAGCTGATTAAAATGAGCAAAGCAATTAGGAACAGTTTTTTCATTCGGATATCCCTTAAATATTTTTATAAAATGGTTATTGTAAAGTTAAGTTTTGTAAACCATAAATAAAAAATCCCTCCTTTTGAAAGAGAAGGATTTAGGATAAATTTATTATAAAATGGAAGCTATTTTGACATTCGGCTTATAGCATCCAATCGTATTTACTTTTTTGTATTTGCTGGAGCAGCTTGTTGTTGTGCAGGTGCTGATAATGGAGCAGTTACTGAAGTATTTACTTTTTGCAATAAGCCTTTGTCTGAGTCAGAACTTCCTGTTTTTAAGAAAACCGTTGATGTAATTGCTAAAACGGCAATTAGTGCAGCAAAAATCCAGGTTCCTTTTTCAAGAACATCAGTTGTTTGCTTAACGCCCATAAAATTGTTGGATATACCACCCACATTTGCGTTCAATCCGCCTCCTTTAGGGTTTTGAATCAAAACCATAAATCCAAGGCCAAAACACGCTGCGATAATTAAAATCAGGAATAAAGTAATCATTTTCTTTTTTTTAGTTGTTCAATTCTGGACGCAAAATAAACGGATTTTTCAGGAAAAATAAAACTTAATTTCGAATATAGGGCAATTGCCTTCCTAGAATTGCCTTGTTTCTCCCAGACTTCAGCCATTGCTTCTGTGACCACTTCCTCCATTATATTGGCTTTTTCAGCGATGGCAGTGATCTCTTTTTCCTGTGCTTCCGCTAATTCAGGTGTATTTGGTACGCCTTCTTTTTCTTTTAAAACTTTCAACCAAGCAGTAAAACTGCGTAGTTGTTGGGTAAATTTATCCTGAGGCAGGGTAGAAAGATCAATTTCGATGCCTTGTGCAGCAAAATAGTCCTTTTGAAGCGGTGTAAGCTCCATTTCATATGCTGCAGTGTCCAAAGTCACAGGTTCCTTGAATTGGGCTAATTGATCCGAAATCAGGGAACTTAACTTTTCTTCCATGGGGGCCGAAATGGTATCGGTATCCTCAAATTTAAGCCATTGATGAATTTCGAGGGCAGCCGGGAAAAAAGACGTGGTTTTTTGCAATTGTGATGAAAGCAAGGGCGAATTCACCATATCATATTTTTTTGCCAATAGAAATTGCAAGCTAGGACTGTAAGGGTGTTTTTCCACCCATTGTGCTAATTCTTTGGTTTCAATGGCTTTCAAATTCGAGTGGCCTGTCCATTGCAATAAAATGTTATTTAGTAAGGTGGGGGTCATTAATTACCAGTTTGAAAAAATTTGGTTAAAAATATCATCCGTTATATTTCTTAATATATCACTCATTAATTGTCCCTCGGCTTGGCTTAAAGTTAAGTTTGCGGAAAAGTCAAAATTACGTGTCACATCAAATTCCTGTTCTTTATTTTCTAGTGTTTTTTTCAAAATTACATGCACTGTTACAGTAAGTCGATTGGTACTGGCTTGTTGTGCGCTCACACCCACCGTTTGGGAAGGGTCATAATTAGTGATGGTTGCATAAATTTGATAATGTGCATCATCACTATTGGTGCGTGTTAATTTAGTTTGACTAATTATTTTTTGCAGCAACTTGTCCGTAAGCTGAGGGGCTATTTGCGGGTTCACATACCTAGCCTTATTCTCTATAAAACCAATTTTAATGGTCTTAATATTGTCAGGAATCACCGCATCCTTAAAGCTGTATATTCCACAACCGCTTAAACCCATACTTATGAATACAAGTAAAGCTAATGTATGTTTAAAATAATTATTCTTCAATGTCGTATTCTTTAATTTTTCGATATAAAGTGCGTTCGCTTATGCCTAGGTCTGTTGAAGCATCTTTACGTCTGCCTTTATGTTTTTTCAAGGCCTTTAAAATTAGTTCTTTTTCCTTATCCATGATGTTAAGCGACTCATCTACTTCATACATTCCTTGGTGTTCGTTGTCAATAATAACAGGCTGTTGATTTGGATGGGCTATTTGATTGGAAGGATGATGTATGATTGGGCCAACAGCGCTAGGAACAGGGGACAAGTCGTCTTTTAATTCATTTAATATGGACTCTCTATTAAAATGTACATTTTGGCCACCCAAGGATGGATTTTGTAAAATTTCAACAAACATCTTTTTAAGCTCATTGACATCTTTTTTCATGTCAAAAAATAATTTGTATAAAATTTCTCTTTCGTTTGCAAATTCACCTATCGGGGCATTTCCAGTGACCATCGGCATTTTATTTACATGCGGTTGTGGTAAAAATTCTGCAAGTGTTATTGCATTGATGGTTTCACTTTTGCTTAACACGGAAATTTGTTCCGCTATATTTTTAAGTTCACGCACATTGCCTGGCCATGGATATTGTGTAAGTAAATCTCTTGCGTCTGCATCTAAAAAAATAGGTTTGGTTTTGTATTTATCAGAAAAGTCAACCACAAATTTTCTAAATAGCAATGGAATATCTTCTTTCCTATCTCTTAATGAGGGTACACGAATGGGCACTGTGTTTAAACGATAATATAGATCCTCTCTAAAACGACCTTTCTGTGTAAATTCTAGTAATTCTCTATTTGTAGCTGCAATCACACGAACATCAGATTTCTGCACTTTGGAAGATCCCACACGAATAAATTCACCTGTTTCTAATACGCGTAATAATCTTGCTTGCGTTCCTAGCGGTAATTCTCCAATTTCATCTAAAAAGATGGTACCACCACTTACGGTTTCAAAATAACCTTTGCGACTATCCACCGCACCCGTGAAGGAACCTTTTTCGTGACCAAATAATTCAGAATCTATTGTGCCTTCTGGAATTGCGCCACAGTTCACTGCAATGAATGGATTGTGTTTTCGTGCGGATAAGCTATGTATGATTTGAGAGAATACTTCTTTACCAACACCGCTTTCACCCACAATTAATACAGTTAAATCTGTAGCGGCCACTTGCGCAGCCGTATTGAGTGCATGATTTAAGCTAGGCGTATTTCCTATAATACTAAATCTATTTTTTAATGTCTGCAAATCCATACTAGTTCGTTTTTAATGTACCCAATAAGGTACCTTTTGTAAATCCTGCAATGAAAATTTCAACATAGTCCCCTTTTTTTACTGGGTGGTTTAACTTAGGGAAAACGACCACTTTGTTTTGACTTGTGCGGCCCATCCATTCGGCATCACTTTTTTTACTATCTCCTTCAATCAATACTTCAAAACATTTACCAACATCTCTTTTATTACTTTCATTGGAAAGTGTCCATTGCACATCCACGATTTCTTGTAATCTTCTTTTTTTAACCTCCTCTGGAATATCATCCTCGTATCTTTTAGCTGCAAGTGTACCTGGTCGCTCAGAATAAAAATACATATAGCTATAATCGTATTGCGCAGCTTGCATAATACTGATGGTATCTTGATGATCCTGTTCTGTTTCGGTACAAAAACCTGCAATGATATCCGATGAAACAGTACAGGTTGGCATTATTTCTTTGATGCGCGCTACTTTGGCTAAATACCACTCACGGGTATAGGTTCTGTTCATTAATTGTAAAACGCGTGTGCTTCCGCTTTGCACGGGCAGATGTATGTATTTGCAAATGTTCGGATACTTTGCCATGGTGAACAACACTTCATCCGTAATATCTTTTGGATGGGAAGTGCTAAATCGAACCCTTAAAGTGGGACTAATTAATGCAACAGTTTCAAGCAGCATGGCAAAAGTAGTACTTGAATTATTTTCAGGGTTGTTCCAATAATAGCTGTCCACATTTTGACCTAGCATTGTAATTTCTTTATATCCTTTTTCAAATAAGTCCCGACATTCTGCAACAATTGAAAATGCGTCTCTGCTTCTTTCACGACCTCTTGTAAATGGTACCACACAAAAACTACACATATTATTACAGCCACGCATGATGGATACAAATCCACTAATGCCATTGCTATCTATACGAACAGGGGAGATATCGGCATAGGTTTCGTCTCGGCTTAATAAAACATTGACTGCCTTTTGACCAGTGCCTGCATCATTAATTAAATCAGGTAGTGTGCGGTATGCGTCAGGCCCAACTACTAAATCGACCAATTTCTCTTCCTCTAATAATTTTGATTTTAATCTTTCTGCCATGCAGCCTAAAACACCCACCAATAGTCCTGGATTTTGTGTTTTTAATTTTCTAAACTCCGTTAAACGTTTGCGCACAGTTTGTTCCGCTTTTTCGCGGATGGAACAAGTGTTTAATAATATCAAATCAGCGACTTCAATATTTCTGGTACTCCCGAAACCATTTTTTGCTAATATAGATGCCACCACTTCACTATCTGCAAAGTTCATCGCGCAACCATAACTCTCGATATAGAAATGCTTGGTGAATTGATCCTGTTGCGTTGCATCAGAAAAAACCTCACCTTGCCTTAATTCATCATGTTCCTTGTTCAAAGTCTGCAATAATTCCATTCCACTATTTTAAAGGACAAATTTAGTAAAAATTTATAGTATATGTCAACTTGTCATACACTATTCCCTAATTATTTAATAATTAAATCATTATTAAGGTTAATTAAATATATGAGTGATTCGGAAAGTTTTCACAAAAAATTACATGGCTTTATAAATCAATCATTTACTATTGATTGGTATATTTGATAAAAACCGGCAAATGCCTAAAGGGCTACTATTTATTTTGTTTTTTCATTTAGCAACCGTAATCATAGCCCAAAATATTACGGTCACTAAATTACGTTCTGAAACAGCCCGAAGTGTTCGAAAGGATAATGATACTTCTCGTTGGAATTGGAAGCAAGGGGGATTGTATAACTTTAATTTATCACAAAGCTCCTTGAGCAATTGGGCTGCGGGGGGTGATAATTTTAATATGGCGATTGGATCCTATTTCAATTATTTTCTTTTATTTAAAAAGCCATATCAAAATTGGGACAATAATTTAGATGTTAATCTTGGGTTTATTCAATCTACTAGTTTGGGCGGGCGAAAAAATGACGATCGATTTGATTTATTAAGTAAGTACGGATACCAAATTGATACTTCTGGTATGTGGTTTGTTTCTGGACTATTTAATTTCAGATCTCAATTATTTCATGGTTATAGTTTTAGCGGTACGAATAAAACATTAACCTCCTCTTTTTTATCACCAGCATATATTATTTTATCAGCAGGTTTGGATTTTAAACCTTCCAACCGTTTTTCTATATTCTTTTCTCCTTTAACCTCAAGAACCACCTTGGTTTTAAATAATACACTATCCAATTTGGGTAAGTATGGGGTGCAACCAGGATCAAAAATTTCAAAAGAGACGGGTACCTTTATTACCATTAACTATGCTGATAACATTGCGACCAATGTGATGTATCGCGGTAGGGCAGATATTTTTTCAAATTATAATGAAAAGCCGGAAAATTTAAATTTATACATGACCAATTATTTTAGCTTTAAAATAAACAAATATTTTTCAGCTACTTATAATTTGGATTTGATTTATGATGATAAAGTAAGAATATTTGGTCCCAACAAAACATCTCCGGGATTACAGCTTAAAAGCATCATTGGCATTGGGTACCAAAAAACTTTACAAGTAAAAAAGACTTTGATTAAAACAAAACTATAAAGTAACCGCTTTAAGTGTATGCTTTATTTTATTTGCTTTATGTGTTAAATCCTGATAGTCGCTACTGATAATAGTTACGTGTCCCATTTTACGACCAGGCTTGGTTTGTTTTTTACCATATAAGTGCACAAAAACATTATCCATTTTAAGTACCTCATCTAAGCCTTCATAAACCACATCGCCCGTAAAACCTTCCGCACCAATAATGTTTACAATCGCAGATGGTAAAATTTCATCTGGATTACCCAATGGATAATTTAACAGTATGCGCCATAGCATATCATATTGGCTACTGTAGTTTGCTTCAATGGTATGATGTCCACTATTATGCACTCGAGGAGCAGTTTCATTCACGAGTACATCCCCCGATTTATCAATAAATAATTCAATCGCAAAAAGACCAGGACTATTTAGTCCGCTCATTACTTTTCGTGCAATAGCTTGGGCTTTCCATAATTGCTTTTCTTCTAATTTCGCGGGGCTTAATTGATAGTCAAGTAAATTATATACAGGATCAAAAATCATTTCAGCAGGAGGGTATATAATTGTTTTCCCTTCGGCATTCATGCCAACAATTAGTGCAATTTCTTTGGCAATCGCTACCTTCTTTTCAAGCACTGCAGGCGCATTAAAACCCGATTCAATTTCTTTTTCAGTATTAATTACTTGAACCCCTTTACCATCATAACCGCCTTCTCCCAATTTATGAACAGCAGGTAAAAAGGAAATATGTTGTAATAAGTCTGATTGGTGTTGTGTGATATGAAATTCAGAAGTTGGGATTTCATTATTTTGATAAAATTGTTTTTGAAGAATTTTATTTTTGATAATACGAATGGCGGCCGGCGTAGGGTAAACCTTAACGCCTTCTTGTTCCAGTTTTTCCAAAGCTTCCACATTCACCGCTTCAATTTCAATAGTGAGCGCGTCTAATTGCTTTCCAAAGTTATACACCGAATCAAAGTCCTGAATATTACCCAAGGTAAAATGATGGCATAAATGCGCTGCTGGACAGTTAGCATCGTTTTCCAAAACATAAGTAGTCACATCATAGTTCGCCGCTGCTTGTAATAACATACGACCCAATTGACCCCCACCTAGGATTCCTACTTTCATTGATTATACCTTTTTACAAAGATAAGGGGTCTTGCGTAAGTTTTCATTTTGCAAGGCGCTCAAAAGCAGTTAAATTTGTACTTATTAATAGCAAAGTATGATGCCTACACCGATTATTACCGTTAAAAATTTGGTTAAGAAATATGGCAATTTTACAGCAGTGAATGGGATTAGTTTTGAAGTGAATCCGGGAGAAATTTTCGGTTTATTAGGACCTAATGGTGCAGGTAAATCAACGACCTTAGAAATTATTGAAACATTAAGAGAAAAAACGAGTGGAGAAATATGGGTGAACGGTTTAAATATTGACAGTGCGCCAGAGGCCATCAAAAAAATCATTGGGGTACAATTACAAACGGCAGGCTTTTATCCCAATTTAACATTAACTGAACTCATTGAATTGTTTGTTGGATTATACCAAATAGCCATTGATCCATTAGCCTTATTAAACAAAGTAAATTTAGCGGACAAGGCAAATGCAAAATTCAAACAATTAAGTGGTGGACAAAAACAAAGATTCTCCATTGCGACCACGCTAATTAATAAACCCATAATTGTTTTTCTAGACGAACCTACAACAGGCCTTGATCCGCAAGCACGTCGTAATTTATGGGATTTGATAAAGGAGATCAGGGACAATGGAACTACCGTGATCATTACCACACATTATATGGATGAAGCCGAAGTATTATGTGATCGTGTAGCTATTATTGATAGTGGTGAAATTATTGTAATTAATACACCCAATGCATTAATTGATGAATTAGTTGCATCCGGTTTTGAAAAAGTGAAGGAAGTGAAAAAAGCAAATTTAGAAGATGTGTTTATACACCGCACGGGCAAAGCTTGGAGAGAAGATTAATAAAAGACAATAAAATATTTTAAAACAAGATTAATTAAATACTATGACAACTGATCCGCGTTATCCAATTGGCAAATATGAGCCCATGCCATTTTCTGAAGCAACAAAAAAGCAATGGATCAATGAAGTCAGGGTTACCCCTGCTGATATTGAATTTACAATACAACATTTAGATAAGTCTCAGTTAGATACGCCATATAGAGAAGGTGGATGGACTGTGCAACAGCTGATTGGACACATTGCGGATAGTCATATGAATGCATTTATCCGATTTAAGTTAGCACTTACTGAAGATACACCTCCTATAAAGCCATACAAGCAGGATGCTTGGGTAAATACAGCCGATGTTTTAAACACACCTGTCAACTATTCAACAACCATTTTACATGCACTTCATCACCGTTGGGTAATTTTATTAGAATCAATGACTGATGAACAATGGCAATGTAAATTATACCACCCTGAACGTAAAGCGGATGTAAGTTTATGGGATATGCTTTGTATATATTCTTGGCATGGAAAACATCATATCGCACATATCAAAAATTTATGCGAACAAAAAGGTTGGTAAGCTAAATTTTTACGCTTCGGTTTTTTTAATTGCGTTGGCTGCGGTCCACTTCGGTAACTAAAAACACACTACCGATAACCAATATTAAATCATTGGCGTTTGCATTTTTATTGGCAGTTTGTAAAGCAATATTGACATTTTCAAACTGGCTGCCGCTTAAACCAAATGCATTTCCTTTGCTGGCTAATTCACTAACGGGTAATGCTCTAGGTATGTGAGATTGTGTAAAATAGTATTTCGCTTTTTTGGGTAGTAAATTTAAAACGGCATTTACATCCTTGTCTTTTACCATACCCGTTACGATATGTAATTGCGCATAATGCAGGCTTTCCAATTGTTCTAATAATGCTTTTATACCGTGTTCATTATGCGCAACATCTAAAATGATTCTTGGCTTTGTTTGTATACATTCCCATCTGCCCATTAATCCTGTATTTTTACCAACATGAAGTAGCCCCTTCAAAATTTTGCTTGCACTTAGTTGCCAGCCCATCGTGGCTAGTATTTGCATTGCAACTAATACACCTTTCAAGTTTTTATATTGGTATTTTCCCGGCAAATCACATTCCACTGTAAATGATTTAGGGAATAAGGGTGCGTCTAATAAATGAATTAATGGCTGATTAAATTCAAACAAAGAAGTTTGCCAATTATTTTGGAAGGATTTAAATTGAATAAAATCCTCTGCATAATAGATAGGTGCATGTAAGCTATTGGCTTTTTGTTCAAATATATTTTTTGTCTCAGGAATCACTTCGCTAATGACAACGGGGGTAGTTGCTTTTATGATACCTGCTTTTTCATAGGCAATCTCAGGTAATGTATTTCCAAGAAGGGCCATATGGTCCATACCAATATTCGTGATAATACTTAATATCGGGTTAATGATATTAGTGCTATCTAATCTGCCACCTAATCCAGTTTCAATAATGGCGATATCAACATTTTCATTAGCGAAGTATTCAAAAGCCATTCCAACCGTGATTTCAAAAAAACTTGGTGCCGCTTTTTCAATAAATGGTTTCATTTTATTGGTAAAAGAAGTCACAAATGTTTCTGAACACATGATTCCATTTACTTTGATGCGCTCTCTAAAATCATATAAGTGTGGGGAAGTATATAATCCGGTTTTGTATCCAGCTTCTTGTAAAATGGATGCCAACATATGACTGGTGGAGCCTTTTCCATTCGTGCCTGCAACATGAATTGTTTTGAATTTATTTTGGGGATTGCCCAATAAATCACATATAGCAATGGTGTTGTGTAAGTCGGCCTTGATTGCAGATGGGCCAATGCGACTAAATAAGGGTAGGCGACTATATAAATAGTCAATAGTGTCTTGATAGGACATTTTAAATGTTGAAAATTTTATTGGTTTTCAAACTTGAATTTAACAGTCACATTGGAAACGTGGTCGGAAGTATTAAAACTAATTTTAGTTAAGTATTGAACAATTGCTTTTTTATATTTACTATCATTCGAGGAGGAGCCTTTTACAATTTGTACAAAGCGACCAGTGCCTGATGGGTTTACTTCAATTTCAGCATAAATAGTGGCAGGTTCCACATCCCCCTTAAACAAGTAGGCTTTGGTAATACGTCTGTCACCTTTGGTTACAAATGGACCACCTTCACCAGAATAACTTTTCCCATCAATACTACCATTGGCAACACCTTGATCACCTTTACCTCCGGCAATACCTTGGTCTTTCACCTCATTATAACTGTCTTGGTTATTGCCGCCCTTTCCATTGCCTCCCGCATATTTTCCCATCAATGCCTTTGGTTTTGGTGCAGGAGGAACTGGGGTTGATTTTAATTTATTTTTAGCATTGAATGATTTTATTGCTTCGTCATTTTCATCTGTAACACTATTATCAATTTTAATGGCTTTTGTATTCGCACTTGCTTTTACCATTTTTGAATTTCCTATTTCAGGGGATGGGGCATCTTTGCTTTTTGGTGCAATATCGCCTGCACCTGTTTCACTATTACCTAAATTCACTTCCATATAACTTGGCTCAGGCGGTAGGATGGTGGGTGCAGCTTGGTTCCAATTAAATATAAAAAACAACAAGGAGAGTAACACGCAAATAAGCGTGGTATAAATTCCTGCTTTAATGTTCTTTTGTTGTTCAAAATTTAATTCCATAGCTTAAAATTAATGGAAAAATACATCATAACCCAATCTGCAAAGGGTAGCGATAATAACAATTAAAAAAATAGTTCGAATAAACTGATTTCCTTTTTGAATCGCCATCTTGGATCCGAGTATACCTCCAACTGCATTACAAATGGCCATGGGTATCGCGATTGACCACATAATGCTTCCCTTAATGATAAATAATACAATGGATCCAAGATTTGTAGCCAAATTCACCACTTTGGCATGTGCATTGGCTTGCAAAAAATCAAACCCCAAAAAGCTAATGAAAGCGAGTACCAATAAGCTTCCAGCACCCGGTCCTATAAAACCGTCATAAAAACCGAGTGCCAAACATAACAATGCGCCTTTGCTTGTTGAAAACACCAAAGCATTATTGGTATTGGACTGTCCTAAGCTTTTTTTTGTGAAAGTATAAATGGCAATAATCACCAACACAAAAAATAGGATGGGTTTCATGTAATAATTGCTCACAATGGTTAAGCAATAGGATCCTGTAAATGATGCAGCAAAAGCAATGCTGGTGAAAAGAAGTATTCTTTTTAAGGGAATTTTAACTTTTTGCATGTATTCTCTGGCGGCAAAAAAAGTGCCGGTGAAGGAAGGAATTTTCAGTGAACCAATAACGCTTGCGACTGATTCATTGGGAAATAAAATTAAACCTGCAGGCGTTTGTATTAATCCACCACCGCCAACAATCGCATCTACAAATCCGGCAACAAATGCGATAACGCATAATAATATCATTGTATTATCCATGCACTTTTTTTGTAGGCCAGGTGTTGATAATTATACCTGATAATATGATTAAACCGCTGATGGCTTGAAACAAGGTGAAAGTTTCATTCAGCACAAACACTGCTTCAATGGAACTTAATAAAGGAATCAGCGTGCCAAATAACGCAGTTTTACCAACGCCTAGTTTACTGATGGCACTATTCCATAAAAAGTAAGCAATGGTTGAATTGCCAATACCTATATATAATATGATCAGTACAAATTGACCTGAAAATTGAATAGGTTGTACATAAGTCATCTCATATAATGAAAATGGTAACAAGATGGTAGCGCCAATAGCAAATATGCAAAGCAAAAAGCTATTCGATGAAATTCTAGCGGGCATTTTTTTAACATACACATTGTAAGTGCCAAAACAACAACCTGCAGCCACCATCCATAAATCACCTGTAGCAAATTTAAATTGCATGATATTGTTGATATCGCCTTTGGATACCAATAGCAGGATGCCTATAATTCCTAAAACAATTCCCGATATATTTTTCCAATGAAGTTTTTCGTGCACCACTATTGCTGCAAGCACAGTGGCAACAATGGGATGAATAATCGATCCAATAAGTGCCATATTAATGGCCGTAGTGTAATGTCCAGCGGTATATATAAAGCTATTATAAAGTGCAATACCAAACAACCCCATTAAAAAAAAGTAGGTTTTGTTTTGTTTGAATATTGGTAATTCGTTTTTGAAATTTTTATAGGCAAAGGGAAACATGCTAATGGTGGCTACCGCCCATCTTAAAAAGGTTAAGCTAAACGGGCCCGCTAAATGTATCGCATATCTTGAAACAATAAAATTACCCGACCAGATAAAGCTTGCAGTAATGGCAAAAAGCGCCCCTAGCTGGTATTGTTTGTTAAATTGTTTTTTCAATTCTACTTGTTTAGTGATGTGCGAACTTTTCGCTAAAGTCACCTTTGATTCTTTCAATTGGAGGGTTGTAATAACCAAATTTTAAATTTGGAAATTCTTCTTGAATTAATTCCATCATTTGTTTGATGCCCATAATTTCTCCCATTTCTGTAAATCCTATTTTTCCTAAATACCAATCTGGATCAATATTAAAATTACGCCATTGAATCATTTTCAAATCGGTATCAATAATGAGTTGTCTTAAAGCTTCATACTCTGCAACACTATCCGTCATACCAGGGAAAACAAAATAATTAATACTGGTCCATTTTCCTGCAGCGGACATCACACGTATACTTTCTTTAATATCTGCAAATGTGTAATTATTTGGACGATAGTAGGCGTTGTACACTTCCTCACGCGCCGAATTCAAACTTACGCGTAAGCTATCTAGTCCAACAGCAGCAAGTGCTGCAACTGCTTTTGGGTCGGACCCGTTACTATTAATATTGATACTTCCTTTGTCGGTATGTTTTCTTATTTCAATAATGGATTCCTTAATGGTCTCCCACATTAATAATGGTTCCCCTTCGCAACCTTGACCAAAGCTCACAATAGGGAAAGGCGCTGACATTAAATGCGGCACGGTGTATTCCACTACTTCAGCTGCGGTTGGCTTAAAGGTTAAACGGTCTTGTGTGGAAAAAATGGTTTCATCCAAAGGTTGGAAGGAAATACATCCAATGCAATTGGCATTACATGCAGGTGAAATGGGTATGGGACACTCCCAACGGCCCATCGCTAAATTTCGTGCAGCTGGACAAGTATAGGTTTGACAACAGTTTTCCATCAAGTGTTTCACCAATCGGTTTTGACTATATAAGGAAAGTAATTGTTGTGTTCCAGTTTCAATGGTTTCTTGATTATATCCTTCACAATCCTGTCTAATATCTTTTTCAATTCGTACAGCAGGCACATAGTTTTTTCCATCTAACCAACCAACAGCAGTATAACAAAACAAAGGTAATGTTGGCGCATCATCTTCCATGGTTTCATAGGCAGCAACGTATAAACCAGTGTGCGCTGGAGGAATGAATGCAGCGACTGCCCAACCAAGTTCACAAAGTCGCATTTCTCCTGTTTCCACATCAATGCCAATACCGCGTCGGCCTGGTAATTCGTATAAGTTTCCGCCATTGGGTAATTCAATCCAATCTTCAACAGGAATAGGATAGGCATCCCATCCAGCCCTGCCAGCTAAATACAAACTAGTATCTTCAAAAATTTGCCCTTCGCCATCAGAGTATAATAAAAAGGGAGATGCATTTATTGACATGAGGCAAAGGTATTAATAAGGGATTAGATAGAAGGCTTTTGTGCGGATAATATTGGTCAAGAAACAGGGGCTTACAAAGGCTTATTGGTTATTTGCCTGAATTTGTTCCTTACAAAAGCTGTTAAATTCTAAGGTAATTGCTTCAGAAACTGGCTCATTAATTTGCTTTTGAATCAAGGAGTTATTTTTAAAGTCAATGGTGATATAGTCATCCTTGATCATTAAATTTTGGATGGCGCCCCAAGGAATATGCTTTTTTGGAAAGGTATTGATCACAATTCCGGCCGGGTCAACTGCAATTTCATAGGGAAATTTTACTTGGCGCTCAAAAAGGGCTGCGATTAAGAATATTCCTGAGATAATTAAGCCATTGGGTTGTAAAAACCAGCCCCAGGAAGCAAATAGTAACCCCAATCGGTAGTAGGGCATACTGCCTCTTTTTCGCTGAAAAATGCAAAAAATCCACCAACTAACACTGGAAGTCATTATGGCGAAAATCAATGCAGGCTTGGGAAATAAGCCTAAATAGATGGAATAGGAGAAGGAAATCACCGAAATGAAAAGCATAAATTGGCTAATACGGTCCACATTTTTAAAATCGGGGCTTTTACAAACAATGATATAGTCAAATACGCGCATAATGGGTGGTTTCGAGATGTGTAAAATTTGGTGCAATTTAACTCAGTTTGGTTAACTTTGCAATATGAAGAAAATGCATGTTGTTTTATTAGTATTAATTGCTATTTCGATAGTCGTGTTAATTAGCTATACGGGTGATTTAAGTAGTTATGAGACCGTGGCGTCGGCGAAGCAAAAGGAAGGCAAGTTTGTGAATTTAATTGTCAAAATGGACAAGTCAATACCTGTGGATTATGATCCAGTAAAGGATCCTAATTTATTAAAATTTCATGTGCAGGATAGCTTAGGTGGAAAAATTGCCGTGGTATATCATAATACCATGCCCACGGATATGGAAAAGTCAGAGCGTTTGGTTTTAAAAGGAAAGGTACAAGGGGAGGTTTTTGAATGTTCTTCGATTGTAATGAAGTGCCCTTCCAAATATAAGGACAATCCAAATGCAATGCAGGAGCAACCTGTCACTATTACTAATTAATCATTTTATATATTTTAATGAATACCACCACATTTATAGGGGAGCATTTACTTCCTGGCCAAATCGGATATTTTTTAGCCATACTTTCTTTTGTAGCTGCGCTAGTAGCTACTTTTTCTTTTGCAAAAGCGTTTTACTCGCAGACTATTGAATCTGAAATTCAATGGAATAAATTAGCGAAAATTGCATTTGTCATCGAAGCTGTTTCGATAGTTTCCTGTTTTCTTGTTTTGTTTTATCTTATTTACAATCATCTTTTTGAATATAAATACGCCTACTCACATAGTGATATAAGTTTACCATTTCAATATTTATTAAGTTGTTTTTGGGAAGGCCAAGAAGGAAGTTTTTTATTGTGGAGTTTTTGGCATTCGGTATTGGGATTAATTGTAATGACCAAGGCAAAAAAATGGGGTAAGAATATCAATGGGGTCATGATGGTGATCAATTTTGTGCAGGTATGTTTGGCAACCATGATTGTTGGCTTGTATATTTTTGATTTCAAATTAGGCAGTAGTCCATTTATATTATTAAGACATGAAATGACCTGGCCTATTTTATCACGTCCTGATTACTTACAATTTGTAAAAGATGGTACTGGATTAAATACCACTTTACAAAATTATTGGATGGTGATACATCCGCCGGTATTATTTTTAGGTTTTGCATCCACCACAATTCCATTTGCATTTGCAGTAGCAGGATTATTAAAAAAAGATAATAATTGGATGGATTCTGCTTTGCCATGGGCCACTTTTTCGGCAGGGATATTTGGATTAGGTATTATGATGGGCGCTGCTTGGGCATATGAGAGTTTAAACTTTGGCGGCTATTGGGCTTGGGATCCAGTGGAAAATGCTTCCTTGGTTCCTTGGTTGGTATTAGTTGCTGGTATTCATACTTGTTTGGTATATCGAAAAAAAGGAACGAGTTTAAAAGCAACTTATTTATTCTTGGGATTAAGTTTTTTGTTGGTTTTATATTCCACCTTTTTAACACGCAGTGGAATTTTAGGAGATACTTCAGTGCATGCTTTCACTGATTTGGGCATGAATGCACAATTACTTGGCTATTTATTAATATTTGTCATTCCTTATTTTGGATTATTTTTTTATAGATTAAAAGATTTAAAAGAGCCACAGGAGGAAGATGAAATAAGTAGTCGTGAGTTTTGGATGCTGGTGGGTTCCTTGGTTTTATTTTTATCTGCTGTTGTAATTATTGCCATTACTTCCATTCCTGTTTTTAATAAAATATTTGGTACAAAAATTGCGCCACCGGAGGATCCCGCTTTCGCGCATAATCAAGTACAAATTTTTGTTGCGATTATCATTGGAATTTTAACTGCTATTGGACAATATTTAAAATTCAAAGCCACGAGTGCGGAAAATTTTATCAAAAATATTAAATGGCCATTAATCGTAACTGCATTATTGAGTGCAATTATTTTTTATTTTATAGGCATCGCTTACGAAGAAAAAGGAATTGGTTATTTGGGTGCTTTATATGTGGGTGTGGTGGCTGCTACATTTGGGATAGTCGCAAATGCTTTTTATTGGTTCAATATTTTAAAGGGTAAATTAAAATCTGCAGCTGCTAGTGTGGGTCATATCGGATTTACCATGGTATTGTTAGGTATATTGATCTCCTCTTCCAATAAAACAGTATTAAGTTGGAATACCACAGGGATATCTCCTTTAAAAGAAGATAATGCTAAAAACAATCCAACGGGGAATCCCAGAGAAAACATCACCTTATTTGAAGGGGTGGAAACGGATATGGGCAAGTATATGGTCACTTATCAACGAGACACTTTGGATGGCTTAGACAAACGTTTTTTTGAATTAAACTTTAAAGAGAAAAAATCGGATCATAGTTTCTTATTGTATCCAGATGTATTGAAAAATAATAAGATGGAAGGGTTTTCGGCAAACCCATCTTCCAAGCACTATTGGAATAAAGACATTTTTGTTTATGTGACTTCATTTCAAGATCATAGTGAGGAGGATACCACAAGTTTTAAGCCACATCAAATTGCGATTGGTGATACCATTTTTTATAGCAATGGCTATATTAAGTTAGATAATGTTTTAATTAATCCAAATCCCAATGCTGCCGCTGGCACCAATGAGTTGGTGTTGCAAATGACGGTTACTTCAAAAGAGGGGCTGAAGTTTGAAGCGAAGCCAGGTATCCTATTAGAAGGGATGACTTTGAACCAAGAATTGGATACAGTTAAGGCACAAAATTTAGTGTTAAGCTTTAATAAAGTAGTTGATCAAAAGAAAGGTATTTTGGAAATTGGGGTCAAAGAATCTGCTGCTTTAACTAATTTAATTACTTTAAAAGTATATGAGTTTCCTTTCATAAACATTTTGTGGTTGGGTATTATAGTGATGACCATTGGATTTATGATGTCCTCTTATGCCCGATTGAAAAAGTTAAAATCTAAATAGGAAAGGTTACCTCTTTAAAATTAGGGTATTAATTAAAAAACGGGGGTTAATTTATAACAAGGGAACGATTTAAATTAATGAAACAAATCCAAAAATATATTGTCATCCTCATTTTCCTGGGAGTAGCTCCCGTGGTGAGTTATGCGCAACAATTTTCGGATACTTTACGTGTGGAAGCCTTTATTACTCCAGAAGGGGATACCATTCCCCAATCTTGGCTACCTACGGTTGAGGTTTTAGCTAAGCAAACTAATTACTGGAGAAAGTATTGGAAGGATTGGACTAGGCTTCGCAATGCGGTTTATGTAACTTATCCCTATGCAAAATCGGCAAGTAAAGTGATTAGTGAAGTGAATGCGCAACTAGTAAATGTAAAAGATGAAAATAAGCGAAAGCAAATTATCAAATCAAGGGAAAAGGAATTAAAAAAAGAATTTGCGGATAAAATCACCAACTTGTCGGTATATCAAGGTAAGGTATTAATGAAGCTCATTAATCGAGAAACGGGGAACAATTGTTATAATTTAATCAAAGAATTTAAAGGGGGGTTGAGTGCGGGTGTTTGGCAAGCAGTCGCCTTTGTATTTGGAAGTAGTTTGAAGCAACAATATGATCCTGGTGGGGATGATCAAGAACTTGAAAAAATTGTGAAGGAAGTTCAAAAGCTCTATGGCTATCGGGGGTAGTTTGTTTTGTAATTAAGGTAGGTATTTGACGCCTATTTTGTACCTTTGGCCGAATTGATTGTGACTCATGAGCGAAGAAAAAAGTTTAAATTTTATTGAAGAAATCATCACGAATGACTTAGCGGAAGGAAAATGCAAGTCCATCTTGACTAGATTCCCTCCTGAACCCAATGGTTATTTGCATATTGGACATGCCAAAAGTATATGTTTGAATTTTGGATTAGCGACTCGTTTTGGCGGCGCCACTAATTTGCGTTTTGATGATACCAATCCGACGACAGAGGAAACAGAGTATGTGGATAGTATAAAAGCAGATGTGCAATGGCTGGGTTTTAATTGGGTTAAAGAATGTTATGCTTCAGATTATTTTGATCAATTATATCAATATGCTATTCAGTTAATTGAAAAAGGAGTGGCTTATGTGGATGATAGTAGTCCAGCCGAAATTGCCCTTCAAAAAGGAACACCCACCATGGCTGGAACTGGGAATGACTTCAGAAACAGAAGCATTGCCGAAAACTTAGCATTATTTAATGAAATGAAGGAAGGCAAGTATGCCGATGGGGCAAAAGTGTTACGTGCTAAAATTGGTTTATCAAGTCCGAATATGCATATGCGTGACCCTTTATTATATAGAATTAAAAGGGCAACACACCATCGCACAGGTGATACTTGGTGCATATATCCAATGTATGATTTTGCACATGGACAAAGCGATGCAATTGAAAATATAACACATTCTATTTGTACTTTGGAATTTATACCGCATCGTCCTTTGTATGAATGGGGAATCGAGCAATTAGGTATTTTTCCTTCCAAGCAATATGAGTTTGCGCGACTAAATATGACTTACACAATTATGAGTAAGCGTAAGTTGCTGCAATTGGTCACGGAAGGACATGTGTCAAGTTGGGATGATCCAAGAATGCCGACCATTAGTGGTATGCGTCGCAGAGGTTATACGCCTGAAAGTATTCGTGATTTTTGTGAGCGAATAGGTATTGCAAAACGTGAAAATATTATTGATTTTAGTTTATTGGAATTTTGCGTAAGAGAACATTTGAATAAAATTGCACAACGCAGAATGGTGGTGACAGATCCTGTTAAATTAATTATCACCAATTACGCACAAGCGGAGGAAATGTTAAGCTCAGAAAATAATCCAGAAGATACAGAAGGTGGCGTAAGGCAAGTGCCGTTTAGTAATGAGTTATGGATAGAGCGAGATGATTTCATGGAAGAACCGACAAAAAAATATTTTAGATTGGGTCCTGATTTGATGGTGCGTTTAAAAAGCGCTTACATCATCAAGTGTGAACGTTTTGAAAAAGATGCAGCCGGTAATGTGCAAACTATTTATGCAACGTACTTTGACAATAGTAAAAGTGGCGCTGACACATCAGGACTTCATGTGAAAGGCACTTTACATTGGGTGAGCGCAAAGCATGCAGTGCCAGTGGTATTAAATGAATATGATCGCTTATTTAGTGTGGAAGATGTGGCTAATGCGGAAGGAGATTTTAAGGAGTATATTAATCCTAATTCATTAAATACAACAACAATTGCATGGGGTGAGCCTGCATTTTTAAACGATGCGCCTGAAATGCGCTTCCAATTTTTAAGAAAAGGTTATTTTTATCAGGATACAATAAGCACAAAAGATAAATTGGTATTTAATCGTACGGTAACATTAAAAGATGCTTGGGCTAAAGAGCAAAAAAAATAATTAAGCATGTTAACCCTGGAAAACTTTAAGGAACAATGGAAAAAAAAGTTTCCAGACATTAGTTTAAACCATACTCATTTTTTATTAGCAGTGAGTGGCGGTTTGGATAGTGTAGGTTTAACCTATTTGATGCACTTGCTTGGTGCAAAATGTACTATTGCGCATGTCAATTTTCAATTAAGAGGGGAGGAAAGTAAGCGCGATGAGCAGTTTGTCACTGACTTCGCGAATCGTTTGCAAATACCATTTAAAGTAAATCGATTTGAAACTGCGGCTTATGCAGAAACCTATAAGATGGGCATTCAGCAAGCGGCTAGAGAAATTAGGTATGCTTGGTTTGATCAATTATTAAAGGAAATTAGCGCCAGTATAGGAGATAGTAAAACTAAAGTTATTTTATTGACAGCGCATCATGCTGATGATCAGGTGGAAACCGTTTTGATGCAATTGTTCCGTGGTACTGGATTACATGGACTCACAGGAATCCCAGATTTTCGTAATGATAGTATTCAGGTTTGCAGACCCTTGCTAGGTTATACGAAAAATCAAATAAGACATTTCGCCAAGGAATATTCATTGACTTTTGTGGAAGATAGTTCCAATGAAAAAAATGACTATACAAGAAATTTAATCCGAAATAAATTGCTTCCTACAATTCAAGAAGTGTATGCATATGCAACAGAAAATGTATTAGATACGGTGGCAAGATTAAAAGAAGCAGAGGTAATTGTCAATAATACCATTGCGGCTTTTTGGAAAAAAGGAAAAAAAACACGGTATGGCATTGAAACTATTTCAATTCAATATTGGAAAAAAGTAAAAGATAATCATACCTATACTTGGGGCTTTATTCAATCCTATGGATTTAAGCCACAACAAATTGTGGAAGTACATAAGCTGTTGGATGCTAATAATGGCGCATATATAGCTACACCCACTCATCGTTTTATAAAATTCAATGATACGATTCAGGTAGTGCCTAATCATTCTAATACCGAGCATATGATGGTATATGTGGGTGAAGGTGATTTACAAACCAATAATGGATTATTACATTTTGAAACAGTGGATGCTGCAAATATGGGCGAGATGAATAAAGAAGCGCATTTTGCTTATTTAGATGCAGACAAAATAGAATGGCCGCTTTTATATCGTACTTGGCAATCTACCGATTATTTTTATCCATTAGGACTTCGTAAAAAAAAGAAACTAAATCATTTTTTAAGCAGCTTAAAATTGAGCCCTGCTATAAAGGAACGCATAGGTGTTTTAACGATGGGGGACAGAATGTTGTGGGTCGTAGGAAAACGAATTGATGATCGTTATAAAATGACGCCACAAACTACATCTGTTTTGATCATTACCTTGCTAGATAGATTTTGATTTGTTCCATAAATGCAGCAAGTACATTATAGTTCCCCATAAAATAACTGGTGATGATTAAAAATACCACACCATAAATGGATCCCCATAAATGGGCACTATGATTAATGCCGCTTTGTCCATTTTTAGAAAGATAAGCAGTGATACCAAGATAGATGGGTCCAAAAATAAATCCAGGAATAATCGGAGGAATGATGAAAAAGCCTATTTGCAAAGTTGGCTGTAAAAAAATTCCTGCGAATACGATGGCAGATACGGCGCCAGAGGCGCCTAAACTGTTGTAATTATATTGTTTGAAATGATTCAAGTAGGTAGGTATCAAACAAACAATTAAGGAGCTAACGTAAAGTAGGATATATGAAGTGTTACCTAGGGAGCCGAATATCATGTTAAAATATTGTTCCACATAATCACCAAACATGTAAAATGAAAACATATTAAATGCAAGGTGTATAAAATCGGCATGAATAAACCCGGAGCTAATGAATCGATACCATTCATTGTCATGGTGAACAGTATAAGGATGAAAAATTAATTTGTCCATTAATGCTTCATTATACATGGCAATTAATGATATTGCAACGGTAATGACTGTTATGTATAAAGTTAAACTCATGGTCATGATCAATTATTATTCGTGATGGTATTTTTCATTGGCTAAGATACTGCATGCCCTGTAAATTTGTTCCGCTAATATAAGTCGCGCTAGCATATGTGGAAATACGAGTTCAGATAATGACCAAGTAAATTTTGCTTTGGCTTTAATTTCTTCTGCAACCCCATAAGCACCTCCAATTAAAAAAACAATACGATGTGCGCTTTGATTGGCTTTTTGTTGAATTAATTTTGCAAGGCCAGGTGAGCTTAGCATTTTCCCTTTCTCATCTAATAATATTAACACATCGTTTTGTGCTATTGTTTTTAAAATAGAAATCGCTTCTTCTTTTTTTATTTGATTAAGTTCGCTTGCTTTTGATGGTGTGATTAATTGCCATTCAATAGGGTAATAATGACCAATGCGTTTGGTGAAATTGGTAATGCCTTCTTTAATATAAGATTCATCAGCTTTTCCTACCGACCAAATCGCAATTTTCATATATCATTTTTTATTTATCAAAATTACATTTAATATATTCAATATTATAGAAGTAATTCTTATATGAATAATTAATACAAATATAGTTGTGTGTAATTGAAATAATCATTTATTTTTCGTGTCCAATTTATAACCCCCATCATAAATGAGAAAGCTACTCCCCATAGCGATTCTATTACTATCTTCTTTTAGCATCAATAGTATAAGCGCGCAGTTTAAATCAAGTTTTATTTCTACAGAAGAAATTGGCACTTTAAAATGCATCTATTTCAAAAACGTAAATGCCAATAATGTTTCTGAATATGGTGTTGATGTTATTTATAAAAATTAACAATTTGTATATAAGCAGGAACAGGATACCATTCACTTAAAATCCAAGGAGCTAATTGCACAATTCATTACTGATTTAAAGACTGGATTATTGGTTATTAGTGATGAGGAAAAGGGATTCAGTATTACGAACCCGAATTACACCATATTCAAAAACAAAGGGTACAGCGATAATAACTTTATCGTGATTGCCAACAAGGATCTAACCATTAAAGCGCCCATCAACAAATTCTTTGCCAATCAATTAATCACTTGGCTCAATTCCATTGATTTCGGAAAGGGTTCAAATTGCCATTTTAAGCTCATTTTTTACCTTTTTTCATTACATTTATACTTGTTAAACAAACAGTATTAGAATATTGCAATGCGCTCCATATTTTCATATATAAAATATTTAATATTCATATTTGGGGTATTATTTGCTAGTGGCGCTATTGCGCAGGATTTTTCTAATAAAGGAAGGGAGTTTTGGGTAGGTTATGGTAGCCATGTGAGTATGTATAATGCAAATGGGACTGTTAACACGACTAGTGGAGGTTCACAGAATATGGTTTTGTATTTTACGTCAGATCAAAATGCAAATGTGACCGTTGAAATTCCTGCAACAGGTTGGTCTAGGACTTATACTGTGCTTGCTAACCAAGTAACCACTACTGATATTATTCCAAAAACAGGCGCAGATGATGCAAGATTATCTGTTGAGGGTCTGTCGAATAAGGGGATACATATTATCTCCGATGTTGGGATTATTGCGTATACGCATATTTATAATTCAGCGGTATCAGGAGCGAGTTTATTGTTTCCTGTAAGTACATTAGGACGGGATTATTATTCAGTAAACTATACCCAAGTATCAAATAGTGCGAATTCCTATGGTTATACCTATGTTATTGCTACGGAGGATAATACTAATATTGAAATTATACTTTCTGCAAATACAATAAATTATTTTAAAGGAGATACCATCAGACAAACCTTAATGAAGGGGGAAATTTATAATATATTCGGTAAACTTAATACTACAACCAATCCATTCAAAGGGGAAGATTTAACAGGTACAAGAATAAGATCGGTTGCAACAGCAACAAGTGCTTGTAAAAGAATTGCGGTTTTTTCTGGCTCTGGAAAACTATGCATAACTTGTACGACTGGTTCTGGCCCTGCAGATAATTATATACAACAGGCATTTCCCTCAAGTGCATGGGGTCGGAAATATTTAACAGCCCCTACCAATAAAATGCCCAATAACTTTTATCGTGTTGTGGTGAGTAATCCAAGTACAATAGTTAAATTAAATGGAGCTGTGATTAATCCAGCAACTTTAATTAATAATTTTTATTACGAATTTTCAAGTACCACTGCAAATTCGATTGAGTCAGATTTGCCGATTATGGTAGCGCAGTATATCACAACAGCCAATTCATGTGGTAACAATATAATTGCAACTAATGGTGATCCTGAAATGATATATTTAAGCCCCATTGAACAAACAATTAATAAAGTAACCATAAATTCAACAAGTAATTACAATATTGGGTCAGAGTATCATTTTGCAAATATAGTGATACCTAAAAAAGGCGCTACCTCTTTGAAAATAGATGGTGTCGCGCTTGCTGGTTCAATAGTGCATCCAGGTGACACGAATTATTTATACTTTCAACCTCAGTTAGCTGCAGGATCTCATACCATATCTTCAGATTCCGGATTCAATGCCATCGCTTATGGTTATGGGCGTTATGAATCCTATGGATATAACGCAGGTGCAAACGTTATAGATTTATATCAACGATTAGAAGTTACTAATAATTTCAATACAGTTTATTTACCCATTACTTGTAAAGGTGTTAGTTCCAAAGCTTCGATCACTTTACCATATAAGCCATTATCTTTGAAGTGGAACATTCCCAATTATCCTAAGGATTCCATATACAATCCTATTCCAGAAGACTCGACGCTAATCAATGGCAAATTGGTGTATAAGTATAGTTATAAAAATCCTTTTTTGTTCAATACTGCTGGTCAATATTTAATACAAGTAATTGCGAATAATCCAACTTTTGATGGATGTAGTGGTGAACAGGATTTGTCATTTATTTTAACGGTAACTGAACCTTTTAAAACAAAGGATAGTATTTTTACAACACATTGCTTAAGTGATTCGGTAAGTTTGTTCGATAAAACTATTATTGCTAAAGATGACCGTGCTATTATTAAATATATGTGGGACTTTGGAACGGGTGTATTTAAGGATACTACGCCAAATATAAAATTTAAACCTGATACAGCTGGTAAATATAATATTCGACATTTTGTAATAAATGATATTGGATGCATCAGTGATACGCTTACAGCTGACAGTTCAATTTTGCAATTAGCGATCATTGATAGTGTTCCAAAATTTAAATTTTCAATTTCTGATACTACTTGTTTAAATACAACTTTAATATTAAGGGATTCAACAGTATCATCACCTAAATCAACATTAGTAAGTTGGATATGGAATTATGGGGATGGGTCTCCCTTGGATTCTAGTACCACAAATCAACCTAAGGCGCATGTTTATACTAATTTACAAAGCTATCGACCTATTTTAAATTTAACTACACTAAATGGTTGTAATGTATCCGATTCAATTAGTTTTACAAATAGGCCCTTTCCTGTAGTAGGATTTTCATTGCCCGATGCTTGTTTGTATAATGCCTTGGCAACTTTTTCGGATACTTCAAGTATTGTAGATAATAATTTAAATTTCAAATATCTATGGAATTTCGGTGATGCTAGTGCAACCACTGCTAACCCGAATGTCTCCACTTTGAAAACGCCTACGCATAAATATAGTAGTGGGGGTGATTATAATATAATACTTCAAGTAGCAAGTGCATATGGTTGTGTTTCACTTGATACATCTATTTTTAAAGTAAGTGGTGCAATTCCACATCCTAAATTTAATATTTTAAAAAGTACACCGTTCTGCACAAATGAAGATGTAACTATTGAAAACATATCCACTATTGATTTTGGTACGATTGATAAAGTGGTTGTCTTTTGGGATAATGATAATATAAAAGATAGCACAGTTGATACAAGTCCAACTGTTGGTAAAAAATATGCATACCGTTATTTGGATTATAATTATCCTGCTAAAATGAGTTACGATATTCGACTAAGGGCCTACTCAGGAACTACTTGTATGGCAGATACAATTATAAAGGTTAATTTAATACCACATCCACAAGTTGGGTTCATATTGCCGGAGGTTTGTTTGGAAGATAGCTATGCTGAGTTTATTGATACAACAAAAATTTCTGACAACTCAAATAGTCAATTTAGGTACTTATGGAATTTTAATGTGACCCCTCCATTAAACAAAAAATTACCAAGTATACTAGCAGGATCAGCAACGCAAATTAATCCGCGTATAAAGTACAATGACTTTGGTTTATATCAAGTATCGCTTCAGGTGACGCAAAATACGACAGGTTGTGTTTCTTCCATCACCTCCAATTTTACTGTTAATGGTGCTATTCCTAAAGCTAATTTTAAAGTATTAAAGGATACCGCTTTGTGTACAAACGAGGACGTCCGTATTGAAAATCTTTCTACAGTTGATTTTGGAGACATCGGTAAATTAATCATCTTCTGGGATGTGCAAAATAATTTGAATGATACCACACAGGATGAGTTCCCTTATGTTGGTAAAGTATATAAGCATAGATATACAGGGTATGCTTATCCGAATAAAATGGATTATAAAATTAAGATGTTTGCATCCTCTGGGGCTACATGTACCGATGATACGACACTTGCAATTTCATTGGTCCCGCCGCCTAATTTGCCTATTGTTACTAGTCCTAAGAATTATCTTTGTTTGTATGATTCGCTTCGTTTGTCTTCAAGTACAAGTGGTGGCGTTCCTCCATTTAATGCGGTATGGACCACCACCAATAACAATGCAAAAATGTTTGATTCAGTCATTCATGGTTTAATTGTTGGTACGACAGGTGTGTCCCTTGAATTAACGGATCTTAAAAAATGTGTTTATCCTTTTCCGTATATTTTTTCAATCCCTGTTTTTACCATTCCAACGGCTACGATTGCAGCTGTTGATACGGTGATTTGTAATGGAGACTCTGTGGTATTAACGGGGCAGGGGGCAAATACTTATAAATGGTATCGTAACGACACTTTATTTTACACCAATCAATTAGGTAATGTTACAGTGGGTTTACCAGGATTATATAGGGTTGTAGTCAATGATGGTTTTTGTAATTCACTAACCTCTAATAATCTTACCATATCATTATTAAATATCCCTAGGTATACTTTTTCAACAAAGTCGGATGCTTGTATTAATGTACCTGTAGAAATCATTACGAGTGCAAAAGAACAAAGTAAAATTCATTTTAAATGGATGTTTGGTGATGGATCAATTGCTAATCTAGCTAATCCTGTTTCACATAAATATATGTCCGCTGGTATTTATAAAATCAATTTACAGGTGAGTAATGATTGGTGCCCAAAATATTTTTATCAAATTACAGGAAGTCCTATTAATGTGATTGCTCCTTTATATGGAAAAAATTATACGTTATATTTATATCCAAACTTAGACACTTTATTGGTTTCTAAATTTGATAAAAGATATACAAGTTACAAATGGTCGCCTTCTACTTTCTTATCTGATCCTACTATTCCTCGCCCTGTATTTAATGGGAATAAATCTATTTTATATACTTTAACAAGAACGGATACAGTAAGTACCTGTAATATTTACGATGAATATGATGTAATAGTATCACCTGATATATACTTGAACATACCTAATGCGTTTACCCCAAATTATGATGGTTTAAATGATATTTTAAAAATCGAATATGGTGCAGGTATTCAAAGTTTTAAAGGATTAAAGATTTTTAATAGATGGGGAAAGATGGTTTTTTTCTCAACTGACATAAATAAAGGATGGGATGGAAGAGATTTAGGTGGTGTAATGCAGGAAATGGATGCTTATTCTTATCTTGTTGAATATAGTTATAAAGATTTTTTGACGAACCAACTTTCAGAAATTAAAAAAACAGGATCAGTACTATTAATGAGATAAATGAAAGCACTAAATTTTATATTATTTTTTTCAGTATTTGCCATTTCAGTAAGGGCACAAACTCCGTATATCTCACAAAATTTTACTGCTGGGCATTTTTTTAATCCTGCAACGGTAGGCTTGGGAAGTTTTAATAAAGCCCAAGTAATTTTTAGAACGCAATTTTCAGGCGTTGGTCAGCCTTATAAAACTACTGGCATTGGCGTTGATTTTGGCTTTTTGAAAAATGAGAACACGGAACCTAATAAATTGGGATTTGGCCTTCAAGCTATTTCTGATCAGGTTTTAAATGGAGTTCTACAAACGAATCATATAACGGCTTCAATAGCGGATCGCGTTTTTTTAAATGATGAACGCAGCCAATATTTGGCAATTGGATTAGGCACTACTATTATAAGTCGAACGGTAGATGCCCAATCATTGGTTTTTGGCGACCAATATTATTCTGGGCGTTTATTGAATCCTTCAAGTTTAGAGGTGATCAATAATTTTAGAACTAAATCAACATTAAATGTTGGTTTAATGTATTCACATAATAGTTATACTTCCTTTTTCCAGCTAGGAGCGAGTTCGTATTTTATTAATCGTTCCTCTGGATATAATACAACAAATGACAGTGTGAGGGTGAGCCCTATGAATGAATTTAGTCAGGTGTTGGGGCAATTAAATTATGAACAGGTATTTTCAGGGAATAAAACATTGATGATTCATGCCAATTATCAAAGTAGATATGAAAACGAATTTATTTATGCAGGCGCAGCAATAGGTATCCCGTTTAATGAAACCTATGAATCTACCAATAGGATGTATTTGGGTTGTTTTTATCGCACTAAAGATGCTGTAGTGCCCTATATTGGTTTGTTATTGAATAAATATAAGTTGGGTATTACCTATGATATTTATAATAATGATATGACGTCAGCAAATCTCAGGCCACAAACTTTTGAATTTACTTTGTCTACCTATTTTGGCAAACGTCGTAATGAAGGGATGAGAAGCTTATTTGATTAAAGTTTGAAAAATATCTTTTTCTTATAAAGGAAATAACATAAGCCCCATTCAATTAAAAATATTAAGGTGCATCCAAATAGGGCAATAAATGTTTCAGAGTCGGTAAAGCTGTTTAAAAAGCCAAAAGCAAACTTTTTAACATAAGGATTTAACCATCCGCTACCCGCTGTTTCAAAAAACAAATAAATGAATATTGAATTCAGAGATAATATTCTTAAAAACAATATTTTTTTATTCTGCTTAATATCAATGAAATAATAACTGGCAGCAAAAAATAGGATACACCAGCCTAGTGAAACTAGGGTAAATGAGCTAGTGGCAATTCTTTTGATAATGGGATTTATTTCTAAAAGATCCAAGATATAGCCGATAAGCAATAACCCCAATCCCCAGTAAACCATCTTTTTTATTTTTTCTTTCTGTTCTGTTGTATTCAATAATAATTTACCAATTAAAGCACCTGCAATCGTATGAACCGAAGTTGGGATACAATTGATGGCCACCCATCCGCCGCGACTTGTTTTATTCATGAGTAGCATGTCAACATAATTACCAAAATTAAAATGATTGGTAAACCCTAAATTATAGCCAGGAACATTGGTATAGCGGTATAGTAAATCGGTTAAAATTAATAAGACAATACATAAAACTATTTGGGATTTAATTTGCCATTCAAAAATGAAATAAGCAACGAGTATCGTAAAGGAAAGCTGGGTTAATACATTCCACAATTCAAAACTCAATCCAGTATCTTTTACCGCATAGCATAATACGCCCCAAAAAAACAACCAACCGCTACGTTTAATTGTTTTAAGGGTTATTTCCTTTTTTGGTATATTTTTTTGTTGTTGATTTTGAATAGAGTAGGCCATCGCAGTACCAGCAATAAACATAAATCCAGGTTGGATCAAATCCCAAAATCGCATGCCGTGCCAGGGATGGTGTTGAAATTGGATAAATATAGTTTCAAAAAAATTGCCTTTTGAAGCCAAAAAAAACACTTTAAAAATGCCTGTGCTTTCTAGGGCCAATAGCATCATGATTAAACCTCGCATAAAATCAAGTGAATACAATCGTTTATTTATATCTAGCGTTGTATGCATATCTAACATGAAGTGAATTTAAAAAATAATTTATCTAATTATTCTAGTGAATTTTAATTACTGTTCAATAGTTGAAATCGGTAGCTTAAATAACACTTTCAGTATGGATAAATAATTACCTAGGGATTTGTTTTAATAACCAATTGGTAAGTTCAATAGCAGCTTGTTTGTTTTG
Source organism: Sediminibacterium sp. (assembly GCA_030726065.1). Lineage (GTDB taxonomy): Bacteria > Bacteroidota > Bacteroidia > Chitinophagales > Chitinophagaceae > Sediminibacterium. Next base: position 21,908 of record JANREK010000028.1, on the reverse strand, counting down.
GTAAGTATCGTTTAAGCGATCATTCACCACATATTCATTATAAATCCATGGATCACCCACCGCAAACACAGTGCCTTTTCCAAATTTACTTGTAGCCATAATAACGTCTCCGTTATTTTCAAGTGACGCTTGCGCAGGGCTTTTTAATTTCAAAGTGCAAATACCTTTTAAGTATAATTGTTTTGCGGTGGTAAAAATAGGATGTGTATCTGGAACCATAATTTTTCCTACGGTAATATCTTTAAGGACAGAATTACGTACTTTATCCGTAAAATGAATTCCAAATGCATTGGCCAATAAATTGAAATGAGATAAATCTGCATTGGCTGAATCATTCGCAAGTAAAACCAATACACCTCCTTGCGCAACCCAATCGCTAATCACTTTAACATCGGCCGCTTTCATGTAATTAGGATTTGGGGATTCCTTTTGATTATCTGGATCGGTTATAATATATACAGCTGCTTTTTTCAAATTCTCAATGGTAGGTGCATCAATTAGGCTTCTAATTTTAGCGCCTTTATCGGTAAACATTTCACCCCACATGCTGTAACCATTTAGTGTCGTATCCTCCCATATATAATGAAAGCGATAGGTACTGCCATCGGGATTTGTTTTATACTCATTATTATAAAAGTAATCCAGCTTAACGACTGTCTTTTGAGCGTATGATTGGTGGGTAACAAATGTTAACAAAATAAGTAATGTGAAAAATGATTTCATGGTATGAATATTAAGTTTTTAAAATTAACTAATAATGTTTTAATGTTAACTGTTAAAAGTATAGCGAAATCGTTTTCGTAAGTAATTATTAACAATCTTAACATTTCAAACAAATTAAACTAATTTACTCAAATCTTTAAACAATATATAGAATTTATTTTTAAAGTAAACGATTCATTTATAAAAGATTATAAAATTAAAATTGCTAATCCATTAGAAAAATTCTTGATGATGTTGCCCCTATTTTTTATAGGCAATTTTATCTGGGTACAAAATCGCCCTTTAACTGGTACTTGAGACCAATACCTCAAGGAATGATAGATGTTACTAATCCTAAGATTGAACAGAATCCTGGTTATTAATTTAGGGTGAATTTGTAGGAAGGATTTGCACATCGTTTTATTTTAACATGAGCAAATCCTTTCTTTTTTTTGCGCCATTTTGGAACATTTTTTTATATTTATTTGAACTAACGCGTTAAATTTTACTTTATGTCGATCAAAAAATCAAACCTCCTTTTAGTAATTGTATTATTTCAGTATTTATTCGCCCCTGCGCAAAAAAATAGCAATGGGGTAGTAGCAAAATCTAGTTTGGTTGCGCCATTGGTGGATGCAGCGAACTCAAGGTTCTTTTACTTTAATTCAGCTACTAGGCCATTTGGTATGGTAAACCTGAGTCCTGATATGAACTTAAGAGGAACTTGGAATACCGGCTATCGCTATAATGAGGATACCATCAAATGTTTTAGTCATATACATTGTTGGGAAATGTCTGGAATTCCTGTTTTACCCACCACTGGAATATTTAAAGGGCATTTAGGACCTGATACCTATGGGTCAAGTTATTCGCATGCGGATGAAGTTGCTAAAGCAGGTTATCACAAAGTGGTATTAAAAGATTATACAATCACTGCAGAATTAACTTCAACAAACCGTGTTGGTTTTCATAGATATACTTATCCAAAATCGGATGACAGTTATATCATATTTGATTTTACAACAGTATTAGGTTCTTCCGAAACACAATCAAGTAAAGTAAATAAAGCGAATGATCATCGCATTGAAGGCGAAGTGACGATGGCTGCAACCATTCGTCGTCCAAAACCTATAACCGTTTATTTTGTTGCAGAATTTGATAAACCATTTACCACATTTGGCGGTTGGAAAAAGGGAGTGGTTATTCCTACACTTAGTTCCTTAGAAGGTGAAAAAACAGGCGTGTTTGTTAAGTTTAATACCATCCAAGGAGAAAAGAGATTAATGAAAGTGTCCATATCATATGTTAGTGTTGAAGAAGCGCAAAATAATATGAAGTCAGAATTGCCAGCTTGGAATTTTGATGAAATTGTAAAACAGTCAGCACAAGATTGGGATATGATGTTGGGTAGGATTGATGTGGAAGGGGGTACTAAAGTACAACAGCAACGTTTTTATACGGACTTATTTCATGCATTACAAGGCAGACGCATTGTAAGTGATGTGAGTGGCACTTATATTGATAATACTGGTGTTACTCCCTTAAAAAAACAAGTTAAATTAGATGCCAATGGTAAACCTAAGTTTAGCATGTATAATTCTGATTCATTCTGGGGAGCGCAATGGTCATTAAATACACTTTGGCATTTGGTATATCCTGAAATTACAGAGGAGTTTATTAATTGTATGTTACAGATGTATGATGATGGTGGTTTAGTGCCAAGAGGGCCATCTGGAGGTAATTATACTTATGTAATGACAGGGGCTGCTACAACGCCGTTTATCACCAGTGCGTATTTAAAAGGAATCAAAGGTTTTGATATCAATAAGGCATATGAAGGTATTCGTAAAGATCATTTTCCTGGAGGTATGATGAGTAAAGCAGGATATGAGCACAACACATTTAAAGGAGGGGGCATTGAAGAATATATGGTGCTAGGGTATGTACCTTTTCCATTAACACCTATTAAATATGGATTTCACCAAGATGGTGCTGCGCAAACATTGGAGTATGCCTATCAGGATTATGCATTAGCACAAATGGCTAAAGTGTTGAAAAAAAGAGAGGATTATGATTTATTTAGTTTGCGTGCCAACAACTATAAAAATATATTTAATAAGGAAATTGGTTGGATGTGGTCTAAAAATAAAAAAGGAGAATGGAATCAGCAGATTGATATTTTAGATTATGAAAAAGGTTGGGTGGAAGGTAATGCGGCGCAATACACTTGGTTTGTGCCCCATGATGTTCCAGGTTTAATTAATTTAATGGGTGGAAATGATGCATTTACAACCAAGCTTAATGAATCCTTTATCAAAGCCCGTGTTCATAATTTTGTTTCAGGCAAATCTGAAAATCCAGTAGATCAAAAATTAATAAGACGCGTATATCTTAATTATGGCAATCAACCATGTATGCAAACCCCATTCTTATTCAACTATGCAGGGAAGCCATGGTTAACACAATACTGGACCAGACAACTAATTGATTCAGTGTATGCTGGTATTTCGCCACAAAAAGGATACAGTGGGGATGAGGATCAAGGATTAATGGGTTCCTTAGCTGTGTTATTAAAAATAGGATTGTTCTCCACTGATGGGGGTACTTCTGCAAAGCCATTCTACGAAATGACCAGCCCATTGTTTGATAAAATCACAATACAATTAAATCCAAAGTATTACCCAGGTAAAAAAGTGATCATTCAAACAAAAAATAATGGGCCTAATAACGTTTACATACAGTCATCGCAGATGAATGGAAAATCATTTAACATGCCATGGATCATGCATGATGATTTAATTAAAGGGGGGTTGTTAGAAATAAATATGGGCGCGACACCAAATACGAAATGGGGTATTGAAACATTAAATGCGCCTGTTTCTACGCTTCAAAAAAAATAACTCGAATTTGAAACAAATAAAGAACCATTATGACCAGTAAAAATATTTTTTTAAAACAGCTTCAAAAAATGGCAGCTGTTGTTTTTATGATTTGTTTGTTTGTTGTTAAAATGAATGCACAAGTAAAAACAACCCTGCCTAATATCGTTTATATTTTGGCAGATGATTTAGGCTATGGAGATGTGTTTGCGAACAATCCAGAAAGTAAAATAAACACGCCTAATATTGATAAATTAGCTGCACAAGGAATGCGGTTTACAGATGCGCATACGACTTCCTCTGTTTGTACACCTTCTCGTTATTCCATTATGACAGGATACTATCCTTGGCGTAGTCGTTTACCCATTGGAGTATTAAGGGGGTATAGTAGAACTTTGATCAATCCACAACAGCAAACCATTGCCAATTTATTAAAAACAAAAAACTACCAAACTGGTGTAGTAGGTAAATGGCATTTAGGCGTAGATTGGGTTTTGAAAGAAGCTTTTAAGGATTCCATTCATCCCAATTATAATAAGGATAATATGTATGGCATCAAAGATGAAATGAATCCCAATCAAATCAATTTTGATAAAGCACCAACTGCAGGGCCTTTGTCACAAGGTTTTGATTATTCCTATATATTACCTGCATCTCTAGATATGCCACCTTACTGTTATTTGGAGAATGATCAATTAACAGAATTACCTACAGGATTTACACCCGGTAATAAATTAGAGTCAGGCTATACGGGCCCATTTTGGAGACCAGGTTTAATGTCGCCTTCTTTTGACTTTGTAAATGTATTACCTACGTTTACCAATAAAGCGATTTCGTTTATACAGAAGCAAGAAAAATTAAAAAATCCTTATTTTTTATACTTTCCAATGCCAGCGCCACATACGCCATGGATGCCGACAGATAAATACAAAGGCAAATCAAAAGCAGGGGAATATGGTGATTATGTTATGATGGTAGATGATGCAGTGGGCGCAATTTTGAAAGTGCTTGATAGCTTAGGCATGTCTAAAAATACCTTGGTTTTATTTGCAAGTGATAATGGGCCTTATTGGAGAGAAAATTTTGTAGCTGAATTTAATCACAAATCAGCGGGTGAATTCAGAGGAATGAAAGGGGATGCTTTTGAAGGTGGGCATCGGGTACCATTTATAGTAAGCTATCCTGGTAAAGTGAAAGCAGGTAGTGTAAGTAACGCTCCAACTACTTTAGCAAATTTAATGGCTACTTGTGCGGAGTTGATTGGTAACACTGCGCCTGAATTTAATACAGCCGATAGTTATTCAATACTTCCTATTTTAACTGGGAAAGCAACCATTGTAAAAGATCAGCCTGCGATTATCAATATCTCATCAAAAGGATATTTTAACATCAAAAAAGATAATTGGAAATTAATTACAAAACTTGGTTCAGGAGGATTTTCAGCACCCGTTGAAATTAAGCCAAAACCAGGGGAGCCGATGGGGCAGTTATACAATTTGGCAACGGATATCAGTGAACAGCACAATGTATATAATCAATATCCAGAAAAGGTGAAAGAATTAACCCAGCTACTTGAAAAAATTAAAAATACACCTGCAAATCAAAAAGTAAAAATTCAAGAATAAATTAATACGTGAAAACAAGGTTATTATTAGGGTTATTTTTTTTAATAGCAAGTACTACTAGTCAAGCGCAAAAAACAAATCAAATTTGGTTGGATGATTTGGATATTCCTTCATTCTCTGATGGTATTCCTGGGGTATCAACGAAGGCTTGTGCTAGCGGTGAGCCAATTCAATTAGGCGGTGTAAAATATAGTAGAGGACTTGGAATAAGTCAAATAGGACTAATGGTTTTTCAACTAGATGGAAATGCGACACAGTTTTCTGCAATCGTAGGAGCAGATGACAATGCAAATAAAGCAACGGAAACACATTTCTATATTTTAGGAGACAGGAAAATATTATTTGAATCTGGCCCAATGAAAGTAGGGGGTGTACCTAAAAAAATAAATATCAATTTAACAGGAGTAAAGCGATTCGGGATTTTAGTAAAAACGGAAGCTTCTTCACAAAAGTTTTATTCTGACATTGCGAATGCACAATTTACCATGTTGGAAAATACAATGCCGCAACCCATTGCGAATGATGGGGAAAGATATATTCTTACGCCAGCTGTAGCAAAAACACCCAGAATTAATTCACCTAAAATATTTGGTGCAAAACCAGGTAGTCCATTTTTATTTACCGTGGTAGCAACTGGGGAAGCCCCAATTTCTTATTCAGCGGATCATTTGCCGAATGGTTTAACGATTGATTCCAAAACAGGAATCATTACGGGGGTCTTAAATAAAAAGGGCACTTATTTAGTTACCATGAAAGCAAATAATAATTTTGGTGCTGCACAAAAGCAGTTGACTATCAAAATTGGGGATACAATTTCATTAACACCACCGATTGGATGGAATGGTTGGAATTCATGGGCAAGATTAATTGATAGAGAAAAAGTTATTGCATCAGCGAATGCAATGGTTAATATGGGTTTAAGTAAACATGGCTGGACTTATATTAATATTGATGATGGTTGGCAGGGATATAGAACTGCCAATAATTATGCATTGCAACCCAACAAAAAATTCCCAGATTTTAAAGGGATGATTGATGAAATTCATAGCAAAGGACTTAAGTTGGGATTGTATTCAACGCCTTGGATTACCAGTTATGCTGGATTTGGGGGTGGATCTTCCAATTTTGAAGATGGCGCTTTGCCTGATTCAATCATTAATAACAAAAGGTCATTTAGGTATATCGGTAAATATCGTTTTGAAAAGCAGGATGCCATTCAAATGGCACAATGGGGAGTTGATTATTTAAAATATGATTGGAGAATTGAATTAGGGTCTGCGGAAAGAATGTCGGAGGCTTTAAAAAAGTCGGGTCGTGACATTATATATAGTTTATCCAATTCTGCACCATTTAATCTTGTAAAAGATTGGGCGCGCGTGTCAGAAGCTTGGCGCACAGGACCTGATATCAGAGATAGTTGGCTTAGTTTATATGTATCCGCATTTACATTAGATAAATGGGGCCCTTATGGCGGCCCAGGTCATTGGAATGATCCAGACATGATGATATTAGGCAATGTTACTACTGGTGCTAAATTACATCCAACACGTTTAACACCCAATGAGCAATACAGTCATGTGAGTTTATTTAGTTTATTGGCAGGCCCAATATTGATTGGTTGTCCTATAGAGCAATTAGATGCGTTCACTTTAAATTTATTGTCTAATGATGAAGTGATTGAAGTGAATCAGGATCCATTGGGTAAATCAGCAAGATTGTTTTTGGAAGAGCAGGGAGTGCAAGTTTGGTTGAAACCTTTAGAGCAAGGTGCTTATGCTGTGGGTATTTTTAATACTGCCGATTTTGGTAAAACACCTGCTTCCTATTTCAGATGGGAGGATGAGCAATCAGCTAACTATAACTTATATTTTAATAAACTAAAATTAAAAGGGTTATTCAATGTCCGTAATGTTTGGACACAAAAAGAAATAGCTGCGAATGCAAAAAGTTTTAAAGCAACGGTGCCACATCATGGCGTAGTACTATTAAAATTAACGCCAACGAAATAATCAATATAATTGTATGAAGAAATATTTTTCAATACTTTTTGTAGGAATAATTTTCATTTTGTATAGTGTTAAAACTGGTGCACAGCAATCGCGTATCCCAACATATCAGGGATGGTAAGCATGATATATTACCTTATAATTGGAATTTGTTTTTTAACATTTGCTCAAAGAGAATTAAAGTAAAACCTATATGCAACGATATTCATTCAATTCTTTATTATACATTTTACTATTTTGTTTTTTCAATATTACTGGGCATGCACAAAAGATAATTTCAAAATCAATGTTGCAATTGGACGTAAATTGGGCGTCGCATTTAAAACAACATGATTTATTATGGAATAGTATACCCAAGGATTATTTCGCTGGTGCCTATGTGGGCAATGGATTGTTAGGTACTATTTTATTTAAGGATGATCAATTACCTAATACCCTAAGGTTTGAAATAGGACGCACTGATGTGTATGATCATCGAACTGCTTCCCCGAGTGCTTATGAAACTAGTCGCTTACCCATTGGCCAATTATTATTGACTACTGTTGGCGTTGCAACTAATGTGAATATTAGAACTGATTTATGGAATGCTGAAATTATAGGGGAGCTTGTAACAACAAAAGGAACATTAAGTTTTAGATGTTTTGCACCTTCCAATGAAGAGTTAATTATTGTAAATTTAAAAACAACTGGAAACGAAGCAGCTGCTAAATTTTCATTTCGTCCGCAACTAGCTCAAAGTGCCAGATATATTGCAAAGCGCGCAATGGGTTTAGAGTTGAATGTGGTGTACCAACAAAACCCCAATTTTATAACGCGTAAGGAAGGAGATATCGAAGTGGTAACACAACCCTTATTAATGGGCGATGATTATGCAACTGCATGGCAGGAACAAAAAAATAATAATGGGGAACGTACTGTATTATTGACGGTGGCGAATAGATGGGGAAAGTATCGTAAATCAATGTCAGGCTCGGCTACGGATGCGGTGGCTACTATTCATGCAGCAAAAAAATAAATCTTTAAAAAATATTGAATCAGCACATCGTCAATGGTGGCATGCTTATTATCCCGCAAGTTTTGTGAATTTTCCTGATGCAAGATTAGAAAGTTTTTATTGGATTCAATTATATAAGTTAGCAAGTGCTACCCATCCAGGGAAACCAGTGATTGATTTGTTAGGCCCTTGGTTTAAGCCCACTGCATGGCCATTACTATGGATGAATTTGAATGTGCAATTAACTTATTTTACGATGGGGGTTACTAATCATACCGCATTGGAAGATAATTTATATCAATTATTAGATCGCCATACGCAACAAATGATTGACAATGTTCCTTTAGAATTTAGAAATGATTGCGCAGGAATTAGAAACCCAGTAGGGTATGATGATTTATACAATCCCTTATTTATAACAAGTGATAAAAATAATGTGAAGGAGGGAATGAATATTATTGTACTTCCTTGGTTAATGCAAATGTATTATTTGCATAATAGAAGATTGATGGATGATACTAGGTTACGCGAAAAAATATATCCATTGATGCGTCGTGCATTTAATGTGTATTTAAGAACCATGATTAAAGGGGAGGATGGATTATATCATATTCCATATACTTATTCAGATGAGTATGGGGATGCAAAGGGAACAAGTTTAAATATTGCATTAGCCAATTGGGGATTTAAAGCCTTAATCGCGAGTGCAGAAAGATTAAAAATAAAAGACAGTTTGCTACCTGTATGGAAGGATCATATAGCGCATATGGCAGATTATAGTATCAATGAAAATGGTATCATGATCGGTAAGGATAAGCCGCTTGCAAGTTCACACCGACACTTTAGCCATCTTTTTACCATATTCCCATTATATGATATGACCAAGGAAAATGTGCCAACACGTATTCCTTTAATGGAAAAGTCCATTACGCACTTTACAAGTTTGGACGGAGATAATTGTATGTACAAGTTTTCTGGTGCTGCAAGTTTATGGGCTAGCTTGGGAAAAGGAGACAGTGCTTTGTTCTGGTTAAATAGGTCATTGGAAATTTTACCTCGGTTTGGTAAACCTCCTGGACCATCAAGGATTCCTTCACTAACACAAAATATATTTTACAGTGAAAGAGAAAATCCCACTTTTGAATCACCCATTGCTTCCTCAAGATCCATGTTGGATATGATGCTTCAAAGTTGGGGCGGTATCATACATGTATTTCCTGCAATGCCTACGTAATGGCAGGACGCAAGTTTTTATCAGCTTAGGACCGAAGGCGCTTTTTTAGTGAGCGCCCTTAGAAAAAACAGTCAAACCAAGTTTATACATATCAAAAGTTTGGCTGGAGAACCCTGTATAATTTCATCAGATTTACTAGAGGATGTTAAATTATTAGGGCCGACATCTGTTCGGTTGCTTAAAAAAGGCAATAAATTGGTGCTGACGCTTAAAAAAGGACAGGAAGCCATTTTATATACCGGCGAAAAGCCAGCTGCTTTTATCATTAAAGCCAACACCTTGAATCCCAATGAAATGAATAGTTGGGGGGTAAAATGACCTTAAAATTTGAGTCATTTCACCTTATTTTATTACAATTTTCTTTAAATTGAATAGCCCAATGGTGTGGTAATTAGTAAAGCGAAAACGATTTCGTAAATAATCGTTACCCTTCATCAATTTGGCAGCTAATTAAAGCGCTAACTTACTATCTTTAAGTGTGCTATTTGAGCGTCTCATTGCCTGATTATTAACCATTTATGAATTAAGATCAAAAATGAAAATTAATTTAAAAGAATCTGTAGTTATTTTTCTTCTATTTATATCCCCTTTGCGCAATTTTGCACAAACCACTTGGGTGGATGCCGTTGATAAACATGGGAGAGAAGTATTCATGCCTGCAGATAAATACAAATGGGATTGGGGTCAGGCTACTTTTTTAAATTCATTAATACATTTATACAATTCAAAGTCGACATCTGAAAAATTAGTGTATTTAAATTATGTAAAAGTTGCCATGGATGCAACCTATAATGTGGCCAATGGTAAACATCCAAATGCAGTTGCATCAGCACATGGCATGGCTTTTTTGGCCAGATTAACCGGAGATAAAAAATACTTGGATAAATCCAATGAAATTTATGCAGATTATTTAAAAATTCCACGCGCTTCTAATGGTGGAGTTTCACATCGTGCAGAAACCAATGAATTATGGGATGATACTGTTTATATGTTAAGTATGTATTTGCTTGAAATGTATCGATTGACCAATGATGAAAAATATATTGATGATTTTTTGTATCAATTCAATACACACAATGAAAAGTTAACCGATAAGGAAACTGGCTTGTGGGTGCATGGTTGGGATGCAGATAATGAAGATTACAATGATGGTTGTAGCAATTTGGGTTGGCCTGATAAAGTAACAAGAAGAAGCAGCCAAATTTGGGCAAGGGGAAATGGTTGGATAGGTATGGCTTTAGCGGATGCATTACTAACCGTTTCAAAAAAGTCAAAATTCAAAAAACCTTTAGAGACCGCTTTAAAAAATTATATTTCTTATGTAGCACCTTTGCAACATAAGGAAACGGGTTATTGGTATCAATTAATGACACTGCCCAATGATCCGCAAAACTTTGATGAAAGTTCTTCCACAGCAATGTTTTCATATGCAATAACCATTGGGTTAAAATTAAAGTTAATACCTGCATCTGAATACGATCCAATCATTGATCGTGCATACAATGCATTAAAAACAACGGGTGTAAAGTCCATGGGGGATGGTTATTTAATTCCTGTGAAAGTATCTGGGGGTACTTGTGTGGGTAGTAAGGAGTATTACTTGACCAGGAAAATTACAGAGGGAACCGGTTTTGGGTATGGATCATTTATCCTATTTGGGTTGGCATATGAACAATATAAAGGAATCAGAAAATAATAAAAGTTAAAAAATAAATGTTATGATAAATCGTCGAAAATTTGTTTCCTTAAATGCAGCCGCCCTTTGTTTATCTCCTTTTGCAGGATTTTCATTTCCAACAGGGAATGATCAAATGAAAGCACTTGTAAAACCAACCTGGTTAATTGATTTAATAAAATTGAACGATACTTATTTAAATGGTTCGAATGCAAATAAAATAAAAGATAAATTCAATCCTTATTTTGGTGCTCGCTTAGATGGAGAATTAATTCCCAATCCACACAGTACTTCCAAGTATCTTAATATTTCTTGCGCTGCTGTAGCAACTCCTGAATCAATTTATTATCAGTCTCCTATCATCTTAAATGAAATACAAGATGCTGTTCAAGGAATGTTATCATTGCAACATGCGGATGGTTCCATTGATTTATTATCCACTAATTTTCATTCAACACCAGATACAGCATTTATTGTGGAGCGATTGGCGCAGTCATATAAGCTATTAAAACAATCCAATACAAAGGGTATTGAAAAAGTATTAGTTCCGTTCGAAAAATTTTTAAAACAAGCAGGTGAAATGTTAATCACTGGTGGTATTCACACACCCAATCATCGTTGGGTGGTTTCATGTGCATTAACTAAATTATATGAATTGTGGCCTGATCAAAGATATATGGATCGTGCAAATCAATGGTTAAGAGAAAATATTGATATTGATCCTGATGGTCAATTCTATGAAAAGAGTACAGGTGCTTATTCTTCCATTGTGGATCGTGCTTTAATTAGTATTGCGATTGGTTTAAATAAGCCGGAACTTTTTGAGTCCGTTCGAAAAAATTTAAAAATGATGCGTTACTATATTCATCCAAATGGTGAAGTAGTGACAGAAGCATCAAACCGTCAAGATAATGGGACCATTGGTCACATGGATGGATATTACTATGCAGCTAGATACATGGCATTGTTAGATAATGATGGAGAAATGGCTGCTATTTGTAGATTAGTGGAAAGAGACAATAAAAATTCAATCCATCGCGTTTTAAATCATTATTTGGAGGATCCATCCCAATGGAAGGAATTACCACCTGTTAAAACATTACCAACCAATTATGTAAAATCATTTCCTTATTCTGGCGTAGTTCGTATTAGAAAAGAAAATTGGGATGTAACCATTTTGTCAAATAATGCTGGTTGGTTAACTTTTCATAAAGGAAATGCGGTTTTGCAAGCGATGCGAATTGCAACTTCTTTTTTTGGTAAAGGACAATTTGATTCCATACAAATTAAACAAGAAGGAGATAGTTTTATTTTAAATAAGAAATTAGAAGGGCCCTATTTTCAGCCCTTTGAGCCAAAGTTTATTTCACCTGATGGGGATTTAGGAAAAATGCCTAAGAGTAATCGTAAAAAAAGTAATGTACAGTATTTAGATACTACAATCAGAATCACCCCTTTGAACAATGGTATTGAAGTGGACATTTCGATTACTGGTACTGATAAAGTACCCGTATCCATGGAGCTTATTTTACGTGACGGCGGAAAATTTGAAGGTGTTGAATCTATTCAACATAATCCTTTAGCTTATGTGTTAAAAGGAAAACAAGGATCTTATACAGTAGGTTCAGATACCATTAATTTTGGCCCAGGTAAATTTGAGCATACCGGTTATCAATTGAGAGGGGCCTTGCCAAAAATGTCGGCACCTACTGTTTACTTAACAGGAATTACACCGTTTAAACATACTATACAAATAGTTTAATCAACATTAATTTTAAAATAGTTTTCATGAAATCATTCGTCTTATTTTTTATTGGCACTATCGTTTTTTCAATGCAAGGATTGGCCCAAGCTGATGTTCAAAAGAAATTGCAAAAACAACTTATTTTGGCTGAGGCAGGTGCTGTTATCGAAATACCTGAAGGTGTTTTTGAATTCACAAACACCTTGTCGTTAGAAGAAAAGAAAAAAATCACCATTCGTGGTAAGGGCATGAATAAAACTAAGTTGAGTTTTAAAGGCCAAACGGATGGGGCTGAAGGAATCAGGGTAAGTAATTGTGATGATATCGTGTTGGAAGGTTTTAGTGTGCAGGATGCTAAGGGAGATGCCATTAAAACAATGCATGTCAACAATATTACTTTTCGTGATGTAAAAACGGAGTGGACTGGAGCTCCAGGACCGGAGAATGGCGGGTATGGATTTTATCCTGTTCAATGTGATGGCGTAATGATCGATAAATGTGAAGCCATGGGGGCATCAGATGCAGGGATTTATGTGGGCCAGTCAAAAAATATTGTTGTAAAAAATTCAAAAGCATATTATAATGTAGCGGGAATTGAAATTGAAAATTCGATTCATGCCGAAGTATTTAACAATGAAGCTTACCAAAATACAGGCGGCGTATTGGTATTTGATTTGCCGGACTTAGTGCAAAAAAAAGGGGGTGATGTAAATGTGCATGACAATTATATTCATGATAACAATTTTCCAAATTTTGCACCAAAGGGTAATATTGTAGCATCTGTTCCTACAGGTACTGGTATTTTGATTTTAGCATCGAAAGGGATCAATATTTTTAAAAATAAAATAATCAATAATCAAAGTGTAAGTACTGGAATTATTAGTTATTTCACCACAGGTAAACCTATCAAGGATAAATTATATGATCCATATCCATCCGCCATATCCATTTATGATAATCAATTTGAGCGTCAAGTGGGTAGGCCAGTGAGTGCTGACCCATTAGGTATGATTGTTTCAAAAAGGTTTAAGGAAAACACACCACATATCATCTATGATGGGATTAAAAATAAAGCCTTATTAGATGCAAACGGAAATTGGACTGCAGGTAACTGTATTTCAATTATAAATAATACAAATCAATCTATTGTAAATTTAGATGCTTCTAATTTATTTAAGGATATGGCAATTGTGCCAAACGAAATGTTTAATTGTACAAACAAATAAGATATGGTAAGGATTTTTAGTATAGGACTGTTGTTTGTCATCTTGATCAATTCATCATTCAAGACCAACAAACCCACTTATCCAGAAAATTTATCTGAATGGGGGATTTTTGAAGGAAAGATGTCTCAGCTAATTCCAAAAAAGGATTTGGTTCCTTATGCATTAAACACCCCCTTGTATACTGATTACGCAGAAAAATCAAGGTTGATTCGATTCCCAAAAGGGGCAAAAGTGGATTATAAAGCACAAGGAGTACTTGATTTTCCAACAGGCACCTTAATCGTCAAGAGTTTTTATTATTCAGCAGATCAAAGAAATTTAGGTAAGGATATTGATGTGATGGAAACTAGATTGCTTATCCACGAGTCAGATGGCTGGAAAGCAATGACCTATGTTTGGAATGAGGATCAGTCCGATGCGGTTTTAGAAATTGCAGGTGATCAAAAACAAGTTAAATTTATTAATCCACAAGGGATCGCGCAACAGGTGAGGTATGTTGTGCCGAATCAAAACCAATGTAAAGGATGTCATAATAGTAATGATAAAATGATGCCCATTGGCCCTTCGGTAGCGCAAATGAATGGTGATTTTAACTATAGCGATGGTAAACAAAATCAAATTGATTACTGGAAAACGCATGGATTATTAAAATCAGTACCGGATGGCGATCTACCAAAAGCAGCAGTATGGAACGATCCAAGTACAGGTGATCTAAATGCGCGCGCAAGGGCTTATTTGGAAATAAACTGCGCGCATTGTCATCGTAGTGATGGGCCTGCGCAAACTTCTGGACTTTATTTAACAGCACATGAAACAAATTCAACTGCTTTAGGAATTAATAAAACACCGGTTGCGGCTGGAAATGGGTCTGGTGGAAATTTGTATGACATTGTTCCAGGTGATGCAAATGCTTCTATTCTATTATACAGAATGAAAACGAAAGCCCCGGGCGAAAGGATGCCAGAATTGGGACGAAACTTAGTGCACGAGGAAGGCGTTGCTTTAATACAACAATGGATCAATGAAATGAAAATTAATAAACCTTAATATATAACCACGTAAAAATTGAATTAATCAAAATTAATTCAACTAAAAATTTAACCATATGAAAAAAATACAATTACTTTCTTTATTTATTTTATGCACTTTTATTTTAAGTGCGCAGAATAAAGCATGGAAAAGCTTGTTTGATGGAAAAACTTTAAATGGCTTTCATCAATTAAATGGTAAAGCTAAATACGAAGTTGTTGATGGTACGATTGTGGGCACAACTGTTACTGGAGAGCCTAACTCGTTTTTAGCTTGTGATGCCGAATATGGAGATTTTATTCTTGAAGTAGATTTAAAAGTTGGGGAAATGAATTCAGGTATTCAAATCAGAAGCTTGTCCATCCCGGAATTTAATAAAGGACGTGTACATGGCTTGCAAGTTGAGATTGATCCTTCAGACAGAGCTTGGTCAGGGGGTATTTATGATGAAGCACGTCGTGGATGGATGTATCAAACCGAAATGAATCCAGCTGCCAAAAATGCGTTTAAAAAGAATGATTGGAATAAATACCGCATTGAAGCAATTGGTTCTGTAATAAGAACTTGGGTAAATGATGTGCCTGTATCCTATATGGTAGATGATTTAACAATGAAAGGTATTATCGCATTACAAGTACATTCAGTAAAAGAAAGAGATGGTGGGGCACAAATTGCATGGAAAAATATTCGCATTCAAACAGGAAAAGATATGAAGCCGCGTCCATTGGACAACACTACACCAGTGGCTAACTATACATTAAACACCTTATCTCCACAAGAAGTGGCGCAAGGTTTTTCCTTATTATTTAATGGCAAAAATTTAGAAGGTTGGAAAATGGTAGGAGAGGATGCGCCTCCAGCATCAGGTTGGGTAGTTAATGATGGTATATTAAGTATAATGAAAAGTGATACTGCTTCAAAAGTGAAACATGGCGATTTGTTAACATCGAAAACTTTTACTAGCTATGAATTAAATTTTGATTTTAAATTAAGCGAAGGCGCAAATTCGGGGGTTAAATATTTTGTAACTACGCCGTATAAAACACAAAGATCAGGTTTGGGATTAGAGTATCAAATATTAGATAATGAAAAACATCCAGACGCAAAATTAGGCATCAATGGAAATAGAACTTTAAGTAGTTTATATGATATTATTACTGCCAAAAAATTAGATCCAAGATTTCAGCAAAAAATTGGTTTGTGGAATCAAGGAAAAATTATAGTTCATTCAAATAATGTGGTTGAACATTGGTTGAATGGATTTAAGGTTTTAGAATATACAAAAGATGGCCCTGCTTATTTGGAAGCGATCGCTAAAAGTAAGTTTGCTAAAAATCCTAATTTTGCAAAAGTAAAAGTATCACCAATTCTATTACAAGATCATGGTGATGACGTTTCTTATAAGAATATTAAAATTAGAAAAATAGATTAAATATATTTTATGAATAATTCTCGAAGATCTTTTATAAAAAATTCATCCGCTACATTAGCTGGTTTAGGATTGATGGAATTTTTCCCTTCTGACATTTATGCTAAAATGAGAAATAAAGTAGGTGCCAATGATAAAATCAATATTGGATTAATTGGTTTAAAAAATCAAGGTTTCAATAATATTCGTGCCTTTTTAAAAATTAAAGATGTAAATGTGTTAGCCATTTGTGATATTGATGACGAACAAATCAATAAACGCAAAGATGATTTAGCAAAATTGGGTGCTAATAATTTGCTTGTCTATAAAGATTATAGAAAATTACTTGAAAATAAAGATATAGATGCGGTATTAATTGCAACACCAGATCATTGGCATTGCTTGCAACTGACGGATGCATTATCCGCTGGGAAACATGTGTATTGTGAAAAGCCAATTGCGAACTCAATTTTGGAAGCGCGTGCAATGGTGCATGCTACACAAAAATCTGGTAAAGTAGTTCAAGTAAATCAATGGCAACGAAGTGAAAAACATTTTCAGGATGCGGTTGCTTATGTGCAATCTGGTAAATTAGGAAAAATTGTAAACACCAAATGCTGGATGTATCGTGGTACCGATCCTTTAACACCAGTGCCGGATAGTAAAGTACCAGCGGGAGTTGATTATGCGATGTGGTTGGGTCCTGCACAAACGCGCCCTTTTAATTTAAGACGTTTTCATTATGACTTTAGGTGGTTTTGGGATTATGGGGGTGGATTAATGACCGATTGGGGCGTACATTTAATTGATATTGTATTATGGGGCATGAATGTAACTGAACCCAAATCAGTTTCTGCTGTAGGTGGTAAAAGAATTCTAGTGAATGATGTTAGAGAAACCCCTGATTATATCAATGTAACTTATGATTTTGGACATTTCTCCAACACTTGGGAGCATTATATGGGCACTGGAAGTGGTGAATATGGACGTGGGCATGGTATCGCATTTATTGGGGAGAATGGAATCTTAGTGGTTAACAGAGGTGGATGGGAAGTAATACCAGATAAAACTAAAATAGAAGCAGTCCCTTTAATTAAAAAATCAAATATTGGCTTAGACTATCATGCACAAAATTTTATTGATGTAATTAAATCGGGTAAACTTGATCAACTTGCTTGTCCCATTGAAGTTGGATCTAATGTAGCATTAAGTGCACATATGGGTAACTTATCTTTAAGAGTAGGTGATCGTATTCATTGGGATGCAATCAATTCTAAGTTTGATAATTCATTGGCAAATAAATTAATCAAACCAACTTATCATAACGGATATAAATTTCCAAAATTCTAAATTGCTTTTCAACAAATAACTAATTTTTATGCGATCAAATTCTATCTATAATTGTATTCGAAATACAAGACAATTTATTGGTTTGCTGCTCGTCACTTTTTTTTTAACAATGGGTGCGCATGCCCAAACGATTCCTTTGCCTGAACATCCAAGGCCCGATTTTGAACGTGCCAATTGGATCAACTTAAATGGCCAGTGGGATTTTGAATTTGATAGTTTAAATAAAGGAGTGGTGAATCAATGGCATAAAGGGGCAACGAAATTTTCAAAAAAAATACAAGTACCATTTCCATGGGGGTCACCTTTGTCTGGTGTTAAAAATGAAGCTGATTTTGCATGGTACAAAAAAACAATCACTGTTCCAGCAAGTTGGGGCAAACAAAGAGTATTTGTTACTATTGGTGCATCTGATTTTGAAACTACAGTTTGGTTCAATGGGGTGATGGTGGGTAAACATGAAGGTGGTTATACGCCTTTCTCATTTGAATTAACAGAGCAGGTTAAATTTAATACACCGCAGCAATTGGTGATTAAAGTAGATGATAAGCGCAGAGATTATGCTTTATATGGCAAACAAGGTTACGGAGATGCAAGAGGTATTTGGCAAACTGTATATTTAGAGGGTAGAGCGCAAAATTTTATTGAGTCAGTTCACTTTACGCCCAATATTGATGATAAGACAGTTAGGGTAGCATATATTTTATCAGATGAGGCTGCAAATGATGGGGAGTTAATATTGAATATTAAAAGTCCTGAATCAGTGATAGTGGCAAAAAATAAAATAGCAAAAAATACAAAATCAGATAGCTTTTTAGTGGATATACCAAATCCAAGATTATGGAATTTGCAAGATCCTTTTTTATATGAAACCAGTGTGCAATTAAATCAGGACATCGTAAATACCTACTTTGGAATGCGTAAAATTTCGGTGGTTAATTTACCCAATACCGATATCCCTTATATCGCATTGAATAATGAACCCATTTACTTACAATTAACTTTAGATCAATCCTATCATCCAGAAGGGTTTTATACCTTTCCCACAGATGCTTTCATGAAAAATGAGATTCAACTTTGTAAGGACCTTGGATTAAATGGTATTCGTACACATATTAAAGTGGATGTACCTCGTAAATTATATTGGGCTGATAAATTAGGTTTATTAGTGATGTCGGATTTGCCTAATGCTTGGGGAGAGCCAAATGCAGAAGCGCAAGCCGCATCTGAATATACTTTAAGGGAAATGATTAAAAGAGATTACAATCATCCTGCCATATTTTCCTGGATAACATTTAACGAAACCTGGGGATTAAAAACCAAACAAGTAGAAACAAACAAAAATGGGAAAGCCGTTACTAAATATTTGCCGAGCACGCAAAATTGGGTGGCCTCCATGTATTATTTGACAAAATCATTAGATCCTACAAGATTGGTAGAAGATAATTCCATTTGTTGTGGTGCTGGACATACAGAAACTGATATTAATTCATGGCATGAATATTTGCCAGGCTATGAGTGGGATAAGCATATAAGTACGATTGTTAAAAATACATTCGAGGGAAGTACCTATCATTTTGAGGATGGATTTAAGCAAGGTCGACAACCCAATATCAATTCAGAATGTGGCAATGTATGGGGTTATGATGGAAGTACAGGTGATGTGGATTGGAGCTGGGATTATCATAGAATGATCAATACTTTCCGTAAATACCCGAAAGTAGCAGGATGGTTATATACGGAACATCATGACGTAATTAATGAGTGGAATGGGTATTGGCGTTTTGATCGTACCATGAAATATACAGGGTTATCTGATATCGCAAAAGGAATGACGGATAAGGATTTTCACTCAGAATTTTATTTATCAACAGGTAACGAAATAAGTAAAACTTTAAAAGGCAATGAAGTGTTAAACATGCCTTTGTTTATATCAGTGATGTCTGGAAAGAAAATAGAAGGGGGACAATTATTTATTGAATTTGATGTTGAATTTATGGATAAGACGGGAGTGTCAACGCCATATACCATCAATACTATGAAGTTTGATTATCAGCCATGGATGCAAAAGCAATTACCTTCTTTTGAATTTAAAGTGCCTGCATTTGCTGGATTGGGTATGATTAAATTTAAATTAAAAGATGCATCAGGAAATGTTCTGCATACCAACTTTATGCACTTTATAGTTAAGAGTGATTTGAATAAGGATAAAACTACTATTTTGGAATTGGCACCTTCAAAATTCACCAAAGCGACTTGGTCGCAAAAACAATGGAATGTATTGGACGGACTAAAGGTAAATGGTGCGGGTAAAGGATTTTTTGAATACAATATTCCATTTTCAAATGAACTTTCTTTAGGTAATGTACAAGAAGCGTTTATTTTATTTGAAGCATCTGCAAAGCAATTGTTTGATAAAGACAAAGGAGAAGCATTTAATAAAAATCAGGACTATATGTTGGGCGCAAAAGTTTCACCGCATAAAAATCCAAATTCCTATCCAATGACTGATGAAACTTTATTTTCATCAACCATTGATGTTTTTGTAAATGGGAATAAAGCCAAGACTTTTACTTTATCGGATGACCCGGCGGATCACAGAGGTGTATTATCTTGGAACAGTCAGCCACAGGATCGTAAATTAAGAGAGGCTGGATCCTACGGATATTTAGTGAAGTTGCCATTATCATCTGCGGAATTAAAAGCGGCAAAGGCACAAGGTTTTGTTACTTTAAAAATTCAAACACAAGGGGAAAGCGGACTAGCAATTTATGGTGCTGATTTTGGACGTTATCCAGTGAATCCAAGTGTGGTCATTATAAATAAAAAGTAATAGTATAAATTTCTTAAGGAGGTTTTTTATATTGCTCGTGCATAAAATATAGATGAATAAAAAAGAGATGAATAAAATGTTGCAAATGAAATGTAGAATCATTGTTTTGTTTCTTTTAGTTCCAATGTTGCATTGGGCACAAACCACATTTAATCCTGAGGAATTAGTGAACCCATTAATGGGAACGGATTCAAAATATTCATTTTCAAATGGGAATACTTATCCCGCAATCACCATGCCATGGGGTATGAACTGTTGGACACCACAAACCGGGACCAATGGATATGGTTGGCAGTATGTATATACTGCTGATAAAATTAGAGGGTTCAAACAAACACACCAGCCTTCTCCTTGGATGGGAGACTATGGACAATTTTCAATTATGCCGATGACGCGAAAACTGGAATTTAATGAAGAAAAAAGAGCCAGTTGGTTTTCACATAAAGCTGAAATTTCAAATCCCTATTATTATAGTGTTTATTTAGCTGATTATGATATTGTTTCTGAAATTGCCCCAACAGAGCGAAGTGCTATATTCCAATTTACTTTTCCTAAATCGGATAGTTCATTTATTTTAGTTGACGCATTTGATCGCGGATCTTATATCAAAATTATCCCTGGTGAAAATAAAATTATTGGTTATACCACTCGAAACAGAGGAGGAGTGCCTGCTAACTTTAGAAATTATTTCATTATTGAATCTGATAAGCCATTTAATTTAACTTACACAGCGAGTGATTCTATTGTAAAGTCAAATAGTTTGGAGGTTACAAGTGCGCATGCGCAAGCCGCTATTGGATTTAGAACATCAAAAGGCGAGGTGGTGCATTTAAGAGTAGCTTCTTCTTTTATTTCATATGAACAAGCGGAACTTAATTTACACAGAGAAATAGGTAAGCAAACTTTGCCACAAATAAAAAGTAAAGCGAAGCAAGCATGGCATCAGGAATTAAGTAAGGTTGTTGTTGAAGGCGGAACACCTGAGCAAGTAAAAACATTTTATTCTTGTCTGTATCGCATGCTACAATTCCCGCGGAAGTTTTACGAGTTTGATGCAAATCAAAAAATGGTTCATTACAGTCCATTCAATGGGAAAGTGGAAGATGGGATTTTATTTACGGATACTGGGTTCTGGGATACTTTCCGTAGTCTTTTTCCTTTCTTAACATTAATGTATCCTGAAATGGATCGTCAAATGATGGAAGG
>JANREK010000027.1 GCA_030726065.1 Sediminibacterium sp. | reverse complement strand
ACATTGTTCGCAACTGCAGCGTCAGCAATGCTTTGCGCAAATGCAACGAATTCAGCATTCTTAGAAACGAAATCTGTTTCACAAGAAATACAAACTACAAAACCTGTTTTGTGATCCGCAGAAGTTTGTGCAATAATTACACCTTCTTTTGCTTCACGATCGCTACGCTTTGCAGCAACTTTTTGTCCTTGCTTACGTAACCAATCAATGGCTGCTTCAAAGTCATTGTTTGTTTCAGTCAAAGCTTTACGGCAATCCATCATACCGGCACCGGTAGCTTGACGTAATTTGTTAATGTCTTGTGCTGTTATAGCGCTCATAAATTATATTTTTAAATAAGTGTATTATTAATTTTTGATAGCAGTATACTATCGATTAAAAACAATTGGGTCATTAGTATCCCAAGGACACCAATAACCCAATTGGATAATTATTTATTTACCTGCTGGGCGACGTGTACTTTGAATACGACGCTTAGGCGCTCCTGGTGCTGTTGGAGCAGCTCCTGCACCACGCTTACCTCTTCCACCTTCTGCATTCGCTTCCGCTTCCATACGTTTTGCTTTCGCTTCGTTTTCATTGTTGCCATCTTCTGTTTCACCTTCGTCATCTTTAGAAGCTTGACGCTCAGCTAAACCTTCCGCAATAGCAGCAGTGATATAGTTAGTAATAATTGCAATTGATTTTGTAACATCATCATTTGCAGGGATAAAAAAATCAACTTTGTTTGGATCACAGTTGGTATCCACCATTCCAAAAGTTTGAATTCCTAAACGCTTAGCTTCCGCTAATGCAATATGCTCATGTCCGATATCAACTAAGAATAAAGCTGCTGGTAAACGACCCAATTGAGCGATACCACCTAATACTTTTTCCATTTTATCTTTATCACGACCTAAAGTCAAACGCTCTTTTTTAGTTAAGCTATCTGCGCTACCGTCGTTCAACATTTTTTCAATGCTTTGCATTTTCTTAACGCTTTTACGAACAGTGTTAAAGTTAGTCAACATACCACCCAACCAACGCTCTGTAGCGTAAGGCATGTTTACTTTTTTAGCACACTCACTCACGATTTCTTTCGCTTGCTTTTTAGTGGCAACAAACATGATCTTTTTACCGCTCTTTGCAATTTGCTTTAACGCAGCTGCAGTTTCTTGTAAATGATCTACTGTTTTATTTAAATCGATGATATGTATCCCTTTTTTCTCAGCGAAAATGTAAGGTAACATTTTAGGGTTCCACTTCTTTTTAAGGTGACCAAAGTGTACGCCAGCTTCCAAAAGTTGCTGTTGAAGTGAAGTATTATTTTCCATTTGTATAAGTTGTAATAATGAATTAATGTTAAAATTGTTCGATTAACGTTTACTGAACTGGAAGCTACGACGTGCTTTCTTATGTCCGAATTTCTTACGCTCAACACTACGAGGGTCACGCGTTAATTGTCCAGCTGCTTTTAACGCAGGACGTAATTCAGGATTCAATTCAATTAATACACGAGCAATACCTAATTTGGCTGCTTCTGCTTGTCCTTTAAAACCACCGCCTTGTGCGTTGATTACGATATCGTATTTACCCATTAAATCAGTAGTTTTTAAAGGCGCTTCTACTTGATTTTGTAAATACACTAAAGGGAAGTAAGCTTTATAATCTTTGTCATTAACGGTAATTTTTCCAGTACCCTTACTTACAAAGACGCGCGTTACTGCTTCCTTACGACGACCAACTGCATTTGTTTGCTTTTCCATTTATTTATATTTGGAATTAATTAAAATTTAAATTCTTTAGGTTGTTGTGCAGTATGAGGGTGTTTGTCACCAGCATATACAAACAATTTTTTAACCATCTTACGTCCCAAACGATTTTTAGGTAACATACCCTTAACCGCTCTTTCCATAATTACTTCTGGACGACGCTTGATTAAATCTTCTGCAGCTTCTTCTTTTTTACCACCTGGGTAACCAGAGTAGTTTAAGTATTGCTTGTCGTGGAATTTATTTCCAGTCAACAAAACTTTTTCTGCATTAATGATGATTACATAATCTCCGCAATCAACGTGTGGAGTGTAATAAGCTTTGTTCTTACCACGTAGAACTGCTGCGATTTTTGAAGCGATACGTCCTACGGTTTGATTAGTACCATCAACAATGTACCAGCCATGTTTAACGGTAGCCGCGTTGGCGTGCTTCGTGGTGAAATGTAGTTTACTCATAATTCTTTGTTTTAATGAGGCTGCGCTATCCCGTCAGCCATAAAATATTCCCCTTTTATAAGGGAGGGCGAAGGTACGGGGGGAAATTGTTCTTTCCCAATATTTGAGGGTCGTTTTTTTACCCTGTATCTATAACTACTTGATAATCAATAATATTTTTGTATCATAAATTAATTGATACTAAAATGTTGCTGAAAATCAATGAGTTAACAAATCGAAAACAGTGGCAATGACATTAATCTAGGGGAATATTGCGGGTTCTGACCTAAATTTACCTTACTTATATATATGTATCAGAAATTTCAATCAACTCAATTTTTTACAGGCGCCGAGCTTTTGGATGACCAACTGGTTCTGATTACCCAAAAAGACGGTACCATTGAGGCCTTGGTGGGTATAGAAGATGCAGGAGATGATATTCAAAATTTTGAGGGCATCATTAGTCCTGGTTTTATTAATGCACATTGTCATTTGGAGTTATCGCACATGAAAGGAATGATTCCAGCGAAAACAGGCTTGCAAGAATTTGTAAAACAAATTGTGGGGTTGCGAAAAGTAGATGATGCTTTAATTCAAGAAGCTATACTATCAGCAGAAAATGAAATGGTTGAAAATGGAATAGTTGCAGTGGGAGATATTTGTAATACACTGGACACCTTAAACGCAAAAGCAAAACATCGTTTGGCCTATTATAGTTTTGTTGAATTGTACGATTTAGATCCAACACGCGCACAGGATAAAATAAATGCAGGTATTATTTTACAAAATACTTTTGAACAAAATTGTATTCGAGCTTCACTAGTGCCACATGCACCTTACTCCTGCACCTTTGCTTTATTAAAATTATTAGCAACTCATTTTGGATCTCATACCATTAGTATGCATAACCAAGAGACTGCTGCAGAGAATGAATTTTTTGAAAATAAAACAGGTGATTTTATTAGCATGTATGAAAGAACAAAAGTGGCGCTTGATTATTTTCATGCCACCGGAAAAACAAGTTTGCAATCCGTATTGCCGAAAATTAATACTGCCAACCATTGTATTTTAGTCCACAATAGTTTTACCTCCGTTGCTGACATTCAAGCAGTGCAACAACAAATGCCAAATACTTCTTGGTGCTTATGTCCCAATGCCAATCAATATATTGAAAGCGCAATGCCGCCGATTGATTTATTGCGCGCGCAAAAAGCCAGTATCGTAGTGGGTACAGATAGCTATGCCAGCAACTGGACCTTAAATATTTTAGATGAATTAAAAACAATTCAAAAACACAACCGAACTATTGAGTTAGCTGAAATGCTTAGCTGGGCTACCCTAAATGGCGCGCGCGCATTACAAATGGACAAACACTTAGGTAGTTTTGAAAAAGGAAAAAAGCCAGGGATCGTATTAATTTCAGGAGTAGATGCGGAAGGGAATTTAACAACGGGCGCGCAATCAAAAAAAATTATATAAAATTATTTTATGAAAAAATATTTTAGCGTTTTAGTAGCTGTACTTTTTTTAATGGTGATGGTATTCCAACAGGCTCTTGCGCAATCTACAAGTGCAGCCAAACAAACTGCAAGCGTCATTATAAGTCCAACGACCACTTCCTTAACAAATATTATTCCTAAGCCGGTATCTGTAAAAGAAGCCCCAGGTGTATTTACTTTTTATCGTAACACCATTATTGAAACCCCTGCTTCACTCCTGCATGCCAAACAATTATTGCAAAGTCAATTAAGCAATTACA
>JANREK010000026.1:16145-78958 GCA_030726065.1 Sediminibacterium sp. | reverse complement strand
ACTTCATCCCCTTGAATATAAAAGGCCCAATCAAAAGAAGCATCTATGTACTGAAACGCTTTATCTGTTTCAACGGCTAATACTACGCCTCCCTTTCTTAAATTTTTATCCCAAACCGAATGATGAATTTTTATTTTAGGATCTCCAATGGATTCAATCAAGGCAATGGTTGCATCTGTGCTATCCCCTATTAAAACAATCATTTCATCCACTATAGGCAATATCGATTTAATCGCTTCCACAATGGGGAAGTCGTTCACTACTGCATTTTTAATAATTGTAAAACCTGCTATTTTCATGGATCGTTTAACTTTATTGCCGCTGCGAAATTATACCCAATTTCAGTCATTTTTGGATTCCCTCCCAATATTTGAAAATTTTACATTCCAATTGAATTTTTAAAGCGCATTTCAAGTAAAGGGTTTAAATTTGAAATTCAATAATTTCAATGTCAGTTACCATTTGTTTTGATTTTGGCAATACCCGATTAAAAGCGGCTATTTTTAAAAATAAGGCGCTATTAGAAATGCGCGTAATTGAAAACGACCATCTGGAAACCATTCAAGCATTGTTGCATGAAATTAAACCTGACAAAACCATCTTATCATCTGTCATTCATCATGACAAAGCTATTGAAACCCTTTTAGCAGCGCATTCGAAATTTCATCTTTTAGGGCCCGCTTCTTTCATCAATTTCACCACCCCAGTGGGCAAACCAGAGACCATTGGCGCTGATCGACTTGCGCTTGTAGCGGCAGCGGTGGATCTTTATCCCAAGCAACACAACTTAATCATATCCCTAGGCACCTGTATTACCTACAACTTTGTCAATATTACCCATGAATTTCTAGGGGGCAGCATTTCGCCAGGGATGCAGATGCGTTTTAGGGCAATGCACGAACAAACTGCCCTTTTACCCCTTATTGAGGCCTCCAACGAGTTCCCATTGGTTGGGTATGACACTAAAACCAACCTATTAAGTGGCGTAATTTTAGGTATGGCGGCTGAAATTGACGGAATAATTACCGCTTATGCCGATAAATATGGGAACTTTAACGTGCTATTAACCGGCGGCGATATTAGTTATTTTGTACCTCACATAAAAAAGAGGATATTTGCCGACCAAAATTTAATATATAAAGGACTTTATGCTATTTGCGAAAAAAATAACTAGGTTAATGCCTATCATAGGTTTAGTGTGTTTTTTAACCCCCACTCAGGCTCAAATTAATTCTCCCTTTTCCAGATATGGTCTAGGAAATGAAGTGTTCAATAACCAAAATGCGGCAAGTCAAGGAATGGGTGGTTTTACAACCGCATACACCAGCAGTATGAATGGCAGCTATGGTCAAAGTGTGAATTTTAACAATCCAGCATCCTATGGTAGCATCTACCTAACCACCTTCGATATAGGTATTAATATCAATAGCAATACATTGAAAAGAGCAGCGCCTGTTGGAAGAGAAAAGTCAAACTATATGTCTCCTAATTATTTAGCTATTGGCGTACCCATTAATAAAGCTAAAAAAATAGGAATGGCTTTTGGATTAAGGCCCCTTTCGCAAATCAATTATTCTGTTAATGAGATTAGTTATTTAAAAGCAACAGGAGACTCCATCCTTAATAATTACAAAGGAGATGGCGGTTTAAATCAACTATTTTTTGGGGTAGGTAAAACTTGGAAAAATATTAGTTTTGGTTTTAATACCGGTGTTAATTTTGGACGCAAAAATATTGAGACCAGAAAATCATTTTTATACAATACCGATTCAACTTATTATTACCAATCTTTATCCAGTACCAATACCATTTTTTCGGGCCTATTTTTAAATACGGGTATACAAGGTGAGTTTGCAATTAAAACTGTTGCAGGTAAAATTCCTAGTGACAAAACTGAATACAGTATTAGTTA
This sequence comes from Sediminibacterium sp., assembly GCA_030726065.1. Lineage (GTDB taxonomy): Bacteria > Bacteroidota > Bacteroidia > Chitinophagales > Chitinophagaceae > Sediminibacterium. The sequence goes on along the minus strand of JANREK010000026.1, from coordinate 77,046 downwards.
TGGTGCTACTTATAATTTTAATCAAAAATTAAATGGGAAACAAGATATTCTAAGATCTACCGTTGTATATACTTCCACTTCTGATTTACCTATAGATACTGTTTCATTACAATCCAACTTGGGTGGAACAATTAAGGTGCCAGGCGTTTATAGCTTTGGAATTGCACTTCATAAAAAAGAAGTTAGCCCAAGAGCCATTTATGATAATTGGGTAATTGGACTTGAATTTAGCGGAGCTGCATGGAAAAATAATTATGCATTTTATGGACAAGAGGATATCCTTTCTAATTCATGGATGGTGCGACTAGGTGGACAATATTGCCCTAATCCTACTAAATATGAAAGCTATTGGTCAACCGTTACTTATCGTGTCGGATATTTTAATGGTAAGGATTATGCCAACATTGATAATAATGGTTTAAAAGTTTCTGGAGTTACTTTAGGTTTAGGATTGCCAATTCGTAAATACCGCTCCTATGATTATCAATATACTTTGATCAACTTAGCAATGCAGTTTGGAAAAAGAGGCACAAACGTGAATAATTTTAATGAAAATTTTATACAATTTACTTTAGGATATAGCTTAAGTGATATTTGGTTCAACAAACGTAAATATGATTAATATTTCATCACATATCTATTTTAAAATAGCAGTTGCTTGTGTAAGTAGCTGCATTTTTTTTATAGCTTGCGAAAACAATGTCAATGAAGTGAAGGCCTTGGGTTCAAAAGCAGGGGGTATTGATGTTGGTAAGGATGTGGCAATATATATTAGCAATGATGGAAAGGTTAGCGCCAAATTAATGGCACCACTCATGAATAAATACTTATTGGATAGTGGTAAAATGATTGAATTTCCAGCTACCCTCAAAGTTGATTTTTACAAAGACAGCTTAGTGGTTGAAAGCAAGCTGACTGCCAATTATGCCAATTATATTGAAGCGGAAAATAAAGTTTTTTTACGTGATAATGTGGTGGTTTATAATATTTTAGGCGACACTTTATGGTCGGAAGAAATGTATTGGGACCAAAATACCAATACCTTCCATACGGACAAGGATGTTATTGTCAAACAACACAACCCCGTTGCAAAAATTTATGGTAAGGGATTTGAAGCCAACCAAAATTTAACCGATATTCACATATTCAAGCCACAATCCAACAGCTTTGCCATCATTAGTGATAGCAGTGGAATAACCCCTAAATAAATAAAAGATGGAATACAGATACATGGGTACAACCGGGTTGCAATTAAGTACACTAAGCTTTGGAAGCTGGGTCACCTTTCATAAACAAATTGACGACAAAATAGCCGACGAGCTCATGGGTATTGCCTATGAGCAAGGCGTTAATTTTTTTGATAATGCCGAAGTGTATGCTGCTGGAGAAAGTGAAAAAATGATGGGGCGCGTTTTAAGTAAAAAAAACTGGGATCGAACTTCCATAGTATTATCTTCCAAAGCTTATTTTGGATGGAGAGGGAAGGAAAACAAACCCAATCAAACTGGTTTAAGCAGAAAGCATTTAACCGAGGCTTGTCATGAAGCATTACAAAGATTACAAACTGATTATTTAGATTTATATTTTTGTCATCGTCCAGATAAAAAAATGCCGATTGCCGAAGTTGTTCAAACAATGAACACATTGATACAGCAAGGTAAAATTTTATATTGGGGAACTAGTGAGTGGAGCGGTGTTGAAATTATGGAAGCACACCGAATTGCAGAAGCCTATCGACTCATTGGACCAGCGATCGAACAACCACAGTATAATTTATTTGAGCGAAGTAAAGTGGATGCAGAATATCTAGAAATATATAAAAATGTAGGATTAGGCACCACCATTTGGAGCCCTTTAGCAGCAGGATTGCTAACAGGCAAATACAACGATGGCATACCTGAGGGATCAAGATTCCAAATGGAAGGTTTTGAGTGGTTAAGAGACCGTTGGTTAATGCAAGAAAAAATAAATAAAGTACAACAATTGGGTGCTATTGCAAAAGCGCTTAAAGTAAGCACTGCATCTTTAAGCATTGCATGGTGTATCAAAAACCCAAATGTCACCACTGCTATTTTAGGAGCGACAAGTAAAGCGCAACTTTTAGATAATTTAACTGCACTCGATACTGCCGCTTTATTAACGCCCGAAATTATGGAACAAATAGAGGGTATTGTGGAAACCAAACCAAAGTTACCAGAGTACTAGTAAATTAATTTTTTATGTTATTCGCTATTATCGCTTCACTTGCACTCATTGGATTCTTTTCAGGATATGAAATAGGATTTGTAAGTGCGAATCGTTTAAGCTTAGAACTTAAGAAAAAACAAGGCGGACGATCAGGAAAAATTATTGCTAAATTTTTAGCTGAACCCACACAATTTATAGGCACCTGCTTAGTCGGATTAAATATTTCATTAATTGTATTTGGAATTTTGTTTGAAGAAATACTTGACTTACTTATTTGGAATCATTTTAACCCAGGCAACTATTCTGTATTATTAGGAAACACCATACTATCAACACTTGTCATTTTATTAATTGGTGAACTAGGGCCCAAAGCAATATTTAAAGCAAGGGCAGCCTCCATGATCAATACATTTGCACCCCTAGCTAATTTTTTTCATATTTTATTCAGACCCCTTACCCTACTACTCGTCAACTTGGCCCAATGGGTTTTGCGTAATTTGTTTCAAGTAAGATTGGTCAATAAAAAAGAAGCATTCACCAAAGTTGATTTGGCGCACTTTGTACAACAATCAAAAGACCAAAAAGAACAACAAGAATTAAATACCGATTTATTTGAAAACGCACTTAGTCTTCCAGATATAAAAATTAGAGAATGTTTGGTGCCGCGCACAGAAATTGTAGGTGTTGATTTACAAACCACCATCGAATCACTTACTGAAATTTTTATGGAAACAAAATTGAGTAAGTTAATTGTATACGATGATACTTTAGATACCATTGTTGGCTATGTACATCAGTTAGACTTATTTAAAAAGCCTGCCTCAATTGCAAGCATACTTCATACTATACCACTAGTTCCAGAAAGTATGAATGCCGCTGATTTAATCAACCTATTCTCAAAAAAGCGGAAAAGTATTGCTTGGGTAGTGGATGAATTTGGAGGCACCGCAGGCATTGTTACTATGGAGGATGTATTAGAGGAGATTTTTGGTGAAATTGATGACGAATATGATGAACAAGAATTTTTAGAGAAAAAATTATCTGATACCGAATATGTTTTTAGCGGCCGACTGGAACTTGACTACCTATATGAAAAATATGGTATAGACTTCTCAGCAGACAGCGCCGAAACCCTGAGTGGTTATTTAATCCACAAAAACGAAGCCATTCCAAAACTACGTCAGGTGATACATTTAAGCCATTTTGATGCCGAAATATTGGCTGTAAGCGATACCCGAATAGAAAAGATAAAAATTAAAATACACTAGTATTATTTTTAAGTTTTGGCCTTCCATTTTCCCTATTAAACCTTAACTTTAGCCCTCATTGTAATTGACCTATGGCACTATTTGACCGTTTTAGCAACAGCGATAATTCAGAGATGACTTTCATCGATCATCTGGAAGTTTTAAGAGGTACTATTGTTCGCTCTCTATCCGCCGTATTGATTGCCTCATTAGTGCTATTCATTTATCGTGATTGGATTATGGACAATGTGATCACTGGCCCAATCAATCCTGATTTTATTACCTACCGTATTTTTTGTCAATTGAGTCATTTTTTGCAGTTAGGTGATTCCCTTTGTATGCCTCCAGTAAAAGTTTCCATGCAAAGCACCACCTTTGGTGGTCAGTTTTTAAGTAGTATTAGTATGGCCTTTGTCGGAGGAATCATTATTGCATTCCCATTCGTATTTTATCAAATATGGGCTTTTATTAAACCAGCATTAAAGGAAAAGGAATTAAAGAATACCAGGTTCATGATTTTTTGGGTTTCCTTCTATTTCTTTTTGGGTGCCGCATTTGGTTTTTTCGTTTTAGGTCCTTTCACTTTTAATTTCTTAGCTAGCTTTCAATTAGGTACCAAAGGCGTCATTACTACGATCCCTACTTTTGCAGACTACTTGAATAATTTAACCAACTTAATATTAGGATGTGGTATTGCATTTGAGTTACCTGTTATTGTATTTCTATTGACTAAGATTGGTATCATTACACCCAAATTTTTATCGACAACACGTAAATACGCAGCAGTCATTATTTTAATTGTTGCCGCATTTATTACACCGAGTCCTGATTGGTATAGTCAATTAATTGTATTTATACCATTGTACACCCTATTTGAGTTTAGTATTTTTGTTTCAAGATGGGCACATAAATCAGTGAAAAACTCAGAAGACGAAGAATGGGATTAACCTAGACAAACAATAAAGCTTTAATACAAAACAATTTTTTATGTCATACATGTTTGATGCTTCAAAACCTATTGCATTAGGCGCTGACCATGCAGGGGTACAATATAAAAATGAAATTATTTCTTGGTTGCATGAAAAAGGATACACCACAAAGGACTTTGGTACCTATACCACTGACTCCGTTGATTATCCTGATTTCGCACATCCTACTGCAACAAGTGTTGAAACAGGAGAAGCTGCATTTGGCATCTTGTTCTGTGGCACTGCCAATGGCGTAGCAATGACAGCCAATAAACATGAAGGGATTAGAGCAGGCTTATGTTGGAGATTGGAAGTAACTGAGTTTACACGCTCTCACAATAACGCAAATGTAATTTGCATTCCTGCAAGATATGTGCCTATTGAATTAGCAAAAGAAATGCTTGAAATTTTTATGACCACTGCATTTGAAGGTGGCAGACATCAGAATAGGGTAACTAAAATTAGCTGAGCTTAATTATCATCAAATTTACATCAATGAAAAAAATGATTTGGGTTTTATTGTTATTGATGAGTAATATTATTTTTGCTCAAACAACCAATACGCTAACAAAATTTGGGAAAGTAATCACTACGGAAGGACTAAAACAAAAGCTTTCTGTGATTGCTAGTGCAGAAATGGAAGGCAGAGAAACAGGAACGCCAGGTCAAAAAAGAGCGGCTGCTTATATTGAATCAGAATTTAAAAGAATGGGCTTGCAGCCAGGTAATGGTCAAAGCTACCAACAAGTATATCCAGTATATCAAGATGTACTTGTAGAAAAAAAATTAGTGGTTGCTGGCAAAACTTTTGAATGGGATAAAGATTTCAACTTTTCCTTACAAGGCATTGGAAGTGGCGATTGGAATTTTACTGAAGTGGTATTCGCTGGTTATGGCATCGTTGACCCAAGCAAAAATATAAACGACTATGAAAATTTAGAAATAAAAGGGAAATTAGTCGTGGTATTGGATGGCGGCGGATCTGCGCCAACAGCTAGTGCTGGAGGAAGAGGCATGTTTAATAATCCAACATCTCCCTATGCTAAAACAAGAACTGCCTCCACAAAAGGTGCTGCAGGTATATTGATTATTACTCCTGACTTTCCTAAAAAATCGACCACAGAAACCAAAGGGGGCATGTATTTTAAAGCAAATACGACCGCTGCTGGTTTTTTATCGGCTACTATTTCACCCGATGTGGCTGCAAATATTACACCTATAGTTAGTACAGGTAAATTAATTGTTGCTGATTTTAAGGATATTAAAAAAGCAAACTACCCTGTTGCAATTAATATTGCTGCAAAAAAAGTAACTGAAAATGTAGAAAGCAGTAATGTTATTGGCATCATTCCAGGTACTGATAAAAAAGAGGAGTATGTAATGATTACAAGTCATTATGATCACTTAGGTAAAAGAGGGGATGTTATTTATTATGGCGCTGATGATGATGGCTCAGGTACAGTTGGCGTAATGCAAATTGCAGAAGCATTTGCAGCAGCTGCAAAAAAAGGAAAACAACCAAGACGCACGATTGTATTTATGGCTGTAAGTGGCGAAGAGAAAGGCTTATGGGGTTCGGAATACTATTCAGAGCATCCTATTTTCCCATTGGATAAAACAACTGTTGATTTAAATATTGATATGGTTGGTCGCGTTGATACAGAGCGTTTAACAGCTGATTCTTTAAACTATGTTTATGTTATTGGTCATGATAAATTAAGTACTGATTTGCCAATTATCAATGAAGCAGCAAATAAAGCATCTAGTAATATTATTTTGGATTATAAGTTTGACGATCCGAATGATAAAAACAGAATTTACTATCGCAGCGATCATTATAACTTTGCACGCAAAGGCGTTCCTATCCTATTCTTTTATGATGGTATGTTGCAATCGGATTACCATAAACCAACGGATACGATTGAGAAAATCAATTTTGACTTAATGCAAAAAAGAGTGTTGATGATTTATCATACTGCATGTGAAATGATACAAAGAGAGGATATGTTGAAGAGAGATTTGAAATTGAATATGCCCGGTAGATAATTAAAATGGGCCTTACTGAAATTTAAGGCCCATTTTAATGTTTTTCTTATAATTGTTTCGGCGCCCCCCATAAACGAGGGCGCCGATTTACTTAATTGGACTTAGAAATAAATACAATTATTTGACGAACATTGAACGAAGTGAGCGGAGAGGAAAATAATTCAGTATTTTTTCTAAGTTCAATGGTTAACGTTTTGGGAAACTATTGCCCAAGTATATAAGCAAATATCAATGGCACCACAATGGTGGCATCACTTTCCACAATAAACTTAGGGGTATGAATATCTAATTTACCCCAGGTAATTTTTTCATTGGGAACAGCACCTGAATAAGAACCGTAGGAAGTAGTGCTATCACTTACTTGACAGAAGTAACTCCAAAACGGAACATCATGCCATTCTAAATCCTGGTACATCATTGGAACTACGCATATTGGGAAATCGCCTGCGATACCGCCACCCACTTGGAAAAACCCAACACCCTTACCGCCACTATTTGCACGATACCACTCGGTGAGTTCCACCATATATTCAATACCATTTTTAACCGTACTCGCTTTTAATTCATTTTTAATTACATAGCTCGCAAAAATATTTCCGGTGGTACTATCTTCCCAACCTGGCACCACAATTGGAATATTCTTTTTAGCAGCAGCCACTATCCAGCTATCCATAGGATCAATTTCATAATATTGTTCTAACTCACCGCTCAAAATAACTTGATACATAAATTCATGCGGAAAATAACGCTCCCCTTTTACTTGTGCTTGTTTCCAAAACTTCACAATATGCTTTTGTAATCTTCTGAAAGCTTCTTCTTCAGGAATACAAGTATCTGTAACACGATTATAATGGTTCTCTAATAAATCCCACTCATCCTGTGGGGTTAAATCACGATAGTTAGGAACACGCTTATAATGACTATGCGCTACTAGGTTCATCACATCCTCCTCCAAGTTGGCACCAGTACAACTAATGATGGCAATTTTATCCTGACGTATCATTTCCGCCAAACTAATACCTAATTCTGCAGTACTCATGGCACCTGCCAAACTCACCAACATTTTTCCGCCTTCTAATAAATGGCTTTCATATCCTTTAGCGGCATCCACTAAAGCAGCAGCATTAAAGTGTCTATAATGATGTTCTATAAATTGAGAAACAGGTCCTTTGCTCATTTTTTTGAATTTGAAGCAAAAGTAAATTTTTTTAGTCATAAATAGTACCTTGTGGTACAATTCCTACCTATGAAAGACAGCACCAAAAATCTAGTTTTAGCATTATTGTTAATAGCTGCCCCTTTTGCATATGCGGCCTATGTTTACCCAAGCTTGCCTGATACTATCCCGACACACTTTAATATCAAAGGGGAAGCGGATGCCTATGGAGGTAAAGACAGCATTTTTTTAGGGCCTGGAATTATGGCAATCGTAGGTCTGTTTGTTTTTATTCTAATTTCAAATATTAAAAGTTTTGACCCAAAAAGATTCAAAGCGGAAGATGATAGTTTATACAAAAAATTTGCGCTTTTTACGGTTACTTTTTTAAGCCTGATCAGTTTTATTATTATTTTTTCGACAAGCAACCGTTCCATTGATATTGGAAAATTATTGCTTCCTGCATTAGGACTTTTCTTTGCTGGATTTGGTTGGTATATGCCAAAAATTCATCAAAACTATTTTGCTGGATTTAAACTTCCATGGACTTTAGAAAATGAAGATAACTGGAATGAAACACATAAGCTGGCAGGTAAAATATGGATGTATGGGGGATTTGTGCAAATGGTTGCCGCTTTATTTTTACCCAATGTAGCAGGATTTATTGTATTTTTTAGTATCATATTTATTATGGTAATAATACCGACTGTATTTTCCTACCGGATGTTTAAAAGAGGGAATACCATCGAATAATAATTAATTGAAAATTGAAACCAACGACGGATTAAACTAGAAATAAAATATAAATACAGTCAATAAAATAAAATGAGTAATAAAAATAATTTAGGAACCAAGTTCATACACGCAGGTGCGCATCCAGATCCAAGTACAGGCGCAATCATGACGCCCATCTATCAAACCTCTACCTATGTGCAATCCGCTCCTGGCGTACATAAGGGTTATGAATATGCACGTAGTCAAAACCCAACGCGCTTTGCATTGGAAGAAGCATTTGCTGTGATTGAAAATGGAAAATTTGGTTTGGCTTTTGCAAGTGGTGTTGCAGCAACCGATGCGGTGATGCGTTTACTAGTTCCTGGTGATGAAGTTATTGCTGCACACGATATGTATGGAGGTTCGTTTCGTTTGTTTTCAAAAGTGCATGAAAAAATGGGCATTAAGTTTATCTATGTGGATACTTCGAATGCAGATAATGTTGCCAATGCTGTTACTCCCGCTACTAAATTGATTTGGGTAGAAACACCCACGAATCCACTGATGAATATTACAGATATTGCAGCTGTTGCAGCAATTGGTAAAAAACATAACTGTATTGTTTGTGTGGATAATACTTTCGCATCTCCCTATTTACAAAATCCATTGGATGATGGTACGACTATTGTGATGCATTCTGCAACTAAGTATTTGGGTGGCCATAGCGATATCATACAAGGATGTTTGGTGATGAATGATGAAGCCTTACGCGATCAACTCTATTTTATACAAAAAAGTACAGGTGCCGTTCCAGGGCCACAGGATTGCTTTTTAGTATTAAGAGGGATTAAAACTTTACACGTACGTATGCAAAGACATTGCGAAAACGGCGAAAAAGTGGCAGCTTATTTACGCCAACATCCCAAAGTAGCAAAGGTATACTGGTGTGGTTTTTCAGACCATCCAAATCACGAAATCGCAAAACGACAAATGCGTGGCTTTGGCGGTATGATGAGTTTTACCTTGAAGGATGATAGTGTCGCAGCTGCAACAAAAGTATTATCAAGTACAAAGATATTTTCATTGGCAGAAAGTTTGGGTGGTGTTGAATCGCTCATCAATCATCCAGCCAGTATGACGCACGCATCCATTCCACGTGAACAAAGAATTGCCAATGGTTTGGCCGATGGATTAATTCGCTTGAGTGTTGGAATTGAAGATGCCGAAGATATTATTGCAGATTTAGCGCAAGCTATTGGATAAAATAATTATAGGAACTATATTGATATAATTTCTATTTCAATATTGTATCCATTTAGTAAAGGTTAATTGAGTAAGTGAATACCCAGCAAGAAATTAAGAAAATATTAGATCAAAAAGTAAAGCAATACAATAAGCTTGATTTTATAGCAAAAGATCCTATTTGTATCCCACATCAGTTTAAAAAGCAACAAGATATTGAGATTGCTGGATTTTTTGCTGCCATTTTTGCCTGGGGTAATAGAACCACCATTATCAATAAGAGTAATGAGTTATTGCAACGCATGGATTATGCGCCCTATGAATTTTGTATTCACCAGCAACCCAAAGATTTAAAAAAGTTAATCGGTTTTGTACACCGCACGTTTAACGATACGGACTTATTATACTGTGTTGAATTTTTTAAACAACACTTCGCCAAGCAGCCTAGTTTAGAAACTGCATTTTTCACCCATCAAATAACAGGCAAGCCTATTAAAAATGTGGAAGATGGGCTAACACATTTTCAGCAATATTTTTTTTCATTGGAAGATGCACCACATCGAACTAAAAAACATATCGCGAGTCCCCTATCTGGTTCCACCTGCAAACGCCTAAATATGTATTTAAGATGGATGGTTCGATACGACCAACAGGGCGTAGATTTTGGCATTTGGAAATCCATCCCACCAGCGCAATTGATCTGCCCGATAGATGTGCACGTAGCAAGGGTGTCTCGCTCCCTTGGTATTTTACAACGAAAACAAACGGATTGGTTGGCTGCCATGGAGTTAACAGAATATTTACGAACTTTAGCACCTAAGGATCCTATAAAATACGACTTCGCTTTATTTAGCTTAGGCGTAATTGAAAAATTTAACTAATGGAATTATCCCTACTCACTTTAGAAACCTATTCAAAGGAAAAACTGATTGCGTATCTGAATGAGTTTATCAATCATGATTTTTCTAAAGTGGTTCAATTACTTTATCGCATTGATGTGTCTGAGGGAAAGCTAAAAAAAGTATTACAGGAAAACCCCAATGAGGATGCAGCAGGTTTAATAGCTGATTTAATTATTGAAAGAATATCGATTGCTAAAAAGGCAAGAGCCAGTTTTTCAAAAGAGGATAACAATGCAGCCAATAACGAAAATGACTATCCTATCAATCATGATGATGAAGGTGCTGAGAGATTATAAATACGCATCGAACTAGAATTGTAAAAAATAATACAATAATTACAAATCCCCTTTTTGCGGGCGCATCACTATATCTTCCACTACTGCTTGTGGGCTTAAATGTGCAGCTGCAAAAATCATTTTTGCAATATCCTCGGATTCCATGATGCGCATAGGATCAATCCCGCTCCCATTCCAACTATTGGTATAAGTAGCCCCTGGACAAACCGCGGTTACTTTTATTCCTTTGTCTTTTAATTCTAGTCTTAAATTTTTGGAGAACCCCAATAAGGCAAACTTGCTAATACTATAGGAACCCCCTTGTGCATAGGCATACAATGAGGCAATGGAGCAAATATTAAAAACATGCCCCTTCCCCATTTTTAACATGGCAGGAAGCAAAGCGCGCGTGGTATGATAAGCCGAGTATAAATTCACCGCCATTTGTTTTTCTAAAACATCATCCCCTTCATCTTGAATATTTCCAGGGGAAAAATAGCCCGCATTATTGATTAAAATAGTAGGCGTGCCCTTTTCCAAACACCAGTTAGCAAATTTTGTACACTGCTCTTTTTCACTCAGATCCGCATTAGTAAAATGAATAGTCGCATGAGGATATTTTGCAGCTAAGGAATTTCCTGCCGCATCCATATTCGCCTTTGTTTTACTACATAAACATAAAGTGTATCCTGCATTTGCAAAAATTTCTGCAATAGCAAAACCAATTCCCTGTGAAGCGCCTGTGATAACTACATGCATGATCAAATATGAAGTTTAAGTAACCCTTTTAATTTAATAGTTAAAGATAGGAAGCAAAATTGTATTTTTGCAATTCTTAATGATACCCTATGGCTTATAAGGATTTATTTTTTGACTTGGACCACACATTATGGGACTTTGAATTAAACTCAAAGGAGACCATGCAGGAATTGTATAGCACCCATCACATAGCGGCATTAGGAATCACTGATTTTGACGCTTTTTTTAATATCTATACTGCACACAATCATCGTTTATGGGATAGGTATGCCAAAGGTTTTATCAAACAGGAGGAATTAAGGTGGAAGCGTATTTACTTAAGCTTATTAGATTTTAAAATCGCAAACGAGCAGTTATCAAAGGATATGTCACTTGAATTTTTACAAATCTTGCCCACCAAGAAAAAACTGTTTCCGCATACTATTGAAATTTTAAATTACCTAAAGGAAAAGGACTATAAAATGCATTTGATTACGAATGGGTTTGAATCTGTACAAGTGCAAAAGATAAAAAATGCAAATATTGCTCATTATTTTACTGAAGTAGTTACTTCAGAAACAAGTAATAGCTTAAAACCCAATAAGGAAATTTTTGAATTTGCATTAAAAACTGCCAACGCTACATTGTCTGAGAGTATCATGATTGGCGATAATGAAACGGCTGATATTCAAGGGGGAATTAATATAGGAATGGATACGGTGTTTGTAAATCATTTGAATGTAGCTCCCACACTTCCTGCTACCTATACAATCACCCACTTAAAGGAATTAGAGGAGTTATTATAATTACCAACTCGCTAAAATAGTCACCCCGCCTTTTACGACATCATCAATTTTGGTATGTATTTTAGCGCCCACAGGTAATAATAAATCAACACGACTTCCAAATTTAATAAAGCCGTATTCATCACACTGATTAAAGTTTTGACCTACGGTACTATAATTACAAATACGACGGGCTAAAGCCCCAGCAATTTGCTTACATAAAATACTTCCTTTACTATTCTCAATCACTACCGACCATCTTTCATTATCAGTAGAAGACTTTGGATGCCATGCAACCAAAAATTTTCCTGGATGGTATTTGTTATAAACAATGTTTCCTGCAATCGGTAAACGATTTACATGGACATTTGCAGGACTCATAAAAACACTAATTTGAATGCGTTTCTCCGTATAGTACTCATCGGGTTGCACTTCTTCAATCACGACCACTTTCCCATCCGCAGGGGCAACAATGGCTGAATCATTTATAGTCAATGTACGATTGGGCATTCTAAAGAAAGAAACAATAAATAAGAAAAAGGCAACAGTAATCACAAACACCATCCAAGCGGCCACAACACTTATTGGAAATAAATAGGAAAAATTAGCCAAGTTTAATAAACTCACCAATACTGCTGTCAATGAAATGGTTACTCCGCCTTCTTTATGAATGGTCATATATCTTATTTTATTAAAGTGCAAATGTAAAACATTAATACACAAGTTGAATCAATAGCCAAACAAAGGGAGTAGCCAATAATATAGAATCAAATCGGTCCAAAAATCCACCATGTCCAGGCATCATGCTACCACTATCCTTAACACCTGCTACTCTTTTTAATTTACTCTCCACTAGATCGCCAAAAGTACCTGCAATCGAAGCCACAATGGATATTAAAAAGATAGATTTTTCGCTTAATGGAATGTACTGCCCCATAATTTTAGTGACCAACAAAACTGAGATAACGACACCTGCAATCGTACCTTCCCAAGTTTTATTCGGCGATATGCTTGACAATGGCCTACGACCAATCAATGAACCCACCAAATAAGCTGCTGTATCATTGACCCAAATGGTTACAATTAAAATAAGCGGAATCGTATAGCCGATATCGCCAACAAAAGTATTACTCATCAACGCCCTTAACTGAAAAATTAACGATAATCCCATGGATATATATATAATACCCACGGCAGATACCAGAAGCGATTTAAAATTTATTTTCTTTGAAACAAGATCTGCAAGTAAAATAATAACTGCAACACCAATGATACCATAAGTAGCATAATTTGTCAAAGGCAATCCTTTATAGGCATAGGGTAATGATGCTAACGCAACTGTTGTGAACACCCCTAAAACTAAAACGCCCCATTGATGTACTTTGTTAATGGCCCCATATTCTGGAAAAATGATGCGCATTAACTTTTGATATTCAAACAAACAACCTAATTGTATAATTGTAAACAAAGCAAAAAAGGACCATTGATTCCATAAAATTCCGCCAATCATTATTACTGCAAAAATAACTGCTGAAATAGTCCTTACTTTTAAAACTGAAAAATTAAGTGCCATGAATTTTTATTTTTAATGTTTAAGGAATACAAAGCTGCTCACTTTGGTATTGAAATGTAAATTTATAAAAAAATTAAATTTGAAAATCTTTAACAATAAGTAACGCGTTTTCATAATCCGCTGCTGACACATACACCTCCACCTCTCCTAAAAAAACATAGGAAGAATCAATCTTGTTTAAAACATTTGTTTGAATTTTTTGTTCCATTAAAATGCCTGAAACCATGGAGGCAACAGCTAATTGACTACTACTAAATACTTTTTTCCAATTGGACATGATGGGTTGTTTCTTTTAATTTTTTACACAAAATAATAATGACCAATAGGGCAAGGACCACCCAATAGTAAGGAAGATTACCATCAATGACAGCATCCATTTTTTTAGGATTGTTTCGTACAAAATATAAAATGGTAATGCCTATACCGTTATTGATGAAATGCATTAGCATGGGCAGCCAAATAGTTTTTGTATAAAAATAAATAATGCCCAAAATAATACCTAAGGACATACGGGATAAAAAACCAAAATAAGAAAAATGAAAAGCGCTAAATATGAGCGCAGTCGCTATAATTGCTACATAAGGTTTCCCAGTCCAGTCCATTAATATTTTTTGTAGGCTTGCCCTAAAAAACAATTCCTCTACGATAGCGGGAACCACGGCTACTGCGATAATAGCAAACAATAAATCAAGAACCGATTTCATTTGTGTCATTGCATACAACGCTTTTTTGTATTGGTCCTCCATTTGTGTTGCCCAATTCCTTAAAGCAATTGGGATGGGGATTTTTTCAGTTAGGTCACCTAATGCGCCACTTAAAAACAAACCGGTGATGGCAATTAAAACAACAAGACCGATTTGGTTCCAATTTTTAATACGCGCAAAGCCTAATTCCGAAACTACTTTATTCTTACTAAAAAAGGCAACCGCAATACCAGGTAAGCCAAATGCAATAATTGAGGCCAAGGCATTCGCAAACTGAGCAATAGATGCATTTTTCGGCTGTAATAAAGCAGATTGTAGTCCAGTAAAAGGAATATCCAACAGGACAGCAACAATGGAAAAACTAATCATCCCACCTAAAATGAGGCTAATTCCAGATAAGCCAATAAAAAGGGCCATTTTTAGCCCGGGACTCATTTCAAATATGGAAGTTTCTGAACTTGACATGTAAAAGCATTTATTGGTACATTTGCAATCGTATCCACTAGGATGCAAGATAATGAATTCATATGGTTAAAATAGGTCCGATAGTGTTACCCGATTTCCCGCTTTTACTTGCGCCCATGGAGGATGTAAGTGACCCTCCATTTAGAGCCGTGTGCAAGGATAATGGTGCCGACTTAATGTATACTGAATTTATCAGTAGTGAGGGCTTAATCCGAGATGCAATAAAAAGCCGTCAAAAGCTAGATATTTATGATTACGAACGTCCTATTGGTATCCAAATATTTGGGGGTGATGAAGAAGCGATGGCCATGTGTACCAAAATTGTTGACACGGTCAATCCCGATTTGATTGATATTAATTTTGGTTGCCCTGTAAAAAAAGTGGTAACCAAAGGGGCTGGTGCAGGGGTATTAAAGGATTTGGACTTAATGGTGCGATTGACCGAAGCGGTCGTAAAAAGTACCAACCTACCTGTTACTGTAAAAACAAGATTGGGCTGGGATGATAATTCAAGAAATATACATGAAGTAGCATTACGATTACAGGATGTAGGCATTAAAGCATTAGCCATTCATGGTCGCACGCGTACACAAATGTATAAAGGGGAAGCAGATTGGACTTTGATTGGCGAAATAAAAAATGACCCTCGCATTCATATACCCATTTTCGGTAATGGCGATATTAACTCCCCCGAAAAAGCATTAGCATATAAAAACAGATACGGAGTGGATGGTATTATGATTGGCCGTGCTGCTATTGGTTATCCTTGGATATTTAGAGAAATTAAACATTTCGTTGAAACAGGGACCAAGCGTGCCGATCCTACCATTGAGGAACGTGTGGAAGTAGCACGCAAACATTTGATAAAATCAATGGAATGGAAAGGACCCATTGCAGGCATCAATGAAATGCGTCGTCATTATGCAAATTATTTAAGGGGCTTGCCAAACATAAAAGAGTCCCGAAATAAATTAGTACGCATCACAGATCCAAAGGAAGTGGAAGTAATTTTGGATGAGATCAAAGAAACATACAAGGACATGGTGATTGAATCAGGTTATATAGTTTTAGAAAATTACCACGAGCATTGTCCTATCAATTAAACGAGCTAGTATACTATAATTAACCACACTATCGCTTTTTTTGAAACCAATAATTGTGCAATTATTTTTTCTCGATCGCAGCAATCACCAAAGGATCTAGTGGGTCAATGGTCATTGGAAAATAATTCACCAACACCCCTTGTTCATTGATTAAGTATTTACAAAAATTCCATACAGGCTCCTGATTACACCAGCCATTCAGTGAAGGATCAGACAACCATTTGTGTACCAAATTTTGTTGGTTTTTTTGAATCACAATCGACTTCTCCATTAAAGGGAAACTAACGCCATAATTTTTTTTGCAGAAAGCAGCAATATTTTGATTATCGCTTTTTTCTTGTCCCTTAAAATCATTCGCAGGAAAACCAATCACTACTAATTGCTCTTTATATTGTTGTTGCAATTTTTCAAGTGCTTCATATTGACCAGTATACCCGCAATCACTGGCCGTATTTACAATCAATATTTTTTTGCCCTTTAGGTTCAAAAAATTAAAAGGGGTTCCGTCTATAGCGTTCATGGTTAAATCATAAAATGACATTGAAGGTGTAGCGCCATTTTTATTTTCTAATAATTGCTTTTTATCATTCGAATTCGTTGACCACATAATCAATGGGTAAATGGATTTTAAAATTGATTGTCGATAGGACATATCCTTTTTTTTCATTAAAACAGCAGCAGAAACCAATATTCCAAAAGCAATAGCAACTTTAATCATGATATGTTTTTTAGTCTTCAATTATAATTCAATTTTGATGGGCAGAATCGTAATTTTATTTTTAGTAGTCTTTATCCAATCAATCTTTTCAACAGCCAGTCCTTGCCTTTATAGGGCGGATATTTAAAACCAGGATCAATCCAAGTGGGTGTTTTTAATACTGACTTTGTATGCGTAAATGTGTCAAAACTTAACTTGCCATGATAACCGCCAGTGCCACTATTCCCACGACCACCAAAAGGCAAATCATGATTGGTAATATGCATGGTGGCATTGTTGACACAAGCACCTCCTGAAGGCACATTGGTTAACCAATATTGTTCATCAGTTTTGTTTTCAGTGAATACATAAAATGCGATTGGATTTGGATTTTTTTGTACGATTGCCAACGCTTCCTCTTTGGATGAATAAGTAAGAATCGGAAGAATGGGGCCAAAAATTTCATCCTGCATAATTTTTGCATCCGCATGAACCCCAGTCATAATAGTTGGTTCAATAAATAATTTTTCTCTGTTTGATTTTCCGCCATAAACAATCTCCCCTTCCGATAAATAGCTAGTGATACGCAACCATTGTTTATCATTGATAATTTTACCATAATGTTCTGACGCTTCTGCATCTACTCCATAAAATGATTGAATCGCGATGATCAATTCTTTAATTAATTTATCCTTTAAATCAGTGGGTACTAAAATGTAGTCGGGTGCAATACACATTTGACCACAATTTGAAAATTTAGGGCTCGCCAAACGACGCGCTGCCACTCTCAAATTTGCATCAGCAGTAATAACGGCCGGGCTTTTACCACCTAATTCTAAAGTAACAGGTACCAATTTTTCCGCAGCGTATTTGTAAATTATTTTTCCAACCGCTGTACTACCTGTATAAAAAATATGATCAAACCTATTCTCAGTTAATAAGGGAGGCAATACGGTAGCGCCATCACCTTCTAAATAAAGCATATAATTATTTGGGAATAAGTCGGCTATTATTTTAGCCATCACTTTTGCCGTAGCTGGCGCAAATTCACTTGGTTTTAATACGGCACAATTACCGCCCGCAATAGCCCCAATCAATGGCGTAAACAACAACTGAAATGGATAATTCCAAGGTGCGATAATACAAACCACGCCCAAAGGTTCTTGGATGGTATAACTTGTGGAAGGCATGTTCACCAAATTAGTCGCAACAGATTTGGGTTGCATCCATTCCTGTAAATGCTTAATCGTATAATTTAATTCGCTTAGGAAAAATCCAACCTCTGTGGCCCAAGCATCTTCGTCCGTTTTTTTAAGATCGGCATACAATGCTTCATATAATATTTTTTCAGAATCTAATACCGCCTTTTTAAGCCTTTCTAATTGAAGTAATCTAAAGGCATAATTTTGGGTGGCTCCTGTACTGAAATAGTCCTTAAGTGCATTAATATTAGCGGTCATAACATAAAATTATGAAGCAATTTAAGCTTAATTAGGCAAATGGACCAAGCGAGGATCTTCATTGGTAAAAATTATTTCAAATTATCCCAATTTTTATATAATTTAACATACTTAAAAAATAAGATTTTATAACCATTAACCGTTTGCTATGTCCAAGAACAAATCAAATAACAGTCGTCGAGATTTTATAAGAAACTCTGCCCTTGCAATGGGTGGTTTCTATATTGTCCCAAGACACGTATTAGGAGGAAAAGGTTTTACTGCGCCAAGTGATAAATTACAAGTTGCCGGAATTGGATCCGGTGGAAAAGGCGAAAGCGATTTATTCAATTTTTACAATTCTGGAAAAGCAGATATTGCATTTTTGTGTGATGTAGATGACAGACAAGCTGTAAAAAGTCGTCAACGCTATCCCAAAGCAAAATACTATAAGGATTACCGAGAGATGTTAGATAAGGAGCATAAATATTTTGATGCATGTTCTGTATCTACCCCTGATCATATGCACGCAGTACAAGCAATGGCTGCAATGCAATTAGGCAAACACGTTTATGTTCAAAAACCAATTGCACATGATATTTATGAAGCAAGGATAATGACCGAAGCTGCAAGAAAACATAATGTAGTAACGCAAATGGGTAACCAAGGTGCATCAGGTGATGGTGTTCGTAAGTTACAAGATTGGTATAACGCTGGTTTAATTGGAGATGTGCATACGGTTTATTGTTACACGGATCGTCCAGTATGGCCGCAAGGTGCAATTCGTCCAGCAGTACCCGCTTCAATTCCTGCTGAATTAGATTTTGATTTATGGTTAGGTACCGCTCCTAAAAAAGATTACTTCGATGGTATACTACCTTTTAATTGGAGAGGTTGGTGGGATTACGGAACCGGCGCATTGGGTGATATGGCTTGTCATATTATGGCACCAGGTTTTGCAGTATTAGGTTTGGGTTATCCAGTGGCAGCTGAATGTAGTATTGCAACAAGATATACTGCACCTTGGCAAAAATTGGATGCACCAGATAGTCCGCCAATGGGATCACATATTATTTTAACTTTCAGAGGACCATTCAATAAGCATAAGGGTAAAAACAAGGAGACTGAAATTAAATTACATTGGATGGATGGTGGTATACAACCAGAAAGACCTCCTGAATTAGGACCCAACGAACAAATGGGTGATGGCGGCAACGGTATCATTTTTGAAGGAACTAAAGGCAAGATGATGGCAGGCACTTATGGTGTGAATCCACAATTATTACCTACTAGTTTGACAAAAACAACGACTGTTCCAAGTACCGTTGATTTAGTAAAAGGTGGTGCTGAAGGTCACTATGCTGCATGGGTAGAAGCTTGTATTGCAGGCCCTGGAAGTGATTTAGCTAAAAACTTAAGTTCTAATTTTGATATCGCTGGACCATTAACTGAATCTGTATTAATGGGCAACTTAGCTATTCGTAGTTATGATATCAAAGCACAAGAAAAAACAGCAAAAGGAAAAATAATTTACCCAGGACGCAACATTCAATTGTTATGGGATGGGCCAAATATGAAGATCACCAATTTTGACGAAGCAAATCAATTCGTTAAACGAACTTACCGTGAGGGTTGGAGTTTAGGTGTATAAATAAAACAGTTTAGTCACAAACCCTTTCACAATAAATGAGTGGAAGGGTTTTTTTATGTCCCTGATTAATTGGTAACTTTAACTTTGTTCCTTATATCGCCTTGCAATGCTTTGCGCGATTATCTTTTAAATTTTATTTTTATGAAAAACTTTCAAGATCAATTTTTATTAAACCCAGCAATCACATTTTTAAATTTTGGCTCCTTTGGCGCAACACCCAAACCTATATTTGAAAATTACCAACATTGGCAAAGGGTATTGGAAGCGGAACCGGTGCAGTTTATTGTATTTGATGGTGTTAACTATTTAGCAGAATCAAGAACTGCTTTAGCAAAATATATTGGCTGTGCAGATAGGGATGATTTGGTATATGTTACTAATCCTTCTTTTGCAGTTAACCTGATTGCAAAAAATTTTCCTTTAAAAGCGGGAGATGAAATATTAACCACGGACATTGAATATGGCGCCTGCGACCGGACCTGGAATTTTTATTGTGAAAAAGCGGGTGCCAGGTATCGTCGTCAAAAAATTAATTTGCCCATTACAACGAAAGAAAAATTCATTGCTGATTTTTTTGAAGGCGTAACTGAAAATACAAAAGCAATATTTATTAGTCAAATAACCAGTTCGACTGGATTAATTATTCCAGTAAAAGAAGTTTGCGAAATAGCAAAATCAAAAGGATTGATTACCATTGTCGATGGCGCACATGTGCCAGGACATATTCCATTAAATTTATCGGAACTACAAGCCGATTTTTATACGGGTGCCTGTCATAAATGGATGATGGCGCCCAAAGGATGTAGTTTTTTATACGCACACAAATCAGTACAGCATCTTTGTGACCCGCTCATTGTAAGTTGGGGATACAAAGCATTGAAACCTTCTCATTCACAATATTTGGATTACCACCAAATGATTGGCACACGCGACTTTTCTGCATTTTTAACAGTACCCGCTTGTATACAATTTATGGCCGAAAATGATTGGATCGCTGTTCGTAATGAATGTCATGACATGGTGCTTGCCAACGCGCAACGCTTTTATGATTTACTGGAATCAAAACCCATTAGTCCTTTAACTAATGAATGGATTGGGCAAATGATTAGTATCCCAATCAAAACCAAGGAACCAGAAATATTACAAAGGACATTATTCACCGAATACAAAATTGAAATTCCAATCATGCGTCAGGAGAATGATGTGTATATGCGCTATTCCATTAATGCATTTAATACGATAGAAAATTTAGACACCCTATACAATGCTTTGTCTGAATTAAAAAAACAAAACCGACTTTAAATTTATGCTCTCCAATCTAAATTGTTTAATACAATGGCATTTTCTTTAGCGCAATCTAATTCGGTGGTGCCGGTATAGGCTTCCTGCTCAATGATGTGAAATTTTAAACCATTTTGCGCACCCACATATAAAATATTTTTAAAATCGATGGTTCCTTTTCCTAAGATACATGACTCATGCCCAGAAGGTGTTTTTATCAAATCTTTTACATGACATAATTTAAAACGATTCGGATATTTTTTAAGATAAGCAATCGGATCGGCGCCGGCTGCTACTACCCAATAAATATCCATTTCAAAATCTACCAAATTAGCATCTGTTGCATTCATCATCACATCCTGTGGCATGCCACCTGCCATTGCTTTAAATGAATAGTCATGATTATGGTAGGCAAAACGAATCCCATTCTTATTCGCTATTTCACCACACTTATTAAACTGATCCGCAAAGCGCTTATAATCATCAATGGATTTTTGTGCTCCAATATGCGGACATATTAAATATTTCATTCCAATTTCACCAGCTTCTGCAGTCTTACGTTCAAAATCCTTATTAATATCACAATGTGAGGCAATCATATTCATCTCCATATCCCCCAATTGTTTTTTGAACTCTGTATTTTTCATACCCCAGAAAATACCCTTAGCGCCCTCAAAACTTTCAATTTGTTTGTACCCACAATTGGATAAATATTTCAACACCCCTAATGGATCTTTAGCCAAGGCTTCTTTCACGGTCCATAACTGAATGCCAAACTTATTTTTCTTTTGCACCATCGCAAAAAGCTCCTTATTAAATGGGGTACCCAACGCTAAACTAGCCAATGCGGTGTTGCATAAAAAACTTCTTCTTGAATTTGACATGTAATAAATTAAAATGGTAATTGATACTTGTTAAAAATATTATTAAACCCTAATGAAAACTTAATGAAAATATAAAACGCTTAAATCCTTTAGCTAAATTGCTGGCTTAGTAAAATATTATGCCCAGGCCTTGTCTCCTTTAGCGTATGGCACACAACCCTCATATCTTCCAGGAATAGCCACATAACGAAGCGCTTTTGTTGCCCCTACTTCTGAAGTAAAAAATCCAGTCAGGGTTAACTCCTTCATCATGGTAAAATAATGTTTATCGTTGTTTGATTTTTTATCCGGATTTGCTTTTTTAGCTTCTTTATTTGCTTGCACTTCCTTGTCAAGCGCACTAATTAAATCATGGCGCTCTTGTGCGTTAGCTTCCATAAAGGACTTGCCAATTTTTGCTTTGGCTTCCTTAAACTGTAATTCACGCATCCCTTCCATGAAAATGTTTTGATTCTTTTCATCATAACAATCGCGCACCATCACTGACATAAACTCACCCACCTTAGCTTCCTTAGCACCAGGGGTATTGGTTGCAGGAATAATTACTTCTCCTACTTCATTTAAGAATGCAATGTCTTCCGCAGAAAATACCAATCCTGTTTTTGCGGTGGTACATCCTGATAAAAATGCTTCCGCGCCTAAAACGGTTCCACCCATAATAATGGCTACTCTTGATAATGCTTCACGTCTGTTCATCATAAAATATAAATTTAATCGCGTTAATTATTTTTAAATATCACAAATTTCAATAGCCTTTTTAAGTGATGCCATTGGATCTTTATCTGCAGGAATAAATTCTTGCGCCACATAACCCTTAAATCCAGTGGCAACAATCGCACGCATTATTGCAGGATAATATAATTCCTGACGCTCATCAATTTCATTACGACCTGGCACCCCACCTGTATGGTAGTGTCCATAATATTCATGATTTGCATTAATGGTACGTATAACATCTCCTTCATCAATTTGCATATGATAAATATCAAACAATAATTTAAAATTAGGCGACCCTATTCGTTTACACAATTCAACACCCCAAACGGATCTATCGCACATATAATCCTTGTGATCTATTTTCGAATTCAATAACTCCATCTGAATCATCACTCCTCTTTTTTCAGCCAAGGCCATTATTTTTTTCAACCCAGTTGCGCAGTTATTTAATCCGGTTTCATCATCCATACCTTTTCTATTTCCTGAAAAACAAATTAAATTGGTATACCCTGCATCAGCAACATGATTAATGTGATCGGTATAATTCTTCACCAAGGTATCATGATAACTTGGGTCATTAAATCCTTTAGTCAAACTGATCTCAGCACCATTGCACATGGTGGACACTAAATTATTTTCCTTGAGCACATGCCATTCGGAAGGGCCTACCAAATCCATCCCTGCCATACCCATTGCTTTAAAATTTTTAGCTAATTCTGCAATTGGATATTGAGTATAACACCATCTACAAGCAGAATGGTTAATTTTTCCTTTTAACGAAAAGGGTTTGTTATCGTTTTGAAGTCCTTGTTTCACTGATGCAATTAAATTTGAGGGGACCACAACGCCTGTTGCCAAAGCCGCAGAACCAGTGATTACTTGTTTTAAAATTTGACGCCTATTCACGTTAGATGACATTACAAAATATTATATAAGTTCCCAGAATTTATGACTTGATAAATATAATTTTTTTTTCCTGTTTTTTATAAAGTTTTAAGTTAAAAATGGGGGTTTTTTGCGAAATTATAAGGAAATTGCTAAGGTTATAATCCATCGTATAAAAATGGATTTTAAATTATACAATAGCATTAAAAATCTCAAATATGAATCGAAAATTACGCATGGGGATGGTTGGAGGCGGAAAAGACGCTTTTATTGGTGCAATTCACCGATTGGCTGCCAATATGGATGGATTAATTGAAGTAAGTGCAGGTGCATTAAGCATTAATCCTGAAATAGCAGTTGCTTCTGGTGAGGCATTATTTTTACCAAAGGAAAGAACTTACTTGACTTATGATGAAATGATCAAAAAGGAAGCAAGCCTGCCTGCGAACGAGCGTATCGATTTTGTAACGATTGTAACACCCAACTTTGCACACTTTGCTCCTGCGATGATGGCATTAGAATATGGTTTTCATGTGGTGATTGAAAAACCAATTACCTTTTCACTAGATGAAGCAAAGCAATTAAAACAAAAATTAGACGAAACAGGATTGACCCTTTGTTTGACACATACCTATTCCGGATATCCAATGGTCAAGCAAGCAAAGGCAATGGTCAAGGATGGTAAGTTTGGAAAAATTAGAAAAATATGGGTGGAGTACCCACAAGGTTGGTTAAGTAAATTATCAGAACGCGAAGGAAATGCACAAGCAGCTTGGAGAACCGACCCAAAAAAATCAGGTAAGAGTTCGGTGATGGGTGATATTGGAACCCATGCTGCACACTTAGCTGAATATATTACGGGTGCAAAAATTACGGACGTATGTGCTGAATTAAATACCATGGTAGAAGGACGCTTATTAGATGATGACGGCGCCGTGATGTTGAAATTTGACAATGGCGCTAAAGGTGTTTTAATGGCATCACAAGTAGCAGCGGGTGAAGAAAATGCTTTAAAAATAAGAGTGTATGGTGAAAATGGTGGTATCGAATGGGCACAACATGAACCCAATACTTTATTAGTAAAATGGTATGATCAACCTACCCAGGTTTATAGGGCTGGCGGAAACTATGGTGCACATTTATCTCCTACTGCAATTCATAATTGTCGCACCCCAGGCGGACATCCAGAAGGATACTTGGAAGCATTCGCAAATATTTATAGAAACTTTGCATTAACCATTGGATGTAAAATAGATGGCACCAAACCTACCGCTGAAATGCTTGATTTTCCTGGCATTGAAGATGGATTAAGAGGTATGGCGTTTATTGATAATGTGGTTGCGTCATCACAATCGGATGTGAAATGGACCCCATATGTTATTTAAAAATTAAGTTGCGAATCACGACTTATGAAACAAATTGTATGACCACTTAAATAAATAGTATGACCACAATAAAAGGACCTGGAATATTCTTAGCGCAGTTTATGGGTGATGTTGCGCCATTTAATAATTTGGAAAGTATTTGCAAATGGGCAGCTTCCTTAGGATTTAAAGGCGTTCAAATTCCAAGTTGGGATGCAAGATGTATTAATTTACAAAAAGCTGCTGAAAGCAAAACTTATGCGGATGAAATCAAAAGTATTGTAGCAAGTGCTGGCATGGAAATCACTGAACTATCTACACACTTACAAGGACAACTGATAGCAGTTCATCCTGCCTATGATGCACAATTTGACGGATTTGCACCCAAGGAAGTTCATGGTAATTCAAAGGCAAGAACTGAATGGGCGATACAACAATTAAAATATGCTGCGAAGGCTTCTCAAAACTTAGGGTTAAATGCACATGCAACATTTAGTGGTGCATTATTATGGCACACAGTGTATCCTTGGCCACAACGTCCAGCGGGTTTGGTGGAAACCGGATTTACAGAATTAGCAAAAAGATGGTTACCCATTTTAAATGAGTTTGATAAAGTGGGTGTAGATGTTTGTTATGAAATACATCCTGGCGAGGATTTACATGATGGTGTTACTTATGAAATGTTTTTAGACAAGGTCAACCAACACCCACGTGCTTGCTTATTATATGATCCATCACACTTTGTTTTACAATGCATGGATTACTTAGGATACATTGATGCATTTCATGAGCGTATAAAAATGTTTCATGTAAAAGATGCTGAATTTAATCCAACCGCCAAACAAGGCGTATATGGCGGTTATCAAAATTGGATTGACCGCGCAGGTAGGTTTAGATCATTGGGAGATGGGCAGGTTGATTTTAAAAATATTTTCAGCAAACTAGCTGCTTATGATTTTAAGGGATGGGCTGTGATGGAATGGGAATGTGCCATTAAACATCCTGAAGTGGGCGCAGCGGAAGGTGCCATATTTATTAAAAACAATATTATTCAAGTAACAGCAAAAGCTTTTGATGACTTTGCAAACACAGGATCAGATGAAGCATTTAATAAGAAAATTTTAGGTATATAATTAAATCAATTAATCATTAAATAAAAACGAGTATGAAAAAGGTGTTAGGAATTATGTCTGCATTAGTAGTATTAGCTGCTTGTGGTGGTGGAGAAAAAAAAGAAGGAACAATGGATGCAACAGCAACCACTGAAGCAAAAGCAGTAGTAGCAGCAGCAACCACTGAAGCAAAAGCAGTAGTAGCAGCGCCAAAACCATTATCTGAAAATCCTGATTATCAAAAGGGTTTGGCATTGGTTGCAGGTAGTGACTGTTTGGCTTGTCATAAAACAAGTGAAAAACTAATTGGACCCGCGTATAAAGATGTGGCGGCAAAATATGAAGCAACAGAAAGTAACATAAAAATGTTGGCAGGGAAAATAATCACTGGCGGTGGTGGCGTTTGGGGTGCAATACCAATGACACCGCATCCTCAAGTGAAAGAGGAAGATGCGATAGCCATGGTAAAATATATTATGTTGTTGAAAAAATAATTAGTTAGTAATAATCGTAAAAATAAAAAAATGAAATTAAAATCAATTGTACTTTCCTCGTTGGTGTTATTTATTTGTGTTCAAACAATGGCACAAAAAAAGAAGTGGACTCCTTTATTCGATGGAAAAACAACCAAAGGATGGCATACTTATGGTGAAACTACTGCAGGCCAAGCTTGGAAGGTTGAAGATGGTGTGCTTTTTTTGGATGCAACATCAAAGGAAGGTCGCGGTGATATTGCTACAGATGAAAGTTTTGATGACTTTCATTTAAGATTAGAATGGAAAATTTCAAAAAACGGAAACAGTGGAATTATCTTTTTTGCACAAGATGATAAAGCAAAATATAAAAACCTTTGGTATACCGGACCTGAAATGCAAGTGTTAGATAACGAAGGCCATAGCGATGGTAAAATTGTAAAACACAGAGCTGGAAACTTGTACGATTTAATCGCAGGACCAGACGATGCAGTAAAACCTGTTGGCGAATGGAATAAAGCGGAAATCATTGTTGAAAAAGGAACTTTAGTTTTAAAATTAAATGGCGTGACAACTGCGACTACTACTTTAGGTGATGATAGCTGGAAAGAATTAATTAAAAACAGCAAATTTGCAAAAAAGGAATCACCTGATTTTGGAAAAATTTTTAGTGGACATATTTCCTTACAAGATCATGGCGATAATGTGTACTACAGAAATATTCAAATCAAAAGACTTTAATCATTTTTGTGAGTAACCTCCATGAATCATTTATGCGTCAGGCCCTCTCGCAAGCGCAGATGGCCTTTGACGAAGATGAAGTTCCCGTTGGTGCAGTCATTGTAATGAACGGTCAAGTCATCGCAAAAGGATATAATCGGGTTCAGTTATTAAAAGACGTCACGGCACATGCTGAAATTTTAGCCATCAGCAGTGCTTGTGAAAATTTACAATCCAAATATTTACCAGAGGCCACCCTATATGTAACTCTGGAGCCCTGCCTAATGTGTGCCGGGGCTTTATATTGGAATAAAATTGGCCATATCGTTTTTGGGGCCTACGATGAAAAAAATAGTTACCGCCGCGTAACTGAAAAAAATCCATTCCACCCTTCCACGACTATTGTGGGGGGAATTTTACAAGAAGAATGTGCAGCACTCATGCAGGCATTTTTTAAAGCAAAGAGATAGTTATTTCGATAAAATTAGCAACCACTAACTTACTATTTCAGAAAAAATGCCCGGCGTTAGCTTAAATCAGTGGAAAGCGATGTAATTTTGTCCCTCATTCAAGAAACAATAAAATAAAAAAAATATGTCATTTACTTTACCAGCGTTACCCTACGCACACGAAGCCTTAGAGCCACATTTTGATACTTTAACAATGCAAATTCATCATGGCAAACACCATCAAGCTTATGTAGACAATTTAAATAAAGCATTGGCAGGAACGCCTAACGAAGGAAAAACTTTGGAAGAATTAGTAGCAGTAGCTGGAACTATTAGCCCTGCAGTTCGTAACAATGGCGGTGGACATTGGAACCACAGTTTCTTTTGGGCTAGCTTAGCACCGAATGCTGGTGGTTCACCAACAGGTGCTTTGGGTGATGCGATCACTGCTGCTTTTGGAAGCTTTGATACATTCAAAGAAAAATTTGCTGCTGCTGGTATGACGCGTTTTGGAAGTGGTTGGGCTTGGTTAATTGTAAAAGACGGAAAATTAGAAGTTAGTTCAACACCAAACCAAGACAATCCATTAATGGATGTTGCTGAAGTAAAAGGAGCGCCATTATTAGGCGCAGATGTTTGGGAACATGCTTATTACTTAAAATATCAAAACAGAAGAGCTGATTATTTAGCTGCTTTTTGGAATGTAGTGAATTGGTCAGTGGTTGCTGATCGTTTTGCTGCTGCGAAATAAAATTAAAATTAGGTGGTGTATTCACTTACTTTCAAATCCCAAAGTTACACACTTTGGGATTTTTTATGGCACAGGGTCATACCCATGTCCGCCACCTGGCCTGCACTTACTAAGTCGTTTCACGCCTAAGAATGTTCCATGAATGGGGCCATACTTTTCAATGGCTTCGGCTGTGTATTGCGAACAGGTGGGCGTGAACCTACATTTGCTGCCACCCAAATAAGGGGACAATGCTAATTGATAAAATCGGATAAGAATAATAAATGGGAAGGCGCTAATTTTTTTTACCACTCTTATGATATCACTGCCATTATAACGCTTACTCATAAAGCACTTAATTTTAACTTATCAGAAAGTTTTTGCAATAACAATTTAATAGTGGCTTGAATTTGTTGCTGTGTTTGCAAATTCGCATCTAGATATAAAAAAAATAGATTGAGTCGCGTGTTTGTTAAGCTTATACTATTCGTAAAATTTGGTTTTTCTAATCGGTAGCCTTCACGTAATAATCTTTTTACTTTATTGCGTTGTACCGCTTTTCTAAATTGTCGACTGGGCGCACCCACCCCAGCTTGCAGTAATCCATTTGGAAAAATTCCTGCTTCGGCCTTTTCAATGGTATACAACAATCGGATAGGATGCATGGTAATGGCAGTTCCTTTCGAAAACAAAAATTGTAATTGCTTTCGGCTTTTGAGCTTATCCTTTTTTTTGTATGTAAAATTTTTAGACAACAGATTAAATATAGGCATTAAAAAAGTCCCTCCCGAATTTCGGGAAGGACTTTAAAATTATTGAATTTCGAGTGAATGAAGGAAATCCTACATTGGATTTATTTCAATCCTTTTTCACTTGATACTGTAAGTTTTTTACGTCCTTTCTTTCGGCGGCTTGCTAATACTTTACGACCATTAGCTGTTTCCATACGTTGACGGAATCCGTGAACAGATTTACGACGACGCTTATGTGGTTGGAATGTACGTTTCATAGTATGTCTTAAAAATTTTTCTTTTCTGTACTTAAATTTTCGTTTTCGTCCTGTTCCTAATAGCAGTCACCATACCACTACCTGTGAAAGGACGGCAAAAATAGGGTATTTTTTTATTTTTTAAGCTAAATCTGTATGTTTTGCAGCAATTTTTTGTCCAAAAAAGGTGCTGGCCTGCAATTCAAAGGCTTGCGGGTTGTCGGTAGTGTAAAAACTAAGTTGCCCAGATTGGCTACATTTTTGGGCTAAATCAGGATGGCTTTCAAGGTATTTAGCAAGGCTTTTAGCCACGATAGCACCTTGGCTTACTACATTCACCCCTTTAGGCATAAAAGCCTCTATTTTGTCCGCTATTAAGGGATAATGGGTACATGCTAATAAAAGGGTATCGATATCGGCAGATTGAGAAAAAAGTTGTTCCAGGTAGGATTTCACAAAATAGTCTGCGCCTGGTTTATCTTGTTCTCCGTTCTCTATCAAGGGCACCCATAAAGGACAGGCTTGTTGAAAAACTTTCAGGGCAGGAAAGAATTTAGCCAGTTCAATCGGATAACTGTCACTTTGTATGGTACCCAATGTTCCTAAAATTCCTACTTGATGGGTGGTTGAAAAATTGCCTAAAATTTCAGTGGTGGGTCTGATCACCCCTAATACCCTTTTGTCAGTGGCCATTTTTGGTAAATCCTTTTGCTGAATGGTACGAAGTGCTTTTGCCGATGCCGTATTGCATGCCAAGATCACCAATGAACAGCCTTGATTAAAAAACCAATTCACTGCTTCTAGAGTATACTGATAAACGGTATCATAAGATCTTGGACCATAAGGTGCGCGCGCATTATCTCCCAAATAGATATAATCATACTCAGGTAAAGTAAGTTTGAGCTCCTTTAAAATGGTGAGCCCTCCATAACCACTATCAAAAACACCAATCGGCGCAGTAGACATATATTTATTTTATTGCGTAAAACTAAAGAACCTCGTTGTAAACAACGAGGTTCTTAGTAAAATATATTTAAAATATTATCCTTTTTTTGCTGCTGCTGGCTTAGGCTTAGCTGCTGGAGCAACACTTGTAGCTGCTTTAAAAGCATCTTCAATTTCCTTTGGTAAAGGCAATTTCAACTTCATTGCAACACGAATTGTTATATTGTCAGCAATCGAAGGTTGCGTATAAGGAGATAAAGCTTCTGCTTTTAATACAAATGTATATTTTCGCTCAGCAACTACTTCCCCTAATGCTGTAGCAATTTTTTGTCTGTAAGGCAATAACAATGATTCTTGCTTTTGCTCCATAGATTGTTGTTGATATTGTTGCCAATTGATCAACTTGTATTTTAAACGATTTAAATCATCTGTTGCCATTTGTAAGGCCCTTGGACGCTTGGATAAATCTGCAGAATCTCTTTTGTAGATGCTATCTTTTACTTGATAATCCCTCAAAGAATAATTATACTCATCTTGTAAAGAATCTTGTGCGTAAGACTTAAGAACTGTATCTAACTTTTCTTGGATACCAGGGAATAAAGCAATGACGCTTTGATCATCAAAATAACCAATTTTAACCTGCGCAGTTGCAGTGTTGTTAAATGAAGCTGCAACTAATAAAATGGCTGCAAATAAAAAACCTTTTTTCATATCTATTTGTTTTTTTAAAAAATCTATTTATTTTCTTAATTATTAATACCCAATTCCTTCAAAACATCGTCACTTTTGTCCAGTTTCGGGTCTGCAAATATAATGGTAATTCCTTCACTTTTATCTAAAATGAAGTCATATCCCCTAGCAGTTGCTAGTTTTTGGACTGCATTATACACTTTATCTTGAATGGGTTTAACCATTTTTTGGCGTTCCTTAAACAAATCCCCCTCATATCCAAAGCGTTTCTTTTGAAGGTCCCTAAGCTCCTTTTCCTTCACAAAAAGCTCATCTTCTCTTTTTTTCTTAAGGTCATCGGAAAGCATAAACTGTTCAGCCTCATAGTTTTTGTACATCTTATCGAGGGTCATTTGCTTTTGATCAATTTCTTGTTGCCATTGATCTCCTAATGCCTTTAATTTTTTATCCGCTTCCTTATATTCTGGAATTTTATCCAAAATATACTTTGTATTGATGATCGCATATTTTGTTTGGGCCTTTGTTGAAAATGACG
This sequence comes from Sediminibacterium sp., assembly GCA_030726065.1. Classification (GTDB taxonomy): domain Bacteria; phylum Bacteroidota; class Bacteroidia; order Chitinophagales; family Chitinophagaceae; genus Sediminibacterium. The sequence goes on along the minus strand of JANREK010000026.1, from coordinate 45,381 downwards.
TCAAAATGGTGATGGCTAAAACAAAAAGAACTTTAGTGAATTGCATAAGCTATAATTTAAATAACAAAATTAAAAATTAGTTCAATACTTTACCTATTAACTATTCTGGTTCAAAACCTAACATAAAGGTAAACCTTCCAGCATCTTTTAATGTATTGGTTCCATTTAAACGATCTAAACCAATACCATAATCAAATCCCAACAGTCCAAACATTGGAAGATAAAAACGCATACCCAACCCCACGGAGCGACGCAGCTTAAATGGATTATACTCCTTCATGCTATACCATCCATTTGCCGCTTCAAAAAAGCCCAATGCAAAAATAGTACTACTAGCAGCCAAACTTAATGGATATCTAATTTCAACTGCATATTTATTAAAAATGGTAAACTGTTGGCGAGATTGTTGTTGGTCAGGGTTCACTTTTGGATTGGATGATTCATACACAGGATAACCTCTATGTGCAATAATATCATAACCTAATAATGCAAATTGGTTAGTCAATCCTGCATCCCCTACTTGGAATCTTTCAAATGGAGAAATCCCAAGACTTGAATTATAACGGCCTAGGAAACCGTACTTAGCAGCAAAGCGTAATACAAATTGTTTGTTGTGTTCCTCCCCGGCTGGTTTACCTAATGGTACAAACCACTCCCCATTAAAACGCCACTTATGATACTCTAATAATTGATACGGGTTTTCTCTTTTTCCAAAGTTGGGAACAAATAAAGAAAAAGGGGGTGTTAATTGTGCACTCAATAAAAAAGTAGACCCTGTTCTTGGAAAGGTAGGTTGATCAATGGAGGTTCTTTGTAAAGCAATCCTAAAGTTGACGTTGTTTACATTACCATTGGAGAAATTAGGTAAATTAATTGGATCTATTGGGTAATCTTTTAATTTATAGCGCGTATAGTTAATGCCGGTGCTTAAGGAGAAATAATCATCAGGCCATTGCAACTGACGTCCAAAGGAAACAGTAGCACCCGTCGTAGATATATAACGTTGATCAGCTGCATTTGGATTGAACATGCCCGTTTGCATATCAAAAGTTTGACCATACTTCGTATTAAATACACTTACTGTTAAAGTATTTCTCTTGATGCCACCAAACCAAGGTTCCGTAAATGAAAAATTCGTAGAACGGAATGCCTTACCATTACTTTGAATACGTAAACTTAACTTTTGTCCATCTCCCATTGGTAATGGATCCCAAGCCGATTTTTTAAAGAAATTTTTGGAAGAGAAATTATTAAAAGTGATGCCTAAGGTACCTGTAAGTCCTATAAAGCCCCCCCATCCTGCACTTAATTCTAATTGGTCACTTGATTTTTCTTCCACACCATAATTAATATCCACGGTTCCATCTTCTGGATTTGGAACAGGATCAATTTTAATTTTTTCTTGGTCAAAATAATTTAACTGTGAAATTTCCCTTTGGGAACGAATCAATAAGGTACGACTAAATTTATCACCTGGTATAGTTCTAATTTCACGGCGAATTACAAAGTCTTTTGTTTTTTCATTACCCGCAATACGAATTGTTTTGATGGTGGCTTGCGGCCCTTCTCTCATTCTTATTTCAAAGTCGATGGTATCGTTATAAACAGCAGTTTCAATGGGGTCAACATTAAAAAACAAATAACCATCATCTTGGTATAGGCCGCTAATATCTCCACCTTCCGCTGTTTGTGTTTTGCCTAATTTATTGTATAATATTTCTCTATTATAAATTTCCCCTTTTTTAATATTTAAAATACTAGACAATAAGGAGTCTGGGTATTTTGTATTTCCTCTCCAAGTAATGTTTCCAAAAAAATACTTGCGCCCTTCCTTTAATTGAATATCAATGTTTAAATTACCTACCGCGTTATGGTAAATGGTATCCTTTTCAATCACCGCGTCACGAAACCCCAATGAGTTATAATAATTCAATAAATTATCACGACTCTCTTCAAATTTTTTCTCACTATATTTTGAAGAGGATAATTTAAAACGAACATAAGGATTTAAAATCTTTCTAGTTTTAGTAAAAGTTAAATATCCTTTTTCGGCCATGTATTGTTCAAAAGTATACGGTGTTGTTTTTACAATTAAAGGTTTGTCATAGACAGGAAACAGCGTAATTCTGGATTTTTCATGCAACTCCTTTAAATTTTTCTTCAGTTTTACTTCATCCACTAAATTGCCGCCAAAATTAATATTATTTATGCGCACTTTCGGACCACGATCCACTTTAAAATCCAACAACAAACTATTCTTTTTAGTAGAATCCTTTTTTTCGATGATGACTACTTTTGCATCCTGAAAACCTTTATCAGCATAAAACTTTTTAATCCCTTCAACTGCAGTGATTTTCATATTTTCAGTAACCACCCTATTCGGCGTTAAACCAGTTTTTCCAGATAATTCATCGGTTTCTGATTTTTTAACCCCTAAAAAAATAAACTTAGATAACCTTGGTCTTTCAACTACATCAATTTCAATATCGATTTCATTATTTACCAAGTCCGTTATATAAATACTTACATCACTAAAGTAGTTTTGATCCATTAATTTACGAATCGCTTTGGCAAAATTATCACCCCCTGGAATTCCTACTTCATCTCCAATATTCAAGGTGGAAAGGGACAATAATAAGTTCTCATCAAAATTTTCATTCCCCACCACTTTAATGTCCCGAATTTTGTATTTGGCAGGCGCTTTTTGATTAAAAATATTAATGAGTTTGACATTAATTTGTGAAACTGAATCCTTCATGGGTGCCACCTGAGCAAAAGAAGTCGAGGATAAAAAAAGAACCAGTAAAGATCCTATATAAAATGGAAAAAATTTCTGCGTCTGCAAAGGGGCTACATTTATAATTTTAAAAGTGTCGCAAATTACTCGTAATATTTCAAAGTCTTTGTTAAAACCGTAAAATAGTTATATTAATTTTTTTGCTAATTTGTTTGTACCTGCAGGCTGGTTTTGCCAAATCTGCGCTCCCTAGATTGAAAATCAAGGATGGCCTCAATCAAATCTTTCTTCCGAAAATCGGGCCAACGGGTCTCTGTAAAGTACAATTCAGCGTAAGCTAGTTGGTATAATAAAAAGTTGCTAATTCGGTATTCGCCACTGGTACGAATCATGAGCTCCGGATCCGGAAACGCACTGGTAGAAAGGGCTGCCTCCAAAGTAGCCTCCTCGATTTCATCGGGCTGCATTTGATCATTTTGTACCTTTTCGGCGATATTTTTAATCGCTTGAATAAGCTCCCACCTACTACTGTAGCTAAGTGCAATTATTAGTTCTAACCCCGCATTATTAGCGGTGGTTTGGGTCGCATTTTGAAGGGCTGCTTTGGCATCGTCTGGTAACAAAGAAAGGTTGCCAATAAAGTGCAATTTGATGTTGTTTTTATGCAAATCAGGGACTTCCTTGGCGATGGTGTCCACAAATAGACTCATTAGGCCAGCAACCTCGGCTGCTGGTCGATCCCAATTTTCAGTACTAAATGCATACAAAGTGAGGTATTTTATACCAATTTCAGACGCTGCTTCTACAATATTACGAACGCTTTGTACCCCATGAAAGTGACCATAAAGTCGATCCTGTCCTTTTTCTTGCGCCCAACGTCCATTTCCATCCATAATGATGGCGATATGTTTCGGTAATCTATTTAAATCCAAATTGTCCATAATGCAAAATTAATCGAATCCAAGGTTATTTTCGTTTAAACCTATTGAATAACCCGTTGCTTTTATTGGGTTTGTTTTGTGCAATCCCATAAATATTATTGAAGGAATAAGAAATACCCAATTTTGCTGTAAAAAAACGGTCATTCCCACTAGTACTTCCTTGATACCCAAATGGGACAACTGAGGTCGCGGGGGTGGAATTAGCATCTAAAAAATCAAGATTGTCTGTTGTGGTATATCTGTAAGTAGCTTCGACTAAAATATTGAATCTGCGATATACATTAAATTTAAAACCCAGGTTCAATGGTAAAGTTAAATTCAACGGCGATTGCCTTTGTTTGCCATTTAAAACATCCTCTGTAGTAATATTAACCACACTGGTATTATTGTTGCGTATGGTATCCAAATTATGCAAATACCCAACCCCAAAACCAAGATAGGGCGTAAACTTTTTATTACGTGAACCTGTGATATAATTTAAAAAATAAAATTCACCCATCACACTTGCCTCTATGGTATTGATTTGAAAATTTGCATTTCGCAAAATCGCATAAGGGTCTAAGGATAACATATCATGTGATGCCAATTTTTGCATCTCCACATTCAATCTTACACCGACATAACCATTTAATTGTTTTTTTGCAAACACCCCGTAATTTCTATAGTACACTTGCACATCAGGTGCAATATCTCCTTGATAGGAAGCCAATCCCATCAACAAACCAACTTCGCCTTTATTCTCAGACAACTCCGTATGTTGCGCCATCACCAATTGCGAACAGCATAAAAAAACTAATAAAAATAAAACGCTTTTAAACATATGCTAACTAATTTCTTTTATCCAAGCCCCAAGTCAATTTTGTTCTTAATGTGGTTAAATAACTATTTTCATTTAGACGTATAAAGCTAACGGAAAATAATTCTTGTTTTAAGGCTAATTCAATTGTTTTTGGAACAATTTCCTTACGTGCATCTAAAGCACAAATCAATTCCTCGGTCCTACCTTCAATTTCGAAAGATATTACGGATGTATTGGCAACCACAATGGAACGTACATTTAAATTATGCGGCGCCACTGGTGTAATTACAAAACTTGCAGAATCAGGAAATAAAATAGGGCCATTACAACTCATATTATAACCAGTGGAACCAGTGGGTGTGGATACAATGATACCATCCGCCCAATAGGAATTTAGAAACTCCCCATTCAAATAAGTATGAATCTTAATCATGGGAGAAGTATCCCTTTTATGTAAAACAAACTCATTAAGTCCATAGGGTGTTGCGCCAAAAACAGGAATATTTGCATCTAAGTGAATCAATGCACGTTTTTCAATGACATAGGTACGATTCATAAGGGCATCCACCATCAATGACAATTCGTCTTTTGAGATGGATGCTAAAAAACCCAATCGGCCATAATTAATACCTAAAATAGGAATGTTTGAATCTCCCACTAATGTAACCGAGTCTAACACTGTGCCATCGCCGCCCAAACTAATTAAACAATCAATATTTTCAGGTAAATCATAGGCAGATGTAAATGGGATATAGGCTTCCTTGCCCTCAGGAGCACATAATTGAAATTTTTGTAATAAGTCACGAAAAACACAAATTGCAACATCATGCTTATGCAATTCTAACAACAATGCATTTAAAGATTGTCGCTGATCCAAGTCAAACCCCCTACTATATATTGCTACTTTCATCTAAATTAAAAATTAATTCCGCCGTGTAAATATACTCCTTTGTCTCCAAGCTGATTCACACTATAGTCAATTTTTAACACAAAATCATAAATACTGATCACATCTAAACCAATACCAGCTGTCCTAATTAAGGTATTTGATAGTTTATTGGTATTTGATGGGCGATCACTATATACATAACCTAAATTACTAAAGACACGAATCCAAAAATCATATTTCACCTCAGGTAAAAACTTCTGTGTTAATGGATTTTTGACTGTTATGCTCCCTAAGGAATGATGAAAGGACGTTTTCAAAATGGTCGCCGCATTACCATCAACTACATAATATTCTAAGCCATTCATTTGCAAATTGCCATAGCCCATTAAGCGACGATCTAAATAGTTATCATTGGATAAAAATTTCACTTGTGAATTTGATTCAATGAAAATAAAATTTTGTTTCGAAAACGAATGTGCTTTTAATTGTCTGAACTGAATTGAAGTGAATGGTGCCCCTTGGGAAAAACGTTGAAATAAAACCAATTCAGTCCCATTGCCATTGGTGGGATAAGCGTTATAATCAAATGCAATTTTAGTATACCCTAAAGTAATGTCTCCATAAGTCATAACTTTTTTATGACTACCTAAAAAATTGGGCTGTATTAAAAATCCAGAGTCAGATAATTCCTCTTTACCATATCCCACCTGTAATGAATGTCGCTTGAACAAGTTAGGACGATAAGTTAAGTTTACATTGGCACGGTAGCCTTTTCGAACGACATCATTTGTTTTAGCAAAAACTTGTTTGTCATTTTCGGTCTTATAATTAATTTCCTTTTGGTTATAATTTTGCCAACCTCCTCCAATACCATATTTCAAATTTTTATCAAAAAATGGTAATTGGTATCGTATAATATTTTGCTGTGTGTACCCGCGAATAAAACCAAGCACCAATTGGTCATTATTACCAGTTGCATTTTTTTGGCTAAATGTGATGCCATAATTAACCCGGTCCAAACTTCGGTTTTGTTCACTCCACCATTGATTAAAATTACGATCAACCCACTTAAAATAGGGTTTGGGTATAAAATACCATCTTTCCTTTACTTGTATTTGTATGTCAACAATACTGCTATCATTTATTAATGGATAGACAGGCGTTACTTTTACAAATAAAAATAAAGAAGTATTAAAGAGTTGCTGTTGCGATAAGGTATTTAAAACTGTTAATGAGTCTTTATTAATTTGATCCCCTACATGATAAGGTAACTCTCGCAATAAAATATAATTTTTTGTTCGATTATTTCCCTCCACCTGTATTTTGTTAATGCGGATTTGCGCTTTCAAATTAGTGGAAATGCAAATGATAGAAAATAAAAAAAGAAAGAAAAACCTAAAAGAATTAAACATCTAGATAGTTCATTAAATGGTGGTAGTGATCTTCAATATCATTATGTATAATGGTGTTACCAAAATAATTAAGTATTTGATAATTGTATCTTTGCAGTGTGGCTATAATTACATCCGCTTCTTCCTTATTTAATTTTACAGTAATAATAAGTGCCCCAGTTGCCTCGTCGAAGTTTGTATTTAACTGTGATATTTGCGCATTATTAGTTTCAACGAGACGGCTTAATTCGGCAAGTGAATATTGATAAGGCGACACCGAAACCACAATGATGGCACCTGGTTGATCCACGCCTAAAAATTTAGCCAATAAATCATTTAAATTTTTCTGAAGTATCACGCCCGTGCATTCCTGCTGCTCATTTAATACTGGTAAAAGTGACAACTCATTTTTTGAAAATAAATTCAAGGCAGCAGTGAAATGCATGGAGCCTAAAATGCCCACCCGCGTAAGTTGGTCGGCTAAATGAATTAATGTTTGATCGTTATCAAGATTTGAAACGTCCTCTTTGTTAACCAATCCAACAAAATATTCGTCTTTCACTAATGGCAGATGCTGTATATCATAATCTTCCATACATTGTAATGCAAAGGAGGCTTTGTCTTCAAAATGAAGCAAAGGAAAACTAGATATAGCGATCGAGGAAGCTAACATTTTTAATTTTTATTTAGGTAGTTCGGCCAAAAACTTTTCTAAAATTGAATTGAATTCGTCTGGCACTTCCATCATGGGTGCGTGACCACATTTATCAATAAAGTGCAACTGACTATTTGGAATTAATTTATTAAACTCCTCGCCCACCATTGGTGGTGTCACACAATCGTTTTTACCCCAAATTAATAAAGTGGGCTGTTTTATATCATTTAACTCAGCGCCCAAATTATTTCGAATTGCACTTTTTGCCAAGGCAAGTACTTTAATCACTTTTATACGATTACATGTGATTTCAAAAACCTCATCCACCAATTCTTTGGTAGCTACATTAGGATCATAAAATGTTTGTGCTGTTTTATTTTTAATGTATTCGTAATCGCCACGTTTAGGATAGGTATCTCCCATTGCGTTTTCATATAAACCACTACTACCAGTTAAAATAAGTGACTTTATTTTTGCAGGATTTTTTAAAATATATGCCAACCCTACATGCCCTCCAAGGGAATTACCTAATAAATGAATATTTTGATACCCCCTTGTTTCAATGAACTGTTCCACATGTTTAGCCAAACCAATGACAGAGGTGTTTAATAAATCTAAATCAAACAATGGCAATATAGGGACCACTACCTTATGGGTGTGTCTGAATTTTTCGATTAAACCAGAAAAATTACTGAGTGCCCCAAAAAGCCCGTGCAAAAGCATCAGGGTCTCCCCTTGGCCTACCTCCAGGTAATTAAATTTTCCGTCCTTTTGTATTTCGTATTCCATCATAACTTAAATTGAACTCATAAATTACCAGCTATTTCTGAACATGTAATTTATCATTTTACAATGCGGTTAAAGATACTTAAATCATTGTAAATTATGCTAAAATAGGGCAATTATAACCCGCTTTGACAATGCAAAATTTAGCGAAATCATAACGGCTAAAAAACTGCGCAAACGATGATAAAACCGGTTACTGTCAATCAGTTAGTGAAGGCTTACTTAAATGGATTTGGAAATGTGGCAATGGTTGTTTTGATGAAGGGCAGCCATTGACTCATTTTATCTGTACAATAGGGCCACCACTTTTGTAAATAAGAATAGCTATATGCATCTTTCATTTTAACCGCTTCCAGTACCCCTAAAATTTGTAAAAAATAGACCAAGGCGCTCCAAATAGTAAAATAAATAAAGCCATATAGTACAATGCCCAAAAATTTATTCAACCAACCTAGCATTAAAACTTCTGCGGTTTGCTGCAATAAACCTGAAACCCATCTGATTAAAAATAACACCGCTAACAAAACAATGATAAAAGAAATGAAAGGCAACCAATGGCTTTCAATTTTTGTATATTCTTTTAGTTGTCTCGCAACCCACCCTGCTAGTTGATAGGCTACAATGAGTCCAATGAAGAAGGAAAAAAAGGAAAGCAGGGCTTTGATGAATCCATTGCGAATACCTTGCAAAATTGCAACAATAAGTAAGGTACCTGTTAAAATATCTAACCACATGTATTAAGCTGTAAGAAGTGATTTGGCAATCGCTGAAATTACTTTGCCATCTGCTTGCCCCGCAAGTTGTTTGGTGGCGAGGCCCATTACTTTACCTAAATCCTGTGGGCCTAATGCGCCTAGTTCATTAATAATGGCTTGCACAGCGGCTTTCACGTCCTCCTCACTCATTTGCGCTGGTAAAAACTTTTCAATAATAGCTATTTCTTCTGATTCTTTCACTGCCAAATCTGGTCTACTTTGTTGTTCATAAATAGCCAATGAGTCCTTACGTTGCTTTACTAATTTTTGCAACAACTTTAACTCAGTCTCAGCAGATATTTCACCATTGGCTCCGGGATCAGTTTTCGCTTTAATTATTTCAGCTTTGATGGCTCTTAAGCCTCTTAACATTGCTTCATCCTTATTTTTCATTGCGTCCTTCATCAAGGACATTACTTCAGTTTCTAAACTCATAACTTGATTATTTATTTGTTTTCTGCTATTTGACTTGCACTAAATTTTTTATAAAACGAATACGCAAATTCTTTAAAATCATTGGCCATTGCTTGATCCTGTGTTGCTCTTAAATAGGTTTCACCCATACCCATTAAGTTCTGGTAAAAAAAATCGGCCATTTCATCCACCATCATATCCTTCGTCCATAAATCAATACGCAAAGCAGTTTTATCGGTTGGATCCCACAACGTAAGCATCATTGCTCTGGCTTCTTGTGTTTCATTGGCAGTGCTATCGGAAGCAGACCACTTAATATTTTGTGGAATTTTTTGTTCGTCTAAATCTATCAGAACATTAATAGTAGATTGATGCATAATGTAATTTTGTAACGCAAAAATACTATTTTATTACATAAGATATACCCTAAGCTTTTAAGTCAGCTGGAATTTTAACACTCCCATTCGCTGGGGCAATCATTTCTAAATTAGACAGCCACTCTGTACCCATATTGGCACGCGCTTGGCGATATACTTCATCCCTATAATATAATTTAAAATGATCCGACAAAGACTGGAATATATCAAATGAAAATACTTCACCCGCCATTAACCAAGATTCAGGGATATTATTTTTTTCATCTATTAAATGAGGTACATCATAATGAATGGCCCATTGTATCCAAGAAGTTTTATTAAAATTAATATGCCCCCAAAAAATAGCATAGGATGCGGCAATCCACTCCATCTTTACTTCATGAATGCATTTAATAAAAATGGACTCTTTATATTTATAGCCTTTTAATAAATCATGCGCTATAACACATTGCTTATACGTATCAAAAACAAAAACCATCGCCATAGTTGTTTGTTGCCATTTTTTAAAATGGGAAAACTCTTTTAAAGTAGCAACAAAATTTTCGGGTTGCATAAAACATAAAAAATAATTTGAACCCTGCGTCAAATCTGATTTCGTTTCAGATAAAATAAGCCAATCGTATTCGGGAGGGATAACCCCAGGCAAAAGAGCATATTGAAAATTTGAACCCTCTTTTTTGAAGCGGATGCTAAAAAAAGCTTCTGCCCATTGGTTCATGTAAAATACACTGGCCGCCTTTTTTACATACTTTTTGAATTGCTGTTGTTGGCGGATATTATTAAAAATAGAGTTCGTTTTATCAATATTGGGGTAAGTTAAAGGAATGAAATATTGCGGAAAAGAGGCACTTCCTTTTAAGCTAGCACCAAAATGCAACACCATGGCATTGGTTACTTGACTAACCAATTGCTCTGCCTCCCTAGTTTTAATGCTGGTTACATTACTTTCGTTGGCCGTATATGCTTCCTGAAAATGGGGCGGAATTTGGTCTCCAACAATATAAAAATGCAATTGCGCTGAAGTGTTTCCAGCAATAATTATATCCACTATTTTTTGATAAATAACTAGTGCAGGAATGTCAAAATCTGATTCAGTAAGGATAAACAGGCGCATATACAAAAGTACAGATTACTTAACAATTTATCCACCAATCATTTATAAGGACTAGTTCAATTAAATAGAACCCTAACTTTGAACTATGGCAAGAGATTTACAGCAATTGGACTTATTTGGAAATGATATGAGCAGCACTGTCCATATTGCAGCACCCAAGTCCATTAAATCAAACAAACAGGAAAAGCCAATTATAAAGCCGGTACCCGTAACATCATATGCAGCACCCATTGTAAATCAAGTAGCTGAAGATGACTTACCACTTGTATCAAGATCGGCACAACATTTAAATACAAGTGCTACTATTCAAAAAAGAGGTCGCAAATCATTTGCCTCCATGGATGCAGAGATGGGAAAAGTAAACATCCCCTCGGCGGAGATATTGGAAAAAAAATTATACTACCCTATTGGCGAAGTGGCCCATTGGTTTAATGTAAATACTTCCTTAATTAGATATTGGGAAAAAGAATTCAAACAAATTCAACCGCGCAAAACACGAAAAGGGGACCGCTTGTTTCGCGTGCAGGATATTGAATTATTAAAGCAAATTTACTTCCTACTTCGTGAAAAAAAATATTCCATTGATGGCGCAAAAACTTATTTAAAAAATAATAAGGAAAAGGCGGAAAAAAATATTGCTGTTTTAAACAGCTTAAAAAATCTAAAAAGTTTCTTAATTACATTGAAAGAAAATTTGTAATTACTAACTAATTATAAATTCCTTGTTCCACTTTACGAAAATGCTAATCACATTTATAACTACACTTTTTCTGAAAAACTAATTTGATGTGCATTGGCATAAGCTACCGCTTTCAAATTTAAATTTTCACGCAATTCCTGAAAAATATTTAGATCAGTTGCTATTGAAATAAAACATTCAATATGGATGGTATGAAATTGCTTGCCCGCGTCTGACAAAAACACCGAACTACTAATAATTGGATGGTGTTTTTCAATTTCGGAACGCATGAAAGAAACAAAATTTGTTAGTGCTTCTGCAGAAGTTATCACACTTATTTGCAAATCCATTTCTATTTTTCGCTCTGTTCTGCAACTAATATTATCAACAATGGTATCCACCATTTGCTTGTTAGGAACCGTAATATATGTTTTGTCCTGCGTGCGAATTCGCGTACTTCTTAATCCAATTTTTTCAATAGTGCCAGTAAAATTATTCACTTTCACTAAGTCTCCAATAGAAAAAGGTTTGTCAAAAAATATAATAAAGGAGGAGATGATATTTTCTAAACTTTCGCGCATAGATAAGGCTACGGCCGCACCTACGATACTTAAGCTGGTAACCAGATTGCCTATATTTTCATTGAACACATAGCGCAAAATTAACAAGGCGCCAATGATGTATAAAATAACTTTAAAAAAGTGGCGAAAAAATAAAACCAACTGATCATCCGAAAGGGACTTAGTTAATTTTGATTTTTCTTCCAATATAATTGCTACAAATTCAAGTGTTCGAATAAACACACGAATTAATAAAATAATGAAAAATAATTTTACAATAGAATCTATCGCCTGTTGTAAGCTCACTTTAAATAAATGCATACCCCATAATACAGGAAATTGTAATTCATACAATGCAACAACCGCTACTAAAAAAAGTAAAAATTGTTCGATGGGCACGACCAAACGATGCACATGAGTTTTGCGTAAATCAGAATGGTTTTTCTTATCAACCCAGGTATAAATTAAACTTGCAAAAAAGCGGGAGATGAATCTTTTAAAAATAAAAGTACCAATCAAAATAGCCAATATATATAAATAGCTGCGAATTGGATTGCTTAAAAATTCTTGATCTATTTGCATAATACTGAATTAATTATAATTTTTTCCACTCCAACAATTGCATCGTAGTTCCGTCAAAAACACCATAGGTATATAGGCGAATCCAATCCCCTAAATTAATATACCTTGTTGTTTCATTTATTTTAAAATCAATCGCATAATGTCGATGTCCAAAAATAAAATAATCAACATCGATCTCCTTGGCTTTTTGTTTGGTATAAATAATTAGCCACTCCTTATCCTCTCCCAAAAACTGCTCGTCACTACCTCCTGTTTTAGCCCTACTCTTTCCGCTAAAATAGTTAGCTAATTGAATACCCAAATCAGGGTGCAGCCAACCAAACAACCATTGACAAACTGGATTGGTAAATATTTTTTTAATGAACTTATACCCTTGGTCACCTGGACCTAAGCCATCACCATGTCCTATAAAAAATTGTTTGCCCGCAAATTCAAATTGCTTAGGCTCAAAATATACTTTGGCATTTAACTCCTCCGTCAAATAATCACGCATCCATAAATCATGATTGCCTGTAAAAATATGTAATGGGATTCCAGCGTCGCTTATCTCAGCCAAGCAGCCTAATAACCGAACAAAGCCCTTAGGCACTACTGTTTTGTATTCGAACCAAAAATCAAAAATATCACCGACAATAAAAATGGCTGCTGCACCTGCTTTGGCCTGTTTAAGAAATTGCACCAACTGTAGCTCTCTTTCACGGCTAGCGATTGCATTGGGTGCTCCCAAATGGAAATCAGAAAGGAAGTATATTTTTTTACCGTGTGCTAATTCCATGTAACTGGGCTTTAGAAACCAATTTTTAAAATACGAATTGCCTAATCCACTAACTTATCAACCAAAAAACAATACACTTCTTTAGGACCATGCACCCCCACGACCAAAGTTTTTTCAATATCTGCGGTACGACTAGGCCCGGTGGCATAACTAATCATACTCGGGATTACATCCGCTTCCTTTTTAAACTGCGCCAAGCTATCTGAAACATCAAACAATAATTGATGCGTGTAAGCAATACAAATATGAATAGGGGCATATACACTTGTGGTACGGCCGCTTAATTGCTGACTACTTAATACAATTGTTCCAGTTCTCGCAATTAAATGATCACATAAAGTAATCGCAGCATCGCAGCCTGCTAAATCATCTGTATTTACTGGGTCGAAATGGTATTCTTTCATATCATCTAACCAACCTTCTTCAATGGAATAAATTTTCTCCCAATTATTGGCTTTTATTAAGCCACTCAATTGACTGACCAGTTCAGCTTCATCTGCACAGTATACAAACTTACCTAATAACTCGGTAAATTTTTGCGCAAATTCAATCGTCAATTCCTGATCCGTCGGATAAAATATAGGTGTTTCCGCCACTTGATCCGGAAAAGGAACAGCTACAGGATCCTTTAAGGCCTGTTTGATTTTTTGTAATATTTTACTTCTTGCGCCTTGTGATTCCATTACTCATTTTTTATACTTAAGCCGCACTTGGTTTTTCAGTGTCATCCGATACAATAGCTTGTTCAGTTGAAGCAACACTAGCCTGCTCTGGAGTAGCAGCAATCACTTGTTCAGTTGATGCTACATCAGCCACCGGAGTTTCCTCGGTAGTGATTTTATCCTTGCCCTCTTCTACATCAAAAGTGACCACTTTTTCTTCCTCAAATGGACGGTTCCCAATCAAAGCTTCCACATCACTTTTATGTAAAACTTCTTTGTCTAATAATTCTTTTGCTAATTTTTCTACTTCCGCTTTTTTAGTGGTAAGCAATACTAAGGTTCTTTGATAAGCAGCATCAATCATCTTGCGTACTTCCTCATCAATAATTTTTCCAGTTTCTTCGCTAAACGGTTTTTGGAAAGTATTTTCTTGAGAAGGATCGTAAAAACTAACGTTACCAATTTTATCATTCATACCATAAGTAGTCACCATCGAATAAGCCATCTTGGTGATTTGTTGTAAATCATTAGATGCCCCAGTAGATATGCGACCAAAGAAAATTTGTTCTGCAGCACGCCCACCTAAAGTCATACACATTTGATCCGTTAATTGCTCAATCGTATATAAGTATTGCTCTTTGGGTGTGTATTGCGCATAACCTAAAGCAGCAGTACCACGAGGCACAATCGTTACTTTTAATAAAGGATACGCATGCTCTAAAAACCAACCACATATTGCATGACCTGCTTCATGATAAGCAATGACTTCTTTTTCTTCCTTAGAAATAATTTTATTCTTTTTCTCTAGTCCGCCAATCACTCTGTCAATGGCATCTTGAAAATCTTTCATCTCCACACCTGTCTTTCCTTTTCTTGCTGCAATCAATGCTGCTTCATTACACACATTGGCAATATCAGCACCTGCAAAACCTGGTGTTTGTTCCGCCAATTTATGCACGTCTAAATTTTCAGAAACTTTAATGGGGCCTAAATGCACTTTAAATATCTCCTCACGACCTTTAACATCAGGACGATCAATAGATATTTGACGATCAAAACGACCTGGTCTTAATAAGGCACTATCCAATACATCAGGACGGTTCGTCGCAGCTAAAATTATAATACCTGTATCTCCACCAAAGCCATCCATCTCCACCAATAATTGGTTCAATGTATTTTCACGTTCATCATTGCTCATCATGGCATTTTTGCCACGCGCACGACCAATCGCGTCAATCTCATCAATGAAAATAATACAAGGTGCTTTTTCACGCGCTTGTTTAAACAAATCACGCACACGGCTTGCGCCCACACCCACAAACATCTCCACAAAATCAGATCCACTTAAACTAAAGAAAGGCACTTGCGCTTCACCCGCCATCGCTTTTGCTAATAAAGTTTTACCAGTACCTGGAGGACCAATTAATAATGCGCCCTTAGGAATTTTACCACCGAGTGCTGTATATTTTTTAGGTTGTTTTAAAAAGTCAACAATCTCCATGACTTCTTCCTTTGCTTCCTCCAAACCTGCAACATCCGCAAAAGTTATATTCACTTTAGTGCCGCCTTTTTCAAATAAGGTCGCTTTTGATTTGCCTACATTAAAAATTCCACCTGGACCGCCGCCACTTCCTCCGCCGCCGCCCATCTTACGCATCAATACCACCCAAACCACAATAATTAAAACAAACGAAAAAATAGTATTGGCAATTGGGCCGAACCACTCTCCTTCCTTCACTGTATTTTGAGGAATTTCAGCAATTCCTTTTTGCTCATAAAATTTTTGTAAACGTTCATTAAAACTATTCCAATCCGTAACACTAAACTCAAATAAAGGAACACCCTTTACTTTCGCTGTGTCAATTTTTGTTTTTAACTTTTGTACATAAAAATCCTTGCCAATACTATTTGGTTTGATATATACACGAACCAGTTCCTTGTTTTGTACCAAATCAATACGCTCCACATCCCCATTGGAAAGCATGACTTGCTTAAATTCCTGTTCAGTCGTAAGACGAATTTCAGGTGCCATTTGGAAAAAACGCGTAGACAATAAAGAGATCGCAATTAAACCATAAATCCAATAAATATTGAACTTAGGCAACTTAGGACCATCACCCAACGGCGAACCTTTCTTTTTTTTATTATCAGGAATCATAATCGATATTTATTTTTTCGAACGCCCCTGATGAAATCAGTTTAATTTCAGTAGGAGCACAATTTTGTTTTTTATAATAACAACGCTTTTATTAAAATAGTTTACAAGTCATGCATTTTTGTATCCGCGTCATTCCACATTTCCTCTAACCGATAAAAATTCCTGGACTCGGGATGCATAACGTGAACAACGATGTTAATGTAGTCAATAAGCAGCCATTGCGCAGCTGTTTTACCCTCACTTTTGTATGCCCATTCAGAACAATTTGCTTTCACTTCATATTCCACATTATCTGCGATTGCTTTTAATTGTGTGGTATTGTTTGCTTCGCAAATGATAAAAAAATCAGTCGTTGATTCATGAATTTTACTTAAATCCATGCTGATAATATTTTCCCCTTTTTTATCCTGAATTGCTTTAATAATTGTTTTGAATATTTTAGCGTTGCGCGTAATTTGAGGTGTCGACGATTTTGGTCGATTTTTCAATGCAGTAAGATGTTCCAATGATGCTTTTTATTTATTTGTTATTGCTTTATTAGTCTAAAGATTAATAAATTAAATATTATTCTATGCTAACTTTACAAAAATAACAATTCTTTGTCACCTGCCACACCAATTATCACATTAGGAGAGCCGCTTATAGAACTGTCTGAGATTGATAGTACCAATATGTATGCCATGGAGCAGATTCATGCCCAAAAGGCCTTATCTGGCAGTGTGTACCAAACTGATTTTCAGACCAATGGGAAGGGGCAGCATGGCAGAATTTGGGAGAGTCATCGAGGCGAAAACCTACTTTGCACCTATATTTTGGAGTTAAATGCACTAAAAAAGGGTAAAAATTGGGTTCCAACTGAGCAGTTGGGACTATCCGCAGCTGTGGCCATGGGGGCGCAGGCATTTTTTATGGAATTTGCTGGGGAGGAGACCAAAATCAAAAAACCAAATGATATCTATTGGCGTGACAGAAAGGCAGGGGGTATTTTGATTGAAAACATAGTGCGGGGGACCGATTGGAATTGGACAGTTATTGGTATTGGCCTTAATATCAACCAAACCCATTTTTCAAATGAGGCCGGGAAACCAGTTTCCTTGAAACAAATTACCGGGAAGGATTGGGATATAAAGGCAATGCAAAAAAAATTAGCGGAAGCATTAAGCGCCTCCTTAAATTTATGGATATCCGAAGGGGAAGCATTGACTTTGCAAAAAATGGAATTACAACTAATTAAAATAAAAAGCGAATAAAGAATAACACAATGGAATACAAACTAACGCAATACTCAAAAGGTGGTGGATGTGGTTGTAAAATTTCACCAGCGATACTTTCTGAAATTTTAGCCGCACATAATGTGGGTGCAAAAAGTAATGTGCCGCAATTATTAGTGGGTAATGATAGTAGAGATGATGCAGCAGTGTATCAAATAGATGAAAAAACTGCAGTGATTAGTACCACCGATTTTTTTATGCCGATTGTAGATGATGCATTTTCATTTGGACAAATTGCAGCAGCCAATGCCATTAGCGATGTATATGCGATGGGCGGGAAACCGATATTTGCTTTGGCAGTATTGGGTTGGCCACTGGCTTCACTTCCTGCAAGCGAAGCAGCAAAGGTAATGGAAGGGGCACGCAAAACCTGTGCTGATGCAGGTATTGTAATAGCAGGGGGACATAGTATTGATAGCCAAGATCCAATTTTCGGTTTGGTCGTGAATGGAATTATTGACATTGAAAATTTAAAAAGAAACGATACGGCACAACCTGGTGATGTATTAATATTGACCAAGCCATTAGGGGTGGGCATCATGGCAACTGCGCAAAAAAGAGGTTTACTGTCGGAAGAAGATTTGAATTTTTTAGTAAAACAATTAACTACGATTAACAATGCAGGTGAAGCATTGGGAAAAATAAAAGAAGTACATGCGATGACCGATGTAACCGGTTTTGGATTATTAGGACATTTAACAGAGATGATGGAAGGAAGTAATTTATCTGCCACCATACATTATAATCAAATTCCAATTATACCAGCAGTTCGTACTTATATCGCACAAAAAACAATTCCTGGTGCCACAGCGCGTAATTGGAGCTCATGTAGCGCAGGCGTAGTTTTTGGTGCTGGCATTGACGAGGAAGAAGCGACCAAATTATTGCCCGATCCGCAAACCAATGGCGGTTTACTAATTGCAGTAGCCCCGGATGCATTACAGAAAGTTCAAACAATTTTAAAAGAGTTAGGCATTCAATATACCGAGCCTATTGGTACCTGCAGTGCAGCAATGGATAACAGAATTTATATCCATAAGGACTAGCATCAACGAGAACTTTTCGGCGTTTGTTTTATTGCTATCATTTATTCAAAAATCAAATGACCTTTGTTTTTAATTTGATTGGGCGTGAGCTCGGCAACCATTTGAACGCCTTTAATGTCGCGCACCGTTTGTAAAATATCATTTACTTTTTCGTCCTCAATCCACTCCCCTCTGATCCACCATATAAAATCCATGTGTTTGAGCTCGGGCAATAAATATTCGCCATCAAATTGGTTATGATAAACAAAATGCTGAATGGAAGTAGTAGGTTCAGTTCCTTCATACATGGAAAAATAGTAGGTTCTATTTTTTCTTTTTAATGCAATTTCATGATCAGGATTAAACCTGAATTCAAAACCCATGTATTGATTTAATAAAATACAGAATTGATAATTTTTGATAGGCGCGGAAATGCCTAATATGCGAGAACCCTCGAAATCATTTTCGTTAATTGCGTCCTGATCTAAAATTAATTTACTCACTTTATAAATTTATAAAACTGTTGCTAATTATCAAAGCAATTTTCTTCGTTAAAACTCGATATCTAATTTCACTTCATCTGCACCTCTATTATATATAAGTGTTGTTTTATCTCCCTTTTTAAATTTCGAAAGCGCCGTCATATAACTCATCACATCTACCAACTTATAGTCGCCTAATTGTAGTAATATATCGCTCCCTTTTAAACCCAAACGCTCCGCTAATTTTCCTGGCGTTGCACCTTCGATACGAACGCCTGTACCTGTAAATGCATAGTCGGGCATCACCCCTAAACTTACCGTGAATTTATTACTTTTACCCATGGAATTTTCACGCGTTTTTAAAAAATCAAGTTTGCCAGCAGCATCTGTATTTTTAATAATATTATGTACATATTGAATGATAGACGCTTCACCTGCATAATTAATTTTATCCCAATCATCGGTGGCTTTGTGATAATCACTATGGCTTCCGGTAAACATAAATAACACAGGCATATCCTTGCGATAAAAACTCGCATGATCGCTAGGACCCGCGCCAGCACTATCATAATGCGTTAATAAACTAGTTGGTGTTTTAGCCAATACTTCAGCCCATTTTGTTGAAGTACCATACCCACCCACTGTTAATTTACGTGCTGTATCATATCTGCCCACCATATCCAAATTAATCATATAATTTAAATTTCCTTTATAAGTGGGATGTTCTAACCAATATTTACTTCCAAATAATCCTAATTCCTCACCTGAAAAATGTAGGATTAAATAGTTATTGTTTTTAGGTGATTTTTTCTTTAATAATTTAGCGAGTTCAATAATCGCACTAGTACCACTTGCATTATCATCTGCACCATTACGAATTGCATTATTATTATCTAATGCATTGCGATCCTCATTGTAACCTAAGTGATCCAAATGTGCGCCAATAACAACCGTATTTGCTGCTTTATTATCAATAAAAGCTGCCACATTATGTGCAGTTCGAGTTGCATGTTCAAATTCAATATTCGCATTAATTTTATAAGTATCAATGTCATCATTGAAATGTTTCAACCAAGCATTTCTTGTAAAATAAACGACTGGGATAGACAAAGAGGTAGCCGTATCAAATTTATTAAATTGAATATTGTCAACAAAAGTTCCTTTATTATATAAAAATAAAGCGCTAGCCCCTTTTGCTTTTACTTCCTTTGTAAAATCAATGATCCATTGATTCAAATCAAAATGCGGATTGGTCACCGCAGCATCCAACACTTCATTTAAATCCTTAAACCAAACTTGTTTAGATTCATTTAAAGTAATCGCTGCATTTGAACTAAACTTTCCTGATCCACTATTGGACAATGGAATAAATTCTTTGTCATAAACAAGTGCTTCGCCATTGATATTCAAAAATGAACCTGATGTTAAACGCTTCCCTTCATCAATGGGGAATGCCTGGATATAGCCATCCACACCCATGGGTTGTATACCCAAGGCCTGATATTGTGCAACGATATAGTTCACTGCTTTTTGCTCACCTACCGAACCTGCGCGACGGCCTTCAAGTTCATCACTCGCTAAATAATTGATATGATTTTGTATATTTTGAATAAGCAGTTTATCTGCTTTAGTCAATTTTTGGGCTATTCCAATAAAAGGCAACAAAATTAAAACCAACCCTAGTATTTTACGCATAATATCTGTTTGTGCAACAAAAATAAGCAAAGCAGCTAGGAAATAGAAGGTATTTATCAAATACCTAATAAGAAAAGTAAGGGACGATCTAATCGCGTTCTTATAACCCAATTGCAGTAAAGCCAAGGTTAAAACCTATGATATTAATCATTTTTAGGGCAGTTCTCAATTTCCTATTTCGTAAGCTATACCCAATGTTAAAAGTTAGCTTTGCTCATGAAAGCCAGTTTACATATCGCACTTGTAGGGAACCCCAATTCGGGGAAAAGCTCCTTATTTAATGCACTCACTGGCCTGCACCAAAAAGTGGGTAATTTCCCCGGTGTCACCGTAGATAAGAAAACAGGGGATTTGGTTATCGGCAATCAGCCTACCACCTTAATTGATTTACCAGGCACTTATAGTTTTTATCCAAAAAGAGAAGATGAATGGGTGGCTTATAAAGTATTGATGGGTGTTGACGAAGAGGTGAAAACAGATGTTATACTATTAATTGCAGATGCGAGTAATTTAAAAAGAAACCTACTTTTTTGTAGTCAAATAATAGATTTAAAACTTCCGGTGGTATTGGCGCTTACCATGAATGACCTTGCAGCAAAAAAAGGAATCAAAATAGATATTGCAGGATTGCAAGAAGATTTAGGCATACCAGTGGTTACAGTAGATGCAAGAAAAAATAAAGGTTTACAAGAATTAAAGGCCGTATTAAATACCATCATTCAAACGCCGCGTGCTAAAAATGTCGAAAGTTTTATTGACAACAAAGCATTAGCGCCAGAAGCCATTCTTGATTTTAAAAAATTATATCCTACACATAGTGATTACGCTGCGTTACATTATTTGATGCATCATGAAGCATTTCCATTAGAGGAGGAAATGCAGCAAACCATTGAGCAGATTGAAATTGATCACAATTTTAATCATACAAAAACGCAGGCACAGGAAATTTTACAACGCTATAGTCATATTCAAGAGATTATGAAAAATCGAGTAGTAGAACCCGACCCGACTGCGAAAAAGAAGAGATCAGAAAAATTAGATAATATATTTCTACACCGCGTGGGCGGCTATGCCATTTTATTTTCTGTTTTATTTATTTTGTTTCAATCCGTTTTTTGGATGGCTAAATTTCCAATGGATGGGATTGAGTGGATATTCACCAATGTCACCGCCTATTTAAACGCAGTACTACCCAATGTTTGGTGGGAGGATTTACTCGTGAATGGTTTAGTTGCTGGCATTGGCGGCATTGTGATATTTGTACCCCAAATTATGATTTTATTTGGTTTGATTACTTTGTTAGAAGATACCGGCTATATGGCGCGTTTCAGTTTTTTAAGTGACAAGCTCATGCGCAAAGTGGGACTCAATGGGAAAAGTGTAATGCCCATGATCAGTGGATTTGCCTGCGCGGTACCTGCCATAATGAGTGCGCGCAATATTGAAAATAAAAAGGAAAGATTACTGACCATCATGGTCACGCCTTTTATGAGTTGCAGTGCAAGGTTACCAGTGTATACAATTTTAATTTCATTGGTGATTGACGATAAAATATATTTTGGATTTTTAAGTTTGCAAGGTTTAGTGATGATGGGATTATATGTTATGGGCATCGTAATGGCATTACTTGCTAGTATGGTCTTAAAGTGGTTTATTAAAATTAAAGAGAAGAGTTATTTTATATTAGAACTACCGGTTTACCGCGCGCCACGTTGGAAAAATGTTGGTACGACCATGATCCAAAAAGCAACCATCTTCGTGCGAGATGCGGGTAAGGTAATTATCATTATTAGTTTGTTGCTGTGGTTTTTAAGTAGTTATGGCCCTGCTGAAAAAATGCAATTAGTCAATGAGAAATATGAACAACAAATTTCAAGCAACAATGGTGCACAAAAGATGAATGAATTACAACAAAAGCAATTAGATCGCGAATACAATACTGAAAAATTAGAAAATTCCTACGCAGGTATTATGGGTAAAAAAATTGAACCCCTCATTGCCCCATTGGGATTTGATTGGAAAATAGGAATCGCGCTGATCACTTCCTTTGCGGCGCGTGAAGTATTTGTAGGCACCATGGCTACTTTATATAGTGTGAAAGAATCGGACAATAGTTCCTTACGTGATAAACTAAAAGCAGCAGTGCGACCTGATGGCACAAAGGTATATAGCTTTGCAGCTGCATTATCTCTTATGATATTTTATGTACTGGCCATGCAATGTATGAGTACACTTGCTGTGGTAAAGCGAGAGACACAATCCTATAAATGGCCCACTATCCAATTTTTTATGATGACCGGCCTCGCCTATTTCATGAGCTGGGCAGTGTATGTAATAGCGAAGTAATTTAATGGAGGACGCAGATTGCGTCCTCCATTAGAGAAAATATACGCAATTACGATTATTTATTATCATTCGGTTTAAACCCAATCTTATTACGAGGAGGATAAACTGGATGTAATAACTCTTTCAGATATTTAAATATTTGTATCAGTTGTTGATCGTGACCAAGTAAAACTCGTTCCATTTTTTCAATTTGAAGAAGAATATCTTTATTTGTTAGAATTACTTCTCTAAGCTTAGTAAATATTCTAATTATTTGAATGTTAACATTTATAGCCCTTGTACTATTCAAGATGCAAGAAAGCATTGTAACACCTTGTTCTGTAAAACAGTAAGGGGAAATTCTATACGACATCTTGTCAGAATTGGAGGTCACAAATTGTGACCTTCAATTCTTGAATTCAACTGTCGACATCTCAAACATAAAATCTTTAGGGAATCGTTGCATATTTCTTCGAACAGCCTGTTTTAATTTTTTTGTTTCAACGCCATATAAGTTTGCTAAATCTTTATCTAGCATCACTTTTTTCTCACGAATAAAATAAATTTTACTCGTTATTACTTCCTCGACAAATAAATCTTCTGTCATAATTTCTTAATTTTATTAACTACATTGTTTGTCAATACTATTTAATCATGTAATTACTATTTTAAGTATTTACCGCAATTGATTCAAAACGAAGAAAAAAATAAGAAAATTAGCACCCGCTCACCCAGGCGCAATATTAAGAGAACTTTTTATAAAGGAATATGCATTAACCATCACTGAGGTAGCCGATGGAATTGGTATTGCAAGAGTTAATTTGTCTGCAATTGTAAATGAAAGAGCGGGCATTAGTCCTGAATTAGCAATTAAACTATCAGTTGCATTTAACAATACCCCTGAATTTTGGATAAACTTGCAAAGCAATTACGAAATGTGGTATGCAGAAAAAAATGTAAATAGGAAAAAAATTAAGCGCTTTGTTGCAGCTTAATGCATTATCTACTTTTCACTTCCTCAAAGGCTTCACCATAATCGGGGCGAATAGTGCCCATGATACGATCCCAAAACAAAAAGTACAAACCATAATTACCTTTAAAGTATTTATGGTGTTGGTTATGGTTTACGGATGTATTGATCCACTTACCAAACCAGTTTTTACTAAAACCTTTTGGATATAATTCCCAACCTAAATGACCATATATATTATACATAATGGACAAAAGGAAAAAGATAATCGTATGAGACCTATGTACTGGAATTGTAAATAAAAAAACAGCAAAAATACCTACTTCAACAATTGCTTCCAAGGGATGAAATGCATAAGCAGCCCATGGGGAAGGGTTGGTTGATTTATGATGTACTAAGTGCATTACATTGAATAAACTTTTATGATGCATTATACGATGTGTCCAATAAAAGTAAGTATCGTGCATCACAAACATCATTGGGAATGCAGCAAAATAATATACCCAGCCATAATCACTTATATTTTGATACAAAGTGGTATATGGTTTAACAGCGGGATTAAAAATAAAAAAAACGGGAATGAATGCAAACAATAACATTGTGAAAGTACTGTATCCAATTTCACGTAAATAATCACTTTTTTTAGGAAATAATAGTTGTATTTTTTTATGAACTATTTTATTTTTTAATACAACATAAAATAATAAAAACACAAGCCCGCCTAGCAAATAATACCTTGTGGCAATATTTTGAAGTACAAGAAAATATTTATCAAATTGAATATCCATAATATTAAGCGAAGATAGTAAAAATTTAAATTGGCTTGTGAAAAGTGAGTTGTTTTATTTTAAAACGATATAATTTCAGATTTTAAAATCGCAATATCTTCTATAATACGATTTATTTCCACGGGCAATGTGCCGTTATATACACCACGAATACGGCGATACTGATCCACTAATATGAAATTTTCAGTATGTAAAAATTCATTGCCTGATTGGTAGTACCCTACTGTATCCCCTGCAAAATATTGCTGTTTGGCCAAACTATAGATGGCCTTTTTATCGCCGGTAAGCAAATGCCATTTTGCAGCATCTACTTTATTTTCAATAGCATATTTATTTAGCACCTTTACATCATCTGTTTCAGGAGTGACGGAATGGGAAAGCAATAATATAGAAGTATCATCTTTGAATGACTCCTGCAACAGATGCATATTATTGGTCATTTTTGGACAAATATTACGACACTTAGTGAAAAAGAAATTAGCAACATAAATTTTACCATTTACCAAATTTTCATTAACCACTTTTCCATTTTGATCTAAGAAGGAAAAGGAAGGTATGGCATGAATATTTTTATAAGCGCTGTCAGTTTCACCAATCCATTCTGGTGTCCAATCTGGTTGATTAAAAAAAGGAAGCGTGACTAAGCTATCTTTTATTTGCTCCGTATTATTATTGGTCGCATTGTTACACGCAGCTAATACAATTAAACAAAAAACATAAAAGCTAAAATATTTAAGCATGCCCATTTATTTAATTTTAAAATCAATTGAATCCTGCGGAGTCATACATAATTTTAAACCAATCAAACCATAGCGCCTACCTTGTTTCACCACATAATTTGCGCGAATGATTCCGTTTTCCCACCACATTTTTTGACTCCCGTTTTCATATCCCATTTTATAATGAAATGCTTTATAGGGCTGGCCATTACGATACCATTCATTAGAAACACCCTGCAGTTCACCATCTATAAAATTAAATTCAAATTTAGGCTGGCCATCTTCCCAAAAACCAACATGCTTACCTACTTTTTTTCCTAAATGATAGGTTCTATACTCCCCTAACTGATTATTCCGATACCATTTTTTAAAAACCCCCTCCTCTATCCCATTTAAATAACTTCCCACAAATGCAGAATCGCCATTTTCAAAATGATCATAGATATAACCACTGTATTTTTTATCTTGATAGTAAAGGGTATCCTGATGAAAGGATAAAAATTGTTCCTTGCGATTTAAATATTGATTGGGTAAAATAATTTCAGGTTGCAAAGTATCAGTCGCAACTGGAACATCAAATGTACGGGTTGGATCTATAGTATTACAAGCATGCATAAAAATACAAGCAAAAATAAAATTGATATAAAATAGCCCTTTCATTTATTGTGAAACGGTACCAGGCGTTCCATAATAACCTGAACCATTAATGTAAGGATCCGTACTCGTAATATGATAATGATAAATACCTGATGGATAATCAGCAGTTACCGAAGTGTGGCCATGGTAAGCATCCAATTTTGAATTATCTACCAATGCCCCATTTTCCTCAGGTCCATACACAGGGAAGCCGTCTAATAAAAATCCCAATAAGGATGATTTTGTTACTTTAACAGTTGTTAAATAAAGTGGCTCCACATGATAATGATATTGTCCCGTAGGTGCAGGATGACCCCAGTAACGATCAAAGGAAACTATTTCACCTGTTAAAGGTCGATTCGGTCCAGCATACTGATTAAAAAATGGAACCCCATTCAATGAAACACCAATAGCCCCTAAGGGTGTAGCCGCATGATTCGTGGCCACTTTAGGAGCAACGGGAATTTTAAAAATGTAAGGTTTTTCAGCAATTGAATTTGGATTTTTTGTAAAGTTGTATCCGCCAAAAGTGGCACCAGAAAAATTATCATACAAAGCATTCGACGTTGCGTAGTAGGAACTTTTATGATCAGGCGCACCATTTGATTTTATCGTAATGTACGTGCCATCGGAAGTGATACTGGTTGCACCATATATTTTTTTATAAACATCAGGTACTGTGGCGCTCACTATTGGCGTAGTCGTTGTCGTCGTACTTGTTGTTGAACTTTTTGAACAAGCAGCTGATAAAAAGCTTAACATTAAAACATAAATTATTTTATTTGTCATGGGGGAAGATTTATAAAATTAGATGTAAAAATAATAATAAAGTTTAAACCTGTCGTATAATATTAACGAATCAATATACATGCTTATTATTATTTGCTATTACACAATTGTTAATTAGATAATTTACAATCAAAAATCCTTCGGAGCAGAAAATAAATTCAATAAAATGATTTAAAAACAAAACACCCCGTATCCAAAAGGAACGGGGTGCAGTAATATTAAAAAGTTGATTTTTACCAACCGCTAATCGCTAAAATTTCCTTGGTGTGATCCTTGGTATCTGGCTTCTCAATAATAAAGCGCACCATCCCGGCTTCGTCAATCAAAAATGTAGTTCTTGTTGTGCCCATATAAGTTCGGCCCATGAATTTTTTCTGACCCCATAAATTGTATTTATCTACAATTTTTTTGTCCTCATCTGCAATTAAAGAAAACGGCAAATCATACTTTTCGATGAATTTTTCATGGGATTTAACCGAATCTACGCTCACGCCTAGCACTTGTAAGCCTTTCTTAAGCAATGCTTTATAGTTATCGCGTAAATTACAAGCCTGTGCGGTACATCCTGGTGTATCGTCCTTTGGGTAAAAGTATAAAACTAGCTTTTTGCCCTTAAAATCAGCGATGGATACCGTATTGCCATGTTGGTCAACACCTTTAAACTGAGGCGCTTTAGCCCCTTCTTTGATAACTGCCATAAACTTGAATTGGCTGTGAAGGTAGCATTTAAAAAGGATAAAAAATGTTTAGGGTGTAAAAGGGGACAAATTCAGGTAAAATTTGTAGTTTTGCGCAATTTATATTTTTGTAGCCATGCCCAAAGACACATCCATCAAAACCGTATTAATTGTAGGATCTGGACCCATTATTATTGGTCAAGCCTGCGAATTTGATTACTCTGGCTCTCAAGCCGCAAGGTCATTGAAAGAAGAAGGAATTAAAGTAATCTTGATTAATAGTAACCCAGCTACGATCATGACCGATCCAATGATGGCGGATAAGGTTTATCTATTACCATTAAACGTGGAGAGCATTGAACAAATTTTACAGGAAAATCAAATTGATGCAGTACTTCCAACGATGGGTGGACAAACTGCATTAAACTTATGTAAAGAAGCAGATGAAATAGGATTATGGAAACAATACAATTGTCGCATGATTGGTGTGGATGTCGCAGCAATTGATTTAGCAGAAGATAGAGAACAGTTCAGACAATTGATGGTGAAAATAGGAATAGCAGTTGCGCCAAGCCGAGTAGCGAATAGTTTTTTAGAAGGGAAAGAATTTGCACAGGTGATTGGATTTCCATTAGTAATTCGTCCATCATTTACCTTAGGTGGAACAGGTGGCGGATTTGTACATGATGCAAGTGAATTAGATGCTGCATTAGAAAGAGGATTAAGGGCATCCCCTATACATGAAGTTTTGGTGGAAAAAGCAGTACTTGGATGGAAAGAATATGAATTAGAATTATTAAGAGACCAAGCAGATAATGTAGTTATTATATGTACTGTTGAAAACTTGGATCCAATGGGCGTGCATACCGGTGATTCAATCACAGTAGCACCTGCAATGACTTTGAGTGATACATCGTTTCAGGACATGCGTAACAAAGCGATGTTGATGATGCGCAGTTTAGGAAATTTTGCTGGCGGATGTAATGTGCAATTTGCGCAAAATCCAGTAACCGAAGAATTGATAGCGGTTGAAATTAATCCACGCGTTTCTCGCTCCTCTGCATTAGCATCAAAAGCAACGGGTTACCCCATTGCAAAAATTGCAGCTAAGTTGGCGATTGGTTATAGATTGGATGAATTAAAAAATCAAATCACACAAACAACTTCTGCTTACTTTGAACCTGCTTTGGATTATGTAATTGTAAAAGTACCTCGTTGGAATTTTGATAAATTCAAAGGAGCAAATGATACCTTAGGTTTGCAAATGAAGAGTGTGGGTGAAGTAATGGCGATTGGAAGAAGCTTTACAGAAGCCATTCAAAAAGCTTGTCAAAGCTTAGAGAATGAAGCAATTGGCTTAGGTTATTATGGAAAAAGCTTGATGAAGAATGAAGAATTGATGGAGTATATTAAAGTACCCAAATGGGATCGTATATTCAGAATCAAAGATGCATTAATGCAAGGATCAACGGTTCGTTCCATTGTAGCCGCTACTGGTATTGATTCTTGGTTCTTATATCAAATACGTATCATCTGCAATATTGAAAAAGAATTAATGAACCACGATATTAATTCTATCCCCACT
>JANREK010000026.1:0-16045 GCA_030726065.1 Sediminibacterium sp. | reverse complement strand
TATAAAAATATGAATGTAAAAGATATCGTGATGCTTAATGAAAAAGAAAC
Source organism: Sediminibacterium sp. (assembly GCA_030726065.1). Classification (GTDB taxonomy): domain Bacteria; phylum Bacteroidota; class Bacteroidia; order Chitinophagales; family Chitinophagaceae; genus Sediminibacterium. Next base: position 15,995 of record JANREK010000026.1, on the reverse strand, counting down.
CAGAGCTGGATTTGGCGAAGGTATTCATGAGCTCGCAAAACAAAATAGTGAAGTAGTTGTACTTACAGCTGACTTAGCTGGCTCCTTTAAATTAGGCCCATTCATTAAAGAATTCCCGGATCGTTTTATTGAAGTGGGTATTGCAGAAGCGAATATGATTGGTATTGCTGCAGGATTAACCATTGGAGGTAAAATTCCTTACACAACCACATTCGCGAACTTTAGTACAGGAAGAGTGTATGATCAAATTAGACAAAGTGTTGCCTACTCAGATAAGAATGTAAAAATTTGTGCATCGCACGCTGGATTAACTTTAGGAGAAGATGGTGCTACACATCAAATATTAGAAGATATCGGACTTATGAAAATGTTGCCTGGTATGACTGTTGTGGTACCATGTGATTTTAATCAAACCAAGGCTGCAACTAAGGCTATAGCTGATTATCAAGGACCAGTTTACTTAAGATTTGGCCGTCCAAAATGGCCCAACTTTACCAAAGAAGATGGATCAGATTTTGTGATTGGAAAAGCACAAAAACTAAGTGAAGGAAAGGATATTTCCATTTTTGCATGCGGTCACTTAGTATGGAAAGCGATTGAAGCAGGTAAATTATTAGAAGCAGAAGGCATCAGTGTTGAAGTAATTAACTTACATACCATTAAACCATTGGATGTTGATGCAATTGTTGCAAGTATTTCAAAAACTGGATGTGCAGTAACTGCGGAAGAACATAATGTAATTGGCGGTATGGGAGATGCTGTTGCACAAGTGGCAGCAAAACATTGTCCAGTTCCAATTGAATATATTGGTACACAGGATACTTTTGGAGAAAGTGGAACACCGAATCAATTATTAGCGAAGTACGGTTTGGATACACCCGATATTTTTGCAGCAGCTAAAAAAGTATTAGGACGTAAGAAATAATTAAAAATAATAGAGCCCAACAAAAAGATCCTTCGAGTACTCGAAGGATCTTTTTGTTTACAACCTATGCGCTTGTAAAATTAACTAAGGCGCTAAACGTACTTTAGTCCATTGACCATCCGAAGCTAAATTATATTTAATACGATCATGTAAGCGAGAGCTTCGGCCTTGCCAAAATTCAATGTTTCTAGGATGTACAATATACCCACCCCAATTCGAAGGCAGTGGCACATTCCCTTCTTTGTACTTTTCTAAATTAGCAGCAACTAATTGTTCAAGGAATTCGCGATTCGGAATTACTTTACTTTGTGGGGATGAAATAGCACCTACCTGACTTCCGAGCGGACGAGAGTGAAAATATTCATCGCTTTCCTCCGTGCTAATTTTTTTTATAGTACCAGTGATGCGAATTTGTCTTTCTAATTCCTTCCAAAAAAAGTTCATCGCAACAATAGGGTTTGCATCTATCTCCTGCCCTTTTGCACTGTCATAATTGGTAAAAAATACAAAGCCTGCTGGAGTATAGCCTTTTAATAAAACTACGCGCGACGAAGGAGCGCGTTGGGCATCAACGGTGGAAAGTACAAATGCATTTACTTCATCAATATTACTTGCTATGGCTTCCTCCCACCAATGTTCAAATTGATCCATGGGATGCGCCGCGGTGGCGGCTTCATCTAAAGAAGCTAGTTGGTAATCGCGGCGTATAGAAGCTATATCTTTTTGCATAAAAAATTATTTCGTAGCGTATAAAATATTTATTACCGACAGCAGGAATAACATCCCTACTAGTTGGTGCAATTGCGCCAACCATTCAAAACCACCCCACACACCAGGTACAATATTTGCACTTACTACTACCGTAAAAATACCTAAAATAATTTGCAGGAATACCAATATCGCTGGTAGTATTCTAGCGCGTACCCAAAAATTATTTCCTTGTAATTTTAATAAGCTTGCCGTCCAAAAAATAACAAGTACTAATAATAAGTAAGCAAGCCCCCTATGAATAAAATGAACCCAAATCGTATTATTAATTGCATTCAATAAAAAATCATCCTTGTTCAATAATCCGGAAGGCAACCACTGTCCATTGATAGTAGGCCAGGTTGCAGCCACATTGGCGGCTTTATGTCCCGCCATTAATGCCCCATATATTAATTGAAAAAATAAAATCAAAAGAAGAACCCATGCAAATGTTCGGATGCCTCTGATTTTATCAGTCGCATCTTGATTACCACTATTTCTGCGAATCGGTGTTACAGTGAGTGATAAGGCAAACCAATAGGTATATGATAATAATCCTAATGCAAAAACAAAATGGAGCGCTAACCTAGTTGGTTTAACATAAACAGCATCACCTTCTAAGCCACTCGCCACCATAATCCAACCAATAGCACCTTGTAAAGCACCTAATAAGAATAAGATCAATAAAGGTTTGATCATCCTTGGTTGAAAATACTTTTTAGCTAAAAAATAAATAAAACCAAAAGCAAAAACTAATCCAATGGTACGTGCCCATAAACGATGAAACCACTCCCAAAAAAAGATGAATTTAAAATTGGAAATGTTAAAATCAAAATTAAGTAATTGAAACTGAGGGGTTGTTTTATACTTCGCAAATAATTCCTGCCAACTAGTTTCACTCATTGGAGGAAGTGTCCCTGTAACTACATCCCACTCCGTGATAGAAAGGCCACTACCCGTTAAACGCGTAATTCCCCCCAAGGCAACTTGAATCACTGTCATGAAAACACCTAACATTAGCCAATTAGCTACTTTTTTTGATTTATGATCGTTAAAATCCATGCCTTACATTTATAGGTCAAAGGTACAAAGTAATCAAACAAGGCAATGAGATTGATTTTGGTTTGTCCCCAATATGTTTCAATTTTACAACAATATTTAGCTACCAAAATGAACAGAAAAAATATTTACAGATATTATGGTCCATCTAGACATATACATAGTGATCACTTAATTACCCCTTCATTAAACAAATAATATTAAACCTTGCCTAAACTAATCAATCAATACCAAGACCAATTATTGGAAGCCGGCTGCGACGAAGCCGGCAGGGGTTGTTATGCCGGGCCGGTATTTGCGGCGGCGGTGGTGCTTCCTAAAAACTTTTATCACCCACTATTAAATGACAGTAAACAACTCTCCGAAGCACAAAGAGAATTATTAGCCCCCATTATAAAAGCATCCGCCACCACATGGGCGATTGCAAAGCAATCCGCCGCCGAAATTGACGCTTCCAATATATTAAAAGCAGCCATCAAATGCATGCACCTTGCCTTGGACCAATTAAAACCAAAAGCAAAGTTTATTGCTGTTGATGGGAATCGGTTTTATGCATATAAAAAAATTCCACATCAAACCATTATCAAGGGCGATGGCATCTATGCGAACATAGCTGCGGCCAGTATCCTGGCCAAAACTGCGCGGGATGAATGGATGAAAAAATTACATAAAAAGTATCCGCAATATGGCTGGGATAAAAATAAAGGATACGGCACCGCTTCACACCGCGCAGCCATCGCCGAACATGGTTTATGCCATGAGCACCGAAAAAGCTTTAAAATTTTGCCAACACAACTTGACCTATTATAATAAAAAGAGGGAGATGAATATAAATCATCTCCCTCTTTTTATTAGGAACAGTCTAAAATACCTTTACAAGTATTTACATTTTTATCATTTTAAATTGATGCTTAAGCTTGTAATCATTCGAGACTACCCTTACCAAATAAGTGCCTGATGGTAAGGCTTGAACGTTCAATCTAGAACCAGGGTTTACTTTTTCATAAACCATTGCTCTTTGACCTGTACTCATGTTATAAAATTCAATATTTAAATTTTTGTAGCCTTTCACTTTATAGTCAAAGTTCAAGTAATGAATAAATGGATTAGGCGATATTTGAATAAATTCATTATTTCCTAAATTAACAATATCCGTTAAAATATTAAAGAAGTAGTAGTAAGGAGTACTCATTGCGCTGTAACATCCATTTTCTAACACTTTAACAGTATAGCTACCTGAACCCATTGCACTCGTTGGTTTGAATTTGGCAACACCAGTAGAATCAACAATAGCATTGTCTTTGTACCAAATATTATTTCTAACTGAAGTTGAAACTAAGAAGCTGGCAGTATCTCTAGAAATAGTTGCAGTTGTTGGAAGTGCTTTTACAACAACATCTAATTTAACTCTATCCCCATAACAACCAGCAAGCGTATCCGCTTGCGCTACATAGAATGTTTGTGTGCCAGCATTAGCAATATTAAATATAGGTAAAGTTGTACTAGCTGTTCCACCTGTTGCATTATTACCATACCATACCAACTTTGTAGATGCATTTGGTGCAGTATATCCAATGGTTGGCTGCTTCTCATTTTGACAAATTGCAGTAGCTGATACCACTGGATTTGCAGGTTTCGAAGCCGTTGTCACTGTAATATTTCTAACCACAGCACATCCTGTTGCATTAGTTCCCTTGATATAGAAGGTGCCAGCGCCTACCTGAGTAGGTAATACTACTTTTTGCGTAGTACTTACATCAGAGAAATAAGAGTAGGATAATCCTAACGTAGCATTACTAATGAATGAAGTATCTTTTAAGTTTACAGTATTAGGTAAACAAGCAGCTGCACTTGATTTTAAAGTAAAGCTTGGTTTATTTGTACAATCCAAATTAACCAACATAATTACTCTTTCAGTTACTAAACCAAATTGGTCTGTAACGTTCACTCTTAATCTTAAGGTATCAGCATCGTCTAATTTACGCTTGTTAATTAAGACACTGTTCACTAATTCAAATACATCATTATGTGTACTGTTTGTTCCTGTTGCTTTACCATAGGTTAAAATTGGTGTAAAGCTAGTTGGATCAACTTTATAAGTAGCCTTCAAAGCAATGGTGTATTTAGCAGAATCAGCAGTTGCATTACTATAATACAAGAATGAAGTGTCTTTTTCATTTACCAAAATATTTGATGGGGCCAATATTACTCTGAACTCATAAGCCTTATCAAAGTATACACCATAATTGTCTGTTACTCTTAACTTCAATTTATACGTGTTTTGTGTTGGCAATGCCTTTAATTGTAGCAAATTATTAACTGTATCCAACTTGAACAAGGCAGTGTCAGAAACAAAACTGGCATCAGATATAAAGCTATATTTTAATTTAGCTGTAGCATCACCATGGTAAGCAGTGATTTTATACTTGATACCAGAGGAGTCGTTTTGTTTTAAGTAGAAACTAGAGTCTAAAAGATTATTTAACAAGATATTGTATGGTGCACTTCTTTCTACTAAAGTTCTGTTAGTGCCTACTTGTATAGTTTTAGTTTCACTAAATTTAGAACCCGAATTAGATGCATCTATAGATTGTACCGAATAATAATAGACACCAGGGGATAATAATACATTTACAGAGGTGTTTTTACCAGCATTACCAATATCTGGTGTTTTTCTAGTGCCAGAATTTAAATCAGCATTCGGATCTAATATATTAGATAAACCAGGTGCTGTACCTACTGAAACTGCGTAGTTTAAACCAGATGATGGTGTATTGTCATCACTCGCTGCCTTCCAATTTAATTGAACAAGATATCTAGTGTCAATTTTACTTATAATACTAGCACTATCAATTAGTGGTTTAGTAGGTGCGATATTTGAACTGTATAAGGATTCAACATAATTAGAATCTACTACAGCTATTGAAGAATCAAGTACAAAAGCTTTGATATTATTAGCAAAATCAGCTGTTTTATTGTTATTTGAAACAGACATGTTTTTGATAACAGGTTCATTAAATAAACTACTTCCGTTTGAACCAGCAAAACTTGTTATTGTATCTTTTACATATGCTGCTAAATCACGCACATTCTTCAATATCTTAAATGATGAAACAGTCTCAGTGGTATTCGAAGTAGGATTGGTTACTTTTTCAGTACCTACCAATACAAGATCCAGTAATCTTTTACCACTGAAATCTCCTAAGCTAGGCCTTAAAGTGGTGTAATTACCGAATGGGAAGGTAGGCAATTCATTGTATTTTAAAATACCGCTGGTTGAAAGTGAATTAGGATCTGCTAAGGCCATCGCAGTGATTGCACCTACTCCTGCCCTAGTTCCATTAAATATAATATCAGGGTATCCATCAGCATTAATATCACCCCAAGTTGTATATCCCTTTTCAAATGGTTTCACTTCTGCATTTGTTTGTACAAATTGAATGGTTTTTTTCGTAGAATCAATCCATTTATTTTGATAAATTCTAAATACCTGCCCATCTACGTCAGTACGCCCAGAAATAGCCAAATCTAATCTTCCATCATTATTATTATCAATTAAGTCCAATGTTGCATTTCTAAATGCAGGTAATGTAATAGTATTATTAAGGACAAAAGACAAATTAAAAGTATTCGTAGTGGTAGTATCAGAATTATTCATGTATACTGTACCCACCCTTGCTGCATTATAACCATCATCATAAATGATAGCCAAATCTGGTTTTAGATCTTTATTCAAATCTCCAAATCCCAATATGACATTGGAAACTTGCTTTGATGTCAATAATGCATCTAAATTACAATTGATGGCAGCAACTTTAAATCCTAAAATTTTACCAGAATTTGATTTAAGTGTAGAATCTTTGTAAAATCCAATAAACTTGAATTGACCAATACCTTGATTATCTACCCCTGTATAAACCAAGTCTTTTAATCCATTATTATCTAAATCCACAAGTTCGATGGTAGGAGTGCTTAATTTAGCTCCAGTATAAACCTGATTAGTGATATCCTCAAATTTATAATTTCCTAAATTTCTGAATACAGACAATCTTCCTTGTTGAGAACTAATATCATCACCAGCTACTACTAGATCAAGATAATTATCGTTATTTAAATCCACCCATTTAATTTTTGCATTAGCAATCCCACTGAGGGTTGAATAAAAACCAGTGCCTTTGCCAGCTAAAGAGCTCTGTGATGAATCGTTTTTGAATTTTGCGAATTTGCCTCCCATATTTCTATATAAACCTACTGGGGTATTATTAAAATCATTCGCATTATTTCCAGTACCAAGATAAAGGAAGTCAAAAACGCCTTTATTATTTACATCTGCCCATGCAAATGCTGGATTTTCTAATGGTAGTATTCTAGAATCAACTATACCTCCTTGATTTACAAACTGCCATGGATATTTTAATACTATTTTTTGGTTTGGTGCAAAAGTGGAAGATGAATAATTTCCATCAATAGCCTGAACCGACCAGAAATAAACTCCTGGTGGAAGTTCAATATAATATTGGTTGGTTCCAATTAATGAAGTGTTTGGTGTTAGTAATTTACCATTCGTTTCATTCACTTGAATTACCCTTAAATCACTAAGTCCAGGTTTGGTACCAAGTTTAAGATTGTAGTATAAATTAGAAGCAATAGTATGATCATCTGTTGCAGCATCCCATTGTAATAATATACGTCCTTGTCCCTGATCTATAAACCTAAGATTTTTAGGGGCAGTTGGTGCTTTATTTCCATTGGCACCTTGATTATTCAAGTAGATACTTGTTGAACTACCTCCCGAATTTTTCAAACCACTAATCACTAAATCCATATCTCCATCTCCATTAGCATCACCCCAGCTAATCGCAGAGCTTGAATATTGTGCTATTGAATTATTATTTGAAAGTGTGAAATTACCAAAGCCTCCTTGGTTTAGATAAAACTTAGTGACAGCATTACTTTTTACATCTAATCCTGTTACAGTAATATCCAATAAACCATCATTATTAAAATCAACCAGTTTGATATCACCATCTGAAATACTGTCTAAAATAACTACACTCGTACTATATAAATTTTGGTAGGAGAAATAGTTACCATATTTGGCATTTTTATTTTCAACAGTCTGATTTCTAATAATAACTAATTGTGGAATTAATGTGAATCCAGCACCTGTACTTTTTTTGTTTGTACCAATTTCAACAATATCCATATCACCATCGCCATCAATATCACCAATATCAAATCTGGCATTGTTCATTGAAAGGCCAATATTACATTGACAATCGGAGTTCCAGGAACTTAAATTATAGGTATAACCGTTGTTATAATTAGCATCACTATAATTGTTAGAGGTTATTTTTGGATCCAAAATAGTGTTAACGCGCACCCCTCCAACAGGACTGTTACTTTGATCAGTTCCAGCATACACTAAATCTAAATCACCATCTAAATCATAGTCTACAAATTTAGCATCTGCATCAAACATATTCGGAACAACATACAAGGAGTTTAATTCAGGAACATTGGTAAAATTGCCTTTTCCATCATTTGTATATAAATAAGACTTGGCAATTCCAACCGCATCTTGACCAGAAGTAAACATGTCAATGGTTCCATTGTTATCATAGTCCCCAAAAGCCATATTGGATTTCTTTAAACCGTAAACAGACGTAGGTGTATTAATTTCAAATACCCCTTTATTATTGATTAAGGTTTGGAATGAAACGCCAGCACCTCCAGGTTGACCAATAATGGCAATATCTAGCCAGCCATCATTATTTAAATCAACCCACTTAATATCACCATACCTAAACGGTCTGATTGTTAAATTTAAATTTTCAAACCCTGTGCCTGTATTTTTAAACACATTGGTAACGTTTCCATTATCGCTTTCGCCTAACACTGCCAAATCCATTAAACCATCTTTATTATAATCACCCCATGCAAATCTTGCACCACGTAAACCAGGAATTAAATTATCAACTAATTTTAAAGGATCTGTGGGCACAAAAACAGTTGAGGTAAATTGAGAAGCTTGCCCTTCTTTATTGACCATTTGAATGGCAATACTATATGGTTTGCGGCTGGTCAAATTAATATCCGTAAATTCTAAAGAATCTGGATAATTTTTTGCAAAAACCTTATCTAATATAATTGGAATGGTTGGATTGGAACTTCTATAATTATACGCATCGTTGATTCTAGCAGATTTAAAACTAGTTAAAGTATCCACCTTAACATTGGCGAATAAATAATTATCAATATCGTCCTTCGGAGCCTTCCACTTCACTTTAACTTTATAGCCATCATTGGTGACAGCAATTTTTGATAAAGCTATCGCAGGAGGTGCAGTTCTTAAGACGGTGCCAGGTGTTTGCAACCAGGTTCTTAATTGGTAATTATTTGTATTCCACCAATCGCCATCTTTTGGAATGACTTCATACCACATGATATCTTTAAACCCATCTCTATTAATATCAACAACTTTCACATTAAAAATAGACCATATTGCATTACTCACAAAAGGAGTAGCGCCGATAATTTTCTTACTAAATGATGTTGCATGGTTGTTTACATATGCAAAGAAGTTTCCTGAGTTATCAACTGTTATGATATCTGGATAACTATCATTATTAATATCTGCCACATCAAACTTGCCATCATTGAGTGTTGCATCCAGTTGAATGCTTGCATTGACAGCGCTAAAATTATTATCAAAATCATAAACTCTATAATTGCCCCCATTTACCCTAGTCAATACTTGGATTTTTCTATTATTGGAGAAATCGCCAAAGAACACATTTGATCCACCACCAATATTGAGTCCAGTCAAATACATATAGAATTTACCGTCTTTCTTGTTTGAAACAAATACAACTAGTGGATTGCCATTTGCTTGGCTTATTCCAATAGACCAAGCCCAATTGGTCATTGCAAATATATCTGGTATACCATCACTATTTATATCCACAAACTTGATAGGTCTTACAGAGGAATTTACATTATTAATCATTGAATTATTACTGGAATTCAATGTTGCATTTGGTTCCCATTTAACTTGATTCAATGTGGCTACCAATTCTTGCTTACCATCAAAATTAGCATCCATGAATTCGGCAGTTGATTCAATATTTTGACCAAAATTAACTGCCCCATCATTATGTTGGAATGTTTTTTGATCCCATTTATACGTTAAGTTCTTAGTTTGATTCCAAGAATTAATATTTGGATTGTAAAAATTAGCAGGTGCATTTGTCGTATCCAATTTGAAAGTTAAATTCGAATTGGTTAAATAAGCAATTCTTGATTGTTGATTTGCATCAGTCCCTTTTCTGTAAATTCCCACTAAGTCAAACTCGTCATCATTATTCACATTCATTGCGGACACAATCTGTAAATAATCAGTTTTACTTTTTGCAATTAATACTGATTTATTCAAAGATAATTTAATACTATTCGTACCCGTACTTTGTTTATTAATATTGATAACTGTTAAAGAATCAGCAGTTAATGCTTTTGTACTGTCAATTTGTTTCCAATCTTGTGAATAGATAACAAATTTTGGCATTGCAGTTGCATCATCAGCTGCTAATTTAACTAAGTTGGTCATTTGACTGAGTGAGTTACCTTGTCTGGAAGCTGCTCTAATTTGCAATGACGCAGTATCAGTTGCAAAATTTAAGTTTGGTATAAACACCGTGTCTAATGTTGATTTGATATTACTCAATCCGGTATTTACACTACCAACGGTTGCTTTTACTGCATAATAATAAACCCTATTACTAGGCATTACATCTGAAATTGTTGCTTTGTTTACATCTACAGTGATGTTCAAAGCAGCAACTGTATCAAGTGCACTTGCCAAAGTATCTCTATATACTTTTATTGAATTGAAAGTGGTATTGCTATTTGGCTTTTCCCAAGTTAATGTAATGTTAGTTCCTGATCTTTGGAGTCTTGATATATATGGTGCTGATACACTGTATTTGCTCTCAAATGCACCAACATCAGAATTAGTACCGCTTGGATTAGGTCTTTTTGAATAATTGAAGTCATAGTCTAATGTTCTAACCGTATCCACACTTTGCGAACCTGTAATAATTAATTCAGAACCGCCTCTTCCTAAAGCAGGTGAGGAATTACTTAATGAATAATCAAAAGAAGATGGATTATTAAATTGAGGGTCAGCAAATAAGTTAGTGGATGATCTGTCTGCCAACTTTTTATTATCAACTATAGAATTTGCAATTCTAAAATTTGTTTCATTAAATTGTTCATCATAGCCATTATTACTAACAATACTATTCAAAATGGCAATACCATTTATTGTTGAACTACCTCTTGAGAAGAAACTATTATTATCAAAAACACTATGAACAAACCTTGGAATATTGGTTCTAGGACGTGTCGTGTCTTCATAGTTAACCTGGAATAACCCATTTTGTAAATTGTTATTAACGATTAAACAGTTGTTAAATGCGGGTGCTGATCTGTCGAAGCGGACCAAATACTGACTTGAGTTATAATTGAATGTACATGATTCGAAAAGCGGATTTGAATTATTGGTAATATTTAAAACCGCAGGCGCATCATTATTTCCCCAGTCAATAGCAGTATTTCCAGTAAATACTAATCCGATAATGTTATTTCTAGGTTTTATGTAATCAATACCCTCATAACAACAATTTGCAATATCCTGAATATTTAATGTTGATTTTGTTCTAGCATCAACAGGATCGATGATTGCTTTTGATAAATTGCGCGCTTTTAAGGTTAAGGACTTATTAAATAATTGCAAATTCTCAGCATAAGTACCATTGTTAATAAGGATGGTATCCCCAGCTTCAGCAATATCAATAACATTTTGAATCACATTATAAGGATACTCTGCAGATCCCAAATTAATGGAAGTAGGAATCGTATCAACATACCAAGTATTCGTTGCAGAATATTTAACAATATTGCTAATTACACTTGTTGCACCACCATTATCGATTGCTTGCACTGCGAACCAATAATCTTTGCCTTTGATAAGATTATTTACTAAATAAGTATTTGAATCTAAATTATTAGCAAGTACAGATAAAGAATCTTTATTGTATCCACTAAGTACCAAATATTTTATATCTGAGGCTTGTTTACCCCACTTTAATAATGCAGCTCTTGGAGCAGTTGACATAATTAAAGAATCAATTCTACCTGGAGGTATATTGGGTGTTACTGCAAATTCATTACTATATGGACTAAGATTTGCTGCGGCTGATGTATCGACAGCTTTCACTCTATAATAATATCTTGTACCATTTACCACAGAAGCATCTGAATACTTTAAGGTATCTGTAATAGTTGCTACTAATTTAGCGGTTGTTGATGTATCAGAAATTGATTGATTACTTACATATATTTTAAAACTCTTCACCTTAGCTTTATTGAAAGGAGGTTTTATAATAATTAAATTTTTATTACTACCGCCTTCAATATTATCTATAGTTGGCGCTACTATCGAATTATTGGTTTGTTCAGCTCCAATATCAACGATACCTTTTCTTTCTTTACCATACAAATCATAGGCTGGAACTGTATAGTAAACGGTTCCATTGGTCAATTTTAAATTAGAAACACCCTCTGCGATACCAATAAAGTTTGATTTAACTTTATAAGTAGATAAATCAATCATTCCACTTGTAGAACTGATGATATTTTTATCCGCCTTTACAGAAAACGATTTGTAATTGTTATACTCAGTTACCTCTTTTGGTAATATGTTAGCATAAATTAAAGTTGCACCCGGTATATTGTTATTTGAATACTGCGATTTTTGGAAAAGTATGTCTCCAGCAGGATTGCTGAATAAATTATTTACAAGTACAGCTCTTCTTTCATTCGCTAATGAAAATAAAACTGCATATGCATTATTATTAATAAATGTATTATTAATAATAAATGTGGTATCACCGCCCCAGCCACCTGTATTTATTATTGCAGATGCAGTACCCTGCCAATCATCTTTCGCCATGGTTCCATTCTGAACAAAAAGATTATTGGAAATCGTAATTTTACCGCTCCCTTCTTGAAATAAATAATTTACATTACTTGCACCAAATTTATTATTGAAAAATTTATTCGCATCAATGATTGCTCCTCGATCATTTACATTTATATATCCATTATTTGAATCGAAAGTAGAGTTACTTACTTTAGCGCCATTTCCTAAATTTAAGAACCCATTTTGAGTAGTAGTATTACCATTATTCTTGAAAATACATGCATTAACCACAATAGGAACGTTTGCGGAAATGGCAATATTACCATGGTTTTGAATGGTTAAACCTTGTATTGTTACGGTGTCATATGTATTTGAAACGCTAAACAAAACAAAGTCGGTTCCGCCAGTTAAAATAGTATTTTTTATGTCAGCAGAATCCTTTGTAAACTGATACTTACTGGTAATGAATAATTTTTTCTGAATCGAAACGCTTGCACTATTCAAATGAGTACCATTATTAAATACAATGGTGTCTCTGCTTTGCGCAAAATCAACAGCCGCTCCTAGTGTTTTAAAAGGAGCAGTTGGACTACCAAAATTATTATCATTTCCATTAGGGTCAATGTAAATTAAAGAGGTAACTTTTACAGAAACTATATTGGAATAATCAGATTGAATACCATTTTGATCAATTGATTTAATACGATAATAATAATTTTTACCTATAAATAAATTAGCATCTTTTAATGAGGTAGTAGTATTAAGCACAGTGTCAACTACCGAATTGTCTTTTGTAAATGAATCTGTTGAATGATATATAATGTATTTACCAGTTACTTGACCTGTTGGATTTGTCCAGCTTATTTTAACAGCGTTTGATGATGCTTGCGCAGTTAAGTCCGTAGGTAATTTCGCACCCACGTTTGGCGTTGCAGACTTAATCAAACTATACAATGAAGTATTTACTTTATCCGTCGTTTGAATTTTATAAAAATACTTTGTTCCGTTGGTAATGTTTACTGAATCTACATAGTTGTCCAATTTCACAGCACCAATACTGTCATCATATTCAATGATATATGGAATTTGTGAATTATCATTTATGTCGTTCCAACTTCCGCCATTATTTATTTGAAGATAATCTTCTGAACCACCTGAATTATTGGGTTCTCCACTACCAAAATTAGTACCAGACATGTTCATGGTGATTGGCTTACCATTGATCCAATACCAAGATCCTTTTGGCTCATTTGTTTTATCAATCTGATAGCCACCCGCCCAGAATGAACTACCGTTGATATTTTGTCTTGCAGTATTGATGAAATTATTTTCTTCAGCAGTTTCAATACAAACCAATTGTCCGCCTTGTTCATTTGCTAAATTCTTAGCATTGGTCCAGGTAGCATTGGCTTTACTCATATAATAAATGGATCCACCATACGCACCTATATAAGTATAATCGCTCGCATTAAATGGCGATTTTGTTGAACCCATTATTTTATTAGTCGCAGCAGTATCATTAAATCGGCTACCAATTTTAGCATATGGCACTGTTGTACCTAAGGTATCGGTTGATCTATAAATAAATACAGAATCTATATAAGGCACTTTTACTAAATCCCATCTTAAATAGTTTTTCTTTTGACCAGGTGTTACATATAATATAGGTTGCGGAATGCCAATCGTATTTTCAAATGCGCCAATATCAGGCTTTGTTCCTGCTGGTAATGGCCTTGCATTATTATAAAAATCTGTATTGGGAATAATCGCCGTATCCAGTCCATAGCCAATGCCAAATGAACTTGCATCTAGTCTAAAGTCCTTATTGGCTGAATCCACAAATTTTAAACTATTGTCAGCGAAAAAATTATTTTTTTGATAATAATTCCCATTGGTATTGAAATTTTCCGGCAATTCATTTAGTGAAACAGTTGCATAGTTATTGGAAACATTAAAGTCCACGGACTTGTTGTTTGTTGATCTAAGAATTCCAGAATTTACTAAAATATTATTCGTTAACAAGTTTAAGAAACCTGCGCTATTTTCCCAAGTTCTAACATGATAAAAATAACTACTCCAATACGTATTATTATATAAATTATCTACAAAGGTATTATGTATCGTTATCACACTATCTACCGCATCTCCACCAACAGAGATCAAATTGGGTGACTTATTATTATGGAATAGGTTATTCGAGATTTTAACCTTTTGGAAAGAGCTCTGCAATAAGCCGGCATTTCCATCAGTTGTTACAAGAGATTGATTTTTAAAAATATTATTATTTATATAGGTCCATGCATGGTCTCCTTGATTAAATGGTTGCGCCAAAATTGTAAATGACCCTTTATTAGCATCAAAAATATTATTTTCAACTTTCACCCCTGCAACTCTAATCACAGATAAATCATAGGACTTAGTAATGTTATTGGTAAAAATATTATTTCTGATAACCCCACCATTAAACATGATTGCAATACCTTGTGTATTCATCACCTTAAATCCAATGAATTTTTGTAAGCTGGTATCGCTTGTAAAGTTCGTTTGTCTAATGAATGGATCCCACCAATCATTATTTTGAGCTACGCCTGTACCATCTATTTTGGTTCTTGAAATATGTGTCGAATCAAGATCTAATAAATACCTTGATGCTAATATTAAATTCTTTGAACCATAATCTATTTTGTCTTTATAAGTGCCTTCATAAACAATGATAGTATCCCCTGTTAAAGATTGATTAATTGCGGAAGGAATTGTTTTTAAGGTCACATCTGCATTCGGTGTAGTTTCAGCAGTATTTGTTACATACCACAATACTTTACCTGAACCCACCCTAAACAATGAACTTGTAACACAACCATTGTTATCAGTATAAGTGATTTTAGTAATACCACTTTTTAAACCTGTTACCACACCATTTGTACTTCCAGTGCCTGTAATAGTTCCAACAGCAGTATTAGAAGATACCCAAGTATTAGAGGTAGCCGGGTAAGCTGAACCTGTCAAAGTTGTTGATCCAATGGGGCCACTCAAATTATAAGGATTAGAGCCAATTCTAATAGTTGGTAATGCATTTACCGTAGAAGCAGGGATAGAAATTGATTGTGCAATTGCACCAGTTGATGTAATTGAAATAGTTCCAGTAGGTGCTGAAGTAGCAGCAGCAGTTATTCTAACAAAAATTGAAGTATTTGTTACAGAACCTGAACTCTGCGTTAATGTGATTGAAGAAGAATAAGTACCACCACTTGTTGTTGCTATTTCATACCCAGTTGGAGAAGT
>JANREK010000025.1 GCA_030726065.1 Sediminibacterium sp. | reverse complement strand
CATTAAATTTCCTCCATAAAGGAGATCAAAAGACAAGGTAAGCACTATCAATAGCCCAAAAGAAATTGACCTTTTTATCTGTTTCATATTTTATTGTTTTCCATATAAAATTTTATAAGTCTGATTTATTTTTCTTCACTTTTTTTGGCTTTTCTTCTACAAATTTGACAATCCAGCAGGAATGGAAATTTTTGAAATAACTTTTTTTTGATTTGCTGTATAATAACCAAAATAATCTAATTCAGACGGCGAAGTTTCACTTCTTGGGTCTTTTAAAATTCCATAAACAGTATCTTTCTTTGTAAACATAACTTGAAATTTTCTGTTTCTAAAAAGCGTATCAGATTCATTAACGCTTGTCATAGGTCAACCAAAAGTGGACAAAATGAGGTTTATACTTTAATTTGTTAATTTGGTTTTTAATACTTCGTAAGGAGTTTTTCCATCATGAGCAAAGTGAGGTCTTTCGAAGTTATAAAAATTTTCCCACTGATTCAATTTTTCATTTAAATCTACATCATCCTTGTATGATAAAAGCTGATAAAATTCTCTTTGATCGGTCAAGTGAGATCTTTCAACTTTACCATTCAATTGAGGTGTTCTAGCCTTGTTATAATGATGCTCCATACCCAAATCTTCCACATGCCAGTGAAGCTTCGCCTGGAACTCATGGCCTCTATCAGTCCTTATTGATTTTATCCTAAAAGGAAATTTCTTAACCACATAGTTTACAAAATCTATCGCATTCAGTTGATTTTGGTTATGATAGATTTGCAAAGCCCTAATTCTTGTTGCATCGTCAACAGCTGTATATTGAAATCTTTTGATAGTATTGCCATCCAAATCCTTTATTATCAATACTTTTACGTCAATTTGGTCATGGTGACCTGGTGTAGATTTGTTATATCTTTTGGAATGCAAAGCTCTTCTTACAGTACTTTTATAAAGCTTCCCAACGCCATACCTTTTTAAGATTCTTGATACACTGGATTCTGATATGCTAATATCATGATACCTTTCTAAATACCATTTGATTCTCCATGATCCTAGTTGGAACTCTTTTCTTAAGGAAATGACTTTATCTACTATTTCTTGCTTTATTTTATTCGGATGGTTGTATGCAACAGGACTTTTTCTTATAAGCCCAGATGCGCCCTCTTTTTTAAAGGCTTTATTCCATTTGTAGTATGTAGATTTTGGGATATTAAATACCTTGACCGCTTCCTTAACTGACTTAAATTTTTTAATATTTTCTAAAATAATAAGCTTGTTTCGGTAGTTAATGTATTGACTTATTTCTTTGGTCTTTTCCATAGTTTTTCTATCTTATTTTGTTAATAAAATGTCCACTAAGGTATGACTAGTTTACACTCAACATTATGTGGACAAAGCTGAAAAGCTATTTCGTCTGCATTAATAAATTCAGTGCAATTTATTAAAGTTGGTAATAACCTTCGCGAAGCAGTCGTCTTCCCAGCTCCATTGCAACCTGCAATGATGTATAATTTTTTATCCATGATTAGTAATAATTAAGTTCAGTAAACCTATTACAACTAATCACCTAATAACTCAAAACAAAAATTCAATTACTAATAAGTTATATATTCGGATAAATTCTAAATACAATAAAATAAGGTTACTTACCCACCCGCTGCAAATACATTCACTATTTGTTGGGTTAACTTAATCGCCCACTTGGTATATTCTAATTTAGAAGGATGTAATCCGTCCACCGCTAAATAATCAGTTTTATATCCATCTAAACGATAAGCATCTGTGATATTTATAAAATTAGCGCCGTAGGCTTTCGCGTAATTTTCACAAACTGCATTGTATTTATCAATCTCATTTGCAATCACGTTTCGGTCTCTTCCCGAAGCAAATGGCGTAATTCCCCAATCAGGAATACTCAATATAAAAACTCTTTTTGGTTTATTACCTGTTAAGGCAATTGCTGATTTTAATAGGGATAAAAACGCAGGCTCATATTCACTCATTGGTTTACCTTGGTATTGATTATTCACCCCAATTAAAATAGTCACAATTTGATACGCCACTTTTTTATCGGCGTTTGCTAATCCATTTTTTAAATCATCTGCAGTCCATCCATTTTTAGCAATGATTTGAAGGGAACTCATTTTAAGCCCTGCTCCTTTTAATAATTGAAAAGTTTGATTAGGATAACCATCTACAACATCAATAGAATTGCCAATCGTATAAGAATCTCCCAAAGCCAAATAATTAATTGAATCCAAATTGATGACAGCTGGATTAGGAATAACAATATTGAGATCCGGCCCCTCCGACTTAGTACATGAAATACATAACACAAAAAATACAACCACATAAACTATACATGGTTGCATTTTAAATATGTTGTTGAATCCCTTCACTATTTATCTAATGAATTTATCCAAGTCGCAATTTTACGCGCTGTTGAATCAGGTATGTTAACGAGTATACCTGTGCCTGGCGTAAAGCTAATATCATGACTTTTATTTAAATCAGCATAAACGCTCCCTGCAATATGCCAATTCGCTGTAGGCTTATTAAATTCGCTCATCGTAGTTAAATCAAGCTTTGTTTGTGCTGGCAGGTTTAGGCTAATTAGTATCGCAAAAATTGCTATACTAGATTTAAGGCAAGAAACAACATTCATTCGAAAATTTGGATGATATCCCATATTCATTATTTTGAGATAGCAATTTATGTAAAATACATTTAAAATCACTCCGCTTTTGTTATTAATCCCCATAAAAAAGCCCTCTCAATAATATTGAGAAGGCTATAATATATAAGATTATTATTTTATACTAAATCAAAACGATCTAAGTTCATCACTTTGGTCCATGCTGCAACAAAGTCATGCAAGAATTTTTCTTTAGCATCGTCGCATGCATATACTTCAGCCAATGCACGTAATTCAGAATTTGATCCAAAGATTAAATCAACCCTTGTTCCAGACCATTTTACTTTTCCTGTTGCACGATCAGCTCCTTCAAATATATATTGATGTGCATCGGTCTCTTTCCAAGTGGTTGAATAGTCAATTAAATGCGCAAAAAAATCATTGGTTAATACACCAGGCTGATTTGTAAACACGCCATGATTTGATCCATCAAAATTGGTATGCAACACACGTAATCCACCAACAAGTACTGTTAATTCAGGCGATGTTAAATTTAATAATTGTGCTTTATCAATCAACATTTCTTCAGGAGATATTAAAGTACGTGGTTTGATATAGTTACGAAATCCATCAGCAATAGGTTCTAACACGCCAAATGATTCAACATCTGTTTCGGCCTGTGATGCATCAGCACGTCCTGGGGTGAAAGGAACTTTAATTTCATGTCCACCATCCTTCGCCGCTTTTTCAATGGCGGCAGCACCTGCTAAAACTATTAAGTCAGCAATGGATACTTGCTTTTCTTTATTCGCACTATTAAATGCAGTTTGAATAGCTTCCAAAGCATCTAATACTTTTGATAATTGTGCAGGATTATTTGCTGCCCAATATTTTTGAGGCGCTAAACGAATACGTGCACCATTTGCACCACCTCGCTTATCTGAACCACGGAATGAGGAAGCAGAAGCCCAAGCAGTTGCCACTAACTCACTCACTGATAATCCAGAAGCAATAATTGTTGTTTTTAATGCTGCAATATCATTAGCATCAATTAATTTATGTGTAACTGCGGGTATTGGATCCTGCCATATTAAAACTTCTGCAGGAACTTCAGCGCCTACATAACGAGAACGCGGGCCCATATCACGATGCGTTAATTTAAACCATGCTCTTGCAAATGCATCTGCAAATTGATCTGGATTTTCATGAAATCTTTTTGAAACTTTTCCATAAGCTGGATCCACTCTTAATGCGATATCAGTAGTTAACATGGTTGGCGCATGTGTGATAGCTGGATCATGTGCATCTGGCACAGTACCTGCACCCCCACCCGCTTTTGGCTTCCACTGATTTGCACCCGCTGGACTTTTTGTTAACTCCCACTCAAATCCAAAAAGATTATCAAAATAATTATTACTCCATTTTGTAGGCGTGGTTGTCCATGCACCTTCTAAACCTGATGTGATCGTATATTGTGCGTTACCTGTTCCATAGGTATTTTTCCAACCCGTACCTTGTTCTTCAACACTTGCAGCAGCAGGTTCTTTGCTTACATATTTACCAGGATCTGCCGCGCCATGTGTTTTTCCAAATGTGTGTCCACCTGCAATTAATGCCACTGTTTCTTCATCATTCATTGCCATTCGTGCAAAAGTTTCTCTAATATCACGTGCTGATGCGATAGGATCAGGATTGCCATTCGGTCCTTCTGGGTTCACATAAATTAAACCCATTTGCACCGCAGCCAATGGATTTTCTAAATCACGATCGCCCGTATATCTTTTATCTCCCAACCACTCTCTTTCATTACCCCAATACACATCTTCTTGTGGCTCCCATACATCTGCTCTTCCACCAGAAAAACCAAAAGTTTTGAAACCCATAGATTCCATTGCACAGTTACCTGTAAGTATCATTAAATCAGCCCAAGATAATTTTTGACCATACTTCTTTTTGATCGGCCATAATAATAAACGCGCTTTATCTAAATTGGTATTATCGGGCCAACTGTTTAATGGCGCAAATCTTAGCATACCCGCTCCGCCGCCACCGCGACCATCTGTGGTACGATAGGTTCCGGCACTATGCCAAGCCATACGAATAAAGAAAGGTCCGTAATGACCATAATCTGCAGGCCACCATTCTTGAGAATTGGTCATTAAATCAACGATGTCTTTTTTTACTGCCTTTAAATCTAAGGATGCAAATTCCTTTGCATAATTAAATGAGTTGTCCATTGGATTAGACAAGTCAGAATGCTGACGAAGAATATTTAATTTTAATTGATTTGGCCACCAGTCTTGGTTTCTTGGACCAGTTCCTGCACCCTGTTGTTTACCCGCAACTGCAGCAGGTCCTTTATAAGGACATTTTGCCTCACCTGAATTATTTGTGTTGTTTTCCATAGGTATATTTTTATAAATAGTATGAGGTGTAAAACTACTAAAATAACTGCCTACTCAGTTATAAAAAACGGAAAAAAATCATCAAAATATTAATGAAAACAACCGCAAAAATTTAATTCCCCCCAACAATTTTGCTGGTACTGCGATACAAATAATTTTCGTAGATATGTCGTCTTGCAAAACGATCTGGGGTATCTGAATTGACCAATTTTACATAAATCGCTTTAGGCACTCCGTAATACTCATATTCATTGCCATCTGAAAAAACGACCCTCAAAATTTCAGACTTAAATTCAAAATCATCCATACTGGCTTCGGAAATTGTTTTAGTGTATTCCGCAAAGGTAGCTTCATGCGTTTCTTTATGTAAACTCACCAAAAAATGGTAAGAGGCGATAAGTTTGGCCGATTTCACCTCTGCTTCTTTTTTAGCATCTTCACTGTCCTGAAATTTATCTGGATGCCATTCCATCATAATCTTACGATATACTTTTTTTAAGTCACTTAAGGTAGCCTTATCGTCCACCCCTAAAATCGCTCGATGTCTTTCAATTCGCTTCATATATGAATAATGTGGCGCGAAAGTACAACAATATATATGAACCAAGAAGCCCTTCCAGTTTTAACTGAAAGGGCTTAACTTGTACATATTATTCCACGACTAATCTTGTATAAAGAAAGATTGTTTATTTCACTTCCTCAAACTGTGCATCTTCCACAGTATCATTGCTTGCACCACCATTTGCTTGACCACCGTCAGCACCTGGCGCACCTGCTTCAGGTCCACCTGCACCCGCTGCTTGCGCTTTATAAATATCTTCACTTGCCGCAGTCCATGCAGTATTCATGGCAGCTAATGCTACTTCTACTTGTGTGATATCCTGCGCTTGATGAGCCACTTTTAATGTTTCTAAAGCAGTTTCAATTGGTGCTTTTTTATCAGCAGGGATTTTGTCGCCAAATTCCTTCAATTGTTTTTCAGTTTGGAAAATTAAGCTATCTGCTTCATTCAATTTTTCTACTCTATCTTTTTCAATTTTATCGCTCGCTTCGTTGGCTTTTGCTTCGGCTTTCATTTTTTCAATTTCTTCCTTCGTCAAACCACTACCCGCTTCAATTCTAATTTTTTGTTCTTTACCTGTGCCTTTATCTTTTGCGCTTACGTTTAAAATACCGTTTGCATCAATGTCAAAAGTAACTTCAATTTGAGGAACGCCTCTTGGTGCTGGTGGAATACCATCCAAGTTAAACATACCCAAACTTTTATTTTGAGCAGCCATTGGACGCTCACCTTGAATTACATGAATTTGTACACCTGGTTGATTATCGCTTGCTGTTGAATATACTTCGGTCTTTTTTGTTGGGATAGTTGTGTTTGAAGAAATCATGGTTGTCATTACACCACCCATTGTTTCAATACCTAAGTTCAAGGGTGTTAAATCTAATAACAATACATCTTTAACATCTCCAGTTAAAACACCTCCCTGTATACCAGCACCAATTGCAACCACTTCATCCGGGTTTACAGAACGGTTTGGTTTTTTACCAAAGAATTTTTCAACCAACTCCTGTACTTTAGGAATTCTTGAAGAACCTCCTACTAATATTACTTCATCAATTTGAGATGTTGCATAACCAGCATCTTTTAATGCAGCTTCACAAGGCTTTAAACATCTTGCAAATAAATTATCTGCCAAAGATTCAAACTTTGCTCTTGATAATTTTAACACTAAGTGCTTAGGAACGCCATCCACTGCAGTGATATATGGTAAATTAATTTCTGTTTCAGAAGAAGAACTTAGTTCAACTTTCGCTTTTTCAGCTGCTTCTTTTAATCTTTGTAAAGCCATTGGATCTTTTCTTAAATCAATTGCTTCTTGTTTTTTAAACTCATCCGCTAAAAAGTCCATGATCACTTTATCAAAATCATCCCCACCCAAATGCGTATCACCATTTGTTGATTTTACTTCAAATACACCATCTCCTAAATCCAAGATAGAAATATCAAAAGTTCCCCCACCTAAATCGAATACTGCAATTTTTTGCTCAAGATTTTTCTTATCTAAACCATAAGCCAATGCCGCAGCCGTTGGCTCGTTTACAATTCTGCGAACATTTAAGCCAGCAATTTCACCCGCCTCTTTAGTTGCTTGGCGTTGTGCATCATTAAAATAAGCAGGCACAGTAATTACTGCATCTGTTACTTCTGTACCTAAATAATCTTCCGCAGTTTTTTTCATTTTTTGTAAAACCATTGCTGAAATTTCCTGAGGCGTATACATACGATCATCGATCGCTACACGAACTGTATCATTTTCACCTTGTACTATTTTATAGCTCCAGTGACTTTTTTCTTCTGAAACTTCATTAAAACGACGACCCATAAAACGCTTCACACTTGAAATAGTGTTTTCAGGATTTGTAATGGCTTGACGTTTAGCAGGATCCCCTACCTTGCGCTCCCCATTTTTCAAAAACGCGACTACCGACGGTGTGGTTCTACGTCCTTCGTCATTGGCGATAACTACTGGTTCACCGCCCTCCATAACTGATACGCAACTATTTGTGGTACCTAAGTCAATTCCTATTATTTTTCCCATAATGCTTGATTTTCAATGTTTAATTACTCTATTATAGACAATCATTATGCCATTGGCAGTTAGGTGCAAATTTGTCATAAACGGCAGTAAATCAGCCTTATTCAGGCTCTGAAATGGCATATTTTTAAAATAAAGGAGCAGAAAAGTCAGTTATTAAGGTCAAATTAAAATGAATAAAACCTGATTAAGCATCAGGCGCCACCGACTTGAAAGTGAAATTTTTCTGGCTGGTATAGCTAAAAATGACCACAAAAAAGGTGGTAACAATTTTGGCTATAGTTGGATACCAGCCAAAATAATCAACAAATAACTTTAAAAAGATATAGTTTAAAACAATGCAGCCAAATACCACAAAAAAGTATTTCATCAGCTGTTTCCTTTTAGGCACTGCAGTTTCCTGA
This sequence comes from Sediminibacterium sp., assembly GCA_030726065.1. Lineage (GTDB taxonomy): Bacteria > Bacteroidota > Bacteroidia > Chitinophagales > Chitinophagaceae > Sediminibacterium. The sequence continues at coordinate 71,790 of JANREK010000025.1, read as the reverse complement.
AATACCACATACCTGCTTAAATAAAAACCTATAGGAAAAGTGATACAAAAACTAATGATAAAGGAAGCAATATGGGGGCTGATACTTAAACCTATAAAATGAATAATTTCCTTGTGTAAAATGTAATTATAGGAAACAAAGAATAATAAGATATCAAGAACGGTATTAGCAACGCCACAGGCTGCATACCGGAATATTTTCAATGACATCACTTTTTGAAAAACCGGGTAAACCCAATCAATCAATTTAAAAATGATTTGACTAATTATTTCATGCAGTTTTAACATGTATGCACAAAGGTAATCTTAATTAATTACTTTTGCAGGAGGCAACCCTACTTTATGAATTTGATAACTAATTTAAAGCAGTCCACTTCAAAATGTATTCATACATTATATGGTGTAAATATACCAGCAGATCAGGTATTGGTGAATGCAACCAAACCTGAAATTGAAGGCGATTATACCATTGTATTATTTGCATTTGTGAAACAATTAGGAAAAAGTCCAGATGCTTTAGGAAATGAACTCGGTGCTGCAATGATGGCTGATATGCCAGGGATACTTAACCAATTTAATATTGTCAAAGGTTTTTTAAACTTTACGATCAGTAATGATTATTGGTTTGATTTTATCAATAGCACGGACCCAAATCAATTAGTACCAGCTACTGAGAACAAACAAAAAATTATGGTGGAGTATTCCTCCCCCAATACAAATAAACCATTACACTTAGGACATTTAAGAAATAATTTTTTAGGTTGGAGTATTGCTGAAATTTTAAAATTACAAGGACATGAAGTTTTTAAAACATGTATTGTAAATGACCGTGGTATTCATATTTGTAAAAGTATGATTGCATGGCAAAAATTTGCCAATGGTGCAACCCCTGCGGATACCCATCAAAAAGGGGATCATTTTGTAGGCGATTACTATGTCAAATACAATGATGCCTATAAAGCAGAAGTCGCTGATTTAGTGGCTGGCGGTATGTTACTAGAAACTGCTGAAAAGGAAGCCCCCATTTTAAAAAGCGCGCAAGCTATGTTGTTACTATGGGAACAAGGCGATGCAGCGACGATTGATTTATGGAAAAGAATGAATGCATGGGTTTACGAAGGATTTGAGGTGACTTACAATAAAATAGGTTCGGACTTTTTAAAAACCTATTACGAAAGCAATACCTATTTATTAGGCAAAGAATTGGTGGAAGAAGGTTTAACAAAAAAAGTGTTTTTTCAAAAAGAAGATAGTTCAGTTTGGATTGATTTAACCGTTGATGGATTAGACGAAAAAATTGTGCGTCGTAAAGATGGCACTTCCGTTTATATGACGCAGGATATTGGACTTGCCCAATTAAAACAAAAAGAATTTAATACGGATGCAAGTATTTATGTTGTGGGGGATGAACAAAACTATCATTTTAAAGTATTAAAATTAATTTGTCAAAAGTTACAATTACCCGCAGCGGATGGCATATATCATTTAAGCTATGGCATGGTAGAACTCCCTACTGGCAAAATGAAAAGTCGCGAAGGCACTGTAGTGGATGCAGATGATTTGTTGGAGGAAATGATTAATATTTCGAAAGAAAAAACGGAAGCCTTGGGTAAAGTGTCTGATTTTACACCAGCACAACTCGAAGAATTATACAATACCATTGGATTAGGCGCACTTAAATTTTTCCTTTTAAGGGTGGATCCTAAAAAGAAAATGATATTTAACCCAGAAGAAAGTATCGACTTTCATGGTTTCACGGGTCCATTTATTCAATACACGCACGCGCGTATCAAGAGCATTTTACGTAAAACGGGTACTACGATAACACTTACGGCAAATGAATTATTGCCCTTGGAAAAACAATTGGCTATTGAGTTATCTATTTTCCCAGCGATCATTAACGAAGCGGCCGACAATTTAGACCCTTCAAAAATTGCGATTTATGCTTTTAATTTAGCAAAGTTGTTCAATACCTTCTATACCGAACATTCTATTGCGAATGCGGACTCAGAAACGAAAAAGCAATTGAGAATAAAAATTGGAATTTTAACTGCTGCTACGTTACAAAAAACAATGGGTTGTTTGGGAATTGCAGTACCAGAACAAATGTAATGCTTACGTTAAAAATGATTTCGATTAAATTTCATTTCAGCTTCGCTTTAAAGTACAATTACGCTTCACTATAAAATCAGATTAACTTCGCTTCAACTTTGAATTGTTATACACTTCAGGTGTTTCCTCTTCAAACCCCCACTGCGTTAATAACTCATCCATTTGCTGCTTAGGAAGTGTGGCTTGCTTATAATGTCCCGCGTTCATTTTTTGTCGCATGGCTTCATAAATACTCACTGCACATGCTACTGATATATTTAAGCTTTGTATAATACCCATTTGTGGGATAATAAAATTACCATCTGCTAAATTTCTAAATTCTTCAGTAACACCTGCATGTTCATTGCCAAAAATTAAGGCAACGGATTCTGTAAAATTAATATCATGCAAACTCACCGCATCGCTTGACAAATGGGTGGTTAATATTTTTGTGAAATTTTTTCTTAACGCTGCAACACATTCTTCCAAATTATCAAATTCATGAATGGTCAACCATTTTAGTGCACTACTACTGCTGCGATATCCCCATTTTTTATGTCTTGGTATTTTAGTGGTAAGCACATACACATCCTGAATACCCACTGCATCACAGGTACGCATTACAGCAGACACATTATGTGGATCCTGTACATTCTCTAATACCAGCGTCAAATTGGCTTGTCGCTTGCTTAAAACATTTAATAATTTACTAGTACGTTCTGGTGTCATAAAATTTATTTCAAATAAACTATTTATTTTTTAAAAGGCACACGATACTGCACACCCAATCCTGGCCTAACTAATGGTGCAATTTTACCACTGCTTTGCGCAAAACTAAAATCAAGCCCTACGCCATTTAGTTCGGTCATTAATAAGGGCCCATCCATATCCACATAATCTAATTGGGGCAAAAAATGTGCAATTGCAGCAGAGCCAATTACACTCTCATTCATACTACCCATCATTACTTTCAATCCCAAACCTTTGGCCTCCTTGATCATTCTTAATGCCGGTGTTGGTCCACTACATTTGGTTAACTTAATATTGATGCCATGAAAATAATTTGCACAAGTGGCGACATCCTTTTCAAACACACAACTTTCATCTGCAAATAAAGGAAGTACTGAATGCTTTTTTAATTCCGCCATACCTTCCCAATTATCTTTGGCCAAAGGTTGCTCTATTAATTCAACACCTAATTTTGCAAATGCAGGTATTTTAACCAGGGCTTCTTCTACAGTCCAACCCGCATTGGCATCTACGCGCATAGGTGCAGTAGTATGTTTTCGTAATTCAGTTAACATTTCAATATCGTAATCAGTACCCACTTTCACTTTATATATTAGCCAAGGATGCGCATTCATTTTTTCCACCATCTTTTCAATTGGATCTATTCCTAAAGTATAATCACAGATGGGTGTTGGCGTGCTATTATCCCAAGTAGTATGCCACATTTCATGAAGGGGTTGCTTTTTCATTTGTCCAAATAAATCCCAACCTGCCATATCTAAAGCACATACTAAAAATGGATCCTGGGGAAATAAGTGATGTAAGAAATGCCAAAATCTTTCAGGATCAATTAAGGCAAATTTTTCAATAAGTTTTCTTTGCTTTTCTAACTGTTCCATCATCCCTTGCACAGTTACATTATAATATACAATGGCTGGCGCTTCTCCATAGCCTACCCAATTGCCTAAAGACAATTTAACCATTAAGCTATGCTGATGTGTTTTAGTCCGACCATTTGAAATGGTGAAAGGATACTCAAAAGGTAATTGCTGTTCCCAAAATTCTAATTGCACTAATCTATTTTTTTGCTAAGATACAAAACATTAGCGTCCACTTGATTGGATGGTCTTTTTCCATTCCTTATTAAATTCATCTTGTTTTAATAAGTTTTCAAGGGTGATATGTATTCTGTAGCGCCAATAATGTTTTGGATTTGCAGGCACATTGATTTGCTCCTCTTTTGGATTGTTTCTTCGTATGGTAGCATCCACGCCTAAAAAGTCCTGCAACTGAAAAATGGTCCACATGGCGGGTGAATATAAATGCTGTGCTAAAATTGCTTTATTTATCCAAGGTTCACAAAACTCAGGTGCTTGCCCTTTTTCTCCAATTTCATGATTGAAAAATTGTTGGGTTTTATTTTTATCTTCCTCCCACCATCCACGAATAGTACTTGTATCATGTGAACTTGGGGTAACCACACTTAAATAAGGAGCGTCAGTAGGATGAAAAAATGTTTTATTACTTGCCTTAGGCATACGCTGTACTTCCAAGCTTAACATTCCTAATTGTCGCATCACATGTGGCACACAATTGGGAACTAAGCCTAAATCCTCCCCGCAAATCAACATATTTGTTGATTTTTTTAGCATTGGTAATTTATTTAAAGCTTCCTTTTCCCATGCTTTATCTTGACGTATGAAAAAATAATTTACATATAAATCACGTAAAGCATTCTTTGATTTTTCATCTAAATTTTGAAAGGACAAAGTTCCCTCCATATTAAATCTAAAATGATAGGCATGTGGTTCATCCCCTTTGAACAATACTACATTACTAATTAAATTATATAAACCTTGTTGCATTTTCAAATGCCACTCATCATTGGGCAAAGTTTTAAAATATGCTTCGACTGATCTTTGCGTTTGAAAATTTTGAGAAAGTTCATACTTCCCTTCCTGCAACGCATTTACAAAATGTTGCTTTGCATAATCGTTATCATATCCAAAATAGGTAAACAAAACGGATTCATTAATGAATGGTTTTGTGTATCTATCCATATCAGCTGAAATGCCTTTTTTATCTATCTCTTGTTGCGTAATTGGAATTGCTGGAACAAACCTTCCCATGATGCCCTCCACCTGATTCATTGGAATACTCCAAATTCTAAAAAATCCAAGAATATGATCAATCCTAAAAGCATCAAAGTAAAAACTCATCTGCTCAAAGCGTAATTTCCACCAACTATAATCATTGGATGCCATTACTTCCCAATTGTAAGTTGGGAATCCCCAGTTTTGTCCTTTTACTGCAAAATCATCTGGCGGTGCACCTGCTTGCATATCCATATGAAATAAATCAGGATGTTGCCATGCATCAGCACCATAACGGTAAACACCAATAGGAATATCTCCTTTTAATACGACCCCATTTTCATGGGCATATTTTGCACTCTCACTCAATTGTACATGCAAATGATATTGTACAAAATAGTAAAAAGCAATATCATGATAAGTTTTAGATTTTGCCCCAGTTAATTGATCAACTTCTTTTTGATCGAATTTTGAATACGTTGGCCAAGAATTAAAATCGACAGTCCCATGCAAATCTCTTAAATAGGAAAATGCACTATAAGAAACCAACCAGTGTTCATTTTGTTTAAAAAACTTTTTAAATCCAGCAGTAGCTAAATCCTTCTTTCCATTCTCTTCATAAATTAATTTTAGCAATTGCCATTTTAATTGCATCACCCCATCGTAATCAATCTCAGGCAATACATTTAATGCATCCATTTGTTTTTGAAAAGGTGCAATTAAATTAGTTTGGTCTTTTTTAATCGCTTCTTGTAACCTTAAATACATGGGATGTAAAGCAAAAGCAGAAATGGCTGCATAAGGATAAGAATCCAACCAAGAATGAGTGGCAGTAGTATCGTTCAGTGGCAAAAGTTGAATTAGTTTTAACCCAATTTTCTTAGACCAATCCACTAAATATTTCAAATCAGAAAACTCTCCAATACCCGCACTTTGATTTGAACGTAATGAAAAAACAGGAATTGCAACGCCTGTTCCTTTCCATTGTGTATTTGATAATTGCGCAAATCCATCATTAACAATTACCAACTGATCTTTTGTAATTAATTTTGGCAAAACCCTATTTGTACCATCTTCAAAACAAACAAATTCATTTTTCGAAATATCAAAAACGCCATATTTATATTCAAATGGAAATGCAGCCTTCTCTAAATCCATACTTACTTCAAAATAAGGAGCTTCCATAATTTTAGTAAGCAAAATTGGATTTTTTACCTCCCATTTTCCTAATTCCTTGGAAGCACCCACAATACACAAAGTTTGATTTGTTTCAATCAATGGCGCCTTAACTCTAAAAATATGTTTGGTATTTTTTTGAATACCATTGGATGGTTTTTGCTTTAATGTAGGCGATAACAAAACATTAATAAATGGTTCAGTATAAAAAACATTCTCTATGTAACCTGTATAATTCCAGGCATCCATTAATACCAAACTGCTAGTTGTTACCCTATTGGGATTAAATACCTTATCATTTCCCCAATCATATACCCTAGTTCCATCTGGATTTAAAATGAAATAATGGTAAGTGATTTTATCAAATGCTTGATAATCACTAAAATCCAAATTCAATCCCCAATAAGAATCGTTTAAAAATTTAAGTGGAATTGCCTTTTCAATCAAATTATCCCCTAATAGTGGATGATCCCCATAAACATATATTACCTGTCCATAGGTCGTTTGATATTTTAAATGAAAACTAACCTTCTTTAAAGCACTAATATTGTCTAAGGTTATTTTCAAATCTGACTTTTCATATCCCACAGGCTGCATATCAATCTATTTTGCAATTCAATCGTTTGGTCTTAATTTGTATCAAGCGGCATAAAGATAAAAAAATAGTGTGTAAAACGAACACATTAAAGTAAAAACTTCATATAATTTGAAACAACAACCACAAATATTGGTATATTGCTTATTATCAAGCCCTTAGCGCAAATAAATGGATAAAATTGTAATATATACAGATGGTTCCTCTAGGGGAAATCCAGGACCTGGGGGTTATGGGGCACTATTGATTTGGGGAGAGAAAATGAAAGAACTTTCAGGTGCTTATCGTAAAACCACCAACAATCGCATGGAGTTATTAGGGGTAATCAAAGCCCTACTTTCCATTAAAAAAAGAGAATTGCCCATACACATTTATACAGATAGCAAATACGTTGTTGAATCGGTAGAGAAAAAGTGGTTGGACAATTGGATAAAAACCGACTTTAAAGGAGGTAAGAAAAATAAAGACCTTTGGTTACAGTACCACAAAATTGCGGGCCCGTTTACGATTAAATTTCATTGGGTGAAAGGCCATGCAAACAATCCATTCAACAATCGCTGTGACGAATTAGCGACCCAAGCTGCAGATAACGGTCCTTGGGAAGTTGATGCTGTATTTGAAGCAGCGCAAGCTTAAATGGGGTTGAATAATGACAAAGTAAGATCACAAACTACCTTAGTAAGAAAATACACACTGAATTTGGAGAACTTAGAAAATTAATACCCCGAATTATACGGTTTTAAATTGTGGCACCATTAAACGGAAGCTACCAAATAAAACACCTCCGAATACTAAAGTACCTGCAACACTGTATGGATAAAATGGCAAGCCATCCACCATTGTTTGCACAAGTCCGGTCATATTTAATGCATGGTGATATCCACCCCCTGCTGCCCAAACTAAAAAGTTAGATACTAAAAAATATACAGTAGGTGCTGCTAAAAAGCCAACCACAAATTTTGAAACTTTATTGTTTTGTAATCCAAAACCAAATACTGCAGTACCTGCAATTAAAACATAATTTAATAATTGTCCGCTATAAAAACCTTCCATTGGTGACAAATGGTAAATGAATAAAACTTGGTATAACAAATCTGAAATAAACATAGATAAGATAGGTAATATAAATGCGTATTGCTTTTGTTTAGAAAACAAAGATCCTCCAAATAAAGCAATTGCAATTTGTGGTGCAAAACCATAAGGACGTCCAGGCAATACACGATATAAAGCACTTGTTGCAATCATGATCACTAAAGCAATAATTATTTGTTTATTTAACTTCATCGTTGTTGTTTTTCTATGGTTTTATCCTTTACCAATTAAGATTTAATTGACTTAGGTTTTCAAAAATAAGGATTCAAATTAACATTGCAGAATTTACATTTTCCTCAAATGTGAATAACCTTATGGAACAAATGACTTAAATAATGCAGAATCACTACTGGCAGTCAATACAACCGATTGTCCTACCGGCAACATAGCCACTTCGCCTGCTTTCAATAGTAAATCCGCTAACTGAATATCCCCTTGGGTCAACAACACCATTTCTAACCCACTTGTATTAATTGTGTAAGATTTGCCCTTAAGAAGGGTGATTTTTGTTAAACCAAAATCAGGAACTGGACATGCATAAGCAGTTTCATATTCATTCAACGCTTCCCCTTTTAAAACATTGGGATAGGTCGGAATAAATTTAACCTGTTGAATAAGCTCATTAACATCTACATGTTTGGTGGTTAATCCTCCCCTTAATACATTGTCACTATTTGCCATCAACTCGATATTCTGTCCTTCCAAATAAGCATGTAATAATCCCGCGCCTTGAAAAACACCCTCGTATTTAGCTACTTGTACAATGTTTAAAATATAGATGGAAAAAATGCCTTTGTCAATATTTTTATCTGGTACTTGACCATTATAATATTTATTCGCCCACCAATGTGGATGTGATTTATCTACTGATCCACTTTTTACGGAGCTCACTGCATCCATCATTAATGGCTTTAAAATAAAATCAGCATCCTCTGTAGAAAGCTGCATGAAAAAACGATATAGCCCTTCATAATCTACCCCTCTAAAATGAGCTTGTAAAGGATTTAAATATAAAAACTCTTTGAGTCTTGCTTCAAGTAATTCAGGTGCTAAAAATCCATGCAATAACCAAAAATCACTCAAGGCAACCATCACTTCTGGTTTGTGGTTTTTGTCTTTATAATTTCTTGCCGTTGCATTCAAATCAATGCCTGCAGCCTCCTCCTTTTCAAAACCAAGGATGGCATTTTGTTTGTTTGGATGTGCTTGAATACTTAGCATATTAGCCACATCTAACACTTTATATAAATAAGGAAGTGTACCAAAATTAGCTAGCGTTTTTTCACCCAATAGCATTACCCCATTGTCCGCTAACATTTTATCTAATAAAACAACACCCTGCTCAGTTGTTATTTCTGAAACAGCGGCAGGATGTGTCCCCATCCAATATTCAGCATAGGGTGCATTGTTTGAATTTTCCACTCCCATTAAAGCAGGAATAAACTGAGTACCTCCCCAATCATAATGCCTGTGCTTTCCTTGTAATTTATACGCTTTTTGCATGTAATATATTCCGATAGGTTTATGCTTAATAGTCGATTGTTATGAACAACAAAGATACTGGGTTTTTGGGCAAAAACATAACCGCACAATACCTAACCCAAAATGGATTTGAAATTTTACATAGAAATGGGCGCTACAAGCATCTTGAAATTGATATTATCGCATTTAAAGATGGGATACTCCATATTGTTGAAGTTAAAACCTGAACAGATAACCAATTTGGCTTTCCTGAGCAAGCCATCACTGCAAAAAAATACAGTTTTTAAAAAATGCGGCAGCGCATTACCAATATGAATACCCGCAGTGGAAATATATACAGTTTGATGTTGCAGCATTATTATTAACCCCATCAAAAGAATGGGATTTGCTATTTATAACGGATGTTTATTTTTGATACTATTGCAAAAGGGCTTGCATTTTTTCTACCATCTTATAAGTGGCAGGACATAATTCCACATTTTGTTTGTGTACATGCACATAATCCGGCATCTTCTTTTTGGTTAGATGTGGGAAACCAGCACAATCCGCAGGACGCACTTCATAGATATCACACTTGTGCGTTTTCAAATTCAAAAATTGACAAGGATTTAATTTATTCAACCAATCATTATCTTTCTTATCATAATGAAGCCACTTTTCTTTAAATTCTTTAGGTGTCGTATTTAAATGCGCAGCAATTCTTTTTATATCTGTAGGTGTAAATGTAGGTGTCATTGTTTTACAACAATTTGCACAGCTTAAACAATCTACTTCTTTCCAAACCTCTTTATTCATTTCTTCCGCATTGGCTTCCCATGCTTTTGAATTGTGCTTGCTTGTTTTAGTTAAAAAAGATTTTAATTGTTTCCCGTTGTGTCTTACTTTCTGCTTAAATGACCTTAAATTTACTTTCATATAATGTTTAATCTGAAGTGGAATCAGACGCGAAATAAAATCATTATAGCTTAACTATCAAATCTATTATATCAGTATCATGCATTGGACTGTCTATAAAAAAGGATTTAAAGCTTTTTTACAACTTGAAAAATCATTAAGTGATCATTCGGTAGAAGCATATTTAAGAGATATTGATAAATTATCCGACTATTTAGTATCCATCAACGCCCCTGTTAGTCCTGCGGATGTTACCTTACAACATTTGCAATCATTTATGCAATGTATTGGTGAAATGGAGATGGCCCCGACTTCACAGGCTAGAATAATTTCTGGCATTAAATCTTTTTTCAAATATTGCTTATTGGAACAAATTTGTACCATTAACCCGACCACCTTACTCCCTTCCCCAAAAACCAAAAGAAAACTTCCTGATGTATTAAGCTTTGAAGAAATTGAACAAGTAATTGCGCAAATAGATTTGAGTAAACCAGAAGGCGGTCGTAATAAAGCTATTTTAGAAACTATATATAGTTCAGGATTAAGGGTAACGGAAGCGATCAATTTAAAAATTTCCTGCCTTTACCTAGATGTTGGCTTTATACGAGTAATAGGCAAAGGCGATAAAGAAAGATTAGTTCCTATTGGTTCTGATGCTATTAAATTCATTAAACTATACAAGGATACCATTCGTGTTCATCAAACGCCAGCCAAGGACAACGAGGATATATTATTTTTAAACAACCGCGGAAAAGGGCTGAGCCGGGTCATGATTTTCTATATCATTAAGGATTTAATTAGGAAAGCGGGTATTACCAAGTCCATATCGCCACATAGTTTCCGGCACTCATTTGCCACCCATTTGGTGGAAGGTGGCGCCGATTTAAGGGCAGTTCAGGAAATGCTAGGCCATGAAAGCATCACCACTACTGAAATTTACACCCATTTAAACAGGGAATTCTTGAGGGATACCCTAGATCGATTCCACCCTGCATTTAAAAAAAATAACCTATAATTTCCTAAAAAATATCTAGGTTTGTTGTCTAAAATTATAACAATGAAAAAAATACTTTTTATTATTGGGACTTTTATGAGTTTGGTTGCAGGTGCTCAAGTTAAAATGCCCGCTGCTAGCCCAACACAAACATTAATTCAGGATTTCGGCTTAGGTAAAATTGAAATTGTATATTCAAGACCAAGTTTAAAAGGACGCGCAGTTTTTGGTAAAGGAACTTTACTTGCTCCTTTTGGACAAGTTTGGCGCACGGGTGCAAATGGTGCCACCAAAATAACTTTTTCTGATGCAGTAACTATTGGCGGTAAAGTATTACCAGCTGGCCCCTATGGTTTATTTACGATCCCAGGTGAAAATGAGTGGACCATTATTTTTAATACAAATTCAAAAGGTTGGGGAAGTTTTGATTACAAAGAAGCAGAAGATGTGGTAAGATTAACAGTTAAGCCTGAAATCACAAGCAATACCACTGAAACATTTTCAATTGGTGTTGGAAACATCACGCCTGAAACGGCTACGATTGGTTTGAAATGGGGTAAAGTCCTAGTAAATATCCCTGTATCTACAGATATTAAATCAACCATTCGCAAACAAGTAGAAACTACACTTGCAGCTACCACTGTAAATTCAAATGCTTATTCAGCTGCAGCTAATTTTTATTTCGACATGGATAAAGATTATGCAAAAGCTTTAGCTAACGTGAACAAAGCAATTGAAACAAATGCAAAAGCATATTGGTTGTTTTTATTAAAAGGAAAAGCTCAAAAAGCTTTGGGTGATAAGGCAGGTGCTAAAGAAAGTGCAACTACTTGTATTAAATTAGCGACTGATGCAAAAAACGATGACTATATCCGTTCTGCGAATGAAGTATTGGTAGGTTTATAATCCAATATTTTGAACTATATTAAATGAGCCTCCTACCTAACGGAGGCTCATTTTTTTTAACTATTTTTGTAAAACACAAGCGGAGGTGGCGAAATTGGTAGACGCACTACCTTGAGGTGGTAGCGCTCATAAACCGGGCGTGGGAGTTCGAGTCTCCTCTTCCGCACAAAGCCTATTCAACAAAGTTGAATAGGCTTTTGTATGCGAGAGCAGGTCGCAAGCTTGCTTGCGTAACTGCGATGGCATACAAAAGCAAAAAATCACGTGAAACGTTATTTTTTAAAAGGCTTTGAGTACGCACCCACTCGGAGTCAAGCGAACGAAGTGAGCTAATCTCCGAGGACCTCAAAGACAAATGGTTTTTGGCTTTGCGTACCCCACGAGTTTTCCTTATTTGTTTCCCTCTTTTTTTGCATCTTTGTAATCAGTAAAAAATCACTTATGTCAAATTACACCGTTTCCTGCCCCAAATGCTACCATAGCTTTGAGCCTACTGATGCTATCCGTGAGGAGGTGGAAAAAGAGTTAAGGGGTAAAATGACCGATTGGCAAAAAAAGAAAGAAGAAGAAACCAATCAACTATTGGCTGATCAAAAATTAAAAATAGAGAACGAATTATCTGAACAGTTAAAAAAGAGCTTAGCAGAACAATACGAACACAAATTAAAACTTGCACAGGAAGGACAGGATAACATGGGAAAGCAAGTAAAAGAATTCCAAGAAAAGGAATTGGCTTATTTAAAACAAGAACAAGCCATGCAAACCAGGGAAGCAGAACTTGAAATTGAACTACAACGAAAATTAAATACAGAAAGAGAAAGCTTAAAAGTACAAATTCAAAAAGAAGAAGCGGAACGCTTATCAATAAAAGAACAAGAACACACCCTAAAAGTAAAGGAACTAGAAAAGAAATTAGAGGACCAACAAAAGTTGGCAGAAGAAATGCGCCGCAAAGCAGAACAAGGTAGTATGCAAATGCAAGGTGAAGTGCAAGAATTATTATTAGAAGAATTATTAAAATCATGTTTCCCCTTTGACCAGATTTCAGAAGTAGGCAAAGGAGTTCGTGGCGCTGATTGTATTCAAACCGTAAGAAATAATCTTGGACAAGAAGCAGGAAAAATAATTTATGAAAGTAAATGCACCACAGCTTTCTCTCAAGAATGGATTGAAAAACTAAAAGCGGATATGCGAAGCCAAGGCGCCGACATTGCAGTGATTGTAACGCAAACCTTTCCAAAAGATATGGATCGTTTCGGTGAAAAAGACGGCGTATATATCTGTTCCTTCCAGGAAGTAAAAAGTGTTGCCCTCCTATTAAGAAACGCTATTTTAAAAATATACGATACCAAAAAGAATCAGGTGAACAAGGGTGATAAAATGAGCTTATTATATGACTACCTCACTGGCAATGAATTTGGCGAACAATGGAAAGCGGTGGGTGAAGGATTTAGACAAATGAGACAAAGCATACAAAGAGAACGTGATGCAATGGAAAAGCTTTGGAAGTCCCGTGAAAAACAATTAGAAAAAGTTTTATTAAACGCGATGCATATCAAAGGATCTATCGAAGGCATTGCAGGTGCAGACGCAATTAATCTTAATTTACTAGATGACGAGGAACAAGTTTCATTAGAGGAATAATTACAACACTAATTACTTTGCATAGCAAGTAACTGAAACGTAGTCATCTCCAAAATGATAATCTAGGATTACTTCTTTATTTGCTTCTTCGTGTAATACAAAAGCGGGCATACTCCCCTGCTTATTTGTGGTTAAAATAGGAATATAAAAGTCCCTGCTAAAATCAATACCCAATTGTTCATTTTGCTTGTACATGGCTTCTTTGGCTGCCCAAAAAAATGCAAGCTGCTGTAAGGTTGCTTCTTCGGTTAACCCCGCCAATAAATCTTTTTCTTTGTCATTCAAAAATTTGTGCGCCACCTTCAATATCCTTGGATGAATTATTTCAATATCAATGCCTATTGGACTATGGTCGCAAACGGCACAGGCAGCATATCCTTTACAATGTGAAAATGAAAAATGAAACGGCACGCCTTTTAAATAAGGTTTCCCATTATCTGCTAGTATCAAATCAGCCAAATCAATTTCGGGCATCATTAATTTGAACAACAATCGCACCGCCAAATGTTGGATGCGTCTTTCCTCGTTTTGTATTGAAATGGGCAGTTGCATGCCTTCCTCAAAAAACGAAAGCGGCTCCAGTATCGCCCAAATGGCCAAATGGGAAGTGTCGTTGATATTTTGTTGATAAAAGAAAGGCATAAAAAAAAGCTTTGAGTTAGATTGCACCGCGGTTCCTGCCGCTAAATTAAACATAAATACACAAAGATGATTTTATCTGATAAGCGCATTTTAGAAGAGATTGAAAAAGGAACGATAAAAATAACACCTTACGATAGAAAAGATTTAGGTAGTAACAGCTATGACGTGCATTTAGGAAAATGGTTGGCTACATATGACAATAATGTTTTGGATGCAAAAGCGCACAATACCATTACCTATTTTGAAATTCCAGAAGAAGGTTATGTGTTAGAACCTAGTGGATTTTATTTAGGGGTGACCTTAGAATACACCGAGACCCATGCACATGTTCCATTCTTAGAAGGCAAATCATCCACCGGTCGTTTAGGGATTGATATTCATGCCACCGCAGGAAAAGGTGATGTAGGATTTTGTGGCAATTGGACACTTGAAATTTCAGTAAAGCAACCTGTGAAAATATATAAAAGCATGCCTATAGGACAACTTATTTATTTCCCAGTGGATGGTGAAATTGAAGTGAGCTATAATCAAAAAGCAAATGCCAAATATAGCGGCCAACCAGACAAGCCTATTGAAAGTATGATGTGGAAGAATAAGTTTTAATGTTGCTTTTTTTGATAGGCCAACGCCCATAATAATACATCATTATAACTATTGATGCCACTCGCCTGCTTATTCCAAATTAAAAATTGATCGTACAATTTTTCAGAACCTGGTATACGTTGATTTTGTCTAGACAAAAAGAAAGCCCTTATTGATTTACGATCGGACAATACCTTCGGTGATAAAAGTGCTTTATTCCTTTTTACGACTGCTTCCCATTTCTTAAAGTCACCCGATTTAGCAATCATAAATAATTGCGCCTCCTGACTGTACGTAAATAATTGTAGCTGCAAGGCATATTCAAATATTGGATCCTTTGAATTCGAAGCCAATACAAAAGCGATAAAGTTGGCCTCCGTTTCAGAGGCATATCCTAATTGATGTGCTATTTCATGACTAATTGTAAACGGTAGCGTTAAAATCGGCAAATCATTCCTCATTATTGCTTCACCCGTCAGTGGATGATAAAAAGCAAGGTACCCAACATAATCTCCTAATTTGGGCAATTGCGCCCATTTAACATTGGGGTGTACATAGCTTAGAAAAGGGTATTGTTGCGAGATGGTCCCATAATGCTTAATTGTCTGCGTTATCAAACTGTCCACTTTCACTTCCATTAATTGGGAATCGGAAAGAATGGCCCTCGTTTTATTGAGTTGGCGAATCAATTCCATGCTCATGGAATCCATTTGCTTTTCGGAATAGCTTTTGGGAACTTGAAGATTAAATTCCCTTGCTGGGCTAGATTGTTGATAATTCAAACCCCAGATAAGCTCAAAAATCACAAATAGCACACTCACTTTTTTACTAATTAAGTACCCCGTATTTGAAGTGAAAATGGATGATTTAAATTGATTTTTTAATTTATATAAATGTTGTATAATATTGTAAATCAATAATATAAGTAAAATTAAATATAAATACTCTCCGATGGCAAAAGGAATAGCCCCAGTGATTATCCGTAACCCCATGGTTCCCCATTTAAACAATACCTTGGTGTAGGCCAATTGTACAAAATCTGGGAAAAGAGTGCAAATCACCAGCACCATAGCTAATATTTGCCATATCCATTTTACACCCCATTTGACTATTTTATTACCCCTTTTCAATTTGGAACTTATTATGCGGTAAAATTAGGATAAACTTTGTCTTTTGGTTGGTTTTTACTAACTTTGCCACCCTTATAAGTACGGTTATGAACCAAAACAGGGCTTACGAAATAGCATTTGTGGGTTTAATTCCCGGTTTACACGAGTTAGAATACCGTATTGAGGACAAGTTCTTTACTAGTTTCGGACCGCAGGATTTTGAAAATTGTAACACATTGGTGAAACTCAAATTAGAGAAGAACCAAGGTTTCATGCAATTGCATTTTGATGTGGATGGCAAGGTGGAAACCATATGCGATCGTTGTGGTAATCCCCTAACGGTGCAATTATGGGACGAGTTTAATCTGATTGTAAAATTAGTAGACGACCCCGACACCATGAACAGCAATGAAGAGGATCCGGACATTTTTTATATTGATCGACATGAAAGTCATTTTTCAGTAGCTGCTTGGATATTTGAATTTATAAATTTGAGCATCCCCTTACAAAAAATTTGCAAGGAAACTGAGAAAGGAGAATCCACTTGCAACAAGGAAATACTGGATCAGTTGCAAAAGTTTAGATCAAACCCAAATGAAATTTCAAATAATAAAATTTGGAAAGATTTAGATAAGTTCAAGGACTTGGGGGAATAAAATAGAAAACAAAAAAGTAAAGAGAACCAAAAGGAACAAAGAAAGTAGAAAAGTAAAATAAATATAAACTAATTAAAACATAAGAGATGCCTAATCCTAAACGCAGACACTCACAACAAAGAAGTGCTAAAAGAAGAACTCACTACGTAGCGCAAGAAGTTACCTTAAGCAAAGATGGCACAACTGGTGAAATCCATGTTCGTCATCGCGCGCACGTTCAAGAAGGTAAATTATACTACAAGGGTAAATTAGTATCTGAAAAAGCGCCACTTAAATCGTAATTCAAATAAAATTTAATGAATATCGGTATTGATATGATGGGTGGTGATTTTGCACCACTAGAAGCTGTAAAAGGCGTAAAACAGTATCTTACCAATTCCGATAACAACATATTTTGCATTGGTGACGAAACACAACTGAAACAATTATTTCAGGAACATGGTTTTTCGTCACCATTTTTGCATTTAGTACATGCCCCAGAAGTAATTGGGTATCATGAACATCCCACAAAGGTTTTAATAGAAAAACCGAACTCCTCCATTGCGATTGGATTTAAGCTATTGGCTACCGGTGAAATAGATGCATTCTTAAGTGCGGGAAACACTGGCGCCATGTTAGTAGGTGCTATGTTTAGTATCAAGCCAATTAGTGGTGTCTTAAGGCCCACCATTGCCACCTTACTTCCTAAACTAAATGGACAAACAGGTATATTAGTGGATGTAGGTTTGAACGCAGATTGCAAACCTGAACAATTAAATCAATTTGGTATTTTAGGCAATTTATATGCTAAGCATATTTTAAATATTCCCGATCCATCGGTTGCATTATTAAACATGGGCGAAGAGGAAGGTAAAGGAAATGCATTAGCGCAAGCCACCTACCCTTTGTTGAAAGATAATACAGCCATTCGATTTATTGGCAATGTAGAAGGCAGAGATGTTTTTAATGACAAAGCAGATGTAATTGTTTGTGATGGATTTACGGGTAACGTCATTCTTAAAACAGCCGAAGCCATGTATGATGCTGCAAAGCATCAAAATTTGGAAAACGATTCTTTCTTTGGACGTTTCCATTTTGAAAACTACGGAGGCACCCCTGTTTTAGGTGTCAATAAGCCTGTCATTATCGGACACGGAATTAGTAATGCAAAAGCATTCTCCAACATGATTGCACTTGGTGAAAAATTGGTAACTACAAAATTCTGTAATATAATCACATCGAATTTTGCGAATCTCTAGTAATTACTAACATCTCTTAATTTCTCTAATTTTTACGTTAATTTTACAAGATCAACATTGATCAAAAATCCTATGTGGTTAAATAATATATTAGAGACCATTGGCAACACTCCTTTAATTCGTTTAAATAAAATAACCGAATCCATTCCCGCGACCATACTTGCCAAAGTGGATTATTTTAATCCAGGAAACTCTATAAAAGATAGGATGGCTTTAAAGATGGTTGAAGTGGCAGAGGCCGATGGTAGATTAAAGCCAGGGGGTACCATTATCGAATGTACCAGTGGTAATACCGGAATGGGATTAGCATTAGCAGCAATTGTCAAAGGTTACAAATGCATATTCACTACTACGGATAAGCAGAGTAAAGAAAAAATAGATATTTTAAGAGCGATGGGCGCTGAAGTATTTGTATGCCCGACCAATGTGGAACCTACTGATCCCAAAAGTTATTATTCAGTGGCACGAAAGTTAGCTGACGAAATACCAAATTCCTTTTTTGTAAATCAATATGACAATTTAGCGAATCGCCTAGCACACTATGAAAGTACGGGTCCGGAAATTTGGGAACAAACGGAAGGAAAAATCACCCATTTAGTTTGTACTGCTGGAACAGGCGGAACGATTACAGGTATTGCAAAATTTTTAAAAGAAAAAAATCCGAGCATTCAAGTTTGGGCGATTGATCCTGTTGGATCACTACTAACACATTATTTTAATACTGGCGAAATTGATCATAGTAAAGTAGCTCCTTATATTGCAGAAGGATTTGGAGAAGATTTTATACCTGAAAATTATGACATGTCCGTCATTAATCATTTTGAACAAGTAACGGATAAGGACGGTGCTTTGATGACACGACGATTGGCCAAAGAAGAAGGTCTTTTTTGTGGCTATAGTGCAGGAAGTTGCTTACAAGGTTTACTACAATTAAAAGATAAGCTTAAACCCACCGATATTGTTGTTTGTATTTTTCATGATCATGGCAGTAGATATGTGGGCAAAGTATATAATGACGAATGGATGAAAAGCAAGGGCTTTTTATAACTGCTTTCCCCTATTAGACTAACCCTTGTTTGGACAAGAATTTGTATATTTGCCACTCAATATGTAAACTATGAGTAAGTACCCTTCAGGCGTTTTATTTGGCAAAGAATTAGAAGCATTATACAACGATGCTAAAGCCAACAATTTTGCAATTCCAGCAGTAAATACAACAGGCACAGATACCATTAATGCTGCTATAGAAACAGCCGCAAAGGTGAACTCTCCTATTATCATACAATTTTCAAATGGAGGTGCACAATTCATCGCTGGGAAAGGCATGCCGAACGATAATTTACAAGCCAATATTCAAGGTGCAATTGCAGGTGCTTTACATGTGCATCAGGTAGCTAAATTTTATAATGTTCCTGTCGTATTGCATACGGATCACGCATCAAAAAAATGGCTTCCTTGGATCAGTGCACTAATTGACGCAGGGGAACAATACAATAAAGAAAAAGGACAACCTTTGTTTAGTTCACACATGTTGGATTTATCCGAAGAGTCTTTAGAAGAAAACATTCAAACCTCTGCTACCTTCTTTAAAAGAATGGCGCCATTGGGAATGAGTATTGAAATAGAATTAGGTGTAACGGGTGGTGAAGAAGATGGGGTTGATAATAGTGGTGTTGAAAATGATAAATTATATACACAACCTGAACACGTTGCATACGCTTATACGGAATTAAGTAAAATCAGCAATATGTTTACCGTTGCTGCAGCTTTTGGAAATGTACACGGTGTTTATAGTCCAGGCAATGTTGAATTAAGACCCGATATTTTAAATAATAGTCAGGTGTATATTCAAAACCATTTAAAGACGGAAGCAAAACCTGTTTACTTTGTTTTCCATGGCGGTTCTGGTTCTCCTCAAAATCAAATTAGAGAAGCGATTGGATATGGAGCAATTAAAATGAATTTAGATACCGATTTGCAATGGGCTTTCTGGGAAGGTATTTTAAAATATTATATTAAGAATGAAGCCTACTTACAAACCCAATTAGGAAATCCTGATGGGGCAGACAAACCCAATAAAAAGTTTTACGATCCTAGAGTTTGGTTAAGAAAAGGGGAAGAATCCTTTATTTCACGTCTAGAAATTGCATTTAACGACTTAAACTGCATTAACCGTAACGCTTAAACAAAATTTTAACACAGCCATACTAACCCAAAATTAGGTGGCTGTTTATTTTTTAATAACTTCATAATAACGAAACCGATTGCATAAGCACAGCAGCTATTATAGCCCGTGTATATTATTTTAAATCGATGCCAATGAAAAACAGAGAAGAAGATATTGAAGTAAACCTAACTGGGGAGGAAACGATTGGCAATGATGCTAGTAAATCTAGATGGTTTAAAAGAATAAGAAAAGGGATTACTACTTCCACAGCCGATAAAAAAGAGACGCCTGAGGGATTATGGACAAAATGCCCATCCTGTAATCATATATTTACTAGCTCCGAACTAAAGGAAAATTTATTTATTTGTACCAAGTGTAATTTTCACCACCGCATTGGTAGCGATGAATATTTTGACATTTTATTTAACAATGCGGAATTCACTGAATTGTTTGATAATATCAAAAGTAAAGATGCGTTGAATTTTACTGATTTAAAAAATTATCAAAAACGATTGGATGAAATTCATGCAAAAACAGATTTAAAGGATTCCATGCGTGTTGCTGTTGGAAAAGTAAACGACGAATCTATGGTAGTTGCTTGTATGGACTTTGAATTTATCGGCGGTTCCTTAGGTAGCGTAATGGGTGAAAAATTCAGTCGCGCAGTAGATTATTGCATACAACATAAACATCCTTTTTTAGTCATTAGTAAAAGTGGTGGCGCACGTATGATGGAAAGTGCATTTAGCTTAATGCAATTAGCAAAAACAAGTGGTAAATTATCGCAATTAAGTGATGCTAAATTACCTTTCATCTCCTTATTAACTGACCCTACCTTTGGCGGTATTTCGGCAAGCTTTGGCATGTTGGGCGATATTAATATTGCGGAACCAGGCGCTTTAATTGGTTTTGCAGGCCCAAGAGTCATTAAGGAAACTATAAAAAAAGATTTACCTCCGGGATTTCAAAGAAGTGAATTTTTATTAGAACATGGATTTTTAGACTTTATCATTGATCGTAAGGAGTTAAAAAACAAGCTTTCTGAAGTCGCCTTCCTTTTTAGAAATTAAAAGGCCTTCGATCTAAGTTTCTAATTCAAAAACAGAATACTTATATTAGTTTTGTTCCCGGTCCCGAATACTCGGGACCGGGATTATTTTTTATGGCAAAAGTTGTTAAACAAACCGAACTCAATAATAGGCAAGCCTATTTTAACTTCCACATCGAGGACAAGTATGAGGCTGGTATTGTATTGTTAGGCACTGAAGTAAAATCGATTAGGGAGGGCAAGGTGAGTTTTAATGACTCTTTTTGCATGTTTGATAAAGGAGAACTTTGGGTTAGGGGTTTATTTATCAATGCATATACCCATGGTAATAAAAATAACCACATTGAAGTACATGATCGTAAATTGCTATTAAATAAAAGAGAACTAGAAAAACTAAAAGGCAAGGTGAAAGAAAAAGGATTTTCCATCATCCCACTTCGTATATTTTTTAATGAAAAGCGCTATGCCAAAGTGGAGATTGGTTTGGCAAAAGGTAAAAAGGAATTTGACAAACGCGAAACGATCAAAAATCGTGATGTTGACAAAGAAATAAAACGTCTACTCAAACGGTAATAGCAAATCTATTTACTAAAAAATATTATAAGAATAAACACCTATGCCTCGGCTCTCAGATCGCTTCGCTCACAATGTTCGCTCGACATAGCATTTATTCTTTTTCAATATTTTTTCAACTACGCATATTTTTTCTTAGGTGCATTAGTTCCTTTTAATTGCTCGGCTATGGCATTGGGATGTGGCCGATGTGTGGTTGCATAAGCAACGCCAAGTAAAACTACAAATACGCCAAATGACCAAGCCAATTCCTCCGGGATTAACCAATACCCCCAAGCTTGATTAATTTTTGCATGCGCTGGTTCGCGTAATTCATAAATAACTTCAACACGCGCTCCAATCCGATTATGATAAGTCATTGAATCCACTTTGATAGCATAATATTTTCCATATTCTGAGTATTCCGCTACAACACGGCCATCCTTTAACTTAATCGTCGCAGGTGCAGTTTCACTATCAAAATAATCAGGCTGCCTACTAAATGGCAGGTAAAAAAAACAAATTACAAATAATATGATCGCTGATTTGAGCAAAGTATAAATAAATTTTTAATTTAAAAAAGGGGCGCTTCCATTTTGAAGCAACCCCTTTTAATTATTTTGAAAGTAAATACCTAGTTACTTAAACTTCTAAAATCAACAGGAACTAGTTTACTTACCCCAGGCTCTTGCATGGTAACACCATAAATAACATCCACTGCACTCATTGTTTGCTTATTGTGTGTTACAATAATGAACTGTGAGTTGTCGCTGAATTTTTTAATCATCTGCGTAAACTTGCCAACATTCGCATCATCTAATGGTGCGTCCACCTCATCCAAAATACAGAAAGGTGCTGGCTTAATTAAGTAAATAGCAAATAGCATTGCAGTTGCTGTCAAAGTTCGCTCTCCTCCACTCAATTGACTAATAGATGATGGTTTTTTACCTTTAGGACGTGCTACAATTTCAACAGCAGTTTCAGCTAAATTATCTGGATCCACCAATATTAAGTCACAAGAATCTTCTTCAATAAATAAGGCTTTAAATACTTTTTGGAAGTTTTCACGCGCAGTATTGTAGGTGGCTAAAAATGCTTGATTTGCAGTGGCTTCTACTTCCTGGATGGTTAACATCAAACTATCCTTTGCAGTCACTAAGTCATTCTTCTGCTCCAAAATAAAATCATATCTCTTTTTCATTTCAGTATACGCTTCAATGGCTGTTGGATTTACTTCACCCATATTTTCCAAACGTTTTTTCATTCTGTCTGTATTGGCTTGTAATTCATCCAAAGAAGTATCTGTTAAACGTCCTTCATCTAAGATATCCTCAATTTCAACTTTGAACTCAACATTCAAACGCTCTTTGGTTCCTGCTAATTGTAATTTCAAGTTATTCAACTTGTCCTTAATCTCATTAATTAATTGATCTACCAATTCCTTTGACTTCACCAAATGCCTTAATGCACTTTCCTTTTCTTGTAAATCATTTCTTAACTTATAATAAGTTTGATCCGCTTCATTTAATTTTAATTCTTCTTCTTCTTTAATTCTAATTGATTCAACCAATCCTTCTTGTAAGGAAGTTAATTGATCTTTGCTTTCAATGATCGCTGCTGAAGCTTCCGTTAACTGTAAACTATTCGTTTGAATTTGTGCATGTAAATCATTCAATTGATTTTCCTTGAACAAGACTTCCTGTTGTAATGCCTCAATTTTACTTTGTTGCTTTGTCAATTGTAAATTCATCTCATTAAACTCGCCGGAGGCCAAATGATAAGCTTGCTCAGTAGCTTGATAAGCCAACTCAATGGCTTCTAATTTAGTTTGGGTTTCCTGTAAGGAAATATTTAAGGCTTCAAAAGAAATTCTTGTATCTGCAATTGCAGTATGCTCAAATTGTAACTTTTCTTTAAATTCTTTTAGCTTATTAGCAGCAGAGAATTGGGCTAATTGTAAATTTTCTAATCTATTTTTATTTGCAAATACTTCATTAATTAAAGTATTTACCAATTGCTCAATGGATCTAATCTCATTCTCCTTCAACAATTCGTTAAATTCTAAAACAGCATTGTGCTTCACCTGAATTTTTTCCTTTAATTCATTCACCACTTTTTCTTGTGATTGAATATCGGCTAATAATTTTTCTAGATTTTTTGCACGGCCAATTTTTTTGCCTTCGAAAATTCCCACACTTCCACCAGTCAAAGTATACTTCCCTTTAACGTACTTACCTGTTTTTTCTAAAAGGATTCCGTCAAACTCTGTTTGTAAAGCTTGCTCATTTTCAGCAATAAACACATTACCTAATAATTGACTCGCTAGAGCAGCATATTTACTATCTACTTCCAACACAGACAATGCAGCAATGGTATTAGCAGGTGCAGCGACTGCACTTATTCCCTTTAGTTGATCCAATAAGAAGAAATTAGCTTTACCCTTTTTGTTTTCATCCAACAATTGAATTGCTTGCAAACCTTCTTGTAAATTATTAACAACATAAAAGTTTAAGTAAGGCTCTAATACATTTTCAACCGCTGTACGATATTCTTCCTTAACATATAAAATGTCAGATAAGATAGGAGCACTATGATTCCAGCCTGTATTTTTATGCAAAAATTTAACGCTATCTGGATATCCTTCCATGGAGTCCACTAAGCTTTTCAATAAATCGTACTCATTCTTTTTGGCATCTAATATTCTTGTTTCATCCGCCAATTGAGATCTTAACTTTTCTAATTGCTCCTGTGTTTCAAAAATTCCTGCTTTTGCATTATCATGTTGCAAGTGCAATTCAGCCAAATGTGCTTTATTGGAAGCCAATGCAGCTTCTTTTATAGCTAATTGCGCTGTTATCGTTTCTATTTGTGTAACTCTTTGTCCTTGCTCCTCTTCTAACTGAAGTTGTGATCTTTGTATGTTTTGAATGGACGTATCTGCGACAGCCACTTTTTTCTCCGCATCAAATTGATTGCGTTGAATTTGTTGGTATTGTTGTCTTAAGTTATCCAACACCGATCTTTGATCATCAAAATCAGTTCGCTTATTGATTAATTCAAGTTGGGATTGTTCCACCCTTGTTTTAAAATCTTGAAATATTTTTTCTTCATCCACTACCTGCAACTTGGTATATTCAATGGAGTCACCAATTGTTTTTAATTGCCCTTCCGCTCTTTCTAAAAATTCCTGTAAAGATTTTTCCTTATCGTTTAAATAATCAAGTCGTTGCGCGGCTAAGTTTTTATCATTTTCTTTTGAACGCAAATTTTGCAACAAATCGTTAAAAGAATGCTGCATGGTTTGCAAATTCTTTTCCTTTTCAATAAATCCTACACGCTCTTGCTCAAGCGCAGCTTCTTCCAATGCAATGGCCGCTTCTAACTCAAATTTTTTGTCTGTCTCTGCATCTTGTTGTTCATTTAACTCCTTATAGCTGATGTTAAAGCCTTCTAATGCTGCTTTTGCAAGCTCAATGGCAGTATCCTTATAGTCCTTCTTAATTTCAAAATACTTCTCCGCTTTCTTCGCTTGATTTTCTAAAGTTTTTAATTGATTGTTGATTTCAAATATTAAATCTTCAATTCTTGCCAAATCCTGCTCAGTAGCATCTAATTTGTTTTTAGCTTCTTTTTTTCGCGTTTTATAAATCGTAATCCCAGCTGCTTGCTCTAACATACGACGACGACTATTATCCTTATCCTTGATAATATCATCCACCATTCCTAATTCAATAATCGCATAACTATCTGTGCTTATACCTGTATCCATAAATAAATTATGAATATCTTTTAATCGACAAGCAATATCATTTAACCTGTATTCACTTTCACCATTTTTATAAAAACGACGTGTAACAGTTACATTATTAAATTCTGTTGGTAATAAATTTTTTGTATTCTCGAAGGTTAAACTTACTTCAGCCATACTACTCGCACTTCTGGTTTTACTTCCGTTAAAAACCAAAGAATCTAAATTCTCACTACGTAGTGCTGAAATTTTCTGTTCTCCAATAACCCATCTTATGCTATCAATAATATTACTCTTACCACAACCATTTGGTCCGATAATTCCAGTTATACCCTCGTCAAAACTTACAATTGTTTTGTCAGCAAAGCTCTTGAACCCCTTGATTTCTAATGACTTTAGTCTCACTTGTTATCTACTTTTTTATGTCTGCGAACATAAGAAAAAGAGTCAAGAATTCAAGTCAAAAAGGGGGGTTTGTGTACAATTAGTGGAGAAAATTTAAGCCTTTACAACCAGCCTGCCTCCCTCGGTTGACAGGGTGCGGGAAGGAAACTTATTCACAACCATAAAATCATGGGTTGCCATCACAATCGCCGTGCCATCTTCCTTGGCAATTTGGAACAAAATCTGCATGATTTCATCACTAGTTTCGGGGTCTAAACTGCCCGTTGGCTCATCTGCCAGTATTAATTTAGGAGAATTAAGCAAGGCCCTAGCAATATCCACCCTTTGTTGCTCGCCCCCGCTCATCTCAAAAGTCATTTTAAAGCCTTTATTTTGAAGCCCTACCTTGGCAAGTACATCATTAATCTTTTGATTGATTAACTGCTCATCCTGCCAGCCTGTAGCCTTAAGGACAAATCTCAAATTTTCATGCACATTGCGATCCGTCAATAATTGAAAATCTTGAAAAACGATCCCTAAGTTTCTTCTTAAAAATGGGAGTTTTTTCCAATCCATTTCCTTTAAATCAAATCCCACCACTTTACCCTCCCCTTCAGTAAGTGTTATTTCGCCATATAATGTTTTAAGTAAACTACTTTTTCCAGTTCCTGTTTTACCCACCAAATAAACAAACTCCCCTTTTTGCACTTCAAAATTCACGGCTTGCAAAATTAAATTACCACTTTGATAAATATTCACATTTTCAAGCTTTACTACAATTTCACTCATGATGTTATAATTTGTTTAATATAATTTGTGATGCAACCTTTTAAATTAAATCATTGAACTTTTATAAAATTAATAGGTAAACACTTCCTTTCCAAAACTTCCTGCTAAAACCAACTCCTTATGTGCTGATGCTTCCACACGACCAATCACCTGCGCTTCAATATTAAAGGTTTTTGCTAATTCAATTAATTTAGTTGCAGATGCTGCGTCAGTAAATATTTCCAATCGATGGCCCATATTAAATACCTGGTACATTTCTTTGGTATTTGCCCCTGAATTTTCCTGAATTAACTTAAAAATTGGTGGCGGCTCCATTAAATTATCCTTTATGATACGCATGTTCCCTGGTAAATATTTCATGCACTTTGTTTGACCTCCACCACTAGAGTGAATCATCCCCTTCACCACATCAAAATGTTGGGATAAAATTGCTTTTACCAAAGGAGCATAAGTACGCGTAGGGCTTAATAATAATTTTCCAACGGATACCGAACCAAAGCCTGGTATGTCTAATTCATCCGTAACTTTATTCATTCCGATATAAACTACTTGCGCATTTAATGTTGGCTCAAAAGTTTCCGGATACTTGGTCGCATATTCCTTACTCAAAACATCATGTCGTGCACTGGTTAAACCATTACTTCCTAAGCCACTATTATAATCAGTTTCATAAGTTGCTTTCCCGTGACTTGAAAACCCTACAATTACTTGTCCTGGCGCTATTAAATCGTTGGTAATTAATTTTGATTTTGGCCATCTCGCCGTCATGGTTCCATTCACCGCAATGGTTCTAACCACATCTCCCACATCGGCAGTTTCGCCCCCTAAAAATTCGATATTTACGCCAAAGTTTTTTAAAGTTGTAAAAAAATCCTGTGTACCATTAATTAATACACTTAACACCTCTCCCGTAATCACTGATTTATTTCGATCAATAGTGGAAGAAAACAATATTTGATCATAAATACCCACACATAATAAATCATCTAAATTCATGGCAATCGCATCCTGTGCAATACCCTTCCAAACACTTGCATCCCCGGTTTCCTTCCAATAGATATATGCCAAAATACTCTTAGTACCTGCGCCATCCGCATGCATGATATTAATATAATCTGCTTGCCCTCCCAAAAAATCGGCATATAACTTACAAAATGCGTTTGGATACAACCCCTGGTCTAAATGTTGGATAGCTGCATGAACTTCTTCCTTTTGAGCGGAAACTCCGCGTTGGGCATACAATGACATTGATGAAAATTGGTTTATGGCACAAAGGTACAATTGTTTTACATTTGTGCCATATTTAGCAATAATAGATGAAGGTTCATTACGATTTAAAACAACTACCCCCTTTTAAAAACGCTGTTATTACAACAGGGGCATTCGATGGTGTTCATACTGGACACCTTCAGATTATTAAAAGAATCAAGGAAATTGCCCAACAAGTGGCTGGGGAAAGTATCATTGTTACATTTCATCCACATCCCCGAAAAGTTATCTCCTCTATCCCGGGTGAAATTAAACAACTCACTTGTTTAGACGAACGCATTCAACTTCTTGAGAAGGCCAATATCGACCACTTGGTGGTGATCAATTTTGATTACCTTTTTTCAAATTTGACAGCTACGGAATATGTCCAGGATTTATTAGTTGCCCATTTTCATCCCCATACCATTATTGTTGGGTATGACCATCAATTTGGCAAAGGCAGAACGGGCAATTTTGATTTATTAGTTGCGCTAGGACAAACAAATCATTTTAAGTTAGAAGAAATTAATGAGCAATTAGTGAATGATGAAATAATTAGTTCAACGCTAATAAGGAATTATTTACTTGAAAAAAATATCACTAAAGCAAACCAATTATTAGGCTACCCTTACTTTTTTGACGGATTCATCGTAAGAGGAAATCAAATTGGCCGAACTATTGGCTATCCCACAGCAAATCTGCGTATTTTAAATGAAGAAAAATTAATCCCTGCGAATGGCGTGTATGCAGTTCGAGTGCATGGAAATTGTTTCGGTGAAAAAGTATACGACGGAATGATGAATATTGGTATTCGCCCAACTGTAGATGGACAAAAGAAAGTCATCGAAGTGCATATTTTTAATTTTGATGCTGATATTTATGAAAATACAATTACCGTATCTGTATATGAATTTATCAGAGGGGAAGAAAAATTTAGCGGATTGGATGCCCTAAAAAATCAACTCGCTTTAGATAAGCAAACTTCCATAACTATTTTACAGCAATATCCATAAGGGCTGGGTCCATAATTTTTACCACCAACTCTTTGAGCAAGTCCGCATCTGTATTGTCTGCATCATTAATCCCCAATACCCTTAAATTATATTCTTGAATAAGGATAAGTATGTGTTGCACTTTGCCCACCGGATAATTACGCGCAGCAAATAATAAATTTTTAACTGAAAAAAAGTTAGCCCCCACTTCACTCATAATTGTTTTCTCATCCCTGCTTCCCAACCCATACACCGCATATAACTTACTAAAAAAGGAATAAAGCGTGGGTAATATTAATTGTATTGGTGCTGCTTTGTTGTTGGATTCAAAATATTGAATCATGCGAATTGCTTTTGAAAAATTTCGCTGCGCAATGGCATCCTGAAATTCAAAAGCATTATATTCCTTGCTAATCCCAATGTATTTTTCAATGTCATCTTCGGTAATTTTTTTTCGGTCACCCAAATTCACCACCAATTTATCAATTTCATTTTGTATTCGACTAATATCATTACCAATATGATCCACAATAATTTGAACGGCCTTTGTTGAAATTTGAAACCCTTTGTCTGAGACAAAACCACTTACCCATTCTGGTAATTTATTGTCATACATTTTTTTAGTCGCAATAAAAATGGACTTTGTTTTTAGTAACTTGCCAAAAGTTTTGCGACCATCTATATTTTTATCTTTGTAGGCAATGACTAAAATTGTTGACGACAACGGCTTTTCGACATAAGATTCTAACTTTTCGATTTGCCCCATATGCTGCGCTTCCTTTATAATAACTACTTGCTTTTCCGCATTCACTGGATATCTTTTGCAAGCATTTATGACCTGCGCCCATTCCGCATCCTTGCCATAAAAAACTGTTAAATTAAAGGATTGATCCGCCTCGGAAAGCAAATGATGTTCCGCATAATTGACTACTTGGTCAATATAATACGGCTCCTCCCCTTCAAGCCAATAAACGGCATCAAACACCTTGTTTTTCCAATTGGCTATAATTTTTGAAGTGGACATCAGCAAATATAAAATTATTTTAACGACCTAGTAACAAGTTTTCCAAATTACATTGCACAATTTGTTTAATATTACTCTAACTTTGGAGCTAATTAAATGATCATTTTATGAGTAACGAAATAAGCAATAACGGAAGTAAAATTTCAATTGTGGTATTAGTCATCGCCTTAATTGGCTCTTGGATTTATTTTGTAAATACCAATAACACAAAAACAGAAATCATTACCAATTATACCGCCGAGGTAGCCGTTTTAGACAGCACAAAAAATAGTATTCAAGCGGACTTCATCGCAGCTTCTGCAAAAGTGGACTCTTTGAACCAGGAAAACACAGGTTTACAAGGGGAATTACAGGAAAAATCAGTGGCGATCCAAAAGCTTAAAATAAATATTAGTAATATTTTAAGAAAAAAAGAAGCAACGGATAAGGAATTGGGAGAAGCAAAATCAATGATAGCTGAGTTAAATGGCAAAGTGAATAACTTACTGGCTGATTTAGGCAAAGCACAAGAAGAAAACAAGCAATTGAATGCACAAAACCAGGAATTAACTACCCAAAATTCAAGCTTATCTTCCAACCTAAATACCACCAAAAAGGAAAAAGAACGTCTTCAGGATATTGGTTCAACGCTACATGCCTCTACTTTTACCATCCAAGCCATCCGTGTTAAAAGCAATGGTAGTGAAAGAACCACCGCTACGGCTAAAAGAGCCAACTTAATTCGTTTGGCATTTATGATTGATAAAAATAGAATTACCCCTTCTGGCACACAGGAATTATATGTATGTATTACAGGTCCTGACGGAAAAGCAATTGGAGATGGTGGCAATTTTAATACTAGAGAAGACGGTGCACGTATTTATGCAAATAAACTTTCCGTAGTATATGAACAAAATGTTGCCTTGCCGGTGAGTTACGACTTTAAACAATCCAATAAATTTACCGAAGGTGAATACAAAGTGGAAGTATACCACAATGGTTTTAAAATTGGAGAAGGAAAAACTGCATTAAAGAAAAGTTTATTATAAAAAATATACGGTTCGCTATAAATAATAACGCCCCCCAATCGCAATCGAGGGGCGTTATTATTTTAAAACCTTTTATGCTAATTCAATCGAGTAGTTATTACACTAATTCATTTGAATTACTAAAACCTTGCATCATATTTCCAATAGGAATTTCATTGTAGGACAATGCATAAAACCATAATTGGATGGCAGCAGGCGAAATTGATTCTACAAAGAAATTTGCCTTACTTAAAAGCGGAACTAACTTTTCAGTAAGTTCTTTCATTTCATTAATATCAATAGCTTGTGACCATTGATTGATTAAGGATTTTAACTGCGCTAATTCATTGTCTAACAAATGATCAAAGGCATGCAATTGTATGAATTCCGAAACGGCTTCATATAACATTGCTTTGTTGTTTGATTTCATAAGGTAATGTTTTTATCGAGTTGGATTAATAATACAAAGGTCAAAAGTTAATGTTACCTAATTATGAACTTTATCATAAATCAAATTTTTGTGGAAAACTCAATAAAATATGTGATTATACTGGGTAATACATTGACATCAATAGCATTACAAAATCAATTATTTCAATACAATGGCAGCTAAAGCAGGCAATTGAACAGTAATTACCCCCCATTGTTCATTTTCAGTATTTGATTTTGCGGTTATTGTATCGTTTGACAAATCGCCGACGCCCCAAAATTCCGGAGCATCACTGTTAAATATTTGACGCCAAACTTTTTTTCCAGGAACATGAATGGGGAAATCATTTCTAGAAACTGGTGTCATGTTTAATATTACTAAGATGGATTCGGATGCTTCTTTCCCTTTTCGCATGAATGACAACACGCCTTCCGATCGCTTATTGGTTTCTACCCACTCAAAACCAGCAGGGTCAAATTGCAACTCATACAAAGCTGGATGATTTTTATATAATTGATTTAATTGTTGCACACAATTTTTCATGCCTTGGTGGGCTGGAAATTGCAATAACTCCCATTGTAATTCCGTCGTAAAATTCCACTCACTAGTAGCTGCAAATTCATTACCCATAAATAATAACTTTGCACCTGGATGCAAAAACATATAGGCATATAGCAATCTCAAATTTGCAAACTTTTGCCATTCATCACCTGGCATTTTATAAATCATCGGACTTTTGCCATGCACTACTTCATCATGACTCAATGGCAACATAAAATGTTCGTCATAATAATACATCATGGAAAATGAAAATTTATCCTGAGCGCCAGATCGCATAATAGGATCTAATTTAAAATAATCCAAAGTATCATGCATCCATCCCATCATCCATTTCATTCCAAAACCCAATCCACCCATAAAAGTGGGTTTACATATCCCAGGCCAATCCGATGCTTCTTCTGCGATGGTTTGAATAGCTGGAAAATCACGATACAAGGTTTCGTTTAAATCTTTAATAAATGCGATGGCTTCTATATTACCATTGCCGCCAAACTCATTGGGATCCCACTGGCCTTCTTCCCTACTATAATCCAAACGCAACATGGAGCTCACTGCGTCAACCCTCAGTCCATCAATATGAAATTGATCACACCAAAAACGCGCACTGCTTATTAAAAAAGATTTTACTTCCCCTCTTTTGTAATTAAAAATATATGAATTCCAATCCGGATGAAACCCTTTACGCATATCAGCATATTCATAGGTATTCTCTCCGTCAAACATATACAGACCATGTGCGTCATAGGGAAAATGAGATGGCACCCAATCTAAGATAACCCCAATATTTTCTGCATGAAAGGCTTCCACCAATGCAGCAAACTGTTGTGGATTGCCAAATCTGGAAGTAGGTGCAAAAAAACCAGTGCCCTGGTATCCCCAACTGCCATCAAAAGGATGTTCCATCACAGGCATCAATTCCACATGCGTGAATCCCATTTCCTTCACATAAGGAACCAATAAAGCAATTAATTGAGCATAGGAATTATAAGATTGTTCATCATTTTTATTGGGGCGCATCCAACTCGCCAAATGCACTTCATAAACGGAATAAGGTTGATTAATTTGATTGACCACTTTGCGTTTTTCCATCCATGCGGCATCCTTCCAATCATATGCAGTTTGCCAAGTAATAGAAGCCGTTAATGGCCTTAATTCCGCATAGTGTGCAAATGGATCTGCCTTATCCAATCTTACATCCTTAAACCCATGTATATGGTATTTATAAACTTCGCCTTGTGCTATATTGGGAATAAACCCTTCCCAAATACCAGAATGATCTAATCTAACTTTTAATGGATGTGCTTGGTTATTCCAATCATTAAAGTTACCAACAACAAAAACCGCCGTTGCATTGGGCGCCCAAACACTAAAATAAGTTCCTTTTGTTTTGGCTACTTCAATTTGTTTGTTTCCAAATAATTCATACAAAGAATAATGCGTACCATTTTGAAAATTTTGTATAGCTGCCTCGGAAAAAAGGGAGTAATTCCAAACGGGCTGTTTGGTATCTACAAAATGTACGTCTTCGTATTTAGACATGCTTATTTAGTTAATTTAATCAACTTGAATGTTTGTGCAGGAACATTAAATTGACTAGTGACACTTGAACCACCAATAATGTCCTTACCTCCTTTATATCCAGCAGTCCTTTCCAAGAAATTTGAAAAATTAACTTCTTTATTTTCCGAGGAGATATTCATCACACACATAACAGTTTGATCGTTAGAATATCTAAAGTAAACATATAATCCATCATTTGGCAAATATTGCATCAACTTCCCTTTGGTAATCGCAGATGAGGATTGTCGATACTTTCCTAATAACTGGGTATAATGTAACATGTCTTTTTCATCACTCGTTAAACCTTGCTCCGTAAATGCACTTTTTGCATCCCCCTGCCATCCGCCAGGCAAATCCAATCGCACCCAACCATCTGGATTTGATATTCAGGTAAATTATCCGCAACCAATGCCCTAAATGGCTCCATGGATACATTAAATGAAGCATCCATAATCATCACCATCCCTGCACCCATCCACAATACTGGCAATACAGAAGTGAGTAAACTTGAATTGGGTAATATCACTAATGCAATGGATGATAAAATTGCACCCACTAAAAAATAAGGCTTTCTTCTTCCCAACTTATTCCAAGTTCGATCACTATAATGTCCGATGATAGGTTGTACAATCATGCCCACCAATGGCGCAACAATCCAAAACATGGGCAACTGTTCAACATCCGCCCCAAATGACCTTAAAATTCTAGAAGTATTCCCGTTTTGTAATGCAAACCCAAATTGGATTCCTAAAAATCCGAAACTCATAAAAATAATTTGCAAAACCGACATTTTTGGTTTCGGCAATAAATTAGCTTGAGGCATAGCGAATCGTTTAAAGTGTAAAATTTACACTACAAAATACAAAAAATAATGATTGAAAAGCCCCAATTTTTATATGATAAACCCATTGGGGATAACTGCCCGCTTTTTGATTACTACAATGCCGTCCTTCACGGTATATAATGGGTGGTCAATTTTCTCAAGGTGTGGGCCTCCTTTAATTTGAACATCATTGCCAATAGAACAATTTTTATCAACGATGGCATTTTCAATCACACATCGATCCCCAATACCCAAAACGGGTTGCCCTTTTTCAGTTTTTTGATTGATTTGAAGGATAGTTTCGTAATAGTCACATCCCATGATGTAGGAATTTTTAATCACAGTATCATTCCCAATTCTGGAGCGAATTCCAATCACTGATTTGCTGATGGATGCTGCATGTATAATTGATCCTTCTGCAATAATTGCATTTTGAATCTGCGTACCACTAATTTTTGCCGGTGGTAACATTCTTGATCTTGTATATACGGTTTGCGCACTATCGAATAAATTAAATTTTGGTACTTCATCGGTCAATAAAATATTAGCTTCAAAGAAAGAATAAATATTTCCGATATCCGTCCAATACCCTTCATGCTGATAACTTAACACTTTATAATTGGAAATAGAATCTGGAATAATCTCCTTACCAAAATCGGTCGCATTTGGATGCACTTGATTTAAAAATTCATATAAAATTTCTTTATTAAAAACATAGATACCCATGGAGGCTAAGTAATTTCTGCCTTGTGATTGCATCTCGTTACCTGTATCACTTACCCATTCAGATAAAATTTCTTTTTTCGGTTTTTCTATAAAGGAAGTAATCACTTGCGATTCGTTTGACTTTAATATTCCAAATTCTGGCGCTTCTCTTTCCGTCACTGGAATAGTTGCAATGGTTAATGCCGCACCACTATTTTTATGCGCTTCAATCATTTCACTAAAATCCATTTGATATAATTGATCCCCACTTAATATTAATACATATTCAAAATCCATTTTTGCCAAATGTCGCAAGGATTGTCGGACCGCATCTGCAGTACCTTGAAACCATCCAGGATTGTCTGGGGTTTGCTCAGCAGCTAAAATATCTACAAAGCCTGAACTAAATGCACTAAAATGATAGGTGTTTTTAATGTGCTGATTTAAGGAAGCAGAATTAAATTGTGTTAACACAAAAATTCGATTCAAATTACTATTGATACAATTACTAATGGGGATATCAACCAAACGGTATTTTCCTGCAATGGGTACGGCTGGCTTGGATCTACTTGCAGTTAATGGATATAACCTTGAACCCGCGCCACCTCCTAAAATAATAGCGACAGTTTGTTTTGCAAATACAGCCATAACGAATAGTTTAAATTTTAATAATTGAACTTATCAAGATGCATACATTTTTTTATAAGCAAGTACCACCGATTCCCAACTATGATCTATCTCCATACATTGTTTTATCAATTTAGTCATTTTTACTTTATCCTCATATAATTCAATGGCTCTTTCTACAGAATGAACAATATTGTTCTCATCTGCATGTAAGAATTTAATTCCAAAACCTGCCGGGTCACCCATATCAATAACCGTATCATGCAATCCACCAGTATCTCTTACCATTGGAATGGTACCATAACGCAATGCATACATTTGGTTCAACCCACAAGGCTCAACCCGACTGGGCATTAATAAAAAATCAGCACTTGCATAAGCATCATGACCGATAGCTTCTTCATACCCTATCCAGCAATTATAATTTTCAGGATATAATTGTTTTAAATAATTCAATGCAGATTCTACCGCAGTATCCCCTGCACCAATAACAAAAAAATTAGCGCCCCCATTTGTTTTATCTAAAGCATGTTGAATAGCCCCGGGCAATACATCCGCAGCTTTTTCACCCACTAGCCTTCCAATAAATACAATCAATGGTTTATTAATATCTAAATTATATTTTGCACAAAGCGCTTCTTTGTTTTTTTGTTTTCCTGACAATACTGTTTCCTTATTATAATGGTACTGTATCATTGGATCTGTAGAAGGATCCCAAAATTCAGTATCAATTCCGTTTAAAATCCCCGAACATTTGGCTTGCTCTTTTTCAAATAATGTTTCTAACCCTGCGGACTGGTATTTTAATTGCGCCATATAAGTTTCACTTACCGTTGTTACTTTATCTGCACATTTAATCCCAGTAGCTAATGAATTTATATGCCCATCCCATTCCAATAATCCTTGCTTCCAAATATCCCATGTTGGAAGTAAACTACTTTTCTCCCAACCCATCGCACCTTGGTATTGTGCATTATGAATGGTAAGTACTATTTTTATTGATTTTAGTTTTTGATACTCATTACTATGACGCAACATGAATGGTAACAGCCCCGCTTGATGATCATGACAGTGTAACACATCGGGCAAAACCGTCCAATGTGATAACCAATTTAAAACAGACACTTGAAATGCTAAAAAACGACTAATATCATCATCATACCCATAAATTTTAGGTCGATCTAAAACACCATTGATATCCACCAAAAACAAAGAATACCCTAATTTGCCTGTTTGCTCCTTTATTATAGTGTAATCAAAATGCCAATCGCCTAAATTCATTTTTCCTTTAAAAATGGTCTCCCAGGAATTACTTTTTAAAAAATGCGTGTCATACATAGGCATGACCACCATGGAATCATCGCCCATTTTTTTTTGATACTTAGGCAAAGCTCCAACTACATCGCCCAATCCACCTGCCTTTGCCATTGGATAACACTCTGCACTTACATGTAAAACTATCATTGATGAAAGTTCATTTAATTATAAATTTACTAAAAATATCATTGAATATTAATAAAATATTTAATGATTGATTTATCCCAAAATGAACATTTAATTATTATTTTAAGTATTTTACACAATCGAAAAACGATAAACGATTAAACTAAAGAATTTTATGAGCCAAACCAAACAACCAACCAACACCGGTGCATTAAGTACCCTAGTACTTGTTTTCTTCTTTTGGGGATTTATTGCCGCCTCCAATAGTATTTTTATCCCGTTTGCTAAAACCCATTTCAACTTAAGTCAATTTGAGTCTCAATTGATTGGTTCTGCATTTTATGGTGCTTACTTTATTGGGTCTTTAATTTTATTTTTATGCTCCAACCTCATTGGGTATGACATTTTAAATAAAATTGGGTATAAAAAAGGTATTATCTACGGTTTGTGGATTTCAGTCTTTGGGGCATTACTTATTATACCTGCAGCCAATGCAAATTCATTCCCGGCAATTTTAGCTGCATTTTTTGTGGTCGCATTAGGATTTTCATTACAACAAACAGCAGCACAACCTTTTGCTATATTATTAGGTGATCCAGCTACTGGTTCACATCGTTTAAATTTAGGGGGTAGCTTAAATAGTATTGGAACAACCATTGGGCCATTAATTGTAAGCTTTTTCTTGTTTGGCAGCCCATCTGCAAAAAATAGCGTTGTGACTGTTACGAATATCAATTTGCTTTACTTAATTGTAGCAGGTGTATTTGCTGCGGTAGCCATATTTTTTAGTTTATCTAAAAAATTACCTGATGGAAAAAATGATGAGAAGTTTGAAACTGCCAACAAAGCAGCAGGTTCTTTATTAATTATGACATTATTAATTAGTGCTATCATTGTTGTGGGTCAATTTACAGAAGTACCAAAGTTGAACTTATTAATCATGACCCTTGTTTCCGTTGTGGTTGTATTATTTTACTCAAATAAAAGTGCCATCAAAAATGATGCTGGTTGGGGCGCAATGAAATACCAACAACTTATTTATGGTATGTTGGCGATATTTATTTACGTGGGTGTTGAAGTAACCATAGATAATAACTTTGGTGCATTATTAAAAAATCCAGGCTATATCACTGAATTAGGATTAGATGAAAGTGAAATTTCAAAATATATTTCTTTGTATTGGGGTAGTTTAATGATTGGTCGTTGGACAGGTGCCGTGAGTGTATTTAACTTGAAAGGCACTATAAAAAAGGTAATGATGATTGTTGTTCCATTTATTGCTTTTGCAGTTGTTTTGGGCGTGAGTAAAATTTATGGTAACGATGTTTCTGATTTATACGGTTATGCAATATTTATTGCAATTGCAATCGCTACTTTCTTTTATGGCCAGGAAAAACCTGTTAAAACCTTATTTGCCGTATCTATATTTGCAACAGCAGCCATGCTTATAGGTGTATTTACTACTGGTATCACATCAGTATATGCTTTCATGGCGGGCGGTTTAGCATGTTCGGTCATGTGGCCTTGTATTTTTTCATTAGGCGTTGGAGGATTAGGAAAGTATACAAGTCAAGGATCTGCCTTTTTAATCATGATGATTTTAGGTGGTGCAATTATTCCGCCATTACAAGGCGTATTAGGAGACAATCCAAGTGTTGGAATGCACCAATCTTATATTTTAGCCGCAGTATGTTTTGCAATTTTAGCATTACTTGCATTAAAATTAAAGAGTGTATTAAAGAAACAAGGACTTGATTTTGATGCACAAGTAAGTGGAGGACATTAATTGAATTTTTTAAAATTATACAATGGACGCTTTTGTAGTTGGTGTTGATATTGGAGGGACAGGTACCAAATTTGGTATCGTTGATAATGTAGGCAATGTTTTATTTGCAAGTGAGATATCAACAAAAAAGCACGAACAGGTGCATACTTTTATTGACGAGTTACATCAGGAATTAAGTGTACTTATTGAAAAAGTGGGTGGCGTTGGTCGCATTAAAGGTATTGGTGTAGGCGCTCCTAACGGAAATGTTTATACCGGTAATATTGAATATGCGCCGAACCTGCCATGGAAAGGAATTATTCCTTTGGCACGTATGTTACAGGATAAATTTAAAATCCCAGTGCGATTGACCAATGACGCGAATGCCGCGGCTGTTGGCGAGATGATGTATGGCGCTGCGCAAGGCATGAAAGATTTTATCATGATCACATTAGGTACAGGCGTAGGAAGTGGTATTGTTGCCAATGGCCAACTTGTTTATGGACATGATGGCTTTGCTGGTGAACTAGGACATACTACGATTATTCCTAATGGCCGATTACATCCTGGTACTGGGAAAAAAGGCTCCTTGGAAAGTTACGCTTCAGCTACTGGTGTTGCGCAATCTGCTATTGAAATTCTTGAAAATACAGATCGTCCAAGCTTATTGCGTGGTATACCAAAGGGCGAATTAAATTCAAAAGCAGTATTTGAAGCAGCTACCAAAGGAGATGAAGTTGCCAAAGAAGTTTTTGCATTTACAGGAAAAGTGTTAGGCATGGCATTGGCAAATTTTGTCATGTTTTCAAGCCCTGAAGCAATTATATTATTTGGCGGCTTAACAAAAGCAGGTGATTTAATTTTAAAACCAACCCGTGAGCATTTGGAAGCAAACGTGATTGAGATATTCCAAAACAAAGTAAAAATACTAGTTAGCCATTTAAAGGAATCTGATGCGGCTATTTTAGGCGCAAGTGCTTTAATGTGGGAACTATAGTTATTTTACAAGAATTAGTTTTACTACCCCATCTATAAAAAATGTCCCGTCGAGAACTCGGCGGGACATTTTTATTTTATGAGATTCCGAATATAATTTTTAAGTAGTTGAAGCTTACACCGACTATATAATTATAAGCATAAATATTGCAACCTATTTTATTAAAGCTTGTTCCTCCATCCACTTTGATTTACCCCAACCTTGAATGACATGCTTTTCACTATGGTAAGATGAGCGCACAAGAGGTCCACTTTCCACATAATCAAATCCAAGTTCATACCCAATTTGTCTTAACTCGGCAAATTCATCGGGATGCACAAATCTTTGTACAGGCAAATGCTTTTTTGTGGGTTGCAAGTATTGCCCCAATGTAAGTACATCGCAACTTACCCCCACCAAATCCTTCATCGTTTGTATGACTTCCGCTTTCTCTTCTCCAATACCTAACATCATCCCGGTTTTTGTGCGCATACCACCGAGCTTCAAAGTTTCTAATACTTTTAAGCTTCTTCTATATTTTGCTTGCACCCGCACTTTTTGTGTATTTCTTTCCACCGTTTCCATATTATGACTTACCACTTCAGGAGCCGCTTCAATAATTCTTTGTATTTGCTCTGGGATACCTCTGAAATCCGGGATTAAGGTTTCTAAGGTAGTCTCAGGGGATAAGGTTTTAATAGCCTTAATCGTATTAAACCAAATGATTGAACCGCCATCAGGTAATTCATCTCTATCTACACTGGTTAAAACTGCATGCTTTACTTTCATTAATAAAATGGCTTCTGCTACGCGTTGTGGCTCATCCCATTCCACAGGTTTAGGACGTCCTGTAGCCACCGCACAAAACTGGCAGCTTCTGGTACATATATTGCCTAGTATCATA
This sequence comes from Sediminibacterium sp., assembly GCA_030726065.1. GTDB lineage: Bacteria > Bacteroidota > Bacteroidia > Chitinophagales > Chitinophagaceae > Sediminibacterium. Next base: position 31,115 of record JANREK010000025.1, on the reverse strand, counting down.
AAGGTAGCCGTACCCTCGCCCCAGCACTCCCCCATATTCGGACAATTGCCGCTTTCACAAATAGTATGAAGTTTGTGCTTATCAACTAATCCGCGCACATGTTTATAGCTTTCCCCAATAGGCAGCTTAACCCTTAACCAATCTGGTTTTTTTATTCTTGTTTCCGTCTCCACATTAACGATGGGTAATTCTTGCATAATTCGTTGCGCTATAATCAGCCACAAAAATACAAGACTTGTCATTAATAACCCATAATTTATCTGCTATATTTAAAATTATTAAATATAAAAGGCAGTCCAAAATCACAAAAATAAATGGCTATCTTCATACCCATTAAATAGGACGCGTTTACTTAATTATTAAAATTGCAGATTTATGGAAAAATATGGAAAAATTTTACTTTTTGCGATGCCAATATTTTTCACTTTTATATTGCTGGAGAAATTATATGGCTGGTATATAAAAAAAGAAAAAGTAAACAATATGGACACCGTAAGTAGCCTTACATCGGCGATTACGATGGTCACAAAAAATGTTTTAGGCTTAAGTATTACAATTATAAGTTACAGCTGGATTGAGGAAAAGATTGCTTTAACCCATATTACAACAACTTGGTTGACTTATGTAATTGCATTTGTAGCGCTCGACTTTTCTCATTATTGGGTACACCGGATTGATCATGCAAATAACTTTTTTTGGAATAGCCATATTGTACATCATAGTAGTGAAGAATTCGATTTAGCCTGTGCTGTTCGCCAACCTATTTCATCCTTTGTGAAAATATTTTCCATCTTCATGATTCCTGCAGCCTTATTGGGCATTTCACCACTGGTGGTTGCAACGGTTACACCTATCCAATTTTTTGCGCAATTCTGGTATCACACCAGATATATTAATCGTATGGGATTTTTAGAAAAAATAATTGTCACGCCTTCTCATCACCGAGTACATCATGCATTCAATAAAGAATATCTTGATAAAAATTTAGCGCAAATATTTATCATCTGGGATAAAATGTTTGGCACTTTTATGGAAGAGCGTGCTGATATTCCACCAGTGTATGGCATTACACGCCCAATGAGAACATGGAATCCAATTCGAATTAATTTTATACATATGTGGTTATTAATCACTGATGCATGGCGTGCAAATAGCTTTGTTGACAAATTGAGGGTATGGTCAAAGCCGACTGGCTGGCGCCCTGCGGATGTTGCAGCAAAAAATCCTGTTTTTAAAATTGATGACGTATATAATTTTGACAAATACACTACCAGTCAAAACCCAGTTTTTACAACCTGGATTTGGATGCAATTAATTATTATTTTTATAGGTGTTGCTTTTATGTTAGGGAATATTGCAAATATTGGCTTCCCAAATGTGTTTATATATGGTGCATTTGTATTTGTGTACGTATATGCATTAACCGATTTAATGGATGGCAGTAAATATGCATTTGTTTGGGAAATAATGAAAACCACGTTTGGATTAGGTATTATATATTTTATGGGTGATTGGTTTGGTGCCAGTAAACATATTGCACAACTTAACTTAATACTGGTCGTATACTTTATGCTTTCATTAGTGGTCACCATTCGATTAAACACCGGTAAACAAAATATTGCGCCTTCTAGAATTAGGGCGATATAGTTTAAAAACCATTTCAACGAATTACAAATACTTTAAACCTAACTATGACAGCAACAGTTACTTACGAATCTAATTTAAGAACCACCTGCCTTCATTTACAAAGTGGTTCTGCCATTGAAACCGACGCGCCTACTGACAATAAAGGAAAGGGGGAAAGATTCTCACCCACCGACTTAATTGCAACAGGTTTAGGTGCTTGTATGATTACCACCATGGGGATTAAAGCCGAGACCATGAATATTGTACTAGATGGCGCCAAAGTGGAAGTAACTAAAGTAATGGTATCAGATCCACGTAGAATTGGAAAGATTATTGCACATATGACGATGCCTGCTGGATTAAATGTAGACGAAAAAACAAAAGAAATTTTAGAGCGTGTTGTGCGCACCTGTCCTGTGGAAAGAAGCTTACACCCGGATGTTGTTTTAGACATTGCATTTAACTGGCAATAGCGCTAAAATATAGATTGAAATTTAGACAATCAATAATTATGAAATTATTTAAAGCAACTAGTTTACTTCTAGTTGCTTTATTTTTTGCAATAGCTTACTCACTGGCAAACCCATGACATTATAAAAATCGCCTTCAATGCTATGTATGCCAACGACACCTATCCATTCCTGAATCGCATAACCGCCGGCTTTATCATATGGTTTGTAATTTTCAATATAGTATTCAATTTGCGCTAATGTCAAGGTATTAAATGTGACCAAGGTGGTTTCACTGAAAGAATATTCCTTGTCTTGGTAGCGTAAAACAACCCCTGTTATAACCCGATGTGTTTTTCCGGATAGTGCAGTTAAGGAAGCGATAGCTTCCGCCTTATTGGCTGGCTTACCTAAAACATTGCCTTCTAATACTACAATAGTATCAGCCGCCACAATATTTTTATTGCTATGTTGCGGATAGGAAAGTATTATTTTTTCATATACCGCCTGCGCCTTATTCTTTGCAATATATACGGGCACTTCATTTAAATCCATGGTTGCCGGATAGGTTTCATCCGAATCGGAAACAATTACTTCAAATGGAACATCCGCCCAGGTTAAGAGCATTTGTCGACGTGGCGATTGGGAAGCTAATATCAATGGTTGCATTGTGTAAATTCAATTTTGTATAGAAGGCCTTTAATATAAAAAATAAAAAAAGACCATGGATAGCACCCCTGCTAGCATTGCAATTTTAACCCAATTGCTAAGCGTATTAAAATCTTTACTAGTGAACGATTTATTTAACTTGTATAACACCAACACCAAGGGCGCAATGATAAATAAAATACAATAAACTATACTTAACCACCAACCAAATGGAACTACATACAGTTGTATAATAGATAATACTGCAATCACCACCACCAACCACACAGCCAAATACACTTTGGTTGCTTTTAATCCCCAAACAATAGGCAATGTTCTGCATCCAAATTTCGCATCTCCTTCCATATCCTCAATATCTTTCAGGGCTTCTCTTATGATGGTTAATACAAATGCAAAAGCAGCATATAATATCATTAATTTGAAAAAACGTAAATCAGTTGGAGTCGCATTACCAGCATTGATTAATTCAGCCATCGTGAACTTAGAAAAATATACCACCCCTATTACCCAGGCTGTTAAAATTGCAATCAACACATTGCCTATTAATAACTTTTTTTTGATATTGGTTGAATAAAACCACAAAAATAAAATTGAAAGTAAGTTGGCTAAATGAATATGCCAATACTGTTGAAATGAAAATGCAATTAGTGTTAAATAAATTCCAGATAAGCTAAAAAAGAAGTGCCAAAAAATTACCCATCTTCTGTTGATAATATTACTAACAACTACTTTAGTAGGCTTATTGACCTGATCAATATTAACATCAAAATAATCATTAATTGCATAGCCTGCTGCAGCAATAAAAACAGACGCTAACATAATTAATAAAAAGGAAACCGGTGTATCAGAACTATTAATGTGGTATAAGGGATTATAAAGACAATATTGAAACAAACATTGTGACAATATTATAAAAAATAAATTAGGCCATCTAATCAGCCTAAAAAATGATACAAGTAATTTCAATTGAATTTATTTATTTGGCCAAAATATGATCATCTATATCCCAATGATCATTGAGCTTTAACACCTTTTCGATTACCTCACGCGCACAACCCTCTCCACCCTTGGTCAAAGCCTTGTATTGTGCAATTGATTTTATATCCATTGCTGCATCACTAGGACAAGCTGCAATGCCAGCCAATTGCATGGCTTCGTAATCGGGCATATCATCACCCATATATAATATATTCTCTAGTGATAAATGGTGTTCAGAAGCTAGGGATTGTAATAATTCCTTTTTGTTGGCCACTTTCATATGAACTTCACTAATACCTAAAAGTGCTAATCTATTTTTTACATCTTCCGAATTACCCCCAGAAATAATCCAAACTTGATACCCCTTTTTTACTGCCAATTGTAAAGCATAACCATCTTTAATATTCATGGTTCTGGCCATCACCCCATTAGGCATAATGAGTAAATTGCCGTTGGTCAATACACCATCAACATCAAACACAAAACAAACTATTTTTTTAAAACTAGCTAACAAGGCGAATACTTTTTGTTATCAAATGTAAGCCTATTTTTGATTATCCCTCCACTCATACACCCAGGCACTTTGGATCATTTCCAAATGACCCTCGGTAGACTGCTCCCTTGTACCTTCAAAATGAGGTAAACTAAGTATCCAATCTAAAAGATCCGTAAAACGAATACGATATATTTTAGCTTCTGTAAAATCATCACCGAACTTCTCATATAATTTTTGAGCGATATCTTCATGATTATTCCAAAAAATCGGGGGTTCAAACTGACTCATATTAATTGATTTTAGTTTACTCTTTTATTGGTAATATTCTTATAATTATTTTTTTCCGACGCTAATGTACTATTCGAGATGTAAAATTCCTTTAACTCGGCTACTCCCCTAAAAATTGTGTTTGGTCAGGTAAGATGATTTCTAATTCCCCAGTACCCCCCTTGGCTAAAATACATTGGCAACCTAACCTTGACTCAATACGAGGATTAACAGCACGATCAATAAAGTCTTCCTCTCTGTCCGAGAGTTCAGCAACATGCCCTGCCCCTGTTTTAATATAAATATGACAAGTGCTACATGCACATACCCCACCACAATTATGATGTAGCTCAATACCTGCCTCTAATAGCACTTCAAGCAAGCTTTCATCCGGCGCTATATTGGTTAAAGTAACAGGCGCAAGTCCTTTTTCTTCAAAACTGATTTTTAATGAATACATAAGTCCACAATAGATTTTTGCAAAAATAACTTTAATCCTCCAATGTTCTAGTCAAAGTCTCAATTTCATTTGCGAAATACAAAAAAATGATTGTACTGTGCTTTAACAAACTATCTTTGCACAAATTTTTAAAAATAATGGCAATAATAGGGTTTTCCGAAAGAATGTACTTAAAGTATTTGAGGACTAAATTCAAAACCCTAGCCCATGTTTCACCCGCGATTGCTGGCCAGAAAGCCTTTGAATTATTTTGCACCCCCTATCCTAAGTACAAGAAAAAAAAGGCACCTGCCATTTTTCACCAAGCCAAACCATTAACATTCACCTTGCCGGATGGTATTCAATTAAAAGGATATGAATGGACTTCGCAAAAAAGCAACAACAAAACCGTACTTATTGCACACGGCTATGCTAGCTATGGATATAAATTTGAGCAATATGTAGCGCCATTATTAAAAAGGGGATTTCGTGTTTTGATTTTTGACGCCCCAGGACATGGCTTAAGTCAAGGCAAATACATTAATATATTACTTTATTTAAATGCCATTGACCAAATAATAAAAACGGTGGGACCAGTAGATCATTTTATAGGTCATTCATTAGGGGGTATCGCTTTAGCTATGTTAGCTGAAACTATTCCAAATCCCGAACAACATAAATTTGTCTTAATTGCACCAGCAACTAAGACGACCACCTCTTTTAATAATTATTTTGATTTAATGCGGTTCAGTGAGCTCATTAAAACTGCATTTTTAACCTATGCGGCGACTTTAACAACACACCCGATTACCCACTTTGAAGCTGACCGGGCCATTGAAAACTACACTGGACCAGTTCTTTGGGTACACGATACCGAGGATAAGGTTTGCCCGTATAAAGATTTAATTAATTTTCAAGAAAAAGCACCAAAAAATATTAAATTCTTGATAACCAATGGATTAGGTCATAATAAAGTATATAAAACGCAGGCCGTTATTGACAAAATAATGGCATTTTTAGCCCCAGAAGACTAGGTAATTTTTATTTTTTCAGTGAAAGCTCTAATATTGCATCGCGAGAAAAGAATATGGGATTAGCAAACAATGCCAATTTCATTAAACATAAATAGTTGATTTTCAATTTATAAACACCCAAAGAACCTATGGCAAAGAACCTATTAATCGTGGAGTCCCCTGCAAAGGCAAAGACCATTGAGAAAATTTTGGGAGAGGAATTTGAAGTTAGAAGTTGCTATGGTCATATCCGAGATTTAGAGAAAAGTGAGATGGGGATTGACCTTAAAAATAAATTTGCACCAAGATACGCGGTACCATCGGATAAGGAAAAAGTGGTAAAGGATTTAAAATCCATGGCAAAGAAAGCAAAGGAAGTTTGGTTAGCATCGGATGAGGACCGTGAAGGAGAAAGTATCAGTTGGCATTTAGCGGAAGTGCTTGGTTTAGATCCTAAAAAAACAAAGCGTATCGTTTTTCATGAGATTACTGCACCAGCAATAAAAAAAGCGGTCGATAATCCAAGGTTCATTAATATGGATTTAGTGGATGCACAACAAGCACGCCGTATTTTAGATAGAATTGTTGGTTTTGAATTAAGCCCAGTGCTTTGGCGTAAAATTGGCATGCAAAAAGGTTTGAGCGCAGGTCGTGTCCAAAGTGTTGCCGTAAGATTAATCGCAGAACGCGAAAGAGAAATCAACCAATTTTTACCAGAAAGTGTTTTTAAAATATCAGCGCTATTTACTGCACCAGATATCAATAAGAAAAAAGTAAAATTCAAAGCAGAAGGGCCACAAAAATTAGCCACAGGATCGGCAGCTGAAAAGTTTTTAAACGAATGTAGGGGCGCAAAATATACGGTAAAAGATATAAATGTAAAAGAAGGGAAACGTACGCCATCAGCGCCTTTCACTACTTCCACATTACAACAAGAAGCATCAAGAAAATTAGGATATAGCGTAAGTAAAACAATGTTACTTGCACAAAAATTATACGAGAGTGGTAAAATCACTTACATGAGAACTGATAGCATTAGCTTGAGTGAAACTGCAGTGGATGCAATTAAAGCAGAAATTAATTCAAGCTTTGGTGCAAAATATTACCAGCCGCGTAAGTTTAAAAATAAAAATGAAAATGCACAGGAAGCGCACGAAGCAATTCGACCTACCTACATGAATGAAAGTAAAGTAGACGACGCTGACTTAAATAGATTGTATGAATTAATTTGGAAGCGAACCATTGCTTCACAAATGAGTGATGCGCAGTTCGAAAAAACAGTTGCCAAAATTGAGGTGTCAACCAATAAAGAAACACTATCTGCATCTGGCGAAGTGATGAAATTTGATGGTTTCTTAAAGGTATACTTAGAGAGTAATGATGATGAAGACGAAGATGCAACTGCTGCGGAAGGGGAAGAAAGTTTATTACCCCCATTGGCTGTGGGTCAAGTGCTTGACTTTATTGAAATGACCGGTTTAGAACGTTTCAGCAGACCTAGTGCAAGATATACAGAAGCTTCTTTGGTAAAAAAATTAGAAGAATTGGGTATTGGTCGTCCCTCTACCTATGCGCCAACTATTTCAACCATCATGAAGCGTAATTATGTGGAAAAAAGAGAAAAAGAAGGTATTAAAAGGAATTTTCAAGTACTTTCTTTAAATAATAAGGATGAAATAACTACCGTGACTTCCTCAGAAATTACGGGTGCTGAAAAAAATAAATTATCCCCTACTGATTTAGGTTTGGTGGTGACTGACTTTTTAAAACTACACTTTTCAAAAGTGATGGATTTTAATTTCACTGCTAAAATTGAAGGTGAATTTGATGAAATAGCTGCAGGCAAGCTTTTATGGAGTGATATGCTTGCTTCTTTTTATGAACCATTCCACACCACTATTGAACATACTTTAGAGAATGCGGAAAAAGCCAAAGGGGAAAGAGAATTAGGATTTGACCCAGTGAGTGGTAAAAAATTGATCACAAGAATGGGGCGATATGGCCCAATGGTTCAAATAGGTCATCAGGATGAAGAAGAAAAGCCAAGATTTGCCAAATTAAAGGCATCTCAAAGTATTGAAACCATCAGTTTCGAGGAGGCACTAGAGTTATTTAAACTACCGCGCACATTGGGACAATTTGAGGAGGAGGATGTATCCGTTAATATTGGTCGATTTGGCCCTTATGCGGCCCATGCCAAGAAGTTTTATTCCCTAAACAAGGAAATGGACCCTTATACCGTTACCCTAGAGGAATTAACCCCTATGATTGCAGAAAAGCGCAAAGCCAAAGATGAACGTACTATCAAAATATTTGAAAAAGAAAAAATACAATTATTACGTGGCCCTTATGGTCCTTATATTAAACAAGGATTAAGAAATTATAAGTTAAATAAGGAACAGCAAGAAAAAGTGGAAACACTAACCATTGAGGAAGTGAATGCGATTATTGCTGAATTAAAAACAAATCCACCACGTAAAATGGCAAGAAGAAATAAAGCATCTTAACGCATTGGATGGATGATCCATTGCACTTCGCACTGAATTATATAATTAGGTTTCAAACTACCATAAAACAAAAAGGACGCCGATATATCGGCGTCCTTTTTTAGTTTACACTGTACAGCGTAATATTAGTTTGAGCGAAGCCAGGCTTGCTTAATGATTTAAGATGTAATACATGCGCTTGAATAGCACTCAACACCGTAGGATATTCATTGTATTTTAATTTAAAATCAGCACATGTTTTTTTAACAATTTTTGAAATTGCAGGATAATGAACATGTGATATTTTAGGAAATAAATGATGCTCAATTTGAAAATTCAATCCACCTACTAACCAGCTAATAATTTTACTTTTTGTAGCGAAATTAGCAGTCGTCATAATTTGATGTGCCGCAAATTCATCAGGCATCACATTTTCAGGTTGTATTGCCACAGGGAATTCAGTTTCTGTAACCGTATGCGCCAATTGAAATACAATACTTAAAATAAAACCGGCAAAACATCCAGTGACAAAAAATCCAACTAACCAACTCACCCATCCAACCATATACACAGGTATAATGATAAATACAGCAGCATGATAAATTTTAACAATCCAAAATTCTAGGTGATCTGCAATCGTCATTTTTTTTAATGGGACAGAACCGATTTTTTTAGAAAAATATTTTTTATAATCGGTATAGAAAATCCAGAAAATATACAATAACATATATAAAACCCAAAAATAAATATGTTGAAAACGATGTAATATATAATGTTTTTGATTCGGTGCCATACGCATTAAAGCGCCTACTTCAATATCATCATCCACCCCTTCAATATTGGTAAAAGTATGGTGTATGGTTACATGTTTTGATGCCCACATAAAACGACTTGCGCCTAGCACACTTATAGATGAAGAGGCTAATTTGTTTAACCAGTTGTACTTACTAAAACTACCATGGCTACCATCGTGCATCACATTAAAACCAATCGCGGCAATCAGACCACCAAATAGAATACACTCCAATATTGCATAAAAAGTGGGTGGTGTAAAAAATACCAAATGTATATAGGTAACAACAAATAAACTTAATAAAATGATGGCCTTTGAAAACAACTTATAATTACCTGTTCCTGTCACTGCATGCTCCTCCAAATATAAATTAACGCGACGTTTTAATTCGGCATGTAATGACTTTACCATTACAGGAAATTTGGGGGTTGCTATTGTTTCGTTTGACATAATAGTTAGTATATATGCAAAGAAAAGGTAATTAGGATTAAGATGCCCCCTATTTAGAGAATATTTACATGAACGAATAATAATTCTATTTATTATGTAAATTATTGTTAAATATATCCACACTATTGGGATAACTAAAATGAATAATTCCCCATATTTTACGTCAATTTGAATATTGAAAAACTTAGTATTTGCAAAATATGCCAAAAGCTTCCGAAATTACTGCCTTATTCCAACTGATTGACGATCCTGACGAGGAAGTATTTAATACCATTTCAGATAGGTTATTAAACTATGGTTCGCCGATTATTCCAGATTTAGAACATCTTTGGGAAAATACATTGGATGAAACTACTTTAGAGCGTATCGAAAAGATGATTTATAAATTACGCCTACATGATTTAAAAGAAGACTTTACGCAGTGGAAATCAAAACCAGCACCCTCATTACTAGAAGGCGCTTTATTGGTCACTAAATTTCAATATCCCGAATTAGCCACTGATACCCTGCGACATCAACTAGAAAAAATTAGAAGAAACATATGGCTGGAGTTAAATAATTATTTGACGCCGCTCGAGCAAGCCAATGTGATCAAAAATATTTTGTATAATTATTATCAAATTAAAGGGATTGAAATTAATTATGACAAACCAGATGAATTTTTAATGTCGGGCCCTTTGCAAGCAAAAAAAGGAAACGCATTTGCAAACACCATTTTGTATGCTGAGCTTTGTGCGCAATTAGAAATTGACGCCGAATTCATCAATATTCCTAAACAATGTATCATTGCATTTTACTCCTCCGACTGGGATGAGACGGAGGTTTATCCAAATCCACAAGAATATATACAATTCTATGTGGAAGGAACCACAGGACATGCTTTTTCACAAAAGGATTTGGACCAATATTTTTTGAGATCTAATATTGAACCACAAAATAGGTATTATAAAAAATTATCTAATATTAGAATTATAAAAAAGCTATTGATTGAATTTTCAAAATGTTTCCAAAGTCCCACATTACAATTCAAAAAAAAGGATTTAAACGACTTAGCTGATTTATTAGATTGAATATATACACGCACTCCCAAAAAATATGAATAATGATACAATGGGATGATTTTACAAAGGTAGATATTAGATGTGGCACAATCATTAGTGCGCAAGAATTCCCAAATGCTAAAAAATCGGCTTATCAACTTCACATTGATTTTGGCCCATTAGGGATTAAAAAGTCATCTGCTCAGATAACCTCGCATTATACCAAGGATCAATTAGTAGGCATGCAAATTACCGCAGTTGTGAATTTTCCTCCAAAACAAATCGCTAACTTTATGAGCGAATGTTTGGTGTTGGGTGTTTATGACTTGCAACACCAAGTAGTTTTACTCACCCCGACACATGCCGTAGATAACGGCCAACCCATTGGTTAATGCAAAATAGCTTTGTTCACATTTATCACAGCCCTATTGGCGCCATTAAAATGGTATCATCAAAACATTGCATTCAACAACTTTCATTTATTGACATTCCAGAATTAGAAAATAATAATACAGACCAAAACATACCAGCGGTGATGCACCAATGCATTGATGAGCTAATTGAATATTTTGCTGGCAATAGGCGAAGTTTTACAGTTGCCATTGATCAGGAGGGCACTGAATTTCAACAAAAAGTTTGGAAAGAATTATACGAACTCCCTTTTGGAAAAACATTAAGCTATGGGGACTTGGCAAAAAAAATGGGTGACCCCAATTTAGTAAGGGCCGCTGCAAATGCAAAAAATAAAGTGGCTATATTAATTCCATGTCACCGTATTATTGGATCAGACCGATCCTTGGTGGGTTACGCTTGGGGGAAAACCAGAAAAAAATGGTTATTACAACACGAATTCAGATTAGCACTCGGCGTGCAAACCTTGTTTTAACTTATTTCAAAATTGCCCCATCAAATCCGAAAGGCAATAAATTTTTAGCTGCACCTACCATCATAATTGGCCCTGTTTTACCTGCTAATATTATCTTGATGGGTGACTGATATCTATTTTCAAAATCAAGCAAGGATTGCCTACACATGCCGCAAGGCGAAATAGGGGCGTCACAAGCGGCTTTATCCGTATCATAGCTAATTGCCATGGCAAGGATGGTTTCACTTGGAAATTGGCTCCCAATGCTATTTAATAAAGTTCTTTCTGCACAAATACCCACTGGATAACTGGCACTTTCTTGATTGGACCCAATAAAAATTTGACCATTTGATAACAAGGCAGCAGCGCCCACTTTAAATTTGGAATAAGGGGCAAATGCCGTTTTGGTTGCATTTCGCGCAGCAATAAGTAATGAAGCATCTGTTTCACTTAAGGATTCCATCTGCTCAAAATAATCAAACTCAAACTCAAATTTTTGTTTCATACAGTGCTATTTAATAAAAAACCTCACATGCTGTGAGGTTTAAAAATAATCTATTTTATTTGGCTAAATAACCTATTCCATCTAATTGACTTGCTGTAGCTGAACCAAATTAAGGCTGCACGTCCTACAATATGTGTTTCAGGCACATATCCCCAATACCTACTATCTTGACTACGATGACGATTATCGCCCATCATCCAATAGTAATTTTCTTTCACCATATATGAGGTGGTTGCTACACCATTAATAAAATACTTGCCTTCCTTCTCTTCTAATTTATTATGCTCGTAATTTGAAATTAAGCGACGATATAATTCTATGGTACTGTCATTTAACTGTACCACATCTCCTTTTTTTGGAATTCGTATTGGACCATAATTATCTACCGACCATGGAAAATGGGTCATATCATTCGGGAAAGTATATCCCACTGTGTTTTCATCAAAATTAGTAACAGACAAAACCTGTGGTAATTTCTTCAAATTTTCAGCAGCATTCGCCGTCATGTTAATTTTAAAAGTATGCGCACTGCCTTCCATGATTTGGAAATCAGAACTAGCATCATCAATATTAATGCCTATACTATCTTGAATATAATCCTCAGGAATGGGTGTGCCATTGGTTTGCACAATAAATTCTGTTTGCGAATAAGGGGCGACAAGCCCTGGCTTGCCATTCACCCATAAATGACTTCCTTTCACTTGAATAATATCACCAGGTATTCCTACACATCTTTTGATATAATTATCTGTCTTGTCCACTGGATGCACTAAAATTGGATAATCATTCAATAATTTTTCGCGGTTGTTTGCATACTCAGGGCTTCTCAAAACATCATAATAAGGTATTTTACTTCCAAATTCGGGCAGGTTAATAATGGTATCGCCTGCTGGAAAATTAAATACCACAACATCATTACGATTAATGCTTCTCACTTTTGGCAATCTGGTGTAATCCAATTGCACCCACTTGATATAGGATGGCGTTGTTGGCGCCATAGGTAATGTATTATGAACAAATGGAAAACTTGCTGGAGTTTGAGGAATACGTGCACCATAGGTGATTTTGTCAACAAATAAAAAGTCGTTCACTAATAATGTTTTTTCCATACTCTCCGTAGGAATTACATAGGCTTCAAAAATAAAAGTGCGAATTAATGTAGCCGCAACAATAGCAAAAACAGCAGCATCTACCCACTCTCTTGATGCTGATTTGTGATAGTGCTGTAATGCGTCTTTACCATGCCAACGTTCATTGGCAGAAAGTCCTAAATAAGGCAAATAAATAAATGGAACAAACACTGTTAAAATATGTTGCAACAACCCTACTCTTTTAAAATGCATTACGAATATGATAGATATCCATAAGGTTACAAATTGACCTAAAATTGGTATTAGTTGGATCCAAAACCACATTTTTGATATTCCACAAAGTTTTACTACCTCCCAAGTATTATAAATGGGAATGATGGCCTTAGCACTTGACACCCCTGCTTTCTTTAGCATTAAATAAATACCAATATGCCATCCCAGCCAAAATAAAATCAATAAAATATAGCCCATAAAATGATGTTGTATTATATAATAAAAATACCCCTTTGTGAGGGATATTGATAATTTTATTTTTAAAGCGTCAAAGTTTTCATATGAGTGGTGTATATAAATGATAACACCATCATCTAACCCACGTTGAGCATGTATATGCCGCATTTATTTCTACTGTTGCATGAGCTCCTTCACCAAGCTTACGGACCTAGCCACATCAGGAATGGCCAAGGCTGCTAAATTAGGTGCATAGTGCATCGGCGCATCGGCGCTAGTGATACGTCGAATAGGTGCATCTAAATAGTCAAATCCTTCTTTTTGGATACGGTAAGATAATTCTGAAGATACAGAAGCAAAAGGCCATTGTTCTTCAATAATCACCAAACGGTTAGTTTTTTTTACACTTTCCAAAACGGTCATCCAATCCAAAGGACGAATGGTACGCAAATCAACGACCTCTGCACTGATGCCTTCTTTTTCTAATTCTGCTGCGGCACCCAATGCCACTTTCATCATTTTGTTATAAGAAACAATCGTAATATCGCGACCTACTTTTTTAACATCCGCTTTCCCTAATGGGATATAATATTCCTCATCTGGAACATCTGATTTATCACCATACATCACTTCACTTTCTAAAAACATCACTGGATCCTCTTCATAACGAATGGCTTGTTTTAATAAACCTTTCGCATCATACCCATTGGATGGCGAAACCACTTTAATACCTGGAATATTAGCCAAATAACTTTCAAATGCAGTGGAGTGTTGTGCACCTAATTGACCCGCGCTACCATTGGGGCCTCTCATTACAATAGGACAGCCAATTTGACCGCCACTCATCGCTAGCATCTTACTGGCCGTATTTAAAATTTGATCCAAAGGAAGCACCGCAAAATTCCAAGTCATGAATTCAACAATGGGTCTTAATCCATTTTGTGCCGCTCCTACAGCTACCGCTGTAAAACCTAACTCAGAAATAGGCGTATCAATAATGCGTTTTGCGCCAAACTCCGCCAGCATGCCTTGGCTTACTTTATAAGCGCCATTATACTCCGCAACTTCCTCTCCCATTAATAATACTCTTTCGTCTCTGCGCATTTCCTCGCTCATTGCTTCACGAAGTGCTTCTCTAAATGGTATTGAACGCATGGTGTCATTTTAATTTGAGTGGCAAAAATAAAGCTTTATACAGGAAAAAAATAATTCTTACGCATAAAAAAAAGTCCCCTCCCGATAAATCGAGAAGGGACTTGTAGGACTAACCCATCCTAATCTACTAAAATACGTTATATGCAAAACTTACATAGTACAATCCGCCAATTTGAGGACTACCATATGCAGTTCTATAATATCTATTAAATATGTTAGTACCACCTGCTTTTATCAATGATCTGTAAGAAGGTACTTTGAAAGTTAACACAGCATCCACTGTTTGGTAAGCACTGATCTTTCCAACAGCAAAAGTACTTTCGTAGTTAAATCCGTCTTGATAATGCATGTTTGCACTGAATCCTAAACGATTGTTAAATAAGAAACCACTGTTGTTTAATGCGATATTAGCTCTGATTTTTGGACTATTGAAATAAGGAACTACCCCTGGAGCTACTTCTCCAATTTCATCAGAGAAAATGCTACCAGAAACACTAAAGTTTCTAGGTAATAAATAATCCAATGACAATCCCCAACCTTTTGTAGTTACATCACCATCAGAATTTGTAGAAATACTATAAGCCATTCGCTTACTTGCATCTAACACATCTAAAGGACTAGGTGCTGCTCCATTACGAGATTGTAAAACAGTTACACCGCCTATGAAATTGGTGTAAGTACCTGCGTACACATAAAAATCAACCAATAATTTTTTAGCCCATAATGCTTTATAACCTAATTCTATTGAACTCATTGACTCAGGCTTAAACTCATTAAATACCGCTTGCTTTAATAAAGCTGGATTTGGAGCGCCTGCTAAAGCACTTGCACCAAACGCATTCACACTAGCTAAAGTATAAGCAGGGTTGGTGCTGAATTTGTAATGCTCTCTTAAAGCTGGTAAACCGCCCATTAAACGCGTACCACCACCCACTAACAAGTTAATCCATTGGTTCTGCGTAGTTGGGAAACGATAAGCTGTTTGATAAGATAAACGGATATTGTTATCCTGTGCTAATTTAAATACCATGGAAACTCTTGGTGTAAAACGACCGTCAAAATTGGTGCTCTTGTCATAACGACCAGAAGCAGACACTTTTAATAGATCACCAAAGAATTTCTTAGATAACTGCGCATAAGCACCAGACTCATTGATATTAATTTTACCAGCAGTGTCAGCAAATACGGTTCCTTGAGAATTTAAAATATATTGTTTCATGATACCACCTACTAATAAATCAGCGCCCATTTTATCTAAACCTAAAGCAGTTGATAAGTTATATTGACCTTCATACACGTTTAAGTTTGTTTTATCTAATAACAACGCACCTCCTTGTGAGATTGGTGTATTTGTTAGCGTTTGAAACATTGAATTTAATCTAATGTTTCCAGTTGGACGATTTGCATCGGCAATACCACGTGCAGCAACGACAGCACTTGCGTTTGGCATACCTGCATCTCTGTAGGAAGTTAACGCAGCCATGTAGGTAGGGAACCAAGTACTACTTGGGCTCCATGCTTCATTAAAATAACGAGCAGCAATAGTCGAGTTATAAGAAGAACCTGCGTCTTCACGCGTAGTGTAAGCTCTAACTAACCAATTGGTAGATTTGATTTCCAATTTGTACTGCCCCATTCTCAACCCTCTAAAAGCATAACGGTCACTACCTGTATAAACTGTATTACCAGTACCATGATGAAAACTAAAAGAAGCTTCTGTATTATCAGATAATTTATAGTTCAAAGATCCTGTGAATTTAACATTCATAGTTGTTGGATCAACCACATCTTTTTCAGCATATCCTGTTCTTGAAACATCGCCAGAAAAAAAGCCTTTTGCATTACCATATAACAAAGGTGCTGCAGCAGTTAAAGTAGGATCTTGTGAAGTCATAAATGCGGTATAGCTGCCAAGCGTTGGATATAAAGAAGCTGCACCATATAACTGATTAAAAACGGTAGGCGCTAATGCTCCAAATTTTGAAGTTAGACCCGCCATTACTTGACCTTTAACACTATTGAATACAGAACTTAAAGGGGTAGTTGTTTCATCACCATAAAAGTTTACACCATCATAATTAGGATCTGATTCACGCGTTCCACTAATTGTTTGACCATTAGGTGTACCTGTTGTACGAGAATAGTTCGTAGCATCATTACCTAACCAATCTTGCGCTTCCACAAATTGTGCGGCGATTTTATAAGCAAAACGATCGTTTACTTTTTGTGCCCATCTTACTGACCAATCTTTATAAGGAGACAAAGGACGTTGGTAATTATCAACATCTTTGATACCATTTTTCACTTGGAAACTTAAGCCTTGGTATTTGAATGGATTTTTAGAGTTAATTAAAACAGTACCATTCATACCACCAGAACCATACAATGCAGAAGATGCACCAGGTAATAATTCAATATTATCAACATCTAATTCAGTTAGACCAATAACACTACCTACAGAAAAGTTCAATCCTGGCGCTTGGTTATCCATTCCATCAATTAATTGATTTAAACGGTTATTACCACTCACGTTGAAACCTCTTGTACTTATACTTTTAAAAGTTAAACTTGCAGCAATTACATCCACTCCTTTTAAAGTACCTAGGATATCGTAATAGTTGGAAGCAGGTGCATTTCTTATCGTTTTATTGCTGATTCTTTCAATAGAAACTGGAGATTCTAAAATAAGCTCTTCAACTCTTGAAGCCGCAACAACTACCTCAGAACCCAATACAAATGAAGGAGTTAAGCTTACTTCTAACTTCGGCGTTATGGAAGCAATGACTACTTCTTTATCTGAATAACCTACTGAAGAAAAGATCAAGGTAACGGGTGTTTTAGCCACATTAATCCTGAAACGTCCTTTATCATCTGTAAAAGTACCATTGGTTGTACCCTTTACAGTAACTGAAACAGCAGATAAACCTTCGGCTGTATTTGAATTTTTAACAGTACCATTTACAGTACTTGCATTTTGTGCTTTTAATGAAACTACCGATAAGGCTAGTAAATTTAAAAGGATAAAATGACGTAAAAATTTTCTCATATTTTATTTGTTTTTAAGATGAATCGTAGTTAAACATACTGAATTGTTCCCACTTGAGAAAAAATTATCAAAATTGTGTTAAAACTTTTAATTTAGTGGTATGAAATCCACACCCTTTCCAGGCCAATTAAACACTTACCATGGCAAAGTAAGAGATGTATATTACATTGAAAATGAACTACTTGTAATGATAGCAAGTGACCGAATCTCAGCTTTTGATGTAATTTTACCGAATCCCATCCCCTTTAAAGGACAGGTTTTAAATCAAATTGCGGCCTATATGCTTAAGGCAACTAGTGATATATGCCCAAATTGGCTGTTGGATACCCCTGCTCTAAATGTGGCCATCGGAAAAAAATGTACCCCATTTAAAATTGAAATGGTGGTTCGAGGTAATTTGGTGGGACATGCTTGGCGAACATACCAAGCAGGTGGACGCGTTTTATGTGGTATCGAATTACCTGAAGGCCTGAATGAAAATGACTATTTCCCTACCCCTATTATCACCCCTTCTACCAAAGCAAGTGAAGGACATGATGAAGATATTTCCAAAGAAAACATTATTGCACAAGGTTTGGCATCCGCCGAAGATTGGGCAATATTAGAAAAATATGCCTTAGCCTTATTTCAAAGAGGCAAAGAAATTGCAGCTAAGCAAGGTTTGATATTAGTAGACACCAAATATGAGTTTGGAAAAATTGGAGATACCATTTTCTTGATGGATGAAATTCACACCCCCGATTCCTCTCGTTATTTTTATGCAGAAGGTTTTGAAGAAAGACAAATTAAAAAAGAAAAACAAAAACAGCTTAGCAAGGAATTTGTACGCGAATGGTTGATTGAAAATAATTTCATGGGGAAGGAAGGGCAAACTGTTCCGCACATGTCTGATGAATGGATTGATACTATTTCAAAAAGATATATTGAATTGTATGAGCAAGTGATTGGTGAAAAATTTAATCCACAAAAATTAACTGACGAAGCAACCTATGATTTAGTTGCAGCTTCATTAGCAAAGCTTAATTAAAGAATTTAGAATTAAATTAAATATGTTTAATTCACTGAACTTCTTAAATGTCTTTCCCAAATCTTGGTCTTAGGCGTTGCTTGCTTTTATTGAAAATTTGCTGCCCTTTGTCAATCCCTTTTCTAAGTTCAATTTGTTTTTCCATGGGTAAATGAACAATATCCGTACAAGCCTGTGTGCAACAGCCGGCATATTTTTCAGCACAATCAGAACATTGAATAAATAACAAATGACAACCATCATTTTTACAATTCGTATGCGTATCACAAGGCGAACCACATTGATGACATTTCGCAATAATATCCTCCGTAATTTTTTCGCCAAGACGATCGTCAAAAACGAAATTTTTTCCTTTGAATTTACTTTCCAATCCCGTTTCCTTAATTTTATTCGCATAATTTATAATCCCCCCTTCTAAGTGAAATACATTTTTAAATCCATGATGTAACATATAAGCACTTGCTTTTTCACAACGAATACCACCCGTACAATACATAATAATATTGGCTTCTTTTTTATCCTTCATCATGTCTGCCGCCATGGGCAATTGATCCCTAAAAGTATCTGATGGAATTTCAATCGCGTTGGTAAAATGTCCAACTTCGTATTCGTAATGATTGCGCATATCAATAACAATAGTATCCGGGGCATTCAACATGGTATTCATTTGTTGGGCATCCACATAGTTCCCTTTATTTTCCATACTAAAACTTGCGTCATCAATTCCGTCTGCAACAATTTTTTCTCGCGTTTTAATTCTTAGTGCCCAAAAACTTTTGCCATTGTCATTAACAGCAATATTTAATCTTAAATTATTTAATTCAGGAATGGTATATAAATATTCCTTGAAGTTTTCAAACAGGTGCGATGGCACACTCATCTGCGCATTAATGCCTTCCTTGGCAATATATATACGGCCAAAGCATTCCAATGCGTTCAGCCCTTTGTATAATTCATCTCTGAAAACTTGCGGATTCTGGATGCTAAAGTATTTGTAAAAACTAATGGTGGTTCTAGAAAAATTTTCTTGGTATAATTTCTCTTTTAACTCCTTATTGGAGATGCGATTGTGTAGTACTGACATAAAATAAATTTAGACATCTAGGATGTTCCTTTTAAATGGACCCAATTACAGGTTGGGCAAATTCATCGCGAAGATACAATAAAATAAATTTTACGCAATAGGACAATAGCTGATATTCATCAGCTGTCCATATCATTGAAAACCTATGCCCCTTTGCGCGCGCGAACAAAACTTCCAGTGAGCGAGGCCAGTCCGCCTAAGATTGCACCTAATAAAGCATTTACAATAATTAGGCTGCTATAGGAACCATTCAAAGGCAATATGGTGGCTACTTTTGTTGATAAAATATGGTTGTTGGCCATGTCAATGCTTAATGCTAATGCAGCCCATAGCAAGCCAACCCCTATTGCACCAGCTGCAAATGCCATTAAAGGTTTTTGTGGAATAGCCACAGCAATTAATAAATTAGTGATGACAAAACTCCACCAAGGCAGGTCACCATATATTCCTACAGCATAGGTAAGTAACCCGGATAATAAAATTGAAATAATGAATTTCATATAAAATATTTTAATGGATTAGAATTAATTATGAATTTGTCTTTTGAAACTGCATGTGCCACTTTTTTCTTTCACTTTGCTTCAATTTTTCCTTAGATAAGAACAGCAATCTGTAATATTTACCCTCGGCCCAATAATTTACAAATGTATCATAATAAGGACTACCCGGATTTCCACTTTGACCACCTGGATATAATCCATAGGCTTCAATTTCATCAGTCAAATGCACTACCATACGCCAACTAGGACCATGATTTTCCTTGGTTGCATTTATAATATTTACACCACCGCCAATAGGAAGATCCATTCTGCTTAATGCCGGGGTTTTTGTCAAATGCAAAACGCGTGTTGCTTTAAATAATGCCCACTCCAATTTATTTTCTTTTTCTAAAGCTAGCAATTTCTCTGTTGCTTTTTCAACACCCAATGTTACCTGAGTTTTTAGATCCTCTACTTTGTCCTTTGTTCTAATATCATCAGCGATACTCCAATTGGTATCCTTTAACATTTGATCTAATAGCACATACGCTTCTGGTTTTAATAATGGAATAGCCGAACCTGCTAACTCGTCGCCCCAAACAGCTTGCTCCAAACTATCCCAAATTATTTTAAAACAAGTAATTCCTTTTGCGTTTAGACTATTATATAAATCCCAATTGGTCATTTCTGTAACCATTCTTTTTGCATCGCTACTCAAATTATCTAATTGAATATATTTCATTAAAGCTGGGCGAGCAGTTGCTGCGAAAACATTATAATTATCTGTTTGCAATTTTTGCATATCCTCTGCCGTAATTTGAAACATCTTATTTAAGTGCATATTAACACTGATCCCCCGATACAAAGGAAATGCGGATGCGGCACCTAAGTAATAGGGATAACTTGCATCTGTTGACTTTTGATTCGCACTACTTACAAAACCTCGCTCCGGATTTTTAATCATTGGATTTTCATTGGTTGGTATGATCCCTTGCCATTGAAAACTAGTATCCTCCCCTGGCATGATAAAATCACCTTGTCGTTCCCACCTTGCAACAAAACTTCCTTGTTGTTTAATAGCGATATCTCCTGACTTAGTAGCCAATACAAAATTTTGTCCTGGACAGGTCCATAAAGAAATGGCATGTAAATAATCGTCATAATTTTTAGCGCGATTTAACAAATAAAAAGTTTCAACGCCTGTTGATGCTGTAAGTGCAGTCCATTGCACTGCTAAATTACGACCATTGGATTGTGTGTTTTGATAATGTGCATCAAACATGGTTGGTCCCCAATGGGTCATCGCAATCTCTTCCACCACATCTAAACTATCTTTCACTTTAATCACTTCTTTTCTTTTGGTTGTTGCTTTCCATGCACCATTAAACCAATATTCATTCTCTGTAGTGTCTTTAAATTTAATTTCATAATAGTCAAAAACATCACGACCTGCATTGGTCACACCCCAAGCCAAACTATCATTAAACCCAATAATCACAGCAGGTGATCCTGGAAAACTTGCGCCATAGGTACTATGTGTGGGTGTGGTGATTTGCATTTCATACCACAAGGAGGGTAAGTTTAAACCTAAATGCGGATCGCTACTTAAAATAGGTCGGCCTGATTTTGTTTTCGATCCAGCGACTGCCCAATTGTTAGAACCATTATTTTTATCTGGCGCCTCGGGCATATCAACGGTATTAAAAGCAACACTATTTACTTTATGCAAATAAGCCGAATCCGCGTTTAGTGGTTTCACTGGAACAATAGATGGCTTTTCATACACGGTACCTTTAGGGATAATCGGGTCTAAAGAATCTTGATGGTTGGTATATAATTTATCAAACAAATCATAGCCTAAATAATCCCTAGTATTGGTCCTTTGTAAATCAACAGAAGATGAGCGACCTGTTAAATCATAGGACATAAACATTAAAAAAAGATAGGTCTTTTTTGGTGTCCAATCTTCAGGCGCATAATTCATCAATTTAAATTCGAAAGGCAGATCCGCAGGATCTAATTGCTTTATATATGCATTTACACCAGCAGTATAAGCATCCACGGTTGCCTTCATGTTAGGATTCGTTTCATTGATATTGGCTTCTGTTTTTTCAGCGCCATACACCATCCCTAATCTTCTAAACATACGATCAATGGGTAATTTATCCGCCCCAGCAATTTCACTTAATCTTCCAGAAGCTACGCGTGTTTCAAAATCCATCTGCCATAATCTAAATTTCGCATGCAAATATCCTTGAACAAAATAAGCGTCTTGATCATGATCTGCATAAATATGTGGCACTAATCTATCATCTACATAAACATCCACATTGCCTAGTAATTCATTTGCTACGATGGATGCATCAAAATTGGCATCTATCTTCTCGGCATTCTTCCAGAAGCCATGCTGCGGAGATAAAAAATACCCTAATCTTGGTGCTTTTGCATTTCCTATTTTTAGTTGAATATTTAAAGTAAATACCAATGCTGTGGTTACAATAGCGGATGCTATCAGTGGCAATAAACGCATAACGATAATTTAGACAACTAAATTACGCATTATTGTTAAGTTCTTCCTTAAAAAAAGTTAGGAAGTCCGCCAAGGGTAAATAAGGATATTTTGATTGAAGCAGTTCTGTTTTTAACAGGCACTTTTGTAAAAAGGCCTTATGTGCAATAGATGCTTTATTAAATGGCTTGTGTTGTTTCGCTAATTGCAACTCAGCCACCTCTCCCATGATTAATTGTGTATCCTCCGTAAAATAAGTACTTACTAATTTATCCCAAACATAATTGGTCGCTGCATAATTGGGATGCACTAAATCCTCCGAATAAAACCGATAATCACGCAGGTCATCAATCACATATTCATAAGCTGGGAAATAGTCCACCGCTTTTGACTTGGCAATTACATCATGCACTGCATAAATAAGCGCCGACTTGCTTCGGTTATTCTCAATTAAACCTTCTCTCAAATGTCGCACTGGGCTAATCGTAAAAATGATATGAATATTTTTATTAAATGCCTGTAGCGCTGCAACTATTTTTTCTAATTGCGCAGATAATTCAACAGGATCCATTAATTTTTTTTCAAACCATTGGGCTGGCGCTTTATGATTATTCGCGACCACCAAGCCTGCTTTATTAGGTGCAAGTCTAGTTAAACTATATAACCAAGCAGAACCTAAGGTAATGACTAATTGATCTGCCCCTTTTAAAAAAGCATATGTATCGTTGATGGAATTATTTATTTTTTCAAGCGTAGCAGAAGCTGTAGTATCAGAAAATCGGGTATGATGATGCCAGCTATTAAACAAATCATTTAATTCAAATAAATCATTTGTGTTATATTGTTTGCAATCAATATAATCCTGCAATGCGCCTATCACACTCATTGGATTGAATAAAATACCATGTGGATTTTCCTTCACCTCAAATAAATGTCTGTGTAATTTAGCACCTATATTTTCAGTAAAGCAGGACCCCATTAACATGATCTTATCTTGATAATGAATGGTCGTAGCTGACTTATTCGCTTCTAAGGTTAATTTGAATTTCATTTAAACATCCTTTGCTTCATCCCTTCATACAAAATAATACCTGCAGCCACTGACACATTAAAGGAATCAAAATTAGTCGCCATTGGAATTTTGAAAAAATAATCCGCTGCTTTGGCTAAAAATGGTTGCACCCCTCTGCCCTCATCTCCCATAATGATACAAGCAGGCATCGTCAAATCTAATTCATGTACATTTTTATCAGCGCGCATTTCACTGGTGAAAACTTGAATGCCATTTAAATGTAAAGTATCCACCGCTTTTAATAAACTACTCACCCTGACTACTTGGATATGCTCTAACGCTCCTGCACTGCTTTTAAATGCCTCTTCATTTAAAGCACCCACGCCTTTATCAGGAATAATTAATGCCTGCGCACCACAACAATGTATACTTCTGGTAATTGCGCCAATATTTCGCACATCGGTAACACCATCCAACATCATAAAAAAGGGCGTTTCCCCTTTAGCCACTACAAAATCAATAACTTCCTGTAAATCCATATACTTCACCATTGATATAAAAGCCAATACCCCCTGATGATTGGCATTGGTCATACCATTCAACTTTTCAATAGGCACTAACTGTATAGGTATATTTTTATCTAATGCCGCTTTTTTTATCTCACTCAATCCTTCTCCTTGTGCATTTTTTTGAATCAATATTTTTTCAATATTGGTATCACTTAAAAAGGATTCAAGAATTGGTTGTCGACCAATAATAAATTTTCGCTCCGTAGTTGCAGCTCGAGGCGTAGACCTACGTGGTCCATTAAAGTTTCGTTCTGGTCTGTTATAATAATTGCGTCTTTCCTCCATGATTCAAAGTTACTCTTTTTTATTTTTAAGCAATTCCCATTTAAGAATGGCAGCTACAGATATTGAATCTGTAATCTTACCTTCCATGACCCAATTAACGGCTTCCGAAAATGGTATTTTAATGACTTTTAAATCCTCCGTGTCCTCTGGCTCCGCATCTCCAGCAATTAAATCCTGTGCCACATAAACAATCGCAAATTCATCAGATACGGAATTGGATACATGCATTTGTAAAATTTCCGTCCATGTACCTGCTTCAAATCCAGTTTCTTCTTTAAGTTCTCTTTTTGCTGCAGTTAACCAATCCGTCCCTTCAGGGCACCCGCCCTCAGGAATTTCCCAACTATATGCATCCAAAACAAACCGGTACTGCCCTACCAAATAAGTATTGTCGGCTGCATCAATCGCAATTACACCAATGGCAATATTTTTAAAATGTACTTTGCCATAAATACTTTTGGTACCAGCAGGCGTAATTACATCAAACTCCGTTAAACTAATCCAAGGATTATCATACACAAGTTTATCCCCTACTTTTGTCCAAGGATTTTTTTGCGATTCCGTATTTTCAATTTCCATAAAAAATATTTTAATTTAAAATAAAAAGCCCGTCCTGAATGATCGGAACGGGCCTCTATTTATAATCATTATTTTATTTTAAACCGAAAGCTTTTTTCACTTTCGCTATATAATCTAATTTCTCCCAAGTAAACAATTCAACTTTCATTGTTTTTGTTTTACCATCTGGGCTAGTAAATGTTTTAGTCACTGTTTCATTCTTACGACCCATATGTCCATAAGCAGCAGTTTCACTATACATTGGGGTTCTTAGCTTTAAACGTTGCTCAATAAAGTAAGGGCGTAAATCAAAAATCGATTCAACCAACTTACCTATTTGACCGTCGTTCATTTTTACTTTTGCAGTACCGTAAGTATTCACGTTGATGGATGTTGGTTTCGCAACACCAATTGCGTAAGATACTTGTACTAAAACTTCTGAAGCTACACCAGCAGCCACTAAGTTTTTCGCAATATGACGTGTAGCATAAGCAGCAGATCGGTCAACCTTACTTGGATCCTTACCAGAGAAGGCACCACCACCGTGTGCACCTTTACCACCGTAAGTGTCAACGATAATTTTACGACCTGTTAAACCAGTGTCACCATGTGGACCACCAATCACAAACTTACCAGTTGGGTTAATATGATACGTGATATTATTGTTAAACAACTTAGCGTATTTCTTATATTTTGCTTTTACTCTTGGAATTAAAATTTCAACAATATCTTTTTTGATTTTCGCTAACATCTTTCCTTCTGCATCAAAATCATCATGTTGGGTAGATACAACGATTGCATCGATACGAACTGGTTCGTTTTTTTCATTGTATTCTAAAGTCACCTGAGATTTTGCATCAGGACGTAAATATTTAATTGCTTTGTTCTCTCTTCTTAATGCAGCTAATTCAATTAAAATTTTGTGCGCTAAGTCAAGTGCCAATGGCATATAGTCTTCCGTTTCGTTGCTTGCATAACCAAACATCATCCCTTGGTCACCAGCACCTTGCTCTTCTTTTTTCTTTCTGTCCACCCCTTGATTGATATCAGCAGATTGTTCATGAATAGCACTTAATACACCACAGCTATCTGCTTCAAACATGTATTCACTTTTTGTATAACCAATTTTCTTGATCACATTACGTGCAATAGTTTGAACATCTAAATATGCTTTAGATTTTACTTCACCCGCCAAGATCACTTGACCAGTAGTAACTAAAGTTTCACATGCCACTTTTGATTGTGGATCAAACGCTAAAAAGTTGTCGATTAAAGCGTCAGAAATCTGATCCGCTAGTTTGTCTGGATGTCCTTCTGAAACACTTTCTGAGGTAAATAAATAGGGCATAGAGTTAGTATATAAGGTGCGAATATATTAATAAAATCCATATGAATCAAGTGGACCCTATAAATCTGAATAATAAATGTGAAGTCTCATTCTGAATCGGGAATGCTTTCCTCCTCCTAAACGAACCCTACCAATAGCTGGTTGATTACCAAGGCTTGAACTTAAATAATCCACGCCTGCAGCTTTATTATTCGGATAAGGTGGTACAAACATGATAGAATCGTTCACTGGGGCTAGTATTCTAAAATCAAACATAGAGTCGGTTCTTGAGATAACGCCTTGCACATATCGACTTATATTGAAGTTGTAGCTAGCCACTTTATCATAACCCATGATTGATTTATAAACTAATCTGCCACCAAAACGGCTCAAATTTTCAGGGCTAGTTGTTCCAAAATAATCGTTGGGCACATTCCTGATTTTTTTTGCAGCAGTGTCATAAACACCTAAAAATAAGTATTGCGGCGGTAACATTTGCTGGTCAATCGTTTTCAAATTAGCATCATCAGGAACTTGTTCCGCAATTAATTCAGCGCGATGAATAATCTTATTTTTAAAGGATTTCAACCCCGGTACTTTAAGCTTTACCATGGTACCCGGACTTGTCTGAACATACACCAAAGAATCGTTCAAAGTACCATTGATGTATTTAAATGATTCTGAAGCTGTTCTATTTCTTGTAATAAAATTAGCGTCTCCTGTATTATACACACTGTATTTAAAATAGCGAACAGCCGTATCTCTTTGTGTTGAACCAACTGAACTTGATCTGTAATACAAACCAAGCTTCGTATTGGTGTCTGTCATTCCAAGACGAATCAATACATTACTATTTCCACTGGTGGTTATTGCGAAGCCTTTAAAATATTCTCGTAAAGTAGAATCACTTCTGTATGCAGTCGTGGTATCAAATAATTTAATGAATTGAAATGCTGCAGAAGGCAACAATTTTATTCTAATTTGATTATTAGCTAATTCATACCGACTTATCACCGAATCCCTCACTTTTGAAAAATCAAGTGTATACGGATTTGCTAGTGCGGCCCCTGGCTTGATATTATATGCATTAGGATAATTACTTGCATACAATTTTGCAATTTCCAGTGGCGTCTTATCATCTATCTTACTTACATTTAATGTAATTGGTTTGGAAGAATCTCCATAAAAACCATGATAGCTTAATATTAACACCGCCGAATCAACTAAGATACTATCCTTGTCCCCTTGAAAATAAAATGGAAAAATTTCTGGCTTTAATTGGAAATACATAGATGCATTTGTTGTACCAAAAATAGGGTCATTGGTAATACTCCCTAATATATGTTCATCTGTTCCAAAAATTCGCATGGAATCCGCATAATCCGCTGACTGCGTCTCTACTGATAAAATGGTATCCTTGGTATTGACTGCATCCATTGCAGGTAGCAAACCAAGCCCTAATTCAGAAGTACTAATACGGGTACATGCTGAAAAAATCAGGGTTAAAAAAAGGAAAATTGAAAATTTCTTAAGGGTATGAATTGATGCCATGAATTTAATTATCATTACTTTGCTGCAAGATCGTTGTATAAATCTAAATACTCTGTTAAATCGGAATCCCAACCATTAAAAGGCACAACTTTTTTACCTTTTACAACTGAGAATTCAGATACTAATTTTTTATCTAATATATCAGCACCAAAAGTAATGGCATCTGCATATGTAGCGCCCCCTCTGAATAGTGCTGTATTATTTAAATCCTTAAATGGTTCCAAATCTTTGTCTTTCATGTTTGTATTGATCAGAGATTTTGTTAAAAAATCCTTGCCCAATTTCTCATCAAAAGTATTTTGACCAATCGTAAAAATCACTTTTGCGTTAGAAAAAACAGGTTCTTTTTTAAACGCAGTTTTGATGTAAGCGGGTATTAAACCGGTCATCCAGCCGCTACAATGAATAATATCTGGAGGCCATCCGAATTTTTTCACTGTTTCCAATGCACCCCTACAAAAGAAGATGGTGCGAAGCGCATTATCATCAAACCATTTTTCATTTTCATCATGAAAAATTTGCTTTCTTTTGAAAAAATCCTCGTTTTCTAGAAAATAAACTTGCAACCTTGCATTTGGCAAAGAAGCCACTTTGATTTGTAATGGATAATCATCTCCATCTACTTGCACATTAATACCAGATAAACGAACTACCTCATGTAAACGGTGTCTGCGTTCATTGATTACGCCAAATCTGGGCATAATACAACGCACTTCTAACCCACTGTCATTACTTTTAATTGCGAGCTTATTGATTACCTCCGCAAATTCGGTCAGCTCCAAATAGGGCGACATTTCTGTGGCGATATATAAGATTCGTTTTTTTTCAGACATTCATTTTGAATTTAACTCAGAACCATCTTTGAGTCTGCAAAGTTACATAAAAGCAAGGACTTTAAGAAACCACAAAAAAGAGTAATAAAACCCCCTCTCCCAACGTATATCTTAACAAATGGTCGTATTTTGCAGAAGATAGGAAATTTCATCCCCAATTATGGCCAAATTTTTAAAAATAGGATTCTTCTTTTTGGTAGGCATTTTGCTGATTTGGTGGAGTTTACATCAAATTCCCCCGCAAGAATGGGACAAATTTACCAAGGCCTTGGCCAAGTCCAAATTTTGGCTAATCCTCCCAATATTTTTCATTTTAGGCCTATCTCATTTTATTAGGGCCCTTCGCTGGAGATTGATCATGGAGCCGCTGGGATACAAACCCTCCATCATGAACACTTTTTTAGCCGTTTTGATTGGCTACCTAGCCAATTTAGCCATCCCTAGATTAGGGGAGGTTTTAAAATGTACCTTGCTGGCAAAGTATGAAAAAGTGCCTGCTGAAAAAATTGTTGGCACCATTGTAGCAGAAAGGGCCTTTGATGTCATCAGCCTTGGCGTAGTATTTTTATTAGCCCTCACCTTGCAATTTAATGTTATTCAGGCAGGATGGCAGCAACTACAAAATGCAAGTGCCCCCTCGAATGAACATTCAAACAATGGCTTATTAATATTTTTAGGCGCAGTGGTTGTACTATTAATTATAGCTGTTATTTTATATTTTACTTTTAAACATAAGTTTGAAACAATTATAAAAAGTATCAAAACTATTTTGATTGGAATCTGGGAAGGTGTTATCAGTGCGACCAAATTAAAAAAACATAATTTATTCTTTTTTTATTCCTTTAGTATTTGGTTCTTATACTTATTAGCTACCTATATTGGATTGTATGGAACAGAAGGAACTGCAAGTTCATTTTCAACAGCTATAAGTTGCCTAGCTTATGCGAGTATTGGTATGATTATAACACCAGGTGGCATTGGTGCTTATGCGTTCTTTATGGCCAAAGTATTAGAATTAAATGGCATTGAATATACCCTTGGCTTAGCCAATGGAACCCTACAATGGTTTTCACAAGTCATCATCGTAATTGTATTAGGCGGACTTGCTTTAATTATTCTCCCTTTTATCAACAAACAAGTAAAGTGATATGCGATTAGTTGAGAAAATTCATCAAAAAATTAAAACAATTGAAGAAGCAAAACAAACCATTGCTGCAGGGAAAGTATTGGGCAAAACATATGCATTCACCAATGGCTGTTTTGACATCATACATCCAGGACATTTATATTCATTAGCAGAAACAGCAAAGGAAGCTGATTACTTAATAGTAGGGCTCAATAGTGACGCAAGCGTTAAAAGGTTAAAGGGTCCTGCCCGTCCTATAAATAATACCAATGATCGTGCTTTAATTTTAGCAAATTTATTATTGGTGGATATGGTGGTAATATTTGAAGAAGATACTCCATTGGAACTTATAAGCAATTTATTACCCGATGTATTAGTGAAAGGGGGCGATTACACGATTGAAACAATTGTAGGTGCGAAGGAAGTAATTGCAAATGGCGGTAAAGTAATTATCAATCCTATCATTGAAGGATTCTCAACAACGAACACCATCGAAAAAATTAAAAATACCTAATTAAGCTTTTTTATAATTTATCAGTTTTATGCGTTTTATATTTCTATTAATCTTATGCGCTATTTCACATCAAGTAGTTAATGGGCAAGCGAGTCAAAATTGGCATTGGAAGGATTATACCACTGATTCTGTGCATGGGATAAGTTTACTTAAAGCTTACAAATTAATAGCTACACTACCACAAAAAGCAAGTCCCATCATCGTTGCTGTCATTGATGGCGGTATTGACACCAACCATGTTGCATTGAAAAATTTACTTTGGACAAATCCAAAAGAAATTCCAAACAATAATATAGATGATGACGGGAATGGCTATGTTGACGATGTGCATGGATGGAATTTTTTAGGCGGAAAAGATGGCCGTAATATTGATAAGGCTGCTGCCGAAATGACGCGCATATACCATCGTTATAAAAATGTTTA
>JANREK010000024.1:2334-4575 GCA_030726065.1 Sediminibacterium sp. | reverse complement strand
TTAACGGCATAGGTACATCACCCCATTGTTGTACCGCCCAAAATAATGACAAGGATCTTAAAAATTTAGCCTCTCCTACTCTTGAATTTTTAACAGCATCAGTAATGTTAACTACTGCTGGCGCGCGCTCAATAGCTGCGTTACATCTGTTAATTTCCCTGTATAATAAATCCCATAAATTTTGTAATTCTCCTAAGGAGGAATTCAATCCAATATCGTAAGTATCAAAGGGACTTCCAGCTTGGCTAGTTTGCTCAGGAAATGCAATGGTACCAAACCAATCGTATGATGAAAACATATCTGTTCCATTGAGGGTTGGAATACGCTCTTGCACAATATTCCTCAACAAAGGATAACAAGAGGTAACTAGGGCTTCATATCCCTTTACTGTTGTATAATAACTATCCGTAGTTCTATTACTTGGATTATACTCATCCAAGTACGTCTTTTTACAACCAGCAATAACTAAAGCTATTATCGCGATTGTAAGTAAATATCGAGTTGAAAATATTTTTTTCATAATTGTGTAATTTTAAAATTGATGTTTTAGAATCCGATGTTTAAACCGACCGCATAAGTAATGTTTGGAACATCATCAATATAGGCACCTCTATTATATTCAGGATCAAGTCCATTATAATTGGTAAATACCCCTGCATTAATAATTTGACCATATACCCTAATCCGCTCTATTTTGTTCTTAAGTACACTTGCTGGCACATTGTAACCTACAGTGATATCAGAAAGTCTTAAAAAAGTTGCGTCTTCATAGCTTCTTGCATTTCTAAATGGTTGCGGAACTCCTGGACCATAAAAATCATTAGTTGGATTATTTCTTGTCCAATAATTCATCATGATCTTGTTATATCTATTATTGGTATATTCAGCCATCGTTCCCCTTAACATATCGTTATAATACATGGTACCATTTCTGTAATACAACAAAAACGACATATCAA
Organism: Sediminibacterium sp.; assembly: GCA_030726065.1. Lineage (GTDB taxonomy): Bacteria > Bacteroidota > Bacteroidia > Chitinophagales > Chitinophagaceae > Sediminibacterium. The sequence goes on along the minus strand of JANREK010000024.1, from coordinate 3,616 downwards.
AGTTTTTATAAGTAAACCTATTGGTCATACCCAAAATAAAATTAGGTAATTGTGAACCCAACCAAACACGGTCATCCTTCCCCGTTGAATTTGATATTACACCATCATTGTTCGTATCCTCTACTCTTACAGATCCTGGCAATTGTTTATAAGTTGCTGCCATGGCACTATCTTCTATTTGCCAGATACCTGCAAATTTATAATCATAGTGAGACCTTACTGGCTTACCCACAAATAATTTACTACCAATAATAGCGTCTATCCCATTCGCAAGTGATTCGATGCGGTTAATATTTTTAGAAAAGTTAATATTGGTTGCCCAAGTAAAGTTTTTGGTTTCAATATTTCTAGAATTAATCATGATTTCAATACCCTTGTTAGATACTTTACCCACATTGGTTGTCACTGTTGAGAAACCTGTTGATGTTGGAAGTGTTTGGTTTAAAATCAAATCCTTGGTGTTTCTTTTATACACCTCAACAGTGGTCGTAATACGATTATTAAAAAAGCCCATATTCAAACCTAGGTTTAACTCCTGGCTTCTTTCCCATTTAAGATCTTTATTACCAATCGCGCTTGGCGCAAATCCACCAAAGGCGGTAGCACCAAAGCTATAGTTGGTTGTTAATAAACCTGCTTGTGTGCTATATGCTGCTACGTTCGCGTTACCCACTTCACCATAGCTCACACGTAATTTTAAATTAGAAAATACATTTAAATCTCTAATAAAATCCTCATCCCCCGCTTGCCATGCAAAAGCTCCAGAAGGGAAAAACGCCCATCTATTTTCCGGTGCAAGTTGCGAAGCGCCATCCGCACGACCTGTTAAGGTCAATAAATATTTTTCGTTGAATGTATAGTTAAAGCGACCCATATAGGATTCAATTTGTTGGCGAACAAAAGTACTCGCTGCCGTAACTTGCTCTGCTGTCCCAAGGTTGTACCAAAGAGATTCATAAGGTAATCGTTGTGCAGCAATGGAATAAGTTTCATAGGTATTTTTATATGCACTTTGTAAAGCAGTTGCATTTAACTTGTGTTTTCCTTTTGTTAATTTATAAGACAACTGATTATCCAAAGTAAAGGTACTCGTATTTCTGTATTCGGAGTTTGCTCTTGGTGGGTTTAATCCCATAGCTTTAGAAAGTGTATTTCTAAACTCCCCAAATCTTTCATCAATAGTAGATGCAGAGAAAGTGGATTTAAAAGTCAATCCCTTTGCAAGTCCCACTTCAACAAATCCATTTCCCATTTGATTACTAAATGTGGTGGTGTTTTGATA
>JANREK010000024.1:0-2234 GCA_030726065.1 Sediminibacterium sp. | reverse complement strand
ACCCAATCGGTTGATTTACCACTATTGATCATGGCCAGCTCACTTGAAGTGAAAGTAGCAGCTTTTCCACCATTCAATACAGCATCATCAACCGTAGCTTTATAAAATTGTTGTGCATTCATTAATGTAGCTTTAAAATTTCCTGGTCGCTTACTTCCGAAATAAGAATCAAGCGTAACTTTTGGTTTGCCAGCAATCCCCTTTTTTGAAGTGATGATGATTACCCCGTTCGCACCTCTGGCTCCATAAATCGCAGTAGATGATGCATCTTTTAAGACATCAATGGATTGAATATCTTGCGGGTTGATATCACGTAATCTTGCACCAATCACTCCGTCAACAACAACCAATGGTTCCGTTGCACCAGTGATAGTATTTTGTCCACGAATATCAATACTAAAAGCTTGCCCTGGTTTGTTACTACTTTTTGTAACAACAACCCCAGTCACTTGCCCTTGTAACGCTTGCGTAGCGTTAGCAGGGTTAGTACGAACAATATCTTTTGTACTAATAGAACCTACAGCACCCGTCAAATCTTTCTTACGAACCGAACCATAACCCACCACTACTACTTCTTCCAATGATTTATTTTCAGTGACTAACTGAACCCTAACCTCATTTTGATTAGTAATGGCTAATTCCTGTGCAGTATAACCCACAGAATTAATCACTAAGGAAACCTTACCAGTTGGTAAAGAAATAGTGAATTTACCATTCGCATCCGTAACGGTGCCTTTGGTTGAATTTTTTTGTGTGACACTAGCGCCTACTAGAGGAACACCGTTATCACCAACAACAGTACCAGACAATGAACGGGTTTGGGCCCATGCAATGCTAGCAAGAAATGTTAACGACATCATCGTCAAGAGAATTTTTCTCATGGTTTAGCAATTTTAATGTTTAGAAGCAATAAATATAATATACATTTATTTTATAAAATAATAAGCAATTTAGATTGTAAGTTAACTAATTTTTTTGATTTATAGGATTAGGTCTTTAAAAATTACGAAATCGTTTTCGTAATATATGTGCAGGGATTTAAACCCGCAATAGCCCCGCTTTTGATAAATGGGTGACTGGCTTATTATCCCAAAATAATTCAAAGTCGCTTAAGCCGGCTTGCGTATAACTATTTTTCACATCAGTTAATAATAGCCCATTGGAATTTTGAATATTGATCTCAGAAAGTAGTTTTAATAACCATGCCCCTTTATCGCTTGCTACATTTATGGCAAGTGCATTTTTGTTGGATTGAAACTCCATCGTCATCTCCTCCCACTTATTACCTTTTTTCGATTTTTGGACAATGGTTGTATTAGGTAATACGCCCAGCCAAATGACCTTATAATGAGTGGATGTATTTAAATCAGGCGCTGTGATTGCTTTTTGTATAAAGTGGGGAGCAGTCGTTGTATTAGGTACTTTAAAATCAAACCATTTTTGTAATGAAAATTCAAAACAATTTCCATGCATATAATTAAACAAAGCTTTTTTTAATCCGAAACCATACAATTCGTGATCGGCGCCAGTGGGATCGGTATGTGCAATATCATTATTCGCGAATGTGCCAATTTCATTGGAAACTTTTTTCACCAAAAACTTTTCAGGGGCTAACCCTACGGGACTATGCGCTGTCATGGTAAACAAATGCCAAAAAGCAGACTGCAAAACACCAGTTTCAAATAATTGCCTTACCATTTCCAAGGAGTCAATGGTTTCTTGAACTGTTTGTGTTGGAAATCCATACATTAAATAAGCATGCACCATAATGCCGGCTTCAGAAAAATGTTTACTTACTTTAGCCACCTGTGCAACTGTAATTCCTTTTTGTATGAGTTCTAGTAATCTGTCTGATGCAACTTCAAGACCACCACTCACTGCAATACAACCAGATGCTTTTAATAAATAACATAGATCTTGAGTAAAGCTTTTATCAAAACGAATATTAGCCCACCAGCTTACCACTAATTTTCGTTTTATAATTTCAATGGCTACCGCTTTCATCATGGAGGGTGGCGCAGCTTCATCCACAAAATGAAATCCATTTTGCCCTGTTTTATTAATCAGCTCCTCCATCCTATCCACCAATAAACTAGCGGATATAGGTTCGTAGCTTTTGATGTAATCTAAGGAAATATCACAAAATGTACATTTTGCCCAATAACATCCATGCGCCATAGTTAGTTTATTCCATCTGCCATCGCTCCATAAACTGTGCATTGGATTGGCTATTT
>JANREK010000023.1 GCA_030726065.1 Sediminibacterium sp. | reverse complement strand
GGCTTCACCCCATTGCAGTCCATTTCCCAGTCTCCTTACTTTTATTTGCAGCGATTCTTGAACTATTCACTTTAAAAAATTTTGATGCACCTTCTCGCACCGGGATCAGGTTACTTTTAGCTGCAGGAACTATCGCAGCAATCATATCCGCGATCATGGGTTTACTACTTGTAAAAGAAGGAGGTTACGAATTACAAGCATCTAATATTCATCAATGGGCAGGAATCGGAACCGCATTATTATCTGCGATCACTTGGTTTTTATCAAATAGTATTTATAAAAAAAATAAAAGAAACTTAATTAAATTATATCGTGTCTTTTTAATCATAAGTGCAATTGGCGTAGCCATCGCCGGTCACTTTGGCGCTTCACTAACGCATGGCAAGGATTACATAACAGCCACGATTCCTTGGAGTGATCATTATGATAAAAGCACCAACTCGAAATTTGATATTAGTTCTTTTAAAAACGATACTACCCCTTTAACAAAACAACAAACTATTGAACTCAATGTAAAAGTGAGGGCCATTTTAGCACATAATTGTTACAAGTGTCATGGACCTGAAAAAATCAAAGGCGATTTACGACTTGATCGAAGAGATATGATTTTTAAAGGTGGTGAAAATGGACCAGTGGTAATACCTGGTGATCCAGCAGCGAGTGATTTATATCGTCGTATAACCCTACCCTCCAATCACGAAGATGCAATGCCTTCCAAAGGAAAAAAATTATCAGACGAGGATATTGCAGTCATTAATTTTTGGATTCAAAAAGGCGCACCTTGGCCAGATAGTTCAGAAAAAAGTATTTTTAGATTAGCACCACTTGCCCCAAGGAATCCTACCCTTCCAATAGCTACTGAAAATTTAAAAAACCCAATTGATCTTTGGACCAACCAATATTTTAGTGCAAACAAAATAATTTGGCCAAATGTGGTGGATGATAAAACTTTTTTAAGACGTATATCATTGGACCTGGTTGGCTTAGTTCCTCGTGCAGAAGAATTAGAAAAATTCGCAAAGGATAATAGAAAGAATAAAAGGGAAATTTGGATTAGAAAATTACTTAACCAAAAGGATGATTACACCTTACACTGGTTAAGTTTTTGGAATGACGCATTAAGAAATGATTATACAGGGACTGGCTATATTACTGGCGGTCGTCGCAATATCACTTACTGGTTATTCAATGCGATAAAATCGAATAAATCGTATGACCAATTTGTAAAAGAATTATTAAACCCAACAGACGAATCAAATGGATTTATTGAGGGAATTAAATGGCGTGGCGTAGTAAATGCAAGCCAACGTACCGAAATGCAAGCGGCTCAAAATGTATCACAAGTATTTTTAGGACTTAATTTAAAATGTGCTTCCTGCCATAACAGCTTTATAAGTGATTGGAAATTGACAGATGCTTATGCATTTGCAAATATTTTCGCTGACACCTCCCTTGAAATTAATAGATGCGATAAACCTACAGGCAAATTTACTGGCGCACGTATGCTTTGGAAAGAACTAGGCGCTATTGACAGCAGTGCAAAAAGAGAAGAAAAATTAGCACAATTAGCCACCAATATGGTACAAGCTTCCAATGGAAGATTTTATCGCACCATTGTCAACAGAATTTGGGCGCAATTAATGGGGCGTGGATTAATTGAACCAGTAGATGTGATGGACAATGAAGCATGGAGTGAGGACTTATTGGATTGGATGGCATTTGATTTTCAAAAAAATAAATCGGATATAAAAGAGTTGTTGTTTTTAATTACTTCCTCAAACACTTACCAACTGCCTTCGGTAAGTTTCAATGATGCAAGTAAAATAGTATCCCCACAATATATTTTTAAAGGCCGATTACGCAAGCGGATGTCAGCAGAACAATTTGCTGATGCAGCAAGCACTATCATTACACCCATTTTTTACGACTCCATGTCCATCACCTATATAGACAAAAAAGCGGTGCTCGAAGAAATTAAAAAACAGAAAGAAAGGCAGGAGAAAAAGAAAGCGGAGGAAAAGAAGAAAAATAAGGACAAAAACAAAGACAAGGAGCATATTGCACGGGAGGAAAAAGAAAAAAAGGAAAAGAAAGAGAAGGAGAAAAAGGAGCGAAAAATGATGACACCAAAAAAATTACCTCCAATTATTGGCGCATCATTTGTACGCGCTTCATTGGTGAATAATAATCCATTCTTAATATCGCTAGGAAGACCCACTCGTGAAACAGTCAGTACCAGTAGAGAATCGCAATCAAATTTATTGCAAGCATTGGAATTAACTAATGGAGATCGATTCAACTCCATGATCCAAAGAGGTGCAATTATTTGGAAAAACAAATATACTAGTGGAGATGTAATCATTAAAGAAATATATCAACAAGCTTTAGGTAGAGCAGCAACAAAATCTGAATATACGATAGCTAAAAAATTATTAGGGGAAACCCCTACGCCGGATGCCATTGAAGATTTGTTTTGGATAATTTTATTATTGCCGGAATTTCAAATTATTTATTAATTCATTTAAGTAAATATTAATTATGTCAAGTCATTGGAATCGGAGAGAATTTTTAAAAAATAGCAGTACTGCTACCCTAGCAGCACTAGCTGCGGGTGCCCCATTAGCAAGTTTGTTAAGTGGCTGTAATTCATCAAAATTGACAGCAACAGCAGATACAGTTATTTTACTTTGGATGGCCGGAGGGATGGCACATACAGATACTTTTGATCCAAAAAGATATACCCCATTTACCAAAGGCATGATGGCGAATGATGTGTTAAGCACTTTTAAATCAGTACCTACTGCCTTGGATGATATCTATTTTTCAGAAGGGCTTGAATCGATTGGTAAAGTATTGAATAAAGGCACTGCCATTCGATCCTATGTTGCAGGCGATATGGGGCACATACTTCACTCTCGTCATCAATACCATTGGCATACCTGTTACAAGCCGCCACAATCAGTTGCCGCACCACATATTGGTTCCTGGATTTCAAAACAATTAGGACCTGTCAATTCGGTGATCCCTGCATTTATTGACATTGGTCAACGATTTTCATTAGGAGAAGGAGAAGAACTAAAAGCATTTCATACCGCCGGATTTTTGGGCAATGAATATGGACCTTTTTTAATACCTGATCCAAGTGAAGGTCTTGAAAGTGTCAAACCTCCAGTTGGTATGAACATTAGCAGGTTTGAAAAAAGAAACCAACTTTATAATGAATTAATGAACCAAGGACCATTAGGTGAATTGGGAAGTGATTATCAAAAAGAATCCATGAAAAGATCCATGGAGCAAGCCTATATACTTTTGAAGTCACCCGAAGCCACTGCTTTCGACCTAAGCAAAGAACCTAAAGAAAACTATGACATATATAACACAGGTAAATTTGGATTGGGTTGTTTAATGGCAAAACGTTTAACGGAAAAAGGAGCACGATTCATTACAGTAACCACCGAATATGAACCATTTAAAAATTGGGACACGCATGATAATGGACATACCAGGTTGGCAGATATGAAAAAACAAATTGATGGTCCAATTGCGCAATTAATAAAAGATTTAGATCAATCAGGACATTTAGATCGAACACTTATTATACTAGCAAGTGAATTTAGCAGGGACATGATGGTCGAAGGGCGTCCTGATTTAAAAGTACAAGAACAAGTGAATCAACCTGATATCATTGATGACATTAAAAATTATGGAATGCACCGACATTTCACAGACGGCTGTTCCATGTTAATGTTTGGCGGCGGAATTAAAAAAGGATATGTATATGGCAAAACAGCCGATGAACGTCCTTGCAAAACCATTGAAAAGCCAATTCGGATTGAACAAATTCACCAAACCATTTACCGTGCATTAGGCATCCCCGAGGATACCCATTATGTCATTGAAAAAAGACCATTTTATACAACACCAGATGGTTTAGGTAGGGCGGAGATGGACTTATTTGCTTAATCGCGGCAAATATTAATTGATTCATATCCCAAGGATAGCGGGTTTATAAAGTCATCCTTATGCGCTCGCTTAGGCGTCAAATTTAAATAGTGTACCTTGCAGTCCATTATGAGTACAAATTTCAAGTCATTACATCTTATTGAGCCGCTATTAATGGCGCTTTACGAGGAAGGATATACAACGCCAACACCTATTCAAGCACAATCAATTCCGATTGTATTAGCGGGCAAGGATTTATTAGGTTGCGCACAAACAGGTACCGGTAAAACAGCGGCCTTTACTTTACCGATCATTCAATTATTATTACAAAATTCTCATGGGGAGAAACGAAAAAAAATAAGAAGTTTAATCGTAACACCTACCAGAGAATTAGCTATACAGATTGCAGAAAGTTTCAATGCCTATGGACGACATACCCCATTAAATTGTACGGTAATATTTGGAGGCGTTGCACAAGGGCCCCAAGTAACTGCCCTTAGAAATGGCGTTGATGTGGTTATTGCTACACCCGGCAGATTGTTAGATTTAATGAATCAAGGACATATTAGTTTAAGAGAGGTTGAAATATTTGTATTAGATGAAGCAGATCGTATGTTGGATATGGGATTTGTCAATGATGTAAAAAAATTACTAGC
>JANREK010000022.1:2067-4766 GCA_030726065.1 Sediminibacterium sp. | reverse complement strand
TTAGATCAAATAAGATGTGTTGATAAATTACGACTTACTAAAAAGATGGGCAGCATTGATAACAACACTTCTAGCGATGTGTTGAAATTATTAAGAACAATGTTTTCTTAATATCTCTTTTTAAAATTGCGATTGTTATTATTGCGTCCACCGCTTCCGCCAGGACCACCAGGTCCGCGACCACCGCGATTATTATTGTTGCGGTTATTTTGCCAACGGCCACCCGCAGGACGGTAATCCTCACTAAAGTTTTGATTACGATGTTTAATATAAGGGGTGTTGCTAAATTCTAATTCACCGCCAGTAATTGCATTCAACTCACTACGAATCGCATCATCTTGCACCAATTCTTTATGCCAGTTACTGTATGCCAATTTCATATAATGCGCAATCGCATGGGCAAAGCCTGCTTTCTTTTCTTGGTCTGTTTCCGCCATTGCTTTATCAATCACCAATTCTAAGTTTTTACCCAAATGCGCATATCTAATTTTACGCTTAGGGTAAGGCAAAGGATCGGGTTTTTGCTTATAGGTTTCCTTCGTAGGAATTGGATAAGGACTCTCTACATCCAATTGAAAATTGCTCATAAAAAACAGGTGATCCCATAATTTATGTCTGTAGTCCTCGATATTTTTAAGTTGGGGGTTTAAAAAACCCATTAACTCCACCACGATATGGGCCTGCTCCTTCCTTTTGTCGCGGTCCTCAATAGTAATAAGATGATCAACCATCCTTTGAACGTGACGGCCGTATTCTCTCATCCCCATTATGCTTCTTGCTGTATTGTACTCCATGTAAATTAACTTCGTCTGACAACAAATGTAAGGCTTTTTAGGGTAATTTTCCCCATCATCAAAAGGGATAGTTAGCCGTAACATCGGGCATTTTCGCGCCTTCTTCTTATCTTCGTACCACTATGGAGCAATTGTTACAACAAATAGAAGACATTAAAAAGGAAATAGCGGCAGCGACAGGTGCTACTTCTGTTGAGGTGGAAGCTTTCCGTATTAAATACTTGGGAACCAAAGGTTTGGTGAAACAAATTATGGGGGAGATGAAAAATGTGCCCAACGAACAAAAAAAAGAATTCGGACAAATCTTAAATGCTTTTAAAATTGCAGCCGAAGAAAAATTAGAAATATTATTAGCGGGCTTAGGCGAAGCAGATGAAAATAGTGCAAGTATCGATATGAGTTTGCCTGGCGATGAAATAACAGTGGGCACCAGACATCCTTTAAATTTAGTGCGCAATCAAATGGTTTCTATTTTTAAAAGATTAGGATTTGCAGTAGCAGAGGGACCAGAGATTGAAGATGATTGGCATAATTTTGGTGCGATGAATTTACCAGCAGATCATCCAGCGCGTGATATGCAGGATACCTTTTATGTGAAGGAAGCAAAAGATGAAAGTGCTGCATGGTTATTGCGAACACATACCAGTAGTGTTCAAGCGCGCGTTATGGAAACACAAAAGCCACCTATTCGTGTGATTTGTCCAGGACGTGTTTATCGCAATGAAACAATATCAGCACGTGCGCATTGTTTTTTTCATCAAGTAGAAGGATTGTATATTGATGAAAATGTAAGCTTTGCCGATTTAAAACAAACACTTTATTTTTTCGTACAAGAAATGTTTGGCAAGGATGTAAAAGTAAGATTCCGTCCAAGTTATTTTCCATTTACGGAGCCAAGTGCTGAGATGGATATTAGTTGCCAAATTTGTAGTGGCAAAGGATGTAATATTTGTAAGCACACCGGATGGGTTGAAATTTTAGGTAGCGGAATGGTACATCCCAATGTGTTAAAAAACTTTGATATTGATCCTGAAAAGTATACGGGCTTTGCCTTTGGTATGGGTGTTGAAAGAATTGCGCAATTAAAATACCAGGTAAACGATCTGCGTTTGTATTCACAAAATGACTTACGCTTTTTGCAACAGTTCAAGAGCGTTTAGCAAAATACTATGTTACATAACACCAAGGGTATTGTATTACGTGTCACCAAATATGGGGATACAAGCATCATCATGACTGCTTATACAGAACTTTTTGGTTTACAACAATACATGATAAAAGGCGCTAGGGTAACCAGTAAAAAAGGTGCCAACAAGGGTGTGTTTTATCAACCCGCTGCCATATTGCATATGGAAGTGTATCATGCACCCATGAAAGCGATGCAAATGGTGAAGGAGGTGAGTTGGGATTATGTATATCAAACCGTGTATTCAGATGTGCTCCGAAATGCAGTTGCCTTATATATCGTAGAAGTGTTGCAACAAACCATGCAGCCGGAACCGCACCCTGAAATGTTTTATTTAATTGAGGATACGTTTAAACAACTCGACAAAGGTGGTGCATGTTTGGTGAGCAATTTGCCTATTTATTTTTTAATACATTTAAGTCAAACCATGGGATTTGGTTTGCAAGGAAAGTACAGCGACGAAACGCCCATACTTGATATTAAGGAAGGGGAGTTTGTATCCAAGCCACCAGCGCATCCTTATTATTTGGAAGCACAAACTGCACAGGTAGCATCTACTTTTTTAGCGGTACAATTTTATAATGATTTAGAAACGATCTCCCTAAGCGGCGGGCAAAGAAAAAAAATATTAGAACTATTCCAGTTGTCGCTCAGCTGGCATTATAAAAAATTCAGTGAAATTAAATCGCTGCCTATTTTGCAATCCATCTTGCATTAGT
>JANREK010000022.1:0-1967 GCA_030726065.1 Sediminibacterium sp. | reverse complement strand
GAAAGTTTGCGATCCGTATCGGGAATATTATTTTCAACTTTTATTGGCGTACTAAAATTAATACCATCATTGGAGTATGAATAGGAAACGGATTTAGGCATATACACACCGGCACCCACATACTGCATAAAGCGAAGCCCAATTTTATTTAAGGGGGTAATACTATCCATATCTACCACTACATCAAAATCAATTAAATAACCCAACCATTGTTTATCCGAATAGGTAATGCTACCGATGATACCATTGGTTAGCGTGGATTCCGTTTGTGCAGGATAGCTTTTATCCCAAAGGGTATTGAACTTTACTTTTTTACCAATCGCTTTATGGTAATTGGAAAAATAAGTAGTGGGCTCATGAACAACGCCATCATTGGTGATGACTGAAGCTTTAATAGTTACTTCGCCACCTACATAAAAGGGCTGTTCAAATTTTAATGAATTGATGGAAGGTGCTGATCCATCAATGGTGTATCTGATATTGGCATTAAAAATTTCAGAAGTAAAACTTATTTTATTTTTTTGTTCCTTCATGTCAGGTGCCGAAAAAACTTCAACAATCGTGGAGGGTCGGTAGTAGTTGACATTTAATTTTTGTAATAATAAATAATGACTTTGTAAGCGACTGCTAAAATTGTCAAAGTTTTTATTTTCAACAGGGGTCCATCCAACCTCACTTAAAGCAATGGCCCTGGGAAATGACATGTATTCAAGATGCGTGTTGCTAGGAATATATTCTGACCATAATTGCCCCTGTGTGCCCTTGATATATTTTTGTTTGTCAACCGCAAGCACTGCTGGTATTGGATTGTAATTGTACACGCGCTTCATAGGTAAGTAACCACCAATGGCTTCAGGTTGCGTGGAAGGAATATTTTGATATGCATCAAAATAGGTTTCGCCACCCGGTGTCATGATGACATCGTGATTTTCATTGGCCGCTTGAATGCCTCCTTTTTCTCCTCTCCAACTCATCACCGTTGCATTCGGACTCAAGCCCCCTTCTATAATTTCATCCCAGCCCAATAAATTCCGATTGTTTTTATTTAAAAACTTTTCAACTCGCTTCACCAAATAACTTTGTAGTTCATCCTCATTTTTTAAGGATTCATTTTTTATTCTTTGCTGACACTTGGGACATTTTTTCCAAGCACCTTTGCCCGCTTCGTCCCCACCAATATGTATGTATTTGGAAGGGAAGATGGCCATTACTTCAGTTAATACTTTTTCAATAAATTCAAAACTCGCTTCATTTCCTGCACAAAACACATCATTCACATAAGGTTTACCGGAGCAAGAAAGTTCAGGGTAAGCAGCTAATACTTCCTCAGAATGTCCAGGCATTTCAATTTCTGGAATCACCGTAATACCGCGTGCACCTGCATAGGCCACAATATCCTTGGCTTGTTCCTGTGTGTAATAACCACCATAGGCATTGGGGTCCCCTTCGGATAAATACTTTCGTTCATTATTCCACCAACTTTTCCAATCATTATGTGTTCGAAATGCAGCCATCGAAGTTAATTTAGGGTAGCTATTTATTTGTAATCGCCAACCGGGTCCGTCGGTTAAATGCCAATGAAAAGTATTGAACTTATACAAAGCCATGATGTCCAAATACTTTTTTATAAAACTAATGGGATAAAAATTTCTTGACACATCCATATGCATACCACGGTATTCAAATCTTGGACTATCTATAATGGTACCACAAGGAATTTGCTGCGCATTTTTTTGTAACAATTGAATTTGCACTAAAGTGTTTGTGGCTAATAAAGCCCCTTGAATATTTTTTGCTTTAACTACTATTGCATTAGGAGCTATAGTAATAGCATAACCTTCTTTTGCAATTTTATCCGCACTGCCTGCAAGTATATATTTTATTGTAGTTGCTTGTTTATTAGATGCAAAATTGTAATTGCTTAATTGACTTTGCAATAATTGTTTGGCATGCAGGAGTGAAGCAGG
>JANREK010000021.1 GCA_030726065.1 Sediminibacterium sp. | reverse complement strand
GATCAATTTTGTTACCATTGATTAAATGTAGAACAAGGTTTTTAAAAGGCCGCCCTGTATTTATGCGCAATTTGTTTTAAAATCCTTAAGTTATTGATTATCAGTATGTATTGGTCATATCGTAATCTACGCAAATAATATAATGGGCCTTATTTTGGTTTTCAAGTTCTAGCTTATGGATGTTTTTTTGGCTTACCGTGGTAATGGTTTTGATTTTTAGCAAAGGATTGTTTTTTGCTAAATACCAGCCAATACCCTCATAGTTTTCGGAGTGATATGAGCCGTTGTAATGGATAAATAAGCTCCCTGGTCCCTGTGTGGTTAGTATAAAATGTGCCATCGTTGCGTCCTTACTTGCCTGTGCTTTTGGTAGGTTTTCGCCACCGTGACCACCCATCATCGCAATCATGTTTTTATAGCCCGGAAGTTCTGGATCATAAGCCATAGGTAATGGCGCCATCCAAGATTTTTCCTGCGCCGTTAAACTATCAAGTCCCGTAAATCCTTTTTTTGAAACCAGCGAAGCATATTTGCGCGGAATATTGGTAGCCGTAAATGGGATATTATTTTCTTTAGCAAAATTTACAAGTGGCGCATAATCGGTAGGATAATTTTTCCATAAACGCGCAGATGAATCAAGCCCCTTTGTATTTATTTTTCCTTGCAAATAATAATCTAATGCTTGTTGATTGTCACGTTCAAACATTTCGGCACCCAGCGTTAATTTTCGTTTTTCAAATAAATCTTTGGTAACAGTTAATTGAAGCCAGTGAGCGATGGCGTTGTTATGGTATTCACCAAAAAGCACAATATCATTTTGTGCCAACACACGAATCATTTTTTTATAGCTTACTTTTTTTCCTTTGCTATTATATAATACAAAGGGTGTTTTTGTTTGTGCAAAAACATTAAGCGTAAAAAATAAAGCAACAAGGGAAACAATTAATATTTTCATTTTATTTTTTATTTACCAACCAATACCATAATCTTCACCATTATTAGAGCTTCCACCCCAAAAACTTC
>JANREK010000020.1:2849-5135 GCA_030726065.1 Sediminibacterium sp. | reverse complement strand
TGATCCACTACTTGAATAATTCCTTTCATAGAGTAGTGACCGTTTCCACACATTTGATCACAACTAATTTCATATTGGAAATTAGGATTGTCCGTTTTTTCTTGCATTTCCTTTGTCGTGTATATGGGCGTAAACCACATCGTTGTAGGGATACCAGGAACGGCGTCCATCTTTAAACGGAAATGCGTTAATCCAACATCATGAATAACATCTCTTGATCCTAGGATTAATTTAACAGGTGTTCCTTTAACTACATACATAGTTTGCTCTGTTAAAATATCGTCTTGTGCATATTTATCATCCCACACAATACCTACTGAGTTGGTTGCAGGGTCAATGTTTTTGTAATATTTTTTTCCGAAGATGGCATCCTTACCAGCGTAACGGAAAATCCAACCGAATTGTTTTCCGGTAACTTCTACCACCATTGCGTTTTTAGGTGGTTCGCCTGTAAAGAAGAACCAGTTACGTAAACCAAACACCACTAATACAGTCAATGCAATCGCAGGAATTGCTGTCCAGATTAATTCTAATTTAGTACTGTGTGCAAAAAAGAAAACTTTGCGATTCGTATCTTCTTGGTATTTATAAGCAAACCAAAATAATAATACTTGTGTAATCACAAACACGATACCAGTAATGATTAAGGTAACAAAAAGCATTTCGTCTACCTTTTGTCCCTGGATACTAGCAGCACCTTGTGCCATCTGGGTTTTACTATAATAGAATTCATTACAAACATAAATTCCAATAAAGCCCAATACCAAAAAAGCAACCATCAAAAATCCGTTGATTTTGTTGTTTTGTTGACGGCTCGCTTCCTCACCTTTTAAGATGGATACATACTCACTCGCTTTGGCAATTTGGAAAATTACCACAAAGATGAGAACGATAATTGCTACAGATAAATATAAAGTCATAGTCGTATTAATATTTTCTTAATCGATAATTTATTAAACTTGGTGAAGGATACTTTCCTTTAAAAATGGATGGTATTTTGCAATCAACGGCTTGCTGGCCAATGAACGCGCTACCATCAAAATCATCACACCCACAAAAAATGCTAGAATACCAAAATCCAACCAACCTAAACTAACATGCTCCTTCATTAAACTGCCCATCACCATTTGATAAAAATCAATCCAGTGACCAAATAATATAAGCACTGCCATGAAAGCAACTAATGTAAAGTTTCTTTTCGCAGAGCGTTTCATTAATATCAATAAAGGACAAAGGAAATTGATAAATAAGTTTAAGAAGAAAATTGGCTTATAAGCACCTTGCACTCTATTTTTAAAATAGATGGTTTCCTCAGGAATATTCGCATACCAAATAAGCATGTATTGTGAAAACCACAAATACGTCCAGAAGATAGAAAATGCAAACATGAATTTACCTACGTCATGCAAATGCTCGCTGGTAGATAATTCCATGTACCCTTTATTTTTCATATAGATTAACCAAAGTGCAATCAAGGCCATACCAGCCACAAATGAACTTGCAAAAGTATACCAGCTATACATGGTTGAATACCAATGTGCATCAATACTCATTAACCATAACCAAGGAACAGTACTTGCAACTGTCAATCCAAACCACACTAAAAAGAAACCTGAACGCACCATGCTACGCACATTATATTTATGTGCAGTGGCTGCATCCATTGGAGCCACATCGGCTTCCAAACTAATTTGACGCATTCTATATCCAAAATAACTCCAAAGCGCAATGGTTAATGTAGTCCAAATCACAAAAAAAGTTGGATTCAAGAAACCTGCTTTACCTTTTAAGATAGGATCCTTCGCTACTGCTTCTGCATCCAACCAATGGTAAATATGATGATTGTGAGAAAGCACTACATATAATAATACCATTAAAGTGATACCACCAAAGATGGGCACTAAAGTAGAGATCGCTTCTGCAATTCTGCGAAATGATTGCATCCAAGCAGCCATCGCCATGGTGCTGAAACACAAAAAGAACATAGCAGCATTGGTGACTAAAGTCCAAAAAATAGTATTGTACATTAAGGTTCCCCAAAAATGCACTTGCTCGTGTTCGTCTGAACTAAATCCTTTGGTAAACATGCCATATAATAATGCAGCACCACCTATGCCTATTAAAGCATAAGACCATGTTTTAAGTGTACCAGGAATTTCAAATTGCTCTTTAATAGATGCCATCTTACTTCGTTTGTTTATTCTTAATATATTTAATAATCATCCAGCGTTGATGTCTGCTTAATTGTGATGCATAAGAACCCATCAAGTTTTTTCCGTACGCAAC
>JANREK010000020.1:0-2749 GCA_030726065.1 Sediminibacterium sp. | reverse complement strand
TTCCTTACCACGTGCAACGGTACCTGCTACAGGACGGTTATCATAATTAATTCCTTTGCTAGCCAAGTTGCTATGATCTGCGTAAGTTTCATAGGCGCGGCTATAGGCCATATCTGGCATATAAATTTTACCTGGGGTACGCTTAATATCGTTACAGCTAGTTAAAACAACTACTGTAGCTAAAGATAATATTATAAAAAATTTATTCATTCGAGTTCTTTTAAAATGTTCTAGTTTTTAGCGCTTGTTTCAAGAGCAATTTTTATGCAAGTTGTTTTTCGTTGTATAAATTATCCTCTTTATCATAAGTACCAAACCACCATCCTTCTTCTGCAACTTGAACATCTGTTTCAATAGCGCCGTTGGAACTTAACAAAGCTTTCAAGTCGTCGGTATTTGTTTTATCGGTACACTCAATCACCATTACAAATAAATCATCCGTAGCACGCTTATGAAAATGATGTTTTTTAACACCAGGTGCTAATTGACATAAATAACAAAAAGTCATCACCATACCTACCGCTGCAAATAATACCGTTAACTCAAATATAATCGGTACCCAAGCTGGTAAAGCAAAATGTGGTTTACCACCAATATTCAAAGGCCAATCTTTGGTGAAAATCCAACTGATTGCACTAATCGCAGTAGTGGTACCTGTGATACCATAAATAAAACCTGCGGTGTGTAAGCTAGTTTCGCGCATACCCAAGGCGTGGTCTAAACCATGCACCGCAAAGGGTGTATACACATCTTTAATTTTATACCCAGCAGCACGCACTTGCTTTACTGCAGGAAATAAAACCTTTTCTTCATCAAAACAGCCAACTACAAATTTCTTTTGTGCCATAATCTTTTTCTTAATCGATATTTAATTAATGTGCATGCGTATTGTCGTGAATAAATTTATCCAACGGCTGCGCTTCCAATTTTTCAAATTCAGGTTTGTATGATTCACCACTTCTCTTTAACACGTATTTAATTTCAGCAACCGCGATTACTGGGAAATATTTAGCGAACAAGAAGAAGCAAGTAAAGAATAATCCAAACGTACCCATGTAAAAACCAATCTCCCAAATACTAGGACTATAATATACGGACCAGCTGGATGGTAAGTAATCACGATACAATGAAGTAACAATAATTACAAAACGCTCAAACCACATACCAATATTAACGATGATGCTCATGAAGAAAGTAACAAATACGTTTCTTCTCATTTTTCTTGACCAGAAAATTTGAGGAGATAATACGTTACAAGCCATCATACCCCAATAGCTCCAACCGTAAGGGCTAAATAAATAAGCACGGCTATACCAGAAAGTGTATCCCTCATATTTATTTTGAGAGTACCAGCCCATAAATAATTCAGTTAAGTAAGCGATACCTACAATAGATCCTGTAAGTACAATTACTTTATTCATTAAGTCGATGTGACCAATAGTAATGTAATCCGTTAATCCGAAAACTTTACGTACAACAATCAATAAAGATTGTACCATGGCGAAGCCAGAGAAAATCGCACCCGCCACAAAGTAAGGAGGGAAGATAGTCGTATGCCAACCTGGAATTACTGAAGTCGCAAAGTCAAAAGATACAATCGTGTGTACCGATAATACCAGTGGTGTAGATAAACCAGCCAATACCAAAGATAAACTTTCATGTCGTTGCCAATGCTTGGTAGAACCTGTCCAACCAAATGCAGCAATACCATATAATTTTTTTCTCAATTTTGTAAACGCACGATCACGCACCGTAGCTAAATCGGGTAACAAACCAGAATACCAGAATAATAAGGAAACAGTAAAATAAGTAGAGATTGCAAATACGTCCCATAATAATGGTGAATTAAAATTCACCCATAATGGACCACGAGAGTTAGGATAAGGCAAAATGAAAAACGCTAACCAAACACGACCCATGTGGAATATCGGAAATTGACCTGCGCACATAACGGCGAAAATGGTCATCGCTTCAGCAGCACGATTCACCCCAGTTCTCCAACCTTGACGGAATAATAATAATACAGCCGAAATCAAAGTACCCGCGTGACCAATACCCACCCACCAAACGAAGTTGGTAATATCCCAACCCCATCCAATTGTTTTGTTCAAGTTCCACTGACCAATACCATAAGTTACCTCACGATATAAGCTATACACCCCAAATAATAAAAGTGTTACAGCAATAAAAAAGCCAATGTACCATAAACGAGATGGTTTCACTTCAATAGGGCGCAAAATATCCTCAGTAACTTGGTGAAAATTTTTCTCACCATATACCAATGGTTCGCGCAACTGTGATTCGTATTTAATATGCATCTTTAACTATTTCTAATTTTTTAAACTCTATTTTATTATTAATGAGCCGCTTCGGTTTTATGTGCTGCTTTTGTTTCATGCGCTGCTTCGGTTTTGTGTTCCGCTTTAGCTTCATGACCTGCTGCTGCATGCTCCTCACCAACCTCATCAATGTTTCTTACTTTAGCTAAGTAAGTAACATTAGGTAATACGTGTAATTGCTCTAACACATAAAACTGACGATTCGGATTATCAACACGAACTTTTGAAATTGCACTATGTTTATCATTTGCATTACCAAAGTTGATGGCGTTTGTAGGACATGATTGTTGGCAAGCAACTTTCACATCAGCATCCACCATTGGACGAGAATCTTTTTTCGCATCTAACTTAGCTGCTTGTAAACGTTGTACGCAGAAAGAACATTTTTCAATCACACCACGAGAACGAAC
>JANREK010000019.1:4025-5234 GCA_030726065.1 Sediminibacterium sp. | reverse complement strand
GCGATTGGATGCACCACCGCTTTGCCATTTTTAATAATAATTTGCGCTTCCGGTGAAGACCCCATCAATTTATAATCCCCGTAATCAAAAAAGAACAAATACGGCGAAGGGTTAATATTCCGCAAAGTGCGATACACATTAAACTCATCTCCCTGAAAGGATTGTTGAAATCTGCGACTTAATACAATTTGGAATACATCCCCTCTCATGCAATGTTGAATTCCTTGCTTCACTACTTTGATAAACTCATCATCCGTTTGGTTGACCCTTTCTGCACCTTTAATGAAAAAAGGATATTGCGGGACATCCTTACTTTTAATAAAAGACAGCAAAGCGTTGTATTCGGAATCAATCCCATCTATTTTATTTTCACAAATGAATATTTCATCTTTAAAATGATTAAACGCAATCACATATTGATATAATCGATAACGCATTAAAGGAATAATAGCTGCATCCTTTTTAAATTGAATAGAATCAAAAAATGGAATGGCATCATAAGTGGTATACCCATATAATCCTTGACCAAAGGATGCTTCTTTCAAATTGGCCGCTTTCATTTCATATTGTTGCATATAGGACCAAATGCGATCAGGCGCATCATGCACATGATGGATGGTTTCTTTTTCAGGCTCTTGATTCGGATATTTATATTCAATCTGATTTAAAGATGAAATCTCAATCCCCCCAATCGCATTTACGCCAATAAAAGAATAGCTATTTTCTGAAGCATGCGAATCGGTACTTTCTAATAAAATGGTATCACGAAAACGATCCCTTAACCGCAGGTAAATACCTACCGGCGTAAAAGTATCGGCTAACATTTTTGTTACTTCCGTTTGTATTACAATTTTTTTCATTTTTTCCTTTGGTCATTAATTAAAAAAATAAACCCCAACATTGCTGTTAGGGTTTATGTATAATTTGACAATATAGTTATGTCACTACAATACCCTAACGGATTTTGTATGCCACCACCATATATTGTTTGTTTTTATCATCTTATTGCAAATTTAAGGAAAATGCCTTTATAAATCCAAAAAAAGTAAGCCTTAACCTATCAATTGTTAGTCAGGGATCAGCTGACTGTCCTTACAAAACTCCTTTGGTACTCGGCAACTGGTCACTGGCTGGATTGCGATGCACTGCCATTTTAATGGCCTTAGCAAATGCTTTAAATATGGCTTCAATTTTATGATGCTCATTTTC
>JANREK010000019.1:2091-3925 GCA_030726065.1 Sediminibacterium sp. | reverse complement strand
CCATCCATATTTAATGAAATACTAATTTTAGTTTCCTTCGTATTTCTTTCATGTTGCACTTTTCGTAACCCTAACTTTAAAAAAGAATAGATGGCTGACCAACTAGTGGTTTCCAATACAATCGTAGTTTTATATGCGGTAGCTTGTTCAGGGGTGAGTTCATGATTGCCCGATTTAAAATAAATCGCCTTGCAACCCATATTTTTTGCTAATTGTATATCACTCCATCTGTCCCCAATGACAAATGAATTTGCAATATCAAAATTTTCATTATTCATCAAATGCTGAACAAGGCCAATCCCAGGCTTACGCGTTGGTAAATTATCCTTGGCAAAAGAAGTGTCTACTTTTATCTCATCAAAAACAAAATTTTCCGCTGCTAATGTGCGTATCATTAATTGCTGAAAAGGTTCAAATTGATTCGTTGGATATGCATCAGTCCCTAAGCCATCTTGATTGGTTACCATCACCTTATAAAATCCTAACTCAGTAGCAATTTTATTCAAATTAGTGATTGCCCCAGGAACAAAACTTGTTTTGTCAATATGATCGATTTGAAAATCGGTTTTTGGTTCTTCCAGTATAACACCATCTCGATCAATAAATAATATAGGACGCATAATTTAAAATTTAACGGGCAAAGTGATTCACTACTTTGCACTTGTTTTTTGATTCCCTTTAATTGCTTGTTGTACTTGAAAGGTGGTTACTTTTGTGGCTTTATTACTCCAACTCGTTCTAATATAACTTAACACATCGCTAATTTGTGCAGGTGTCAAATCAGGATTCGCCGTCATTGAATTACTATAATATAACCCATCTAGCTCCACCCTTTCATTAAAGCCATTTTTTATAATTTTCACCAACCTGGCAATATCATTACCAACTACATTGCTTGCCCCATCCAAGGGTGCATTCATATTTGGAACGCCACCCCCATCCGATTGATGACAAACCAAACATTTGGTCTGATATATTTTTTTTCCGTTTTCTAAATTTTGTGCCTGTGTTTTAATTGAAACAAATAACAACATAATTATTGCTCCAAAAAGAAAACATCGAATTTTACTATTACCCATATACAAATAAAATATTTAGAAAATTATTTTTGATAAGAAATTTTAAAAATAGATCCCTTCGTATCATCACTAACATAAATAGATCCATCAGGTCCTTGTGCTAAACCGCAAGGTCTCGCCTTAGCGCTGCGCGTGCTGGTAATTTTTGCACCATCGATCGTCCCTGCAAATCCATTGGCAAAAATTTCCCACTCCCCTGTTGCTTTGCCATTTTTAAAAGGAACAAAAGCAACAAAAAATCCTTCCTGAGGCAATGGCGCTCTATTCCATGAACCATGGAAAGTGATAAATGCCCCATTCTTATATTTTGCAGGAAATTGATTGCCTGTGTAAAATAATACGCCCATAGGTGCCATGTGTGCTGGAAAAGCGACTGCTGGATTTTTAATATCACTCGCGCCTTCTTTTTTACCATCTCCGCCATATTCAGGAGAAACTATTTTTTTATGTTGGAAATTATCATAATAAACATAGGGCCATCCCGCATTATCACCCTCATTTATCTCATAAAAAGTTTCCGCTGGTAACTCTGCGTTTTGCGCATCTGTATATAAGCTTGGAAAAAAAGTATTTAATTGATCACGTCCATGTTGTGCTACATATAATTTATTGGCTTGTGGATTCCAATCTAGTCCGATAACATTTCTTAAACCAGTAGCATATCTTTTCCCATCAACATAAGTTTGATTCTCCTTGCTAGCATCAAATTTCCATATTCCACCCGCTGAATCCAAAATAGGACATGGCATCATCCC
>JANREK010000019.1:0-1991 GCA_030726065.1 Sediminibacterium sp. | reverse complement strand
GCATTCGCTAAAAAATGAATGCTGATTGATAATAATAAAAGATAAATTCCTTTTTTCATATGATCCATTTTTAATTATAAAATGATTGTGTAATTTAATAAAATAATAGGATATCTAGTCTAATGTAAATGTCAAATTGATCCAATTCGCCATCGCATCCACCAACTTTGTATTTTCCTGCTCTGTTCCTACGGTAATCCTTAAACTATCTGAACAATTTTCAAGACTAGACCTATCTCGGACTACAATTCCTTGTGTTAACAAATAACGATACAACTCGCTGGCTTTGGGTATTTTAACCAATAAGAAATTGGTGTCAGATGGATATACCTTTTCAACATAGGGCATACTTTGAATTACTTCCGCTAAAGCGATACGCATATCCACCAAGTGCTGAATCATATCATTTACCTGTCCCACTTCTTCCAATGCTTGTAAAGCCAATTCCTGGGTTACTATATTTATATTATAGGGTGCTTTTACTTTATTCATATAGCCAATAATAGCTTCACTAGCAAAACACATACCTAATCGCAAACCCGCCAAGCCCCATGCTTTACTCAAGGTTTGCAAAACCACTAAATTGGGATAATCAATAAGCGAGGCACTGAATGATTTTTGCTTTGAAAAATTAATATAGGCTTCGTCCACCACCACCAAACCATTAAAATGATTTAATATAGTTTCAATATCAATCCGATCCAATGAATTTCCTGTAGGATTATTGGGGGAACAAATCCAAATTATTTTAGTAAGCTCATTCACTAATTGTTCTATGTGCGCGACATTTAATTGATAATCCGGCAATAAGGGTGCAGATTTAATTTCTATATTATTAATATTCGCATTTACCTCATACATCGGATACGTCGGAGGACATATAATTATATTATCCTTTCCAGGTTCGCAAAAAGTACGAAACAAAATATCAATACACTCATCACTTCCGTTTCCTAAAAATATTTTCGAGGCAGGAATTTGTTTGATAAAAGCAATCTTTTCCTTTACTGCTTTTTGATAAGGATCTGGGTACCTGTTATACCATTTTGTGGTGGGTGAACCCAAACTATTTTCATTCGCATCTAATAAAACATTGGCTTCCCCTGTATACTCATCCTTCGCAGATGAATAAGCCTTTAATGTTTCAATATTGGGCCTTACGATTTTTTTAATGTCAAAATTCATTATTTATAATTTTGATTTTATCAAATTGAGTCTAACCGATACTGCATTGCTATGCGCTTGTAACCCTTCTGCCTCCGCCATTTCAATTACGGTAGGTGCTATATTCATTAATCCCCACTCCGTTAATTGCTGAAACGTTATTTTTTTTACAAAGCTATCTAAGCTTACGCCGCTATAGGCTTTTGCATACCCATTGGTTGGTAATGTATGATTAGTGCCACTTGCATAATCTCCCACAGATTCTGGTGAATAATTGCCAATAAATACCGAACCCGCATTAATAATTTTATCCGCAATTTGCAATGCATTATCTACGGATAAAATTAAATGTTCTGGTGCATACGCATTTATTAAATCAATCGCCTGATCTTGGTTACTCAAAATGATTGCTTTTGAATTTGCTAATGCTTTTGTTGCGAAATCCTTCCTAGGAAGTGCACTCAACTGTAAATCTATTTCAAGTTGTATCGCGGAAACAATTGCTTTATTATTAGCGACTAAAATTACCTGACTATCTGGACCGTGCTCCGCTTGTGATAATAAATCCGCTGCAACAAATGAGGGTATTGCATTTTCATCTGCCCATACACATACCTCACTTGGCCCTGCTGGCATATCTATGGCAATACCATTTTGTTGCACCAACTGTTTTGCTGCAGTCACATACTGATTACCTGGTCCAAATATTTTATGGACTTTTGGTATTGTCGCTGTACCATATGCCATGGCTGCAATTGCTTGCGCCCCACCCACACTATATATCGCAGTAACCCCTACCAATGAAGCTGCATATAAAATTGCAGGAT